>CALBDU010000025.1 GCA_937927335.1 uncultured Clostridium sp.
AATTATCTCATAGTTGAGCACAACAAATAAGGCACCTTGTTATGGTGCGCTTACTGCTCAAGCATGTCATGAATGCTTTACAGCATGTTTAAATGAATCTGATGTTGCTGCGAGAAAGAATTGTATAAGCATCCTCGCTGAATGCGCATGCATGTGTCAAATGTCATCATCAATGATGGCTATGAATAGTCAATTTGCAAAAGAACATTGTCAACTTTGTGCTACTGTTTGTGATAAATGTGCTCAAGAATGTGAAATGTTTAAAGATGACCATTGTAAAAAATGTGCAGATGAATGTAAAAAATGTGCGGACGAATGTAAAAAAATGACTTCAATGTAATAACAAAAAACAGTTAGTAACTTTATATTACTGACTGTTTTTTGTTTTTAAATAATACACATGCTCCACAATATTTTAACATTGTTAATATATTACAGATTTATGATTGGTGAAAAATAAAATAAAATTGTGATTTAATTTCAATATTTGAATATAATCTTTAATTACGTTAATAATTAGAATTGTGATAATTATTAAGGAAGTGCGAACATGGAGAAGAATTTTATACATAAATTTTGTGAAAAAATTAAGGACTATTCTTTTTCAATTGATTACTGGGATGGAACAAGTGAAAACTATGGTCAAGGAAACCCTGCCTTTAAGGTTATATTTAAAGATAAAATTTCTGGAATAAAGATGTTAAAAGACCCTTCACTAGCTTTTGGAGAAGCTTATATGGATGGAACAATTGATATAAACGGTAATCTTCAAGAAGTTGTTGAAACAATCTACAAAATTAACATTCCTTTTTTTGAAAAGAAAGGTTTCGGAGCATTGCAAAAATTGTTTGCTAGTGAAAATAGGTCAACTTCTTTAATAAAGCAGCAAAGAGACATTGAACATCATTATGACTTAGGAAATGATTTTTATGAGCTGTGGCTGGATGAAACTATGAGTTACTCTTGTGCTTATTTTTGTTCACCAGAGGATTCTCTTTATAAAGCTCAATTACAAAAAATTGATTACATCTTAAAGAAGCTACAGCTACATCCAGGGGAAACCTTATTAGACATAGGCTGCGGATGGGGTTGGCTGATTATTCGTGCTGCACAGCAATATGGAGTAAAAGCTCTAGGTATAACCTTAAGTGAAGAACAATACTCCAAAACAAAGGAGCGTATTTCTGAACTTGGATTAGAAAAACTGATTGATGTGCAATTAATGGATTATAGAATTCTTGCAGAAAGTGAAGCTCTTAAATTCAATAAGGTAGTCAGTGTTGGAATGGTGGAACATGTTGGAAGAGCAAATTTACCTAAGTATATGGAGGCAGTGAATAAACTTCTTCTTCCTGGTGGAATATCTGTTTTACATAGCATTACAGGGCAACTTGAGATACCATGTAATCGGTGGATTAGAAAATACATATTTCCTGGTGGATATATTCCTTCAACTCGTGAGTTGATTTGGCTTTTGCCTGAAAACAACTTTCATTTGTTAGATGCAGAAAGTTTGCGATTACATTATGCAAAAACTCTGGACCATTGGTCGGCAAACTTTGAAAAGAATATAGAGCATATTAGAAAAAAATATGATGAACGTTTTATCAAAATGTGGAGACTATACCTAAATTCTTGTGCTGCCTCCTTTCGAGCTAGCGATTTAGACATTCAGCAACTTATTTTCTCTAAAGGAATTAATAACAATTTGTCAATGACAAGGCACCATATGTATCAATAAATCACATTATACACTAAGATTTACTATTTCCTTCTCTGTTATGTTGCAGAATAAGCAGTTAGAAACAAAATAAGGCTCCTAACTGCTTATTATTTTATTTTTAAACAATTCAGTTGCTACGCAATATATTACTTATATGAATTAACTAGGAAGATGGTTCAACCATAGAAATGATAGGAATAAACTGGTAATTAATCGACAAAGAACATAGCAGTAATGTTTCTACACCCTTTGTGTCAGATTTTGAAATTCAGGAACAAGGCTAAAGCACAAAAATGAAAAGCCAGGAGTGTATTACTCTCCTGGAAAATAACGAGGGTATAAATATGATTTATAAATTAGCATTATTATTTTTCGCCTTTTGGCATTCTAACACTATTAACCATAGTACCCAGATATACTTCACCTGGGTCATCAGCGAAATTTGCTTCATCTTTTATAGTCATGCGTTTCGAAAGTTTTTCAGGTTTGTCAATGTCTAGCGACTTAGGAGATTCTTTTTTGTCCATGATATTTATCACCTCCTCTGTAATATTTTGTGTAAAAGATAGATTAATATACAATTATATTGATAGATGCAAAAGTGAAAAGCCAGGAGATCTACACTTCTGGCTTAAAATACATACTAAAGAGAATAGGCGAAAAGACTGATTACTCTTTTTATTAAAATAAAATTTAAAGGAGTATTTTTAAAATGGGTATAGTAACAATGACAGTAAATAAATATGCTCCTGAATTAATGTTGAATTAAATCAGGAGCCTTCATTTAGATTTAGCCTTTTAATATCATTTGTTTTTTTCTTTGGTACTCTTCTTCAGTTATTTCACCTGAAGCCAGTTTTGAATCTAATATTTCCAAAGCCTTATTGTTGTTGAAATTTGAGGTTTTGTGATTACCGTTTGATCTCATTACCAACACTACAATCAATACTACTATGGCAATGCATATCAGCATGAACGGCATCATCCAAAATCCTCCGAAGCCATATCCATACATCATAATAATCCCTCCCTTTTTATATTATTATAACTAAATTTCTTCAATACTTACAACATCATATCCAGCATCTTCTATAGCATTTTTGATATTTTCATCAGCTATATTGTTTTCTAAGGTTATCACAGCTGTTTTTGAAGCCAAATCCACTTCGGCTGATTGAACGCCTTTTAATTCCTCTAAAGCCTCCTTCACATGGTTAACACAGTGACCGCAGCTCATACCTTCAACAATTATTTTCTTTTTCATTTTTCATTCCTCCTAAATTTATATTTAATATTATTGTTATTAATATTGTGGTTTAAATCCTTTTAATCTCAATGCATTCAGCAGTACTGAAACTGAACTAAAGCTCATAGCTGCTGCCGCTATAATTGGGTTGAGCAATGGCCCGCCAAACAAATACAGTATTCCCATGGCAACTGGTATTCCTAAAATGTTATACCCGAATGCCCAAAACAAGTTTTGTTTGATATTGTTGATTGTTTTTTTGCTTAACTCGATGGCAGTGGGAACATCCATAAGGTCGCTTCTCATCAATACGATATCCGCAGATTCCATAGCTACATCAGTTCCAGAACCGATTGCTATACCTATATCAGCTTGGGCCAGTGCAGGAGCATCATTAATTCCATCCCCCACCATAGCTACTTTCTTTCCCATGTCCTGCAGCTTTTTAACTTCATTAGCCTTATCTTGAGGCAATACCTCTGCCAGAACCACATCTATTCCAACTTGTTTTGCAATGGCCTCTGCCGTCCTTTTATTGTCTCCAGTTATCATAGCAACCTCAATACCAATATTGTGAAGCTTATCAATGGCCTTTTTACTATTTTCCTTTACTGTATCCGCCACAGCAATTATTCCTGCCAGGCGACCTTCAGACGTTATATACATTGGGGTTTTGCCTTCACTGGCAAGTTTATCAGATGTATCTTCAACCTTTATTAAATCAATGTTATTTTCAACCATCAGTTTTTTATTCCCAAGCAGCATGCATTTGCCTTCAATAACGACTTCTATACCATGGCCTGCAATTGCTTTAAACTGCTCCAGAGGCTTAAATTCTAGAGATTTTTCCTCCGCACCTTTTACAATTGCTTCACCAAGTGGATGTTCAGATCCTTTTTCGGCTGATGCAGCCAACTGGAGTAAAGTTACTTCATTCATGATTCCTGTTGATATAATATCGGTAACTTTAGGTTTTCCCTCAGTTATAGTACCAGTTTTATCAAATACTACAGTCTTAATCCTATGAGCTGTTTCCAGGGCCACTCCACTTTTTATCAACACTCCATACTCAGCACCTTTGCCAGTTCCAACCATAATCGCTGTTGGTGTAGCAAGGCCCAGTGCACATGGACATGCTATTACCAACACAGATATGAAAATTGTCAGTGCAAACACTGCAGGTTTGCCAGAGAAATACCATGCTGCTGATGTAATTACTGCAATGCTCATAACTGTAGGTACAAAATATCCTGAAATTACATCTGCAAGTTTTGCTATTGGAGCTTTTGATCCCTGGGCTTCTTCAACAAGCTTTATGATTTGGGCTAATGCAGTATCCTTACCTACCTTAGTAGCTTTGTATTTTATATAACCGCTTTTATTTATACTTGCACCAATTACTTTATCTCCTTTAGTCTTCTCAACAGGGATACTTTCACCAGTTAACATTGATTCATCGATTGATGTTAAGCCTTCAATAACTTCTCCGTCCACTGGCAGCTTTTCCCCAGGTTTAACTATTATAATATCGCCAGTTTCAACTTCATCTATTGGAATTACAACTTCTTTGTCATCTCTTATAATTGTTGCTGTTTTTGGCGCAAGTCCCATTAGTTTTTTAATGGCCTCAGAGGTCTTACCTTTTGATACAGCCTCAAGATACTTTCCTAATGTAATTAAGGTTAATATTACACCTGCAGATTCAAAATACAAGTCATATGCATATTGCTTGTTTCCCATAAATATCTGGTAAACTGCAAATATACCGTAAAGATAGGCGGCTGAGGTACCAAGTGATATCAGTGAATCCATATTGGGACTTCTCCTGATTAACGCTGGATAACCAACTTTAAAAAACTTAAAGCCAGTAATAATAACCACTGTAGCTAATGCAAGCTGTATAACAGCAAAGTTCTCTGGATTTACCATAGGGTCAATAATTTCTGGAAGCATATAGCCAAGCATGTGACCCATAGATATCATTAAAAGTGGTATGGTGAAAACCGCTGATATTATGAACCTTTTCCAAAGGATTTTAATTTCTTTTTCTTTATTCTGTTTGTCAACATCTATGCTGATTTCTTCTTCAAGTGCCTTGTATCCAGCTTTTTCAACTGCTTTTTTGATATCAGGAATCCTTATCTTCTCAGCTTCATAGCTTATGTTTAACTTTTCTGTAGCAAAGTTCACATTTGCATCTATTACTCCATCCAGCTTTTTCACAGCTCTTTCTACAGCCTTGGCGCATGCCGCACAGGTCATACCTTGGATTTTTAAAGTTTTGTTTACTGAATCTATTAAACCCTTGTAGCCAGCTTTACTTATAGCTTCCTGTACATTCGAAATCTTTAATTTTGTCTCGTCAAAGCTTACACTCAATTTCTCCGTAGCAAAGTTCACATTTGCATCTATTACTCCATCCAGCTTTTTAGTGGCACGTTCCACTGCTTTGGCACATGCTGCACAGGTCATCCCTTCGATTTTTAATGTTTTATTTACCATACAGTATCCCCCCTATTTATCTGTTATTTTTTCTATCAATGAAATTATCTCATCAACCTTTTCTTCACCATTACCGTTTATCATAGCTGTTTTTACACAGTGGTCTAAATGTTGTTTTAAAATCAGCACATTGGTTTTTCTTAAAAGCGATTGGGCAGCCATTATTTGGTTTGAGATATCAATACAATAACGACCATCCTCTACCATTTTTATGATGCCATCAATTTGTCCCTTTGCAGTTTTTAACGATTGCAAAGCCTTTTTTCTTTCTTCATTCATATTTATACCTCCCCCCTATGTGGGGTGTTATCTTCTACATTTATAGTATCAATATCATATGAAGATTTTATGTAGATAATATCATAAAAAAATAAAAACTCATTTCTTTTAATTGAAATGAGTTTAAAAATTATTATGCTAATTTAAATTGAATACCGAAACCACCTCTTGGATATGACCATTCAATGTTGTTATGGCAACAACCTATACGGCATGCACCACATTCAAGACATCCTTCGTAACTCAATGTAATATGATCTTCAGTCCATTCATATACATGTGCAGGACATATACAGGTACATGTTTTCTCTACACATTTTTTACATACTTCAGGATCTTTGATTGATAAATGTGCTACTGTATCTACATCATAACTATTCAAATATAATTTTTCATCTATATTTACCGTTATCTTTTGCTCTTCCATTATTTCATAGCCCTCCAGATTTTTATCATGTCCTTAGCAAATCCAAGTTTTGAGTTGCCTTCTGTAAAGTATGCAAAACCTGATTTTTGTTTGTCAGCTTTAGCTACACCATCTACAGTCAGCATTTTATTTAATAGCTTATTTGCAGCAGGTATATAGTTATTAAAAAAGCGTGGATTCTCTTCCATGGTTGAAGATGCATCCTTATATTTATAAAGGTCCTTTATAACATAGCTATTCTTAATCATTGTTTCATATTTTGAAAGTGCATTTCTATCAAACTGACCTGACTTTTTTGCATTAATAATGGTTTCTGCAGCCAATCTTCCAGATGTCATTCCCATGTTGGAACCTTCACGATGGATACCATTGACAAATTGCGCAGCATCGCCAACCACCAATACACCATCTCCAACCAGCTTAGGTATGCTTTTATAACCGCCTTCGGGTATTAAATGGGCATAGTATTCGCAAGGTTCTCCACCTGCGATTAAAGGTTTTATTACAGGATGTTTTTTTATATATTCCAATAATTCATAAGGGCGTATTCTCTTTTGAGACATCTGAGAAAGTAAAGCTCCACAGCCAATAGATATATGTTCTTTATTTGTATAAATAAAAGCAGTACCTACCATTCCCTGTGTACCATCACCAAATATTTCAATTGTAGCGCCCATACCTTTATCAAGATTAAATCTATCTTCAATCTTTTCTGAAGGCATCTTTAATTCTTCCATTACAGCAAGTGCTACCTGATCTTTTCTCCATTCCTGGTGAAATCCAAGACTTTTAGATAGTAATGAATTTACCCCATCAGCCAGTACAACCACATCTGCATAGATATCTCCCTCTGGTCTATCTGTTTTAACTCCAACTACTTTGTTATTTTGAATAATGCATTCTGTTACCGTTGTTTCATTAACCAGCAAAGCACCTGCTTCAATGCATTTTTGGGCATACCATTTATCAAATTTCCCTCTGAAAACAGTAAAATTATTATATGGAGCTATACCCCATTCCATTCCTCTGTACCCTGTTTTAACTGCTGATTCCTTGTCCATAAGCCAAAGATTCTGTTCTATTATAGGCCGTTCCAAGGGTGCGTCCTTCCAGAATTCAGGTATGATTTCCTCCATCATATGACGGTAAATAACCCCACCCATAACATTTTTTGATCCTGGATACTTACCTTTTTCAATAATTATTACATTAAGTCCTTCTTTTGCCATTACATATGCTGCTGATAGCCCCGCAACACCTGCACCTACGACAACTGCATCAAATTTCTCCGCCAATTAAGTTTCCTCCTTTGTTAGTAAAGCTTGCGACTTCCTTAAACTCATTTATTAGTTTAGGTACTACTTCAAACACATCGCCAATAATTCCATAAGTTGCAAGTTTCATCATTGGACATTCTGCATCGGTATTAATTGCAATTATTTTATCAGATCCCTGTATTCCAACTGTGTGTTGGATTGCGCCAGAAATACCAATTGCAAAGTATATCTTTGGTGAAACAGTCTGTCCAGTTTGACCAATCTGACGTTTTGAATCCACCAAACCTTTTTCGACAGCACCACGGCTTCCAGCTACAACGCCTCCAAGAACCCTTGACAATTCACTTATTAATTTAAAGCCCTCTTCATTTTGTATTCCTCGTCCACCGCAAACTATAATTTCAGCATCTTCTAATTTTACATTTTCAGCTTTTTCCTTAATAATCTCTAATACTTTAGTCTTTAAAGATTTTTCATCAATTTCTACGCTTTCCCTTATTACCTCTCCTATTCTACCTGACACTTGATCTGGCATTTTCATAACCCTCGGACGTACCGTAGCCATTTGTGGACGATGGTTCTCACAAACTATGGTTGCCATAATGTTTCCGCCAAAGGCTGGCCTGCTGGCGAGCAATATTTTTTTGTCAAGATCTATATCCAATTGTGTGCAGTCTGCAGTTAACCCAGTTTTTAGTGAGGTTGCTACTGCTCCAGCTAAATCCCTGCCAGTTGTGGTTGCCCCCATTAACAATATCTCAGGGGTATATTTTTTTATCAGATATCTAAAAGCTTTGTTATAAGTTTCACATCTGTAATAGCGATATATTTGATGATCCATGACAAAAACCTTATCTGCTCCATGCTCAAATAATATTGGAATAATACATTCCACAGATTCTCCTAAAAGCACTGCACTTACACATGTATTCAATTTTGAAGCAAGTTTTGTTGCTTCACCAATCAGTTCCAAGGTAACAGACGATAATTCACCCTCAAGCTGTTCTGCAAAAACCCATACTCCACCACTATTTTTCTTTAATTCATTAATACTCTTTATGTCCAAATCATCTTTTTTTATATACTCTGATGTTATTGCTGGCATTGGATCAACCCTCCTTTTAATTTTTCCACCAGTGCTTTAACTACCTCGTTTGTATTTCCCTTTAGCAGTTCTCCTCCTACCCTCTGTGCAGGTGGGAAGATCTTTCTAACCGATGTAGCAGAGCCTTTTAAACCTAATTGGCTTAAATCTGCATTAAAATCATTAATTCCCCATACCTTGGCCTTATAACGAGCAGCTCTAATCATTTTAGACAAGGAAGAATAACTTAACTCATTGATATCTTTTTCTACAGTAATTAAACATGGGATGTTAGCTTGTATAACTTCATGCCCAACATCATTCTTTCTATGCACAATTATGTGTCTGTTTTTAATATCTATGTCTTGGATGTATTCAACATAAGTTAATTGTGCCATACCAAGCCTTGATGCTATTCCTGGACCGACTTGTGCAGTGTCGCCGTCAATGGCTTGCTTACCACAAAATACGATATCCACAGGTTCTTCCTGAATTACTTTTTCTATTCCCATTGCAAGTATATAACTGGTTGCTAATGTATCTGACCCTGAAAAGGCACGATCGGAAAGAAGGTATCCATTATCAGCCCCCATTTCAATGCACTTTTTTATTACTTCCTGAGCTTGTGGCGGCCCCATAGATAACACAGTTACCTTCCCCCCATATTTATTTTTAATTCTAACTGCTTCCTCCACGGCATGGGCATCATACGGATTGATGATAGTGGATGCACTGGATCTATCCAGCGTATTTGTTTTGGGGTTCATCTTTATCTCCGTTGTATCAGGTACTTGTTTTACACAAACTAACATATGCATGCTTCTATCAGCTCCTTATTACTAATTAATAACTTCATTATATGGATTGCATATGTAGAAATAATAAAGATAACCTTTCTATAACACTAAAATTAATGTAAGTTAATTTGATACAATATAGTTACACATTTACTTTTATGGAATCTGGTAATAGATTATAATATAAATTGTAAATTGTAGTATTCTGCAAAAAAATAAAAATGGTGATTGAAATATATGAAGTTTTCAGAAGAGCAACTTAAAATGTTTGCTGCTCCATTAAGTTCTACATAAAATCAACAGTCCCAAAATGTAATGCAATTTTTAGGGATGCTTTAAAAGGAAAAAGTGATAGAAAAACTTTATAAATATAATTTGTAGGAGGTACTATGTCAAATTTAAAATACTCAACCATACAAGCTATAGAGGAATTGTTTGACATGAAAACTGGATATGTATTAGACTTTTCAAATAGTTCATTCCAAAGATTTGTAAAAGGAATTATTAATATCGATGTTTATCAAGATATTGGATATGAATTTTATTGTTCAAAAGCTAATAAATTGCGGCAAATATTTGAAATGGAATCTAATTTTAAAGTTGCAAAATTAATAACTGCATTATTGAAATATTGTGAGGATCTTAATTTAAAAAGTGAAATATTAACTGAATACGATAAAAAGAAAATAGATGTTATAAAAGAAGCTATTGAGGATTTAGAAAAAGAAAATACTGAAAATGTTATTGTAGTTGATGAGTTAGATGAATTAATTCAAAAAATATCAACGAGAAATGCACAATTTTGTGAAATGGCACTTGATGAAAAATTGAAGGAAATAGGAAACTTAATTGAATTTTTATTGAAAAAAAAAGGCAAATTCATTTCATTGGATTATGAATGCGTTTCTTTGGGTTTTATCAAAGAAAATGATGTAAAAGTATTAAGAAAAAAAATTCAATGTTTTAGACATTCATCACAAGAAAGTCTTAACGAGAGAAAAGAATATGCAGATAATCAAAAACATTTTCTAATAGATTTGGGACTTGTTATATGTAATTTAATCTATAATGAAACAAAAAATATTAATCAATGTTAGTTTGAAGAATGTTTAATTAAAACCAAAGTACACAATAATATCCTCCTATTAAGCAATAAAATACATACATAAGTTAAAAAAGTTTATAAAACTGTTTTTACCTTGTTTTTATTTTTCAATATTTATGTAATAATATAGACAGGTAATTGGATCGCAAGATGCGATGCCGCATTAATGTTTAGATTTTTTACTAATTCACTCTGCTGGCCTTAACAGCAGGGTGATTCTATTTTTTGCGGTTGTTATCCCTATCTAAATAGGAGATAAGCGATATTAACAGTACTCCAAAGCCAAACAAAGAGATTTGTCAGATATATAGGTAATATCGCATTATCTCTCTTCATTTGTGAAATAATAAAGCTATCAACATAAGTGGATATTACCTTTGAAAAGAGCCTGTGGAAAAAAGTCTGTAAAAGCAGCTTTCTATGATAGAATAATAATA
>CALBDU010000026.1 GCA_937927335.1 uncultured Clostridium sp.
AGCATGTTCTCTTTTTTTTGCTTATCTAATTTACACCATTATACGGACATAATTTGCCGAGCCTAAAAATCTGCACACTATTTGAAATTTTGCACAGATGGGGGTTAATTCGCATACTTCTCAAAGGTGTATCAATGTAACTTTTAACAAGCTCCATTAAAAATTAAACATAGCCAAAATAAAAAAAGCCGCCAATTAATTATTATCCCTTAATTGGCGGTAAATTAAATATAATTGGTGCTGTAGCTGGAGCATCCTTATGTTTTATTGGTAACGTTTGAAAAGGACACTATTTTCCTTAGCTATATGAAGGAATATATCATCAGCCAATTCATGGAGTTTCACATACACAGCCTTCATTGTAGGACATGAGTACTCTGGGGGAGTGAAATCATTGCTTTCTTTGATTAGATTCTTAATGATTCTGCCAGCACCTTCATGCTCACCCTCTAATTCTATTATAAGTGAACGTATGGCCGCATTATCCTCTGAAGTTTTATCAGCCTTAAGCATTGCCGGGAAAAGTTCCTTTTCCTCCTTTGCAAAATGTTCCTCCAGCTCCAGCTTTAACTCACTGAAGTTTCTATGAAGTTTCAAAAGCAGTTCCTTGCCATGTCCGTAATGAACCAGTAATATTTTATTCACAAGTTGATCTAATTCCTTCCACAGTGCCCGTTCAGGCTGATGATGAATTTCAAGGATCAGACCAATAAGCTGCTCATCGGACAGTTCTGATACTGGCAGTTCTTTATCCGGTCTGCTTAGGTAGTCATTGTAGCCCTTCTGAATCTCAGTAATGAAATCCGGTGTGAGGCCAGCTTCCTCAATTGCCATCTTAAGTGTCCTGTCTCCCTGGCAGCAATAGTCAATATGCAGTTCGTTAAGACGGGAAGTAATGGCAGGAAAATATGTTACAAGCTCTCCAAGGTGAGTTTCGCTGTTGATTGTTATTGTCTGTTTCATAAGAATATCCTCCTTATTTTTTATTAAGTGTGTTATTTCTTATTAGTAGGCCATCCTATACTTAGATTTTAATTCATTTTCAGGGTGATTTCCTTGATATTAAACAAACTTATTTATAAAAAAGGTGAGGCCCTACCTCACCCTTCATCAAAATTCTTCCGACCATTTATGGATCATCCCATGCAATTCTTCATGTACTCCATGCCCTATGGTACTTTCCTCGTGTTTTTCAATTTTTTAAACAGTTCAAACTGCTTTTCCTCGTCCAATATTTTGCCTGCCATTTCAAATAAAACATTGTTTTCTTTTACTATGTGGTTCCTAAGAAGTTCACTGTAATTGGCAATACTAAGTACAAAGTCTTCCAGGCTTGAGGTTTCCACAGCTTTATTCATTAAAGCTATTAACTCTCTGCCTTCCTGATGTTCTTTAAGCATCACGCCAATAGGGCCGCCTCATTTGGAATTCCACGACTTTACAACTCATTAAACAAATAGTTTTCTTCTTTTCCATGATGGCATTTATCAGCAAATTTTTTTAAAAAGTAAACAAGTTCCTTGCCAAATTGCAGCTTTTTAACTTCATCAGACCTGGAAGATATAACTTTATCAGCTATGTTTAGAACATTTAAAATAGATTCATGTTCTTTTCTGAGATCCTGTATTGCTTTTCCAATAATTACAACACCCTTCATTTTAAATTTATCTGTTTTCACATGCGGTATCTTATAAACATTATACCACTAATCATCCATGCTGGATTTTCTAAATATAATTTGAATTATATAACATGGATTAATCGTATATTACATTTTTCCCTTCATCACTTAACTTTTTTAAGGATGAGAGCATATGATTTATTTCTTCATCAGAATGTCTTTCCCATGAACCTAATTCTGCTACTATTTTCAAGGGAGATTTAGACCTATAAGAACGTGTTGGATTTCCAGGAAATCTTTTGTCTGTTAAGTTGGGGTCATTTTCAAATTCGCCTAATGGCTCTACAATATAAATTCTTTCTTTTGCTTTAGATGTGGCCAGTTCAGCACCCCACTTAGCAGCATTTAATGTTGCAGTAAAATAAATATAGCTAGATTTTTTATTTTGGTAATTTGATAGGTGTTGTGGTTCCAATAAATCCCCAATTTTCAGCTCTGATTTAGTACCATGAAAAAAAGGTCCATTATCTAAAAAATCTTTTTTGTCATTCATGCAGATACACTCCTTTTATATTATTAAATATAACATATCCTTATTTTATAAAATAAGTCCCGAATTGAAGAAATAAACCTTCTGTGGATACTTATCTACTATATACAGAAGGTATACCATTAATTGGAAGGGGGTCAGACCCCCAATCAACCCTTCAAAATTGGCAAAATCCCGTATTTATCGCTTTTCACAGGTTGTCCAAAACAGAAAGAAACCGGGGTTCTAAATAGAGGGCCGTTGGATACAAATGTATGGTATTCGCCATTTTCCCCGCATGGATCTGCTCCTTCTGAAATGATGGAGGAAACCGTTTCCTGGGACAATGTCATTCCAAGGTGCTTTTCACTTAGCCTGTCTGTGTCTACAATACTAATGTTTGCAGTAAATCCGCTTTCAATAAATTCATCCACCAAAGCTTTTCTGTTTTCTTTCCAAAGTGGAAAAAATGCTTCCAAGCCCGCTGCATTACAACGTGCAGTACACCACTGTAAATGTTCCTCCAGATCGATATCTCCAAATACACAAACCTCAGCGCCTTTTTCCTTCTGTGCCTTAAGTTCCTTTTCAAAATTCACTGCATAATCTTTTCCGGAGGTTCTGATTAACGTGATGGGTATATTTAATGAAGCTGAAACTTCCTTCAGCAGCTCCTCAGGAATGCCATGGAACCATGAGCTTTCCCTGTCTGTATTGTATGTATTAATCAATGAAACTGGTTTCATTCCGAGCTTTATTGCCCTGTAAATTGCAAGCATACTATCCTTGCCGCCGCTGTAAGATGCAACGAACTTTTTACCATTAACTATTTTATTCATTTTTTATCTCCTTCTCAATATATTAGCTTATACTATATCTTACAATAAAACTATAACAAGGTGAAGTTACTACATTTTAAATAATAAAAATAAAATCCCAGATCACCCTACAAAAACATGGATGATTCTGGGACTCTAAATTATATTATTATTTTTTCTTCACAGGAATCCACACTTCGCTGTAGTAGTTTTCATCCTGGGTACCTTTTGGATAATCAACTGGGTCGTTATACATTTCGATATTATAGCCAGCTGCAATCTCATAATCCTTACAATTAGGAAGCCATTCCGAATAGATTTTTTCGTTTACAGCCTGCAAGGATTTCGGCATTGCACCTTTGCAGGGAAAAACAGCCCAGGTATGTCCTGGAATTATTCTTGTTACAAATCCTTCTGGTATTTCCCTTGAAGGATTGTAATTGTCTGCAATAAGATACTGAAATTCATCTGATCCCATACTTTCATCTATGCAGATGCCGTACATTCCACATACAAATTTACCCTTTCCTGTTTGATAATGCTCAGTCCAAAACTTTGGAATTTCTCTAGTTGCACTTTCATATTTAAATATTCTTGACGCTCCTATGACAGTAAAGGAATCTTTTTCAATAATTTTGTAATCCATGATATAACCACCTTCCAATGAAAATTTGATTTTAAGCGGGGCAAAGGATTTAATCATTGCTCCATCCTTTCGAACAGCAGTTGGTGTGACTCCATGAAATCGGGTAAAAGCTTTTGTAAAACTATCAGGTGAGTCGTAGCCGTATTTCAGAGCTAAATCAATAATCTTATCATCAGTAGAAACAAGCTCACTGCCGGCAAGGGTAAGCCTCCTCTGTCTGATGTACTCACCTACAGAAAAACCACATAGCATTGCAAATCCCTTCTGAAAATAAAACGGGGACATTAATGCTATTTTTGAAATATTTTCTATGCTCAGCTCTTCGGTTATATTATCTTCAATATAATATATAGCTTTACTGATTCCTTCAATCCAATCCATATTCATCACTTCCTTCTGTAAATATATCATAACTCTTTTGGGGCAGTTATTCCCGACTTTTTATGGTATGTTTTGTCTATTATAAATATTAAGGTTTAAATAAATTACCAGTTAGGGTTATTTATCCAGGCAATGCCATCCACTTGCATATGCTAAGCGGTGTTGATCTAATACCGGCGACCGGAGATTTTCATAAACCATAATTTCATTATAACCCAAATCTTAACCTTATTTTACTCCAAATCGCATTGGGCAAACAGTCCTGCATCTATTACATTCTACCGTTCCAAAACCCCGCTTTGTCTTGCCATAGCTTTTCATCCGGCAGCGTTTTTGTTCTACACCATTTTCACTAATTGCTCCTACCGGACAACTTCTCACACACAAATCGCACTGCTGGAGACATACTCCATCATCCAATTCGTCAGAAGCTATCTTTAAGTCAGTCAAAACACATCCTACAATCAGGCGATTTCCATAATCCTTGTTTATAAGAAGTGTGTTTTTTCCAAGGGTGCCAATTCCCGCAAGAAGTGCTGCATGCTTCATGGAAAGCAACCCCCGACCTTCCATTTTTTCTTCATTCCAATAGTCATAAGGTCCATCACAAGGTATGGGTACACCCATCCCTGAATACACCTTTTCTAAAAATACTGCTGTTTGATACGCAATATGGTCAACTTGTGGACATGCAAATTCATTGAAGTGTGAATAAATCAATCTAGAGTCAACCTGATATAATCCTTTAGGTAGAGCTACCCCAAATACTATGACACTTTTACACTCTGAAAAAATGTCGCAGGGATGAAATCCTTCAGGTGCTCCTGCAAATCGCTGAATTCCGGCGAACCTGCAAATATCTGCACCTAAACTAAGAACCTTCTCTCTTAGTTCTTCTTTCATATAATAAGCCTCTCTTCCTATTTGATTCCATATCGATCTTCTTGATTAAAATACGTCATATCTGTATATCCAGCAAATATTTTCCCTGAATGCTTTACTCCTTTTGGAATAAAATATTCATCGCCTTTCGTATATGAGTGTTTCACTCCATCTATCACTAACTCTATTTTACCCTGAAGAACTATTCCCCACTGGCTTTCATGATAATGCTCCGGCAAATCAACATCCTCAGAAAACTGCATAAAAATAATTTGATGATTCTCTCCTTGAGAAAGATATGCTTTCACACCCTTAATTGGAATATTCGCCTCCGGCAGGTTCAAAATTGGTTCCGGAAAATTTTTCATCATTCTTATTTCTCCTCCACTGGAATTTGTTTTACATACAACCCATTATTTGTTGTATCTATTATAAGTTTATGCTACTATAATACAATGGATCTGTAAAACGATGTTTTTCTATCGTCTCTATCGTAAATTTCGATTGATGTAAATAGTGAAGGAAGGTGCTCTCCATGGACTTAAAACAACTAAAGACTTTTTTAACTTTATCTAAAATTAAAAATTATACCAAAACAGCTGACCAGCTTGGATATGCCCAGTCCAGCATTTCTGCCCAAATTCAGCAATTAGAGCTGGAGTTAAATACAAAACTCTTTGATCGTATTGGGAAAAGCGTTTTCCTTACTTCTTCTGGCGAAATGCTGGTGCCATATGCAATAGAAATGTTAACGCTTGCTTCGAACATTAAAGATAAAATTGATTGCGACCATTTAAGTCATGGACAAATCACTATTGGTGCTTCAGAATCTCTCTGTAATTTTCTTCTTCCAAAAATCATAAAATCATTTGTAAATACACATCCAAATATTGAACTTCACCTAAAATTAATGGATAATGATCAAGCTATACACCACTTAACCAATAACACCATTGATCTAGCTTTAACCATAGGGAATCCTATAGCAGATCCCTCAATAACCACGTTATTCAAAAAGCCTGAAAAAATCTTGGTTCTGGCTGCTCCAACTCATAGGTTGACATCAAAAGATATGGTAGACAAATTAGATTTTGCTAATCAATCCTTTATATTAACAAGTCCTGGCTGCAATTACCGCACAGCGTTTGAACATGATTTACATTCCAATGAAATTCCTTATAAAATAGCACTGGAAACAGGCAGTGTACAAGCAATAAAGGAAATGACCATGAGCGGATTAGGCCTTTGTGTGCTTCCACATCTGGCAGTTAAAAAAGAATTATCCCTAAAACAGTTACATGCTGTTCCGTATAAAAATGATTATAAAATATATGTCCAGCTTTTTTGTCACAATTCAAAATGGATATCACCTTATTTATCAGACTTCATCCAACTTGTTAAAGAAAAAATCTAATCATCTAAAATTCAAAATATAATACAGCAAGGCACTGTGGGTAATTGATCCAAAGTGCCTAATGCCTAATTTTGTAAAAGTTTTATTATCTGTCTTTTTCACTTCTGGCATAGAAGAAGGTTCCTATAACCAGGCAGACTAAAGTCAAAACAATAATAACAGCGAAATCTACCACCGGATTGTTAAGAACCACACTGTTATACTGGGATGTCCCAGCATAAACTACGGAACGAACCAGGTCAAGGCAGTAGGTCATTGGCATCATTCTACTGATAAAATATAATATGCCGTGTGAATTGCCAATTGGAATGATAGCGCCGCTTAAAAACATCTGGGGCATAGTAATTAAAGAAACAGCAATATTGGCCGTTCTGTTATTCTTAATTACCCCAATAATTATGGTGGCAAGTGCTCCCGCGGACAGGCATATAAGGGGCGAAAATACTATAATCAGCAGCAATTGAGTTATGCTTAATGTAATGCCCATACAAAGCCCCACTATAATAGTGCCAAACATACCTATAATTGCACCAAAGGATGAACCCAAAATTTTACCAATGATAATACTGTAACGAGATATCGGCGATATCATCATTTCCTGGGTGAAATCTGTGGTGCGGTCTTCTACAAGAGAGGAAACGCCCATGGTTGTTGTCATAAACAGCATATTAACAATCATTCCCACCAGCATAAACTGATTGTAATTGAACCCAAGTCCTCCAGCCATGTTTTGGGATAAGCTTCCCCCAAGCATGCCCATCATAACAATGGGCATGGCAAGGTTCATGATTATGGTCATAGGGGACTTGAAAAAAAGTGTGATATCTCTTGCCAATATTGTGATTACTGCGTTTATTTCCCGGGCAAGTCCCGATTTTTTTCTGCCATTTAATATGAATTCACTCATGCTGCTTTGCCTCCCAATTTCAAATATTCTACATAAGCATCTTCAAGAGAGGGTTCCTCTATGCTGAGTACACTGAGACGTGTTTTCAGTGTAGCGATGATATCCTGTACTGCTGTTCCCTGGTAGGGTACAGTAATGTGATTTTCAGTTTTATGAAAAAGCCCCATAGCTGATAGTTCTGTGACAAGAGCGGCTCTATCCTTTGAATCCAGCACCAGCTGCTGCTTTAACAGGTTGTGCTTCATTTCCTCCGGTGTTCCTGATATGGTAATCCTGCCCTGATTTATAATGCAGACCTTGTCTACTTTCTCTGCTTCATCAATATAATGGGTGGTCAAAAATACAGTGGTGCCATATTTTTTTCTAACAGTATCAATGTATTCCCACAAGCTGCGGCGGCTCAGTGCATCAAGGCCCTGAGTAGGCTCATCCAAAAATAGCACGGAGGGTGTATGAATAAGGCTGCGGATAATCTCAAGCTTACGCTGCATACCTCCGGAAAGGTTTTTAATGGGTTTGAACAGGGAATCCTGAATACCTACAATGTCAGCTAGATCCATTACCTTCTTTTTATATTCTGCTGGCATTAATTTAAATGATGGCTGGTAGCTGTATAAGCCATACAAGCAGGCATGAAACCTGATGTTCTCTTCTGCGGTAAGCTGCTGGTCAAGGCTGGGCTTTTGAAAAATGATACCAACCTTTTCCCTCACCTGCCTGGCTTCTTTTTCAACATCAAAGCCTGCTATTTTCACTTCTCCGCTGGTTTTTAAAAGTGTGGTAGTTAATATGGAAATGGTAGTTGACTTACCTGCCCCGTTTGGTCCTAAAAATGCAAAGAATTCTCCTTCATTTACTGAAAAATCAATGCCCTTCACTGCAGGCTCCTTAGACTTGTCATATTGTTTGACAAGGGAACTGACTTCAATCATATGCATAATATAACCTCCTGAAAATAAAATAACCTTCGTTTGTTTACAGCTTTATGATACAGCTGCAAAGTAAACGGAGGTTAAATGGAAGTTAAACGGAATGTAAACTTAGAAAATCATTTTGGCAGCATTACCATGAATGTAGTGCCTTTGCCAAGCTCGCTGTCCATGGTAATTTTGCCCTTATGAAGTTCAATAATTTTTTTACAAAGGGACAACCCCAATCCGTTTCCGCCAAGCGATCGGTCCCGGGACTTATCCACCTTAAAAAAACGTTCAAAGATATGAATCTGATCTTCTTTTGAAATTCCTGGCCCATTGTCTGCGATATGGCAAATAATATCAGAATCATCTTCATAAAGCTTGATCTTAATCAACCCATTATCTGGAGTGAATTTTACTGAATTGTGAATGAGATTAATCCATACCTCCCTCAGCAGTTCTTCATCCCCTTGTATGGTGATTTTTTCAAGCTCCGCACTAATATCAATATTTTTCTTAATCCACTGAGGCTCCAGCATTAATACCGCATTTTCAATCTGTTTATCTAAACGGAAATTATGAATTGCTATAGGAACATTTTCAGATTCCAGAGAAGACAGCTTTAACAGATTGTCAGAGAGCTTGGATAGACGTTTGCTTTCTGTTTCAATAATATCAATATAATGCTGTCGCTGTTGTTTTGTAAGAGCATCAGATTTCAGCAGAGCAGCAAATCCACTGATGGAGGTTAATGGCGACTGAATTTCATGAGATACATTTGATATGAAATCCTGGCGTTGTGTTTCCATACTTGATAATTTTTGAGCCATTTCATTGACGCTTTCTGCTACCTCAGAAAAGGGATCATGCTCATGAATAGTGATCGATATGTTGAAATCACCCCTTGCAATTTTATTAAGAGCCTCCAGGGTGCTGTCTAAAAACTCACGTCGCCTAAAGTTGTGTTCCCGTCCAAATTTTGTTCGGCTGAAAATCGTTAAAAAAAGCCTTGCCAAGCCAATGTAAAGGATAAACCCTATAATAACGGAAATAAGATATGAAATAATCTCCGCTGGTTTCCCGGTGATTAGGAACAGATAGGAAGAAAACACGTAGCCCATGGCTATGCACCCAATATATAAGAGAACAAACATAATTATATTGATAATCATGGGCCGTTTTACAGTTTTGCTCAAAATAACACCTCCAACCGGTATCCCAGCCCCCGAACGGTGGTTATTTTAAAGCCACATTCGTCCGCTGGAAAACGTTCACGCAGCCGGTTGATGTGAACATCCAACGTGCGCTCGTTGCCATCAAAGTCATAGCCCCAAACATCCTCAATGAGATAATCCCTTGGGAGAGTTTTTCCTGCATTGGTACCCAGTTTATATAGCAGCTCAAATTCTTTCATGGGTATGTCTGATTTTTGGCCATTTATTGATATAATATAACTGCTTTTGTCCATGGTGAGGTTGCCTAATGATATTTGTTCCTGATTTCCAATATTATACCGCTTTAACAGGGCCCTTACCCGTACAATCAGTTCTGCTCCCTCAAAGGGCTTGGTAAGGTAATCGTCACAGCCTAAATCAAAGCCCTTCACTTTCTGACTGATATCATTTTTTGCAGTTAACATTAAAACTGGGAGATCCTTATAATACTTCCGAGCTGCTTTGCAAAATTCAAACCCATCCATGTTTGGCATCATGATGTCCAGCACGCATAAATCCACTTTTTCTTTTCCCAGCCTTTTCAGTGCTTCCCGACCATCTTCTGCTTCTATAGTAGTATAACCTTCATTTTGAAGCAGTGTGCACACAAGCTCCCGGATAAAATCATCATCATCCACAACTAGAATTGTATTCATGCACCTCACCTACTTTCTTTGAAGCTATTATACATTATAATTGTAAACAGAAGTTAAACTAAACTTCTGAAAGTTGCCTGTTATCCTCCGGTTATACTTGAACTTCTTTTCCCATAATATATCTCATTGATATATTCCTGTCATCTCCGGCATAACAAAACCGCTCCAGCCTTTCCACAGGGGTAATATCCCCAGAGTACTTATTACTGTCATCGATAACTAATGCATTGAAGCAATATCCTTCTTCAAAGGCCCCAACATTATTAAAATATCTTCCACCAGAACGGGTTGCCATATAAAATGCTTCAGCTAAGTTTACAGCTTCCCACCGCGGATCAAACATATTTCGGATTTTTGAATGCTGAATAGTACTTGCTATTCCTCTTGCTATTGATAAATTTGCACCAGAGCCGATATCACTGCCAATGGCCAGATTTATGCCCATTTCCAAAAGTTTTTTTACCGGCATTATTCCACCAGCATTGATATTGGCAGTGGCATCAGGGCAATGAACCGCCATACAATTGGGGTTTTTCATCAAATTCAAAACATCATCATCCATGAAAATGCAATGTGCCATTATTGTGGGTGTTTGTCCTAACAAATTGTTTTTATAAAATATTTCAGCACCATTTTTATAGTCAGGAAAAAGTTCCCTGCAAACCTTCATTTCGTTAATAGCTTCGCACATATGAGAATGAACAGGAACTCCATATTTCACTGACAAGCTTCCTAATCCAGCAAGGAGTTTCTCGCTGCAGGTAATGGAAAACCTCGGAACGATTGCAGGTTTTACATTACAATTATTCTGATGTTCTTTAATAAACCTTTCCGTGTCACTAATTGACTGTTCTGTATTTTCAATATAATATTCAGGACTATTTTGATCCATATTCAGCTTTCCTGTAAAAGCAAACAATCCTCTTTGCTGAAGTATATTGAGCAAAATTTCAGATGCTTCATAGTGGATAGACGGGAAACAGTTTACATGTAAGGTTCCCTGCCGTATCAACTCATCTGCAAAAGAAGTATATACTTTTATTGCATGATTTTTATCTTGAAATTTTGCTTCATTTGGATAGGTATATGTATTTAACCAATCTAAAAGCTCTCTATCCATTCCTATGCCCCGTTGCAAAAACTGAGGTGCATGGACATGCATATCGCAGAAACCAGGAATGATAAGATTGTCACCCCAATCTATGATATTTTCCTTTGGAATACCTTCAGGCAGTTCATTACAAATTCCCTTTACCATGCCATCAAAAACCAATATATATGAATGCTCTTTGCTAATTAAAACATCTTTGCTCTCACTGTATAATACATTTCCTTTGTACGCTTTATACTTGCTGTAAATTTCCATTTAAAATCCCCTTTGCTAGTCAAAATATGAAAAAATGGGAAGCTTGTAATTTAGTCATTCAAAATGTGATGATCCCTTAATAGTTTCTCAATAACCGTCCCCTTGAGAACATGAATGATTGGTTTTTTTACTAAGTTCAGCGGACCTGGTAATTCAATGTCCAATGGTGATTTCCCATCCATCAGTTTAACGGTGCTATCAAGGAGCTCCCTGATGTCATATACACTTCCCCAGACTTCTGGAACACCTCTGTCAACTCCAAGCAAACCATACACTGCTTCCATTGCTGTTCTAACCGAATACTCTGTAGTAAATACAGTGTCCCTTGGTGTTTCTGCAAACTGACCAAGAAATGCAAAATTAACGCAGCCATCAGGAATTACATCCGGTCTGTCGCCTTTGGTTCTTGGCATGAAAAACGCGGTAATATATGGCATTAAGGTTGGAACACAAAC
Organism: uncultured Clostridium sp.; assembly: GCA_937927335.1. Taxonomy (GTDB): domain Bacteria; phylum Bacillota; class Clostridia; order Clostridiales; family Clostridiaceae; genus UBA699. The sequence continues at coordinate 11,804 of CALBDU010000026.1, forward strand.
TGCACTGTTTTCGGCTAGCTCCTCAATTTGTTCAACTGGTACACCTATATGATACAACCATTCTTTAGTAATCTCTTTTCCAGTACATTCCTTCATCGGTTTTTTTACATAATCGCCAGGAACATCTGAAAATAAGCCATATACCCAAACACATACCTTATCTTTATCTTGTCCCTTAAACTGCCCTTGCCTGTTAATTGTCCAGCTGAGAAGCCAGGACGAATCCATACAGCTTACAATACCGCCAGTTACAACCTTTCCGCTCTTAGGGTCCCTTTTGCATATATTGGTTATATACGGAATAATTTTATCATCCAAGGTTGTAATTGTAGCTGATTCCCAATTTGTTTTATGAATATTTGAACAGAACTTTTCAGGATGTCCAAAAGAAAGATCCTGTTTAGCAATGTTTTTCCATAGGCTCCAGCTTCCGCTTGTTCTTACTTCTGCATCTCCATTTGGTGCATGATTCTGGTCTCCATAAGTAGTCCCTTCAACACAGCTTCCATTTGTAACAAATACCAGATCATTTTCTGTGAGAGTAATTTCTTTTTCAACACCCTTTACTCTGCATTCAATGGCTTTTGCAACTTTTTTATTATTGGAAATTTCAAAAATCACATTAGTAACTTCCGTATTAAATTCAAACTTTACACCTGCATCTTCAAGATATTTCTGCATTGGAAGAATTAAGGATTCATACTGGTTATATTTTGTGAATTTCAAAGCACTAAAATCCGGTAATCCACCTATGTGATGAATAAATCTTTGGAAATACTTTTTCATTTCCAATGCACTATGCCAGTTCTCAAAGGCAAACATAGTTCTCCAGTACAGCCAGAAGGTAGAGTTAAAAACCTCTTCATCAAAAAGATCTTCAATGGCTTTATCATATAAGTCCTCATCCTTTGTCATAAATAGCTTCATGATTTCCATACAGCCTTTCTGACTTAAGTTGAATTTTCCATCTGTATGTGCATCCACTCCCTGATTTTTGGTTGCGCGGCACAAAGAATAATTTGGGTCTTCTCTGTTCAGCCAATAAAATTCATCTAATACGGATACACCTTTAGTTTCAAGAGAAGGAATACTGCGAAATAAATCCCATAAACATTCAAAATGGTTTTCCATTTCGCGCCCGCCTCTCATAACATACCCTCTGGTTGGATCTTCAATTCCATCACAAGCCCCGCCAGTGATATTCATTGCCTCAAGAATATGTATATGAGAACCTTCCATTTTCCCATCACGAACAAGAAAGCATGCGGCCGCAAGAGCTGCTAGTCCACTACCAACAATATATGCGTTTTTTTCATCTACACCCTCTGGTTTTTTCGGTGTTGCAAACGCCTCATAATTACCATTGGTATAATAAATGCCTTTGCTGTTCTTTTCATATTTGCCACGTTCCGTATTGCGGTAATCTGAATCTGCAGCTGCTTTTGAAATTTCTCTTTTTTTATCAGCTCCTGCTTTCTTATTTTTTGCAGCAATCACTGCCGCACCTGCGCTTAAAGCTGCCAAAGCCGCCATTCCCATTTTTACATTTTTCTTTGACATAAAGTAATCCACCTTTCATCAATTAAATAAGTTGCTCATTAAAATAAATCCCATACCTTGAGGCACTATTTTACCTCCACATCAAAATCAAGACAATAATTCAAACCTTTACATAATAGTTCTATATGTAAGTTAATAATCCTTTATCATTTATTCATCAAATTTCTCCAATTTGGGCAGTTTTCCTGTATTAAAATAATCTTTTCTTGTAATTTCTAACACAGCTACTTATTCCAGTGGGGCAGAAGGATATAGTTAAATTAATAGCACTGTCATTGAAAATTTAGTGAAAAAAATTAGCTGCCAGGCTTTGTAATTGGCAGCTAAATCGTTGTAGAGCTTTTATAACGGAGAATTAAATATTACAAATTTCAACAATGACTCAGATAGTCTGGTAATATCAGCATTTGAGATACTTGATAAATCATGTACCTTGCTGTTTAAAGTTACTAATTCTGCTTTAGCATGTTCTTCAACACATTTATCATAAAGCTCTTTTGAACTCTTGTAAGGAACAACCGGATCCAGGCTGCTGTGTATTATTAATGTATTTGGACTGTTCCTGTTAACGTAATTTATTGGACTAAAGTTTCTTATCACAGTATTCTTATCTTTTATTGAATTTAAAACTTTTGTTAAATCATAGTTTAAATTGTTAGTATTTAAAAGGCTTAAATCAGTGGGGCCTGCAAAATCAATCAAATATTTAATTTCTGACGGATATTTGCTTAAAGCTTTATCATCAATAAACTCATTATTAGAGCTATAGCCGGCCAAAAGAGAAAGATGAGCCCCTGAGGAGATGCCAATAACTCCTATTTCATTTGGATCAAGATTATAAGCAGACTTATTTTTATATATCCATCTTATAGTATCCTTAACATCTGCAACTTGTTTGTTAAAATTAGCCTTATTCCTCATGAGTTCATAAGAAGTACTTATAATTGTATATCCTTCTTCTCTGAAAGTATTAAGAATTGGACTTAAGCTGTCCGGTATACTTTTATCACCATAAACCCAGCTTCCACCGTGAACATATAAAATTACAGGTGTCGGACTATCACCCTTTTTAAATGGACCATAAATGTCTAATTTTAGTGGAACTCCATTAGTATTTTTATAAATAATATCCTTGTAAATTTCAGATTTATCAGCTTTTTCAGTTGTCACATCCATATTTCTTAATGAAATATACTTCTCAACCAATCCATAAGTTAATATAATTCTTTTATGAAAAATAACAATAAAAATAATAAGTGCAATAGTTAGCACAATAAACAGCCGTTTAAAAAATTTTTTCATGATATTCCTACACCTAATATAAACTAAACTTTTAAGTTCCTGTTATCTAGAACCCATTATATATATAACACTTTCTAAAAATAAAATCAATGAAGTCCATTATTTCAACTAATTCGACTTGATAACATTGTTTTATTTTATTGAGCAAGTATCTTTCTCAAAACATCTTTTCCATGTATGATATTTAACAACTGATTTTCTGTACTTATAACGTCATTTCTTGCCTTAAAGTATTTATTTAATTTTTTAGCAAGTTTTTTGGAATCGTCGTCAAGGGAAGAGATAAAATTGATTACGCCTTTGTCTTCATACAATGTAAAAAGGTAAGGAGCTATGATATGTTTCAAGTTGTAAAGAATTGACTCTTCAATCCAGAAGTCCACATGAGGAAGATTTATATTCTTTTCCATTAGTTTTGTGTAGTATTCCAAGCCGTCCTCAGTAGATTCCCAGAAGTCTACATACACATAGTCGAATTGGTTTAGGAATTCTTCGTTGAAATAATCGAAGGCATCGCCGTGAATAATTTTAACTTTCTTCTCGGTTTTATACTGAGGTCTTATATATTTTTCAAACAATTTAATAACGTCTTTATTGAATTCAACTATTGTTACACTTTCCACCTCGTCCTTAAGCAGCCAAAGATATGGAAGTACACCTATTCCAAGGCCCATAGTCATACATTTGCCATGTCCTTTTTCTATTCCATCCCGCATGCTCTCTATTTCACTAACAGCAGGTGACATCCATACTTTTCCGTATTCTTTCAGCACCGGCAAATCAATATCAGTTTCGAAATATCCGATGGGATGGTAATGAAATAAGTATTTTCCCATAGATTGACTGAAGTTCATATTCATTAAAGTTCTTTTCTTAATGGTGGCTTTTTCATACCACACTGTATCGGTAGACACGTTTTCAAGTTTTATGTTCTTATAATAGGGATTCTCGGTAAGAATTTTTGAGTCGTATTTCAAACACTCATAAGGAATATTATACTTTCTTAGTATTTCTATAAGTTTTTTTTCATTTTTCGAATTAAGAATCTTCTCATTAAAATCCAGAATATCAGTGAGATAGCTTTTTACAGCTATCAAGGACAGCATTAGCTTCTTCATTGTTATATCCAGTTCTGAATTTTTTTCAAACTTAATCATTTAATTTCTGGTTGTTCTTTAGTTTTTGCCATCTTTGCAGATAATGGTTTTTTCACTGTTTTACGCTTTTGCTCAAGCAGAATGCGGCGCTCTTCCTCCTGACGGCGGGCATTTTCTTCTGCGCGCTGCTGCCGCTCCACTTCTTCATACTTTCTAAAGACTCGCAATTCGTCATCCATCTTCTCCTTAACCATAGGATTGCTTAACTCTAAAAAGGTTTCAAATGTTGTAGGGTATAGAAACTTTTTAGTCCCATGCTCTTCACAAAATTCTACTGTGACCCTGGTCACAGTCTGCTCGGTTATGGTTCCCGGGCCAAATATACGATGACAAACCAACTCATTTACTATATTCATTGGCCTTTCACTTCCTTTCTCAGATATTATTACAGCAGTATAAGCAGGCACCTGTACCTTATTGATATCAATCACAATGGCTAGTTTTATAAATAGAATCTCTTTCCTGTGCCTTATTATTTATTCTCCAAAGTCCGAACTTTCTCTGTTAAGTGCAGTAATGTCCCCTATACTCTCTCCATTCTTGCTGGCAAATAAAAAAACATGCAGTACTGACAACTGGACTTATGTTCGTCAGAACTACACGTTGTAATATTATTTTAGCACAATTTTTTTGGAGGATGTAAGTGAAAATTTTTTTGCTGCTTTATTACCAGGAATCATCAGAAACGGCCGAAGCGATGTGTTTTTCCACTTCGTCCATGGGTATCCCTAATAATACTGAAATTTCGCCATGTAAATAATTCTTTGCTTTATGACTATATTCCAATTCACCAGGAATCAGTCGGCCATCCTGTTTGCGCAGATAAACTGACTTAATGACTTTGATCCATTCAAGCTCGTCATATTTAGCCATCGCATCCTCATAAAGCTCTCTGCGAAATTTTTCATTTGGCGCCTGAATTGTGCGAATATATGCCACACGATCAATTACATCCAATATCTCTTGTTTGGATACAATTTTCCGTACGATTTCAGTATTTCGCACTGGCAGTACTATTTCCTCACCACTTTCTTGAGCACTGAGATGAATCTTGTCACCACCAATATCTGTAACATGCCAAATACCACCCCTTACGCAAATCACATAATCCCCTTTTTTATACACTATCGTCAACCCTTTCATGGATTATTTTTTTAAACAAATCGGAATCACAATTCTGATTAAAATAAAAACGCGTAACCTGCATCAACCGGACTTACGTTCCGCTTAAGCAAACTACACGTTGAGTAATCTTATTTTAACATATTTCTCAGAAAAATGTAATACGAAACCCATTATTCTGAAACCATATCCTTCTTCATATAACTATTGTTATACGGTTGTCTCCCCGGCCCATATGTTCAACTTTTTCATTTGTTACTAGTCTCTTCAGTGTAATATGAGGTCTATAAAGTATACATTTCAACTTCTGAGTTGTAAAATATATTTATAAATTAGAAATGTGGTATTTTGGATTTAAGCTAAGATGGAAAGAGTTGAACCTTTGAGACTATTAATTTAACTATAGGAAGGTGAAGAATGATGAAAATCGACATATGTGAAAATTTTCAAGAAGTTAAAAATAAATTTTTGGATGAATGTATTGAATGTGGTCTGTGTATTACAAAATGTCCAGTAATTCAATATACCGATATTCACAACTCAAATCCAAAGAATATTCAAAAGTATATAAAAAAATTTTTAAACACAGGGGAATTAACACAGGAAGCATATACTAAAGTATATTCCTGCATGGAATGTTATAAATGTGCTGGTGAGAAGCATTGTCCAAAAGGATTTGATACAATAACCATTAACGAAATTGCAAAGTGGGAGCGGCAGAAAAGGTGTATCCAATGTAATACAGATGATGATGACTACATTACTCAAAAAGTTTTAGCCAGTATTCAAGTATCAAAAAAGGATTATGAAAAAATTTTCACAGCAACTGAAAAAGGAAATGCTGAATATGTGTTTTTTACAGGCTGCAATGTTTATAAACAGCCTGAAAAAATATTGAATGCTATTGATATTATAAATGAGATAACCCAGGATTGGGCATTTGTTCCCGGAATTGACTATTGCTGCGGTGACTTATATAATAATCATGGCAAACCACAAAAAGCAACTGAAGTATATAATAAACTGATAGAAAAAATTGCTTCTTATTCTCCTAAAAAGCTGATTTTATGGTGCCCTACCTGTAGTTGCCGATTTAAAATAAATAATATTAATTCTGATATACCATTTGAAATAATTACATTTGGTCAATTTGTTGCTGAAAATATGGACAAACTAAAATTAGAAAATAAGGCAGGCAAAATTGTTACATTGCATGAAGCATGCAAATCCTCATATATGGGAATTGATTTGGACAGTGTTAGAAAAATTCTAGTGAGCATTCCTAACGTGCAATTAATTGAAATGAAACATCATGGCAAAAATGCTCTTTGTTGTGGAAGTGAAGCCAGAGAAAAGAATCCTAAAAGCGCTGATAAAATTAAGGAAATCCGTTTAAAGGAAGCTCAAGATGTGAATCCTGATATTCTAATTGATGTATGCCAATTTTGTCATGACACTTTTGCTGCTGAAGAAGTAAAATATGAATTTAAAATTGAAAATTATGTAAATTTTATTGCTGCTTCACTTGGCATAAATAGAGAAGACAAATATAAAAAATATAAACAATGGAAAAATATAGATAAGATTATGGAAGATGCAAAAGAATTTCTTTATGATTCACCCTATACTAAAGAGCAAATCATAAGCGTATTAAAGAATGTATTTAGCATAAATTCTGAGGTTTAAATTCTTGCAAATCATTGGCTTTATGTGGATTAGGGCTGTTATGGGAATAAGTTCCGAAACAGCCCTAAATTTGCTGTTACCTATTTTGCCAACTTTTCATCTGAATTGATTTTTGTAATATTTTCATATCTTCTATACATTAGTAATCCGATGATAATAAATATTATAGGACCTGCCATCATAATTATGGAGGAAACGGTATCCCCAGATAATAAAGGTTGAATAATGGTAAAGATATTTGCCAATCCTATTGTTATAAATACAACTATTCCCCAGATTAAAGAGCTTGTATAGCTTTTATAAATAACAAATGGCTTCTCAATTTCGGTTTTCTTCTTAAAAAATGGAAATGCGGCGGCAAGAAACATATAGGGAATTGTCATAGCAACAGCAGTCATTAACAATAACATGTTAAAGAATTTAGATGCTGCTGCACCTCCAAAGGATACAAATATAATTAAGGCAATAATCATATAGCACTGGACCCACATAGCTTTTTTAGGCATGCCCTCATCTATTTGACCAATCTTTCCAGGCCACAATCTTGCGGGAGTACCTTCTATTAGCTGTCTAAGCGGTGAGTAAAGTAAACTTATATATGCTCCCAAAACAACCAAACAACTGGACAGTGCAAAAAACCTAGTCATCCATAAACCAATTACTAATGCTTTTGCTTCTTCCATCCCAAATACAAGTCCAAGGTTATATCCTAAATTATTCATTACTACAAATGGTACATTACCAAGATTAACCCCTTTACTGGACAATGTAGCACCCCAGTTTGTAAACATTCCAATTGAAAAAATAGCTAGTGAATATCCAATTGTAATTATTAATGCACAAATTAAAATTGCTTTTGGGAATGTTTTCTCCGGGTTCTCAGTTTTATCAACCAGCCCGGCCGATGCTTCCATTCCACCATAAGCAAGTATAGCTAAGCTAATAAATGAGAATACTGCAACTATTGAACTGTAGCTTGAATTTGGGGAATGTATGAATTCTCTAATTAAAACTGGCTGAGCAAAATTACCATGATTTGCAATTAATATTATTATCGCCCCAAGTACCAGCACAATATTTAGAATTGCAACTGCCATTCCTCCAACCGAAGCCATTTTTGATATTTTATCCAATCCCTTCGTGGCAAGGAATGTCATTAGTACAACAAATACAATTGACAGCACTCCTAAAACCTGAGTAGAATTTAATCCCAATAATTCCCAGGAAGATGTTGTGTCTTTTCCGAAAATCAAAGCAGATATACGTATCCAAAACACGTTGGTGACAAGTACAAAATATGATATAAAGGATGTGTACCACATAAACATGCCCATGAATGCAAATTTCGTACCAACTGATTTTTCCATCCAGCTAAACATTCCGCCCTTTTCACTCTTAAATGCCATACCATATTCTGAAAGCATAAACGCAAATGGTACAAAAAAAGCTACTGCACCAAAGATGTATGCCGGTATCGCTGAATAGCCCATTAATAGAAATGCATTAGGAGCGTTATTGAATGCAAATACCGTTGTAATTATCATTGATGATAATGTTAATACCGTTAACTTTTTATTGCTTTTTTTATCTTGTGACATTTTTTTCCCCCTTATTATTTGTTAATCAAGTTTTTAAAATGCATATGCATTAAACTAATGTGCTTTTTAGTACCCTTAAATAATTTTTGTATCCAATTTTCTCAAGTTCTTCAATGCTATAACCTCTATCTGAAAGTATATTTAGAATCCTACCAGCGTCACTATGGCCCTTAATTACATCAAAAGGTACTCGTGGCATACTTTTTATATCCTCTGCTGAGACATATTTCATAAATCTATCACAAAAATCAAATCCAAAGCACACATAATCTATCCCGGCTAATTTTATGATGTATTCTATGTGATCTGCTAAATATTCTAGATTTGAATTTTCATCGTCATCTGCCACCAACATGCTGCTTGCATTCATTCCAATTATACCGCCACTATTAGCTATTGATTTTATCTGGTCATCTGTGAGATTTCGTTTAATGCTTGATAATGTTCTACAGTTAGAATGAGATGCAATAAAAGGTTTTTTTGAAACTTTAAGTACATCTTCAAAGCCCTCATCATTTAGATGACTTACATCTATGAACATCCCCAGCTTTTCTGCCTCTTTTACAAGTTCATATCCAAAATCAGTTAATCCACCTTTTTTGCCTCCTGGAATACTGATATAGCTGCTTCCATCCGCTGCAAGATTTCTTCTGCTCCAGGTGAGTCCTAACCCACGTACCCCCAATTGATAAAATATCCTCAAAAGATTTATATCATTGTATAGTGGCTCAGCGCCTTCAAATGATAAGATTATACCCAGCTTTTCGTTTTCAATTGAACAAATTACATCATCATAACTTTTACAGAGCACTATCTTATCTGATGATTCCTCTATTTCAGCATAAAGTGCGCTAATTTGTTCCAATGCCTTTCTAAGTGCCATTTCAGGCAAAAATATATTATCAATAAATATTGAGGAAGTAATGATGGAAAACCCACCCTTTTTAAAATCCTCTAAGTAATCCTGTTCTATTACCTTTGTTCTGCCTTTTGCTCTTTGAACTGTTACATCCATTAAAAGGTCGAAATGAGCATCAATTAATACCCGTCTGTTTATACTGCAATCCATATATTTAATCTCTCCTCTATTTAAAAATCTTCTGCATATTTCCTTCTAATACAGGCAGGACAATATGTGAACAAAATTTATTATTATGATAAACTGTTTGAGTTGCGTTCACTGTATCTGCTGTTTCACAAGTATTGCTACCTAAATTGTCATTTGGGAAACATAAATTCTTTGCACCTGATGTTATTTGAACTCTTATCTTGTGTCCCTTTTTTATCCTACATGCAATTTTTGTCATATTAATTTCATACTTTTCTATTTTACCAGGCTCCAAGAGTTCAGCTTTATAAAACGAATTCCTGTATCTAGCCCTAATAATACCGTCAGAAAGCCTGATGGAATTCCCATGCTCGTCCACATCGGTTAGTCGAACAACCCAATCAGTATCCTTTGCAGAGCTTGCAGCATATATAACCGCAATAATATCTCCAGCAATAACTAAATCATCTTCCAATGGCTTTGAAGTATATATCAAAACATCTTGCCTAAGCTCCTGATCCTTATAGTTTTCAGGAACCGAGCATTCGTTTTCAGATATATCAATTAAATATGGAAATGCATTGTTTGGATTAAAAATGTATTGATCCCTTTTTTCAGCTTCAGGACATTTCAAATCTAACCAACCGTCTCCTTTAGAACTCTTAGCATCTTCTATACTATGAATATAAAGCCTTTCAGCCTTCACCTCTTTGGGAGGCCACTGGCTTGAAGTTTTCCACTTATTTTCACCTATCATGTAATATTCAACTAAATTTTCTCTGTCCATTCCGTTATCAATGCCTTTTAGAAAACAATCAAACCACTTTAAATGTAATAAATCCATATCATACTTCAAAGAATTACTACCGAATTGGATATTGTGTATTTCTCTAGTAGTATTACATTGATGATACCAAGGTCCCAATATCATTCTCATATTCTGCCTATTATTTCTTTGGTTTATATCCCAGGCTTGAGAAGTGCCCATTCCATCATCATCGAACCAGCCTGATATTATTAGTGAAGGTACATTTATTTTATTAGAATGCAAAGTCCAATCACATTTATCCCAAAAATTATCGTTATCTTCATGCTTAGTCCATTCACTCCAAAATTTAATGTCTCTTCCAAGGGCTAATTTAGGTATTTCATTTATAGGACGGTGACTTAATATATCGTCCCAATCATCTCTTACCATTGCCATTGGATTAAATTTTTGTTGGCTAACTGCAAAAGCCCATGCTAATGCACCTGATGCATAGGTTCCTCCTTTCCTCATAATATCAACAAAGGGGCTCCCAGCGGTTACCAAGCTTACGATTGCTTTAAGATGGGGGTTTCCGCTAGCAGCAGCTGCCCACTGTACATATCCAGAGTAAGAACCACCAATCATTCCTACATTTCCATCTGACCATGGCTGCATCGCAATCCAATTTAGAGTGTCATCACCATCTTCAATTTCTGCAGCAAATGGAAGCCATTCCCCCTCTGAATCCTCTCTTCCTCTAACGTCCTGAATTACAACGGCATATCCTCTTTGAGAAAACTTTTTCCACATTTCACCCACCAATTTCTTACCATATGGAGTTCTTACAAGTATTGCAGGTATTCTTTCAGTGATGCCAGATGGCAAAAAAATATCTGTGGATAGAAAAACATCATCCCTCATCTTAACCTCAAAACTGCCAAAATGATTGACACTATATTCAGCTTTTGAAATATTACCGGCCTTCCATAATTTAATCGGTGTAAAATTTTCATATCCCGGTTTTACTAGAACCGTACATGCTTCTCTTCCGGTTATTATGAAAGCTGCTATTTCTTCCTCACAAAAAACAATATCCACTGGAAGCTTTCCGTTCATTTGCGCAAATATCCAACCAGTCTTTATTAAACCGCCTACATCTTCTTCAACTTTCAAATATCTCTCGTAATGATATTTAGGATTGTCTAAGCCCTTCATCCAAATCTCTTGCCAGATTTCTATTAGCGATTTGGCGTAGGTTTTATCATCCTCCGTAACTTTACTAAACGCTGGTAACATACCACTTTCTAAAGGTTTTAATCGATGAGATACTCCATTGAGGGAGAATATTATATCTCCACAATATATTCCAGATTTATAGCAACTAAACTGTTGCACTTTTTTATTATTCATTTAATCCCCCTTACATAATAATTTAACTACAAGTTAATTAACTCATAGTTAAATTATATTACGTGCTTTACCCCTAGTCAATACCATTATTCAGAATATTGTAAATGATTATACTTATATAACTATTTAATATAAAGCAGAAAGAGGGCAGAGTAGTGGCAGTTAAAGTTAATTGCAATTTACTATAATTAATTGTAAACTATATAGTATATGCATCTGAATATAGAACCATACAAGGGAGGAATTTTTCTTGAATTTAAAAATGCTTAAACAGTTAAGACAAAATAAGGGATATAAATTAACTGATATGTCAAAAATAACGGGATATACACCAAGTTTCTTATCACAATTGGAAAGAGGTTTAAAACAGCCATCCCTTGAAGCTTTAAGAAAAATTTCTGAATGCCTTGATATTCCTATGATAACTTTTTTTATTGAGGACAATGATAAATCACCTTGTTTTGAAGAGAATTTTACAAGTGACAGCATGTACTGCAGTGTTATACGCAAAAATAATAGAAAGAAATTTGGCTTACAAGGTCTCTCCTCCAGTGAGTTATTAACACCTCATATTGAGGATTCTTTAAATAAGCCAGAAATTATGGGATTGTATGTTGAAACAAAACCAGGATGCTGGACATCAGAAAAGATGGTTTCCCATAATTATGATGAGAATATTTTTATCATTAAAGGAGAAATGCAGGCATACGTAGGAGACAAAGTATATATGATTAAAGAGGGAGACAGCCTTTATATTAGGAAAAATGCACCTCATAATTTACTGAATTCCGGTAAAGAAATTCTAATATGTACAGCCCATTTTTCAACCAATATTTTTTAAATTGCAATAAAAAAGCATTGACTTTAACAATTCAGTCAATGCTTTTTCTTTACATTTTATCCTAAGAACATTTTAATATCTTCGTCTACAGTTCCTATTCCCGCTATTCCAAAGGTGTCTACCAATACTTTAGCTACATTTGGTGACAAGAATGCAGGCAGTGTTGGTCCTAAATGGATGTTCTTAACTCCAAGGTGTAATAATGAAAGTAATACTATTACAGCCTTTTGTTCATACCATGCTATATTATAGGATATAGGAAGCTCATTAACGTCATCCAATCCAAATACTTCCTTAAGCTTTAATGCGATAACCACCAATGAATATGAATCATTACATTGTCCTGCATCAAGCACTCTTGGGATTCCGCCGATATCTCCAAGGTTTAATTTGTTATACTTATATTTTGCACAGCCTGCAGTTAGTATAACTGTGTCCTTTGGAAGTTTTTCTGCAAATTCAGTATAGTAGTTTCTTGATTTTGCTCTTCCGTCGCAGCCAGCCATTACAAAGAATCTTTTTATAGCACCAGTCTTAACAGCGTCAACAACCTTATCAGCAAGAGCTAATACCTGGTTGTGAGCGAAGCCTCCGATGATTTCTCCTGTTTCTATTTCTGTAGGAGCCTTGCATTTTTTAGCCATTGCAATAAGCTCTGAGAAATCCTTATTTCCTTTTTCATCAGCCTTTATATGCTTGCAACCTGGAACTCCTGTTGCTCCTGTGGTGAACAATCTGTTCTTGTAGGAATCTTTTGGAGGAACAACACAGTTTGTAGTCATCAGGATTACTCCGTTAAACTTTTCAAACTCTTCTCCCTGCTTCCACCAAGCGTTTCCATAGTTTCCTGCAAAGTGGTCATATTTCTTGAAGGCTGGGTAGTATTGTCCTGCAAGCATCTCACTGTGGGTATAAACGTCTACTCCAGTTCCTTTTGTCTGCTCAAGTAACATTTGAAGATCTCTTAAATCGTGTCCGGAAATTAATATTCCAGGGTTGTTTCTAACTCCAATATTAACCTTTGTAATTTCAGGATTTCCGTAAGTTTCTGTATTTGCCTTATCAAGCAATGCCATGGCAGTAACACCGTATTTTCCTGCTTCCAGCGTAAGTGCAACTAAAGCGTCTGCAGATAATGTATTATCTGTTGTAGCTGCAAGGGCCTTAGCCATAAATCCATGAACCTCTACATCATTGTAGCCTAAATTCATAGCATGCTTCATATATGCTGATAAACCCTTTAATCCATATATTATCAATTCTCTTAAGCTTCTTACATCTTCATTTTCAGTTGCAAGCACACCAACCTTTGCTGCCTTTGCATCAAATTCGCTTACGCTTTTAGCTGACCATGCTGCTGCATCAGGAATTATGAATTCTGTTGTTGCCATTCCAAATAATTTCTTGAAGAAGCCGCCTTCTACTTTAGCTTCTCCTACTTTTCCACCAGCTTTTACAACCTTAGCTTTTAGTTCTTCTCTTAAATTTAAAGTTTCCTTCACTCTTGCTATAAGTGCTTCTCTGTCAAAATTGGCATTTGTAATTGTTGAGAATAAGTTTTCAGTAATGTATTTGTCTACCTTAGCATCAACTACCCCAACTTTTCTTCCTTCGTTGCTTACTATAGCTAAACCCTTAGTTACAAAAACCAGTAAGTCCTGAGTTTTTGCCACGTCTGCAGTTTTACCGCATACACCATTTACAGTACAGCCTTTACCCCCTGCAGCTTCTTGACATTGATAACAAAACATATTTGACATAATGTGCCTCCCATTTATATATTTTTATTTATTATTTCTACTTGTCAGTTCCATGGTTTTATTATATTATTTTACTTAGATCAATTCGGTATCCCAGGATACAAAAAGGAGAATATTAAGATGATTGAAGCATATATTGATGTAATTAAAGAATCACTCTTATTTCGTGGTATAAAAAAAGAAGAGATATACTCTCTGCTAAATTGCTTAACGCCAAAAATTCAAAGCTATAGTAAAAATGAATCAATAATAAGTGCCGGTGAGATAATTGACAGGTTTGGCATAATTTTAGAAGGTGAAGCCATTATCGTTAAAGAAAATGCTGAAGGAAATAGGGTTATTTTATCAGCTCTGAAAAAAGGTGATTTATTCGGAGAGATGCTTGTTTTTTCAAGCAACAAGATATGTCCGGTAACAGTATGGGCTCAAGGCCCCTGCAAGGTTTTATTTCTTACCAACTCAGACCTGATAACCAGGTGTGGAAATAATTGTTCCTGGCATATTTCCATGCTTCAAAACTTTATGAAAATGATATCTGATAAATCCCTAATGCTAAATAAAAAAGTCCAATATTTATCCATTAAAAGTATACGAGGCAAAATCTGCACCTATTTGCTGGATCAATACAGGATCACTAAAAATGCAACCTTAATGCTTCCATTAAATCGAAACGAACTGGCGGATTTTTTAAATGTATCCAGACCATCAATGTCCAGGGAGATATGTCAAATGAGAGATGAAGGCATAATTGATTTTCATTTGTCAGCCTTTAAAATTAAGGATATAGAGGCTTTGAAGAGTTATTGCGAATAAAATAAATTTGTAGACAATGGGCTGTCCTATTCCTGTCTAAAAAAACCTCTTATCTGACAACTTTATCAAATAAGAGGTTTAATAGCATAGGGCGTTTATTCCATTTATTTATTGATTATAATACTTTCTTTCTTTTTAGCCACTAGCTTACCTAACATTATAGAGCCTGCAGTTAGCAGTATTAAAAGTATTATGGAAATTATAAACTCCGGAGAGTGTATGTCCAATATCTTGTCTCCTACATTTAAAAATATTACCGTCCCTGGAAAAATCCCTATAATTGTGGCAATAGTATATTTACTGAAAGGGATATTAGTTAGGCCTGAAGCATAGTTTATTACATTATAAGGCATTGCAGGTATCAGCCTGCAAATAAATACAATTAGAAAGCCTTCTTTTCCTTCTGCTTTCATAAATTTATCCCACCATTTTTGTGGCATCTTCTCTTCAAGATACTTGTTTACCATATCCTTGGCTAATACTTTAGCCAGCAAGAACATTAAGGAGCTGTTAATGACTGCACCAATCAAGGTGTATGCTGTACCCATCCAAAGACCGAATGAAATACCTCCTGCCAATGCCAATATGGGAACTGGAAAGAAAAATACCGGTAGTACAACCCAAACAATAATATAAGCAATGGGCGCCATTGAGCCAAAGCCTGTTATCCAGTCACGAATGGATTGAGCAGTAATATTCGACAAAAAAGTCCTATAGATTAGAAAAAAGGCAATTGTCAATACAATGATAAGAACCTGCTTTTGTCTCTTTGACATTTATTCTATATCCTTTCTTGAAATGGAAGCCTGATGTATAAACATCAAACTTCTGTCCTATTAATCACTTTTTTGTCACCCTTATGCTTATCGTTATATACCTTCTTTGCAATACCTATTACTATAGATAAAGCAAATAGTGTCATTAAACCCACAAATAATTTCTGGGCACCACCTGTAAGGGTTCCTCCAACGTATGAATACACAATAGTGGCTGGCAATTGACCTAAACCGGTTGCTATGAAGAAGGCCCAAAATTTCATATTTGTTAGACCAGCTGCATAGCTTACAAAGTCAAAGGAAACAAATGGCAAAAGCCTGCAGATTGCTATTGTATACTTTCCGTACCTTTCAAAGAAAACATCTATGCTTTCCATTGCACCTTTGTTGGTAAGCTTTTCTACAGCATCCCTGCCAAGGAATCTAGCTATGTAGAAGCATAATGCAGCCCCTGCCATAGCAGAGGACCAGGATAGTATTGCACCCTGCCACCATCCAAATATTGCTGCATTTGAAAGCGTAATCAGGAAGGCTGGTATTGGTGCGGCTATTGACTGAAGTACCATCAAAGTAAAGGATACCACTATAGCTAAATTACCGTAGGATCTCAAATATTCAATTACTACTGCAGTATCAAGCCTGGATATTGTACTAAAGGCATGATTTAAGCCATCATGGAGTGAAGGAATGGTAAAGTAACAGATCATAAAAACTGCTATACCGGCAATTGTAATGATTCTTCCTGTTTTTCTGTTTTTCTTAACCTTTGCAATTTCCTCTTCATCCAGTTCTTCTCTCAAGTCTTTCAGCTTTAATTGATTTTCCTTTAGAGCTTTTCTTTCTTCTCTTGTATATTCCTTCTGATATTTCCTAATAGTAAGGATAATATATAAGTTTATCAAATTTGCTATTACTACAAATACAAGAAAAACCGGCTGCAGCTGCGATATAGGAACAGAAATCAACAGTGCTTCTCTTCCAACATAAAGAAATTGCTGAAGCCTTCCTGTAAGTAAAGCTATGAATACTGCTGCAAATTCAAAAATATAAAATGAATACTTCCAATCCAGTCTTTTCTTTGTTATACCCACCATAAGACCAAAGCCTGTAAAAACATACATTACTAACCCCAGAGATACTATCATTTCATATTTTTCGCTAAAGAATAATAACATATTAATTAGAAAGCCCAGGGCTATACCTGTTGTAGTATAGTAAAAAAGCAATCTTAGTTTTTTCATCAATATAACCTCCCTCTTAAAAATCTCAATTAGTTACCCCTACCCATTTTAGATGATATCCAACTTTCTTTCAAATAACAAAAAATTATAGATCCCGTTCCCATTATAACCAAAACTTATACAGAAGCAATAAATGTTCATTAGTGTTTATCTGTGGTAAATATTGTCCTAGGCTGTCAGCATTTACAGTTAAGGATATTGAAACTTTGAAGAGATATTGTGAGTTAACAAATTTAGGCTATGTCACAATACATTTTTAAAAATTCAGAACATTTTTTAGCAATATTCCGAAGCTGATAATTTATAACTAGGTCTTTAAGGATAGGATACCCATTCATGCCTAGGCAACCTGGTACTTTTAACCTAAGCTTTTGGCCTAACTGAACTAACTCTTGGCAAGTGATTTCAGACATTTTCTTGGACTAGCTGCTTAGCTAGTCCAAGAAAATGTCCGCACCCCCAAGTGAGCAAAATTTCAATTAATGTTCAATTTATAGCTAAAAATGACCTGAAAACATACATAAATATAGCCAAAAGCTGATTATTAACAAAA
>CALBDU010000027.1 GCA_937927335.1 uncultured Clostridium sp.
AAATAGTACAAGAAATTTTCATCAAAAATTATTGACTTTTATTAGCTGGTCTAATCAACTTAATATATCCTTCATATGAACGGGGCCCTTTCTAAGGTATAACCATTTCTTGCACTCCTCCAGCACCTTTATTACAGCTTCTATATCCCTGAAGTTGAATAAAAGCTCTTTGAAAGTGTAATCTCTTTTTTCTTTGCAAAGTTTAAATTTTTTATCAATAATATCGTTAAATTGATTGACTAGTTCATTTTCAATACCGAGGCACTGTTTTTTAATTGCCAAGTTTATTTTATCCTTAATACTATTCTTTCTAATAGCAAACATAGCTTTTCCAAATATATTACCTACGAAAGCGAATAAATCACCGTTCATAGAAGGTATGAAATATTCTATATCATTTAATTCAATTAAATCAAAGCCCATATAAATTTCAATATTATCTTGAGAAACTATTTTGCTATTTGCTATGTACCTGAATTCACTAATGGTAATTATTCTTTCCCAGGTAAGTATTTTATTTTTTATCTCTAGTTGTTTATTCTCAATTAATCTATTTATTGAAACAATTAAATCATCCTCTTTATAAATCACCTCTCGTATATAATTGGAACCCTTTCCATCTGCCAATGAATCTATATATATATTTACCCTGCTTTCAACTTCGAGTAAATAATCAAGAAAAAAAACTTTTATATCTAGTTCTAAGCCTTTTTTAAATTTTTCTATTGCCCCGGAAAGTTCTTCTGTCTTTTGATAATATATACACTTATAATTTTCAACCTGACTGTAGAAGTTATCAATTATTTCTGCAGATAAATTAATAAGCTTATTCAAGCCTTGAACTTTTGCTCTGCTTTTAACACCCTCTGCTTTTGCGATAAACAATTCCCTTATGGCTTTCTGTAGTTCCAATATCCCACTTGCCTCAAGTGTGATAGGGTCATTGCTTACCAAAGCCTCGAAAGCTTTTTTAGCCGAGATACCAATAATTTTAGAATACCTGCTTCCAAAAATATCATTAGCATCATTCATTACTTTTCCTTCTGCCTCAAGGCCGCCATTTTTCTTAATTAGATCCATTCGGTTTATAACTCCTATGATATTATCCCTAATTCCACCGACAGCTTTCAATACACTGCTTAAATCCTCCATCATCATTTTTGTATTAGAGGCAGCAATAGTTTGTCCATCCAGTATCCATAACACCCCATCAGCCTTATGGTAATAGTCATTTATGCTGCCTAGTTGTTTAATACTGTGAAGATCCTGGTTTAATCCAGGGGTATCTACCAAAAGACACTTTTCTAAAATCCAGTTGTTACTTACAGGCCACTTTACTTCTGCAATATTTGATTTGTACAAATACTTTTCAGCTAAAAAGCTTTTAATCTCTTCACGCTCTTCTTTTATTGTGATACCCTTCAATTTAGCATTAAGATTGTCATTATATATTTTCTTACAGTCCTTCGACTTTTTTTCTTCTTTGCTTATTAACTCAACTGCTTTACCTATGAGCATCTCCTCTTTTATACCATTAATATATTTTATGACTGCTTTATCTTTATCCAAATCAGGACAATAAATGTCAATTTTCCAAGTATTTGGAATAAAATTAGTTTCAGCTACCTCAGCTCCTACCAAAGCATTCAGCAAAGTAGATTTACCTACATTGCCGTTCCCTATAATGAAAATCATAAGCTTATCCTCGAAGTTATCATAAAGTTCCTTTAAGTCAGATACTATCTGACTTAAAGCCTCTAATAGCATTTTTGTTTTTTTCCCTGATTCTAATCTTGATATATTAGTTTTTAAATAAACTATTACCTGCATCTTTTCGTAGAGTTCGTCTTTTATATTAATTAGCTCCAATATCCTTTCTCGTATGATGACATTATTATACAAACTCATCATTTTATCAGATAAAATGTTTAAATCTAAATTCATTTTTTAATCACTCCATATAGCAATTTACCTAAATATTATTCATTTTGCTTTCAATATTTTCACACTTTTGTCCTAAACTTTTAATATGAGACTCTAAAGCATTAATTTTACTGGACATAGTATTAATATTATTTAATACAACACATATACTAGATACTGCTTCTTTAATACCTTCCCTATTAAACAAATCAATAAATTCTGCAGTATGTCTCTTATTTTTAACTTCTATTAAAGTGTCAATTTTCGATATAAAACTATCCCTTTCAATGTCATTAGTTAAATGAAAGTTCTTATTGTATTCATCAACCATATTTTTGTTCTCTTCCATTAAACTTTTTAACAAATCCTTATATCCACTGTTAATCATATTCAAAGCATTAGTAATATTTTCATTGTTATTTTTAATATTTAGAATAAAGCTATCAAGTTTTAAATTGATGTCCTGGAGCTGGTTTAGCTGTTTTTTAACTTCATTGACATTTGTCTCATAATTGCTGCCAATATTTTTATAACGGTCTGCAGTTTCATTAAATATCTTATTGATATTCCTCAATTCATCCACTAATACCTCCCTGCAGATCTCCTTACTAAGAGTGCTGATAAATTCCTTAAACTCATCCTTTAAAGTGCTATCCATTTTAAACTTCCCTTCAAAAAATATAATAAACTACTAATTATCCTATTCTTTACACTTATGTAATCTCCTTCTTTTTTATTTCACCTTATTTCTACAATTTTTGCATTTCCTCTTAATGCAGTAAACCAGCACTAAAATTATATTTAGCACTGGTTTACATTTAGTCTTGAAGATTTAAAGCTTCCTTTAATCCCTTCACCAAAGTTGCTGAAAAATTTAAGTTATTGCTCTTAGCTAACTCATCCAACCACACTGGTATAGTTAATGTTTTTTTAACATATGTCTCCTTTATCTTTGAACGATGATATGGCATCCAAATATTAATATATAACAAAATATATCTGTTTTTTAATTCTATTTTTTCTGCCATAGATGACTCTGGCAGAACCTTCCCGCATTCCTCGTAATCAGCTATTACCATTGCTAAGTAATCTTGAGCTTCATTAACATAATCACCTCCTTCTTCAATGCAGGTAACCATATTTTCAAAATCGGGAAAATATATGTTAATTATTCCTTCTTCACTCTTATCTAATAAAACTGGATATGTATAATTATTTTTCACGCTGAACTCCCCTTTGGTTTACTGTTAAAATAATTATAACACGTATTAAATACGTGTCAATACTTTTTTATTGAATTAGCGTAATTTCTTTTATATAATAATAGTAACCCTTACAAAAATTTCTAAATAACATAGAATCCATACCAGATATGATGTTCAATCTTACGGTTGTTTTTGGGTAAATATGCTTCAAGCATATTTTAAACCCTAAGTTGAAATAATATATCTGGGGGTATACATATGAAATTTAGAGAAGTGGACAGACTATTGCGCAGTAACGGTTGGATATTGGTACGAATCAATGGTTCTCACCATCAGTATAAAAATTCTGGAGTGAATTTCGTTGCAACTGTACCAAACCATAGTGGTAAAGATATCTCAATCGGTGTAATGGAAAGTCTGGAAAAGGGTACTGGTCTATCTTTAGTAAAAAGATAGACCAGTTTTTTTATTTATAATTATAATTAAAATGAGAAAAATTCTCTTCTTAATTTTTTTAATAAATCAGCAGACTCTGAGTATTCAGCAATCTCGCTTCTAACATCATAACCGCTGTAATCACCTTTAAATGAAAGATAATTATAGCTACCTAAAACATAGTATTTATTATCACAAATCAGAAGTTTTATATGGGTATTGCCTTTATAAATTTTAAATCTCTTAGTTGATGAAAATTCTGCTTCATATTGCTTTAAGACTTTTTCAGTTGTAATAGCCTTTAATTCTTCTTTACTTATGTTTTTCTTTTTATTTGATGACTTGAAATTTCCTATTCCATATACTATTTTTATTGTTACTCCCCTGTTAATGGCATCCTGAAGTTTATCCCTTAAAGGGGTTAACACTTTGGGATCTGCCCATGGACTAATAATATCTATCTCTGTATCTGCACTTACTATTGTATCAACAAAAATATCCCTGATTTCACTATTCCTCAAAAGCTTTCTATTTCGTGTAGTCCTTATTGTATCAATATAATCCATTAAAACTGTACTATCTCGTAATTCATCAATAAGTTCAATATGTTGAACATACATTTTCAAGCCATCATCTATCACATATATTATACCAAAATCGGCCTCAACCTCTACTATAGTGCTATTTACACTTTTGGATATGGATAATTTAGTTATATCATCATTAACCTGACTTATAACTTTTTCAACTTCACCTAAAAATTTCTCCTCTGGAATAAAGATTAGTATGCTTATTATCAAATCATCGATTTCCAAATTTCTATATTTATCTTTGAATCTTTTACTAATTAGGTTATATTTTTTATTGTATATATCTCCAATGTTAGTATTTGAGATGATATCCTCTATTGGCTTATTCAAATCATATATCCCTATTTCCGATAGCTTCGCCTCTATGGTTGCAAATTCCTGTTTATATTTCTGGAATTCCTTTGCATTAATCGTAAGAGTTTCAATCTCGCTCTTGAGATTACTAATTGTAAATGCCGACCCCTTTTTCGCTTCCTCCTTCGCCTTGTTAACCAGCCTTTTTAACTCAGTGTCACCCACGTGCCTGTCATCTTTTTTAGCCTCAATTAATACTTTTGCGCCTATTCCCAGTGCCCAAGTGGCTGCATAAACCATAGGTATTGTAGTTACTCCCGCAATATAAGGAACGAAAGTTTTATATGCTCCTAATATTAAGTGTTGAGCTATCATTCCCCAGCCAACAATTCCGAGCAATGATGCCAGTATTTCATTTAATTTACTTTTTTCATAGGGGTTACCCATAGCTTTATTTAAATAAGTCACCATTACTAATTGAATAGGTGATAAAACAAACAAATCAGCAAAAGGTATAGGCTGCACTGCTATAATTGCGCAGGTTAAAGATGTAGCATGTATAATGAGAGAAGCTTTCTTATCTTGAGGAATTGATGGGTCTTCGATAATACTGTTTAATATAAAAGTAAGCTTATTTTTCTGATTTTCAACTTCCGCACTACCTTTTTTCCCCGAATCTAACTTGGGATTTATAGAAACAGTATTGTTACTTCTGACCTTACTTCTATATGCGTCATCTACAATATCAATGGAATCAGAGGCTGAAACATTCCTCTTATTTAGGGTGTTACTTTCACCTTCTAAAAAAATTAATGCCTTAATAACATTTCCATCATTTAATTGCAAAGCTTCATATGCCATAGAATATGAAGCTTTGGTACGTTGTCTAATGATGTCAATTTTTTCAAGTGTTATTTCTTCCACAAAGCCCACTTCCTTTATGAATTAATTTATACTTTGTTTAATTCTATATTTATTTTTAGTTCCCTTTAATTATCGTTCTCCTTTTTACGACAACCATCGCAATAAATTTTATATTGAATTTAAAAACACTAATATATTATACAAATTATATGCACTTTATTTTAAGTGCATATAAGGTTGCGAATAAATATCTAATACATTGAATAAGTGGCGATAAAATATTTTTCATATAATCTGTCATCAAAGCAAATCCTCTTGCATATACTCTTATTAGAATAAAAAATTTGGAGGGTTAATATGTTAAAAAAAATATTACTTAAAGGTATGATTGAAAAGTGCAAACTTAGAGGAAAAAGAATGGTTAGTACTTGTGATATTTTTGCAGATATTTGGAGTATCTTAAGCGACGGTGATAAAAGGAAGCTAGGTAAATATTTTTTTGAAGAAACGCTTGCAGGATCAATTGATGGTGTCAAATTTTTAAGAAAAAACAGTTCCGGACACGCTTATTACGAACTAATTTAATGGGCATGCTGGAGTATAATAAGATTGAGGGGTAGTGTATATTACCCCTCAAATTCTAATTTTTAATTTTCCTTATGTACTACTTCCCCATAAATTCATCTCTTAAAATTGAATAGTATAATCTATCTACATATCTACCATCCTGATAAAAGAAATCACGCAAGGTTCCCTCATAAGCCAATCCACATTTTTCAATAACTTTACGAGATGGTATATTTATTGATTTATGGCATATTTGAACCTTATGTAAATTCATTTTATTGAAACCATATTGAATCACAGCCTTTGTAGCTTCAGTGGCAAGACCCTTTCTTTGAAACAGACTTCCAATGCAGTATTCAATTTCTGCAAAGTGATTATTGCTGTCTACTAAAAAATATGCAATTTGGCCTATGCACTCATCAGATTCTTTTAGGATAATAGCCCATCTGTAGTAATCATTTTTATCGTAGGAACTAATATATTTATCAAGCAGTTCTTTGACCTCCTGCTTTGTGCTATACACAGGTTCAGAATATAATGATTGAATTTCAGGATGGCTGACCCAGTATTTCAGCATATTTTCATCATCTGAATATTTAAACTGTCTTAATATCAATCTTTCTGTTTCAATTTTCAACGTACCAACATGTGTCATCATAATTTCAATCCTCCATTTGTTAAATGCTCCGGTGAAAATTATCAAGATGGATTACAGGAACTTTATATATAAAAATTTTTAATTACTTTTCCTTATTAATTCTTTTTCCTCCAAAGGCATGGACTGTTCTTGTACCTGCAATACAGCTTCCTCCCTGGATCGTTCCTTTTGGAATGAAAAGCTCATCACCTGGATTTAGAATATATTCCTGCCCATTCATTGTGACAGTATATTTACCGTAAACGCAAACCATATATTCATCAAATTCATGTTTATGTTCCTTTGATGTTCTATCGGAATAGCATGTCCAAAAGGCCATTTGACTGCCATCTTCCCCTTCAAAGAAATACCCGTCAATATCCTTTGTATTTTGCTGTTGGCTGCTGATATGGTTCTTTTCATTTTTCATAAAATCCGGAAAATCCTTCATTTCTGCGCCCCCTCTAATATCTTATTGATTTGCGACCTTAAAGCTTACACTTCCTTTTGCATTTTTACCTGTAACGTAAAAGCTATAGGTATCTGCTTTAGGTACCTCAACTGAAAATTTACCTGAAGCTGCATCATCGCCCTCATATATTTTATCTCCATTGGAATCAGCTATAAAAATATCTAAATGGCCTGACTTATTTTCTATGACAACATTGATGTTTGCTCCCTTTTCCAATTTCATGTCATGGGTTTTTGTGCAGTTCATAATAGAGTAGTTTATTATGAATTGTTCATCATTTCCTGTGCTGCTGCCATTAAAAATTTGCTTTTCACACCCCATAAATATAAGAAGTACGGATATACTCAATATCATTATAAAAAACTTTTTATTCATATCTAAACCCCGCCATAATAAATTTAAAATACCAATGACTTCCATATAACAAATTATACCATATAAATTTTACAAACTGTATTCAATTCTATTTCTTCCAGATTGCTTGGCCTTATATAACAGGTCATCAGCATTTTTAACCAGCTGCATGGGGGATTCATTCTTAAGTTGTTTAATGCCTATGCTCACAGTTAATTTCAAGTCATTATCAAATTTATGGCTCTCTATGCCAGATCTTATTTTCTCGCCTATATGGCAAGCCTGGCTTATTTCTGAATATGGAAGCACCACAATAAATTCCTCTCCGCCAAACCTTCCCACAGAATCCTTATCACTGATGTTTTTAATTAATATGCCTGATACCACTTCAAGGACATAATCTCCATATACATGTCCATAGGTATCATTAACTCTTTTAAAATGGTCAATGTCAATCATCATAAGGCATAAATCCTTATTATCACTTAGCTCTTGTATCTCATTTTTAATTATTTCCATTGAATACTGATGGTTGTATAGATTTGTCAGGCTGTCCCTGATTGTTTTTTCATGGAGCTCTTCATTTATTCTTCTCAATTCATGTTCTGCACTTATATCCTGCATAATAAGTACTGCCCCTAAAAAATCATTAATTTTCCTATCAATTATAGGTATGTAATTAATATTGGCGGGAATATGCTTCCCGTACTTGCCTATGATTTCTACATCCAAATATTTTTCTTCCTTTTTTTGTACAATATCCGTATCAAGGGTTTTCTTGAAGCCTTCACTAAATATAACATTGATATTTTTATTCAATAGCTCATGCTCCTTATAACCAAGGAGGTTTACAGTATGCTTGGAGAATCTGACTATTTCATTGCTTACATTTACTAATATAACCATGTCCATTATTCTGGTACCAACCTCCTCAAGTAAAAAGGTTTCAGGCAATATTAAGAACTTATATCTGGTAATAACTATATAAATACCCAGGATCATAATAAGTGAATACAGCTGTCCCATGAGGGGGAATTCACTATAGCCTATCAGGGGCATTATAGTTTGAGTTAATAGATTTAGGCAAAAGGGTATAAAGCTTGAAATTACAAGGATAGCAGACTGTCTTTTTATTCTTTTGCTGTCACTTCTCAATCCCCATAGGAATAAAATTATGATGCTTATAAGCAAATAGATGAAATTGTACAGGAAATCTCCAATGTAAAAGAAATTTGATATGAATAACGGGGTTTGAATATTTACTCCAAATAAAAACACCGCCATATATAAGAATAATGCTCCCGGAAAAAATATCAGAATTGTTACTGCTTTGTTTCTTGCTATTTTATTATCGGTAATCAAAAGCACAAGATATAAGGAAATTGCGCTAAAGCTACACCATCCTATAGCAGATATCTTGTTCCAAAATGAGAAAATATACCTGTCACTTGATGCATATGCAAAGGCATAGGCAAAGGACCATACTGCATAGCTTGTACAAAGCGCGAGGAACAGCCTATGGATAATTGACTTTATATTCTGTTTAAAAGTGTATACTCCTACATACATATAAATAATAACAGCCAATAATGAAAATGCAGAAAATAGACATGTTGTATCCATACCCTTCCTCCAAACTTTAGTCATATTATCTAATTATACCATATTTCGACAGTTTGAATGACAAAGTTATAGTTTTTTAAGGGTTGAAATTTAAGTTTGATATTGGGAGGGAATTTCTGCGGGTGGAACTAAAATTTGTTTTCAAGCAGTAGAAAAGGAAGCTGTTAATTTCTCAAACAGCTTCCTTCTGTTATATCAGTTGAATATTTCCATTAAATCAGTAGTTGAATTAGGGGAAAATAATGTAATATAAGATTTAATATCATATAGGTGGTTAAAAATAATCTGCTCATCAATGCCACCTGGCGCATAAACAAAAAACATAACATTTTTAGTATCCTTTGTTATTCGGGTGCGGTAATCAGGACCGTTTAGTATGCTGGATATTATCCCCTTACTGTCAGAAAGCATCATATCGTTGCTGGTAAGGTATTTCTCTCTTCCTGAAATACCTGTATACATTTCATTTCCATTTGATAAATCCATTTTAACTGGAAATTCCACTTTATCAAGATCATGCCCTGCTGTAAGAAGGAGATTTTTCAATTCAGCCATGAACATAGCTTCAACTAATGGTTCAGTATTGGGCAGAGGATTTGATTTAAGAATTACAGACTCCAATTGAAGCAGAACCGGATAGGTTTTTTTAAATTTCTTATAATAATTTACATAATAGCAAAATGGTTCTGTTTGAGTAAATTCCTTTCGACTATAATTTTGATATTGATTCAGCAGCTGTTCTTTTGTCAATTGCTTTGTTTCATTAAGGTCAATATTTGAAGATGGATTTTCAACACCCTTTATTATAAGGACTCCAAATTTAGTATTAGGATAAAGTCTTTTTAGATCTTCTGTGGATTTTAACAATTTCATCACTCCTTAAAGCCTATTGTGAATTTTTGTTATTTTATTTATAATATTAACAAACACAAAGTGGCTTTCATAGGTCCACTTTATATACAACATTTTAGAACCACTTTAGCTGAGAGATGAAAATATTATGTGGCTGACTGTTGATAAAAATAGTAGTGATTCACTTATGAGACAGGTTTATGGGCAGATTAAATCCATGATTTTAGAAGGCAGGCTGCCAGCAGACAGCAAACTTCCTTCTACAAGATGGCTTTCAAAGGACTTGGGAATATCAAGAAATGTCATATTGGAAGCATATGATCAGCTTATGGCAGAAGGATATATAGAGGGTAAACATGGCTCAGGCACAGTGGTTGCCAAGGATCTCTATTTTGAGAAAAGCAAAATAGCCCATGAAGAAAATTTATTAGAAGCCGGAGGTGAAAGCTTTCACAGTGATGTAATTGATTTCCGCTCCGGTATACCAGCACTGGATTTATTCCCTAAGAAAGAATGGGGACGTTTATATAATAATATATGCAGTTACGGACCTTCTGAAGCCTTCAGGTATTGTGAACCTGCCGGGAGCATGGAATTAAGGCAGGCACTTTCGAGGTATTTGTTTAGAGTGAGAGGAATATGCTGCAGTCCAGAACAAATTATGATTGTTTCCGGAGCTACTCAGGGATTGTCCCTGATTTCCAAGGTATTGTACAGACCTGGTGCTGAGGTTATTGTGGAAGATCCTTTACATCCCGGACTGCTAAATGTTATTTTGTCTAACAATTATTCAATCAATCCTATCCAGGCAGACAGCAGCGGTATGAAAACAGATATGCTGAAAATCATAAATAAAGCAGGGTTTATTTATGTTACCCCGTCCCATCAGTTTCCATTAGGCGGGATACTTCCTATTCAAAGACGTATTGAACTTGTTAAATTTGCCCAAAGAAATGATTGTTATATTATTGAAGATGATTATGACAGTGAATATCGCTTTGAAGGGGCACCCATTAGTTCTCTCTACGAACTTGAACCCAACAAAGTAATATATATTGGTTCCTTTAGTAAAATCCTGGCTCCCTCAATTAGGCTTGGCTATATGATACTGCCATACTCATTAATACCCAGGTATTTAAAGGCTAAAATGTATTCCGATGTACATACAGAAACTTTAACCCAGCTTGTACTTGCTCATTTTATTAATGATGGAAAGCTTGAAAAACATATATGGAAAATGAAAAAGGAATACTTAAAAAAACGGCAGGCAGTAATTGATAATTTGAATATTAATTTCCCCAATAGCTATACAGTAAAAGGACATGCTGCAGGCTTGCACCTGATTGCAGAATTTGATGATGTGATATTTACAGAGGAATTATTGTCGAAAATTGCAAATGAAAAAGTAAAAGTTTATCCGGTGGAGGGTTATGCAATTAATAAAGGTAGTCATTGCAATAAAATTCTTTTAGGATACGGACACCTCAGTATCAAAGAAATTGAGGATGGAATTGGGAGAATTAAACAAGCCCTTTCCTAATGAAATAAGACAATAATTAAATAATTCAGAGAGGCATTACACTTTAATATCGCAAAGGGTAAGGTATACTATGGAAAAACAAAACGAACAAAGCTTAACTAGTAAATTAAATATAAAAAAGCTGCTATTAAATATAGTAATGGTTTCTTTAATAATTTTAGTATTAGGATTTGCTATAAGTTTTAAATATGCAGTGGGATATTTGTTGATTCTTATTATTCATGAATTAGGTCATTATGTTGCAGCAAAATTTTTAAAGGTAAGTGTTACTTTTGGAGGGTTCACCCCTATTGGAGCTTATATAATTCATGAGAATCCTAAGAATTGCAAAGAAAATGCGCTTATTGCACTAGGAGGACCAGTATTTGGTGCCATACTTGGACTCATTTACTATATAACTTATTATAGTACAGGGGATTATACATTTTTAGTACTAACCTTTACTTCAATAATACTAAATTTAGCAAACCTGATACCGGTAAGTCCTCTTGATGGTGGCCAGATAGTTGAAGCAATATCCCCTATTCTATGCTACATCGGATTTCCATTTTTAATATATTTATTTGTGTCAGCAAATAAGTTAAAGAGTAGGCTGCTGTTAATTTTTATTATGATAGCAGGCATTTATCAAACATATAATTTTACTATAAAATACAAAACTGATTCATATTACAAGCTGGATAAACATAGTAAAGTAAAGTTTACAATTGCATATAGTGTATTGGTTTTATCCTTAGCAATAAGTGCAATATACCTTTATAATGTTTTTGATTATAAAGATATATTTAAAAGCATTTCCAGAATTAAATAACTTTTGTGCCAGGCAGGCAGTGACATTAACTTTAGAGACACGCCAATACTAGACACCATAGCATCTTATGAGCCTGCAAAAGCCGGCAATAAGCTTCAAATTGAAAATTATGTCAAAATTTTTCGAATGAAAATTAAAGGTAATCCTGCAAGTACATAGAATATATAAGTTATATAAACCATGCAAGGAGGATTCAACTTTGTTTAAAAAGAAACTAATCTTAACTTTACTATGTACTATCATAATATCAGGTAGTTTTATGATAAAAGATGATAAAGTAAGCGCATTTCCGGTAAATGGCTGGTATTATGAATACTGGGACGGTGACTGGTGTTACTTCGAAAATGGTACAAGGCTCAGGAATTGCTGGGTTAAAGATTCAACTGGCTGGTGCTTTTTAGATAATATTAGTGGTGCTATGATAAAGGAAGGCTGGGCACATGATAATAATGGATGGTGCTATATACAAGATGGTCACTGGATACAGCATTCCATGTGGGCAAAGGATGCTAATGGATGGGTACATATAAGTGATAATGGCTATTGGGATGGAAAGCCTGCAGTAGCAGTAATTCCATCATCAAACAACAATAGTATAAACAATGATACTATACAGTGGTTCTCATACAATGATGATAAGTTTGGATATACAATTTCATATCCAAATAATATTGGTGTAGTAAACAAAGATCTGGAAAATAACAGCTTATCAATAGAATTAAAAAATTATAATGCTGGTTTAAGTGTACGTGCTTTTAAACTATCAACTCTTGGTATGTCAAGAGATGCATACATCACATCCAGGGTTAATGTGGCTGCCTGCCAATTGGAAGGGAAAGTTAATATTTATGGAGCTGATGAAGCATATTTAATAGACGAACGCAGCTTGGATTACCAAGGTAAAACCGTAATTGCTTTTAAAGCTGAAAATGTTTATATATTATCTTACGGTGTCAGTGGTGACTTTGATTATGACAATGGTGACTATCACAATGAAGAAAACGATCAGTATATAATAAATATACTGGAACAATATTTTGACAAGATGAAAGGTTCTATTAACATCACATATAAAGCTGCAAGAACCGACAACGAATATACAGAAGAAATGGCTATTGAACTAGCTAGGAAATGTGATCCTAACTTTCAAGATGCAGAAGCAGAAGTATGGTCTTCTGAATACGTAAACAATAAAAAATATTACTGGGTACATTTTTATTCCCAGGCAGCAAGAGATAATGGCGGAAGTGGTACTATCGGTAATGTTCAGATAGCCGAGGACGGTAGTATACTTAATCCTTAATAAGATTAAGTGCTAGATGGATAGTTTATGAATCAACCTTTTACATCTATAAACAACACGAACTATAAATTTGTGTTGGTGCCAGCCAGCTGCCCTTGGTGTCTTTGCAATATCAGATAGCGTTTAACCAAGCTTAAACGCTATCTGTTTTTGGCTCTGCCACAATGTACAGTTGAAAATTTAGGACAAGGGTAATTCTCTTGTTCCTTTTTTATTTCAGCCTCCAGGGAGCCTCTTACCCCCGGGGGTGCATACGTCCTCCCGAGATGTATGTGCTTATCAGAGCATTCCTCCAAGGGAATTTTGCTGTGTTTAACTTATTATCTCCATTATTTGATATAATTGGTAGTAAAAAATGTCTAATATGTTAAATTAAGCCACCATATTGTATGAGGGGGAAGGACATTGGATTTTAAAATAATCGTAATTGAGGACGAATTTTCTATAAACGATATACTAACCTTTGCATTAAAGGAGGAAGGCTATCAGGTTAAAAGCGCTTTTTCCGCAAAGGAGGCACGGCAATATCTTCAGGACTTCAAACCTCATTTAGTAATGCTGGACATAAATTTGCCGGATGAAAATGGATTTGAGCTTTGTAAATTCATTAATGCTAATTATAAAATACCAATTATTATGCTTACTGCAAGAAATGACATTATTGATAAAGTCCTGGGCCTAGAGCTTGGGGCGGATGATTATATAACAAAGCCTTTTAATATCAAGGAAGTATTGGCAAGGGTAAAGGTAGCTTTAAGAAGAGTTGATAAATATAAAAGCTTAGAGGAAGTGGATGTATTTACAGCTTTAAATGACAGTGTAAAGATTAATTTGGAAAACAGAATTGTTATTAAAAATGGACAGGAAATTAAACTTAAACCTAAAGAATATGATTTGTTAGTGTTTTTTTTAAGGAACAAAAACAGGGTTTTTACCAGAGAAGAAATTTTGGACAAGGTTTGGGGTATTGATTATTGTGGTGAAATCAGAACTGTGGACATCCATGTTAGAAGGTTAAGAGCAAAGCTGGATTTAGATAATGGACAATTCTTTATTGAAACAGTTTTTGGCGTAGGCTATGTGATGAGGAAATGATATGAAAAATAGTGTAAAATTCAAATTTATTGCAGGATTTTCAGTTATTTTTATAATTGCGGCAGTTGCTTTAAACGTTCTAATCAGGCAGGTATTTGAGGTAAACCTGGAAAGCTCCATAAAAAGCTCTATGAATGATACAATGAAAAATTCAAGAGAGTATATTAGCTCCAGTATACAGCCGGAAGATATAAATATGGACGAAAAAGCATTATGCAATAAGCTGTGGAGCATTCTTAATAATTCCATTTTTACATATTATGATGAGCTTGAATTAAGAACTGCCTCAGGGGAAGTGGCAGAAAGCAGCTTTAGTCAAGGCTTTAGTGAATTAACTGACAAGGGTACAAAGGCTGCTATTGCAGGAAAAGCTGTAGTTAACATAAAATACAGTGACAATAGTGTTCAGGCAGTATTGTCTTATCCATTGTATTATGGCGATAAGTGCCTGGGGATACTTAATATCAGTAAAAGCTTTGGGGAAGCATATGCCGAAAATAATAGAATAATTAATATTATTACTATAATAGAAGTTGCAATTTTTGTACTTATTTTTATAGCTTCATATTTGCTTATATCAAAAATAGTAAAGCCTATTACAGCATTAACAAAGGAAGTAAAGAAAATTGAAGAAGGTGATTTCGCAGTAAATTTAGACATCAGGAATAATGATGAAATAGGTATTTTGCTAAAAGAATTTATGAATATGAAGGAAAAAATAAAAAATCAAATTGAAACAATCAGTATGGAAAAGGACAAGATCCTAAAGCTAGAAAAAGGCAGAAGAGAATTCTTTAACAACGTAACCCATGAATTAAAAACTCCCCTTACGGCCATTTCAGGCTATGCCCAGATACTTTCAAAGGAAAACATGGAAGACGAAGAATTCAAGGCCAGAGCTATACATAGAATTTATTTGGAAAGTGAAAGGCTGCACAAGCTAGTAATTGAATTGATAAGTGTTTCCAAGGGTTTAAATTTTTTGGAGGAAGATAAAAAAGTTATCGAAATGAACGGCCTTTTGCAGGACATATGCCAGGATATGAAAACAAGAGCTGAAAAATATTCAATCAGCATATTAACAAATATGGAACCTGGCGAAATACTGGGTCAGGAAAACAAGCTAAGGCAGCTTATAATTAACCTGTTGGATAATGCCATTAAATATTCTTTTTCAGGAGAAAAAATCATTGTAAATGCTTTTAAATGGGAGCAAACCTACAAAATAGAAATTTCAAACAAAGGCAAGCCCATACCTGAGGACGTATATAATTCCATCTTTGAGCCTTTTGTTAAAGGTGATAACTCAATTGAATCTGGAAGCAGCGGACTTGGCTTATATATATGTAATGAAATAGTTAAAGAACATAATGGAGAAATACAAATTGAAAATGGAAATACAATAAAAGTGATAATAAAATTCCCTTCTTTTTCACCTAGCGGAAACAATTTGGAAACAACTTAAGTAAATTTAGAAAACACCTGGTGGTAATATTTAGGTAAAGGCAGTAATATGCTGCAATTTAGGAGGGAGACGGAACAATGATAAAGAAAAATTTTAAAAGAATAGCCTTGCTGCTAACTTTAGCAGTTTCAATACCATTTACTTTTACTTCTTGCACAGATAAGCAAAAGGAAATTGACTTATCAGCCAATGTAAAACAGCAAATTAAAGATGAGGAAAAAAACGCTCCTCAATTAATAAAAGATAAGGAACTGGATTTGGGCACCATGATGTACACCCCTATATGCTGGAAGGATGATGAAAACATTATAGTAACAGAGGGTAGTGAGAAAAATAAAAACGTAATGAATATTAATGATGTTAATGTGGATGATATAAATGTTTATAATATCAATACAACCACCAGCAAGGTCACCAAAATTAACACTATAACAAATGCATTATGCGGCGATATTGGAGCTAAGGATATGTATGGCAATTTTCTCTATATAAAAGACCAGAAGCTGTATAAATATAATGCATTACAAAATACGGAAAAAGTAATATATGATTTATCTGAAATAATGAAGGCACAGAGAGAAAACCCTGCAATTCCCCATAGTGATAATGAAATATTAAAGAGAATACATGCAGGCTTTGTACTTGGCAGCAGTAAATATATATATATATAATGGTAGCCACCAAGGACTGGCAAAAGTATCCCATGTGTGATGTTAAAGTTATTGATCTGGAAACAGGAAATGTTACTAACTGGTCAGTTAAAGGAGGGTATTTCCCCTATTTAGAAACAGCTTCAATAATGCCTTCCTGGGCATATAGTAAAAATAAAAATACCTTTTACATGAGTTCAGGTAATTATAATGTTATATATGAATTCAAGCCGGGAAATACAGATCTTAAAAAAATAGATAAAGGCGGCGGAAAAATATTTGATATATCAGAGGATGGCAACTATATTTACTTAGCTGGAGGAATAAAACAAAAAAGCACCATTATAAAATATGATATATCAAAAAATAAGGCCGAGGAAATAATAAGCGGCAGCATAGGCAGCAACGGTGAGATCAGCAGATTTAGCGGTGCTACCACAAGCAGTAATACTGCAGGGTATAATGTAGTTAATTATACCTTGGAATCAGATAATAAGACCATATCTAAAATCCTAACGGGTTCAGTTTTGAGGTGCAAAATCTAAAATATCATATAAAATAGCATAAATAAAACGCCTAACTAAATATAGGCGTTTTTTCTTTATTTATCACATTTGCTTCAAAGAATTAATTAAAATCTCATATAAAACATCTGTTATTTTCACAATGATAATGATTTTATTACCATTGTGATTTTTTATGAAAAATTTTGGTGATTTATAATGCGATTTTATAACTAAAATCAAAGTAAATATTTCGAATTTATGGTATAATATTAGTTAAATAGCACTTTAGCACATCAATTAAGGGATATTTTGCGTGACAATTTATGTGTTATTTGTAAATTATAAATTACATTAATTATATGCTTATGTCGTTAGAAAGTAAACAATTTTATTCTTGGGGGTATAAAAATGAAACCAATTAAGCCAAAATTCAAAGATACTGTCAAAGTAGAATTTACTATTTCTAAAAATACAAAAGAAATATTGCTCCAATATGCTAAATACACCAAATATACTGAAAGTGAAATTATTGATAATTTAGCTTCTGAAATTGTCAATGATGATAAAGAGTTTGTCAAATGGCTAAAATCAAAAAGGTATAAGAAGAAAATTGACGGTTTGATTTTTAAAGAAGATGATTCTAAAGGATTGGATGGGTATGAGGAAACTAACGAAACTTGCGACTTCGAATAAAGTAAACATAAAGAACACAATTCCTTTAACAGAAGATGAAATTAAAAATCGCCATAGTGAATATATATCAATGCCAAATGATAAATTTCGTAAGAAATACAGACACCATATAAATACAGCTATAACAATGGAATTTATGGGCAAACCCTTTGAATTGCAGTTAAATAAATGTTACAACCCATTTTGCAAGTGGTATGGACTTCCACAATATAAATACGATAGCATTAAGAGTAAACCATCAAGATATAAGCTTGGGAGTACTTATAATGATGAAGTAAAACTTTATTGCAATGAAGTAAATGATGTTACAATACCAGGTGAAGCTTTTGCTCATACTAATGAAGTATTATCAAATTGGTCTGTTGCAGAAGAAATCAAAAGGCTTGTCACCATTAATTCAGTAATGCCTATGCTGGAGTTTTACAATTTTCATAAAGAGCATTGTAAAAACACCACTGCCAATCCATTTCAAAACAGCGATTTATTTTATAAACGTGGTAAAAGTACTTCTAACTCAAGTAAATATCAATGTAAGGATTGTAAGAAGATTACAAATGTATTACCTTTAAATAGCAACTCTTTCTACTATCATCAAGGAAGAAATGAAATATTGTCTCAATTTACCAAAGACCTTTTGTCAAGAACCCCAGTGAGAAGGACTTGTGAAAAGTTAAATATTGCTTCGGGGACGTATTACAGTAAGTTGGAATGGCTATATGAAAAATGTTTGGAGTTTCTTGAAAAACATGAAACTGAGACTTTAAATAAAATGAATTTTAATGAGGTGTGGCTAAATACCGACAAACTGGTTTACTATCTTAACAATATAAGGGTAAAAGGGAAAGGCGGTAAAAAAGTAGTTGGAGAAAAAGACCAAAAGCTTCAGACGGGCATCATTGCGAGTGGAGATTTAAAGACAGGGTATGTTTTTAGAAGCGACATTGCTTATGACTTTAACGTTAATTTCGATGAAATTGAGTTAGATACACAACAATATCACTGTGACCATAGCTATTCATTTTTACGTAAAAATGAAAGATTAAAATATGCTTACAGCCCTCAAACCCCAACTTCATTAGATAATCAAACCGAAGCTGAATATTTAGAAGAGCTTGATAAATTCAACAAGCGTAAAGACTATGTTCCAGGGTGCCATACAAAAATTCAATATACAGCAACAGCCCATTACTGGCTTATTAATCAATTAGTACATACTCCGCATTGGTACTTTGTGTCCGATGACGATGCCACTTTACAATCCTGTATATTTAGAATTTTTTCAGATTATATTAAATCAAAGGATGCTCATTATTTTACATGCCAATATGATAAATCTCGAACATTACAGGAAGCTGGTGAAATATTTTTTAGAAATCGCCAAGCTTTAAAGCAATGGGGAAAAGACCATGGTTTTAAGAACTGTTCGATAGAGGATATAGCAGTTCGCAGGATGGAATTGGATTTAATACCACATGATTTTTATGAATATAAAATGATAAACGGGAAAAATTGTCCAATAAGAAGTATTAATCCTGTTGTATCTCCGTTAGCTGACAAGGATGAAGGAGAAAGGTTTATCAAATGCATTACCGATGTACGTGGTATACCTACAGATGAATTGGCACGATTATTGGTTAATGTAAATTCCAGAACTATAAATAACTTTTTCCAAGAACTACGTAGGAGAGTTTCAATTTTGGAAAGACCACTTGTTTCAGGAAGAGGAGATGGTAAAAGCTATATATATTCTAACTATAACCCTAAATATGCTCAATATGCAGTAACAATATTTAGAACTTTTTATAACTTCTGCTGGCTTAAAAAGCTAAATGGCAAATTACTAACCCCTGCTCAAAGGTTGGGAATTACAGATAAAGTTTATAATGTTAAAGATATAATATATTTTAAATAGGACTTCAAAATTTAATATTTTTTGCGAAGATAAGTGGGAACATTTACCTTTTATTTTATCAATAAGTAAAAAGAGCTAATGTTAATTACAAAGTATAATCATATTCTTAATCCCAAAGGTATTGAAGCACCTTGCAAGGGCTATAAGAGAAATATTTCTGATAAATGTATTAGGTAATACTAAAAAAAAGATTGTGATAACACAATCTTTTTTTGTTAGTATTTATAAACACGTTATGTATTACAATAATATATTTGTTCTAACCTTTTTAATTAATAGCAACATATGCATCTTTGTCAGCATCTATATAGACTTTCCATCCACCAGCAGAATAAGTGTCTTTTGAAATTTCAAAAACCTCTGCCCCTTTAACGGTTATTCCTGGGTTTAAATCGCTTAATATTTTTGTATCAAGCTTTGTTTCGGTAGCATAATATGACGAAGCATTTATGTCTGCATCATATTTAGTACCATCCTTATCATTTAAATGTATTTGTGGAAAATATAATGATGAAATTGGCTCCTTGGTAATATTTTTATACTGCCAATTGACAACTACATATATCCCGCCTTCTGATGGTTTCGTTTGGAGATACTCTCCACCAACTTGGGTTCTTTGCTGTACAGATGTAATGATTATTTCATATTTGTCTGTTTTTATGACATCGCCAATCTTTGCAACGGTATCTTTATTTTTGCTACTATCAGAACTACTACTGGTGTTACTACTTACTGTGGCTTTACTTCCTCCGCCACTCATTGCACTAATGACACCACCAAGAATAAATAATGCTATAATAACGGTTAGGATTTTGTGCTTTCCAAAGAAATTTCTCTGGTCTTTGCCACAGTTTGGACATTTTTTTGCTGTACTGCTAATTTCTTGATTGCATTCTTTACATATTTTCATAGCCATATAAATATCCCCCTTTTTTATTATATAACTACATTTTAACAAATTAATTCATTTATTTCAATATTATTCTAAATTAGTGACAATATACAATAAAAATCAAGTTTAAATTTTTACCATAAATCACCTTTAAAAAATTACTGAGTCGAAAAGCACTGTTAAATAAATATTCCAACAGTGCTTTTTCATGAGATTTTAGATTAATAGCGTTATACTTTGGATATGTTTTATATTGAGAAATTCTTTGAGATTTACAATTTTGCACCTCAAAACTGAACCCGTTACTAAAATCCAGTCCGCCTCTTTTGTTGGAGTTTTTGACGGTAATGAAATAAAAACCGTGAGAATGCTGCCAGTGGAAAAGATCGATAATAAAATTAACATGAACGATATTATGATTAATAAAAAAGGAAATAGTTTCATCTACACAGTTCAATATTTTGATTATAATTCTAAAGCTGACACCATTAAATTTTATAAAACCAAAACCTATTTATATAAAATTCAAAAATAGCCCCTTTTGTATTTTGTAAAATTTTATGAAATATTACATTCCAGTACTTTAAAAATCCAATAAACAGGAATATAATATATTTTAATAATACCATGTCGATAGTTGCATTTTCTTTTCTAAACATTAAAAAGTAAACCTTGAACTATGCTAACCACAAATTATAATTTACAAGGGGGATGTATTTATGAATAGTTTGGAATTTGCTATTAAAATGGAACTTGATGGACAAGAATACTATCTTAAATGTGCAGAAAAAAACAAGGACAACAGGTTGCATAATTTATTCTTAAGCTTAGCGGCAGATGAAGAAAATCACGGGAAAATAATAAAAAACAAGCTTGATGAAATTTCATACAAGCTAGAGGAAAATGCAAGTCTTAAAGATTTTGACAATGTTTTTAAAACCACTGCTGAATTTACCAGCGAAATAAAGGCCCTTCCGGATCAAATGGATATGTACAGGGCTGCTTTGGAAAAGGAAAAGCAAAGCATTGATTTGTACCAAAAATTAATGGCTGAAGCCACTGACGATAATGAAAAGAGTTTATACGACTTCTTGATAAAACAGGAAACCCACCATTTCTCAATACTGGAGGATTTAATTTTAATGATTAAAAAATCTGAAGATTGGGTAGAAAATGCAGAATTCGGCGTAAGAGAAGAATATTAGTAAAACTAAGATGTTGATTTATTCAATGCAAGGAAGGGTACGTTTCAAATTTCGTACAACTCTAAAAACTGATGTAGTTTTAATTAATACCTTAAGGGGTAGAAACTGAAAAAATCAGCATCTATCCCTTAACTGCATTATCCACTCGCTTAGTGCCAAGTCAATAATAAGCAGCGACAGCTTGGTTACTGTCTAAATTTGAGATACCTTAATCAATCCTGTCGGCGAAATATATCTCGAATTTGGAGTGGATATTACCCCAGTCTCTGCGGCTTTGGTTTATCAATCATAGCCAGGCAAAGACTCTTCAGTAAACTATCATCAGTATGTAAGACAGCTTTGCTTTTGGTAAATTTCCTCATTGGGCGGCTGAACCCCTCGATGGGGCTGGCTGTATATATCCGGGTTCTGACTTCCTGAGAATACTTGAATAATGTGAACAGATTAGCCCAGTTGTTCATCCATGAAACAGCAATCTTGGGGTATTTAGAACCCTATTTCTCATCGAAAAGATCGTGCTCCAATAGCTCTGCTTCTTCACTGTGTTTGGAGTACACATTTTTAAGATCCGCCATCAGCCCCTTGAGATCCTTGTAGATGACAAACCTTGTAGAATTTCGGATTTTGTGAATTATGCACTGTTGAAGCTCGGTCTTTGGTTATACCGCCGCTATATCACGGCAGGAATACCTGTTAGTCCATTTGCAGAATCTATAAGAGTGTCTTCAACACCTCTGTTCTTGACATACAACCATATATTATATATAGTTAAACAAGGTGAGGTAGCGCCTTAACACTGCCTCACCATAATAAATTCTTATCATAGAAATCTAATTTACAGAGAAAATTTCACATGCTCATTATCTTATCGGTGATTCTGTTTATTGTTGAGTCCTATATCTCCATTCTGTAGAGGTTCTTGATATGTGTCTCCATATCGCAGGTGGACATTTGACCTTTCCTCAGTAAAATAGATAGCAAGAACGCCTAACTTTCTCATTAATTCTTAATATTACCACGGAGCCTCCAACAGCATAAGTGGAGGAATATATTTATTTGTCGAATGTTTCCTGTGACGACCGTATAATAACTCAGCATATTTAAAAACAGCTTTTTTAGCATCAGCCCTGGTATTAAATTAAAATGATTTAACCATTCCAGCTTAAGCTTACCCCAGAAAGATTCCATAGTTGCATTAAAATAGCAATTTCCTTTTCTGCTTATGCTACATTCAAATTCATGCTTTTTAAGTAATTTGGAGTAGTGATAACTGGTGTATTTATTCTTCTGTCTGAGTGTATCAATAAGCCCG
Source organism: uncultured Clostridium sp. (assembly GCA_937927335.1). Lineage (GTDB taxonomy): Bacteria > Bacillota > Clostridia > Clostridiales > Clostridiaceae > UBA699. Next base: position 23,201 of record CALBDU010000027.1, read on the forward strand.
CCTTAGCCCCAATTCTTCCTACAGATTGATTTCAAGCTACTGATACAAGCTTAGTCCTCATATAGCTATCCGTAGCCCAGGCTACTATTGAACGATTGTATAAACCCAATATACCAGCGAAATAAAGCCAACCTTCTTTTGTGTAAATATATATTATGTCTGATACCCGTTTCTGACTTGGTTTTTCAGTTGTAAAGTTTCTATTTAACATGTTATCTGCTACAGTGAGATTATGCTTAGAGTTTGTAGTTGCCTTATACTTAGCCATTTGACTGCATTAACCTTGCTATACGGCCTTTGCTTGCTTTCTGGTCACCTTGTAAATTCTTTTTTATTTTAGGTGCAACATATATCCCATGACTTTTCCTATAAATTGGTTTTATAGCTTCAAGGAGTTTTTTATTTTTCTTGGGCCTATTGCTATCACCTCGTGAGATATGCATAATAACCACTTCTTGATACTCGCAGGGTCTTACACATCTTTGCAATCTGAAATTTGAATCGATTGTATAAATAAATTTAAACTTATTTATTTCAGATTTTCCCCAAAGTAGGACACGCCTTTTTTAATATTTCATTTTCTTCATCAACATCCACCAACTTTTGACCATATTTAGTAAATTAAATTATAATTTGCATTTTTTTATAAATCTCTAATTTTATCATTTTTAATCTTGAGTTTTCCACTGCAGGAAAAGCATTTACACCATCTTGTTCACATGCTTTAGCTAAATCCCTTATTGTAGAATAGTGTATTCCTAATTTCTTTGCCATTATGCATGTTGTAGATTCGCCAGTTAATATTTTCGCAACTGTTTGTTCTTTAATTGTTTTATCAAACTTTTTTCTCTGATTCACTTTGAATCCCTCCATCTCATAATTTTATTATATAGGGATTCTTAGTGTCCATTAGACTGGAGTAGGGTCAATTCCCTTGGCATACATAGAGATGATATTCTGCTCTATGACATGAGTGAGGGTATTTTGATTCTTTTGAATCAATTGAGGTTCGAATTCACTCTTTCTATCTCGATGGGCATTAAGTTTGCTATTACTAAACCTGCGGTGAACAGTCTTTTTAGAATACGGCTGTTGTCAGTTTTTTTGTTTTTGTATTCTTACTTGGTGTACCTGAGTTCATCATCAAACTCTCCCTTAAGTATATTTTCAACAATCTGAGCGATAAGTTTTTTAACAAGATCATTGATGTTGTCGTTTGCGTCTCTAGTAGAATTTTCTTTGAGGAATTCACCAACCAAAACCCTCATCTGTTTCTTTCCATAAAAAAACCTCTAAATTGATTAGATTATTCTACATCAGTTCGGAGGTTTACACAATTTATGAAACGATTTCGGCAAGAACCCATATGTTTTTAATATTAGAATTCATGGGGGGCTGAAATATATTAATAAAGCCATTTGCTCTTTTCTGTCTTCGTAAACTTTGCGACATCTCCTTATATTCTTTCCACGCATGGCAGTACACAACTATTTTCTACCCTTGATAGACACGCATTTATCTTTAAGCATACATTTTGAACAGTATAACAAGACTTACAGTTAACCACCACAATGGACTGCACATTCTGATCTATGGAAGAGAACTGTATATTTGTCCTCAAGGTTCTGTAGGCCTCTGCTATTGGAGACTTTGGCTGCCTTAAGGTTATCAATTGTAAATCCGGCATATTTCACACTCCATTACTTTAGTTCTTTTTAAAGAAGCTGAAAAGGCTCCTTTTTTCATTTATTGTGCAACCTGTATTGGTAATTTTCTCATTTTTCAAAAGCAGCTGTGAATTAAGCTGCACATCTACTGAAACTGAATGCTCCAAAGTCTTTACCTGCTCCATGGCATCCCTTAAACCCGTACACCTTCTGCCGGTGGAGTGAGCGTCGGAGGCTATGAAATGGCATTGGCCTTCTTTTATCAGCCTTTCAGCAGTGTTTCTGACCTGCCTGCCAAATATACCCGTTATACTGCCTGTATTTATCTGAAACAGACAGCCTTCTCTGGCAAACTGGTTTATCAGCGTAATATTCTCATTAACAAATATGTATCTCTCGGGATGGGCAACAATTGGCCTTGCTCCTAAGAGCCTCAGCTCATAAATGGTGTCAAGGTACCCTTCCCGATACCTGTCCATAGGAAATTCCACCAGAAGGTAATCCGTATGGGAAAGCCCTCTTATTGTTCCCTGCTTAAAGAGCTCCACCGTATGATTATCGATGAAAATTTCCTGCCCTGAATATATTTCTATATTTATTTCTCTATTTTTAATTTCCTGCCGCAGTTTTTCCGTTTCTGCCTCTGCCTCATCAGCTGTTAGCTCAAACCTTCCGCCGAAATAATGAGGGGTAGCTATAATGGCATCGGTGCCTGTAGCTGCTGCATTTTTAATCATCTGCAGGGAGGTCTCCAGGTCCCTTGAGCCGTCATCCACTGCCGGAATTATGTGGCTGTGAATATCTATCATGCTAATTCTCCTTGGCAATTACGCCAACCACGGGAATGTCCAGGTATCTTTCAATATCTTCCTCTGATTTTATGGTTCTGTCCATATATTCCAATACCAGGGTAAGTCCTAATGAACCCATAAGCCCTATAAGAAATGCCACCGCAATGTTCAAAACCTTGTTGGGCTTTACCGGGCTGGTGGGCACCGAGGGCTTATCCATAATCTGAATGGTTCCTCCTGTAGGGAAAACCAGCTTTGATTCCTCAATGAAGCTGTCTGCCACAGTATTTACCATTTTTACCGCCTCATAGGCGTCGCCGCTTTGGGCGCTGATTATAAGGATCTGGGTATCCGTCTGAGGTGAAACGGTAACCGACTTCTGTATTTGCTTTATAGTATATTTACCTTCCAGCTTGTTTGCAGCCATTTCTGCTGTAGCCTTTGACTGAGCTATTTGAGCATAGGTCTTAACCAGTTTTTGGTACATCATTACATCGTTGTACTGAGTCTGGCTCTGATTGGCCATGGTTTCCTGGGGCTTTCCCACAATGATGCTTGTCTCTGCCTGGTATATGGGCTTTAACAGGAAAAAACTAACCAGTCCCGCTGCCAGTGTGCAGATCAGGGTTATAAATATAATAAGCCTAAAACGTTTCCTTACTATATATAAAATGTCCCTTAAATCCAGCGTTATTTCTTCTTCCATCTACTGCATCCCCTTATCATAAGTTCCAAATTTATTTAAATTATTTAACAATCCATGAATAATTTTAACATTTTTTTACTTAAAGGTAAAGTCTTAATAAAATCTGAATAATACTGACTGCTTTAGACATACTAACCTTAGTGGGATTTCTCGCCCTGAATTTTTTTTGGGGGTATGCCGATGAAGGAATTTTTCAAACTCAGCTTTATTACAATAATCATGGGTTTGCTTTATCTTTTAACTGAAATACTATATCGCGGCAGCTCCTACTGGCAGATGGCCCTTATTGGAGGCACTGCCGGCACCCTTACAGGCTTTGTTAACAGCAGTCTGGCTAGCCAATTTCCCCTGTGGCTTCAAGGCATCATAGGCATGGGGCTATGCACCGGTATCGAATTTGCAGGAGGCTGCTACTTTAATTTATATAGAGGCTGTAATATCTGGAACTACAGCAGCCTTCCCTTTAATTTCCTGGGCCAGATATGCATCTTTTACAGCCTTGCTTGGTTTTTTCTTAGTCTTGCCGGGATTTTTCTCTACAATTATATAAGATGGAAGGTATTCAAGGAGCAAAAGCCCAGATATAAAATATTCTAATTGATAAAATTGAGAATATTATGTAAAATAACATTATAAATACGGGGGTGATGTCAAAATGAAGATTAACATCAACAAGGTTAAAGCAAAACATTATAGTGAAGCCTGCTGCTGCTGCAAAAGCAAGCAAAGGGCAAAGGAGGTCCTTAATGCGGCTATGGCCAAGGCCAGAAACAACTGCCCCATGAAGGATGCCCAGGATAAGCTGTTCCTTCTTTTCAGTGTGATCAGGGACTGGATCCGTGGCTACTATGAGGTTATTCCTTTAGGCTCCCTGATAGTTATATTTGTTGCTTTGCTGTATTTTATATCTCCCATAGATATTGTTCCGGATTTTCTCCCGGCTGGCCTCATTGATGATGCCTTCATCATAAGCCTGGTAACCAAGCAGATAAGCAGTGATCTTGAAAAGTACAAACGCTGGAAGGCAGCTGTAAGCTCGCCCTCTTAAAGCATAAGGCTCCGCCGCTGGCGGAGCCTTTCGTATTTCAGTCGTAGTTGATTCAGTTTTACTTGTTTCGTTCTTACTTGTAGTCAAAGAAGCCCTTTGAGGTCTTTCTTCCAAGCCATCCTGCCCTTACATATTTTCTAAGCAGTGAGTGAGCTCTGTATTTTGTATCTCCAGTTTCCTTATAAAGTACGTCCATAATAGCCAGGCAAACATCCAGTCCTACCAGATCTCCCAAAGCCAGAGGTCCCATAGGGTGGTTGGCGCCAAGCATCATGGCCTTGTCTATATCCTCGGCACTGGCTATTCCCTCTGCCATAATTCCGCAGGCTTCGTTTATCATAGGAATCAGTATTCTGTTTACCACAAAGCCTGGAGCCTCTGAAACCTCCACCGGGTCCTTGCCAATGGATATGGCAAGCTCCTTAACAGCCTTAAAGGTCTCCTCTGAAGCTGCCATTCCTTTAATTACTTCCACCAGCTTCATAACCGGTGCCGGGTTGAAAAAATGCATACCTATAACCTTGTCAGGTCTTTTAGTTGCAGCTGCCACCTCGGTTATTGAAAGTGATGAGGTATTGGAAGCCAATATTGCTTCCGGCTTGCATATGCTGTCCAGCTCTGCAAATATCTGTTTCTTTATTTCCATATTTTCCACTGCCGCTTCAATAACCAAGTCGCAATCAGCTGCCTCCTTGAGGTCAACTGTTCCTTTGATTCTTGAAAGGATATCGTTCATGTCTGCTTCTGTCATCTTGCCCTTTTGCACCATTCTGTTAAGGTTCTTTTTAAGTGCAGCTATGCCCTTTTCAACAAACTCCATCTTTATATCACGGATAATAACCTCACAGCCCTTTGAGGCAAATACCTGGGCAATGCCTGAACCCATGGTTCCCGCACCTATAACACATATCTTTTTCATTTAAATTACCTCCATAAATATTTATATACCTATTGCAGGCTTCCTGCTTCCTTGTGGTCCCTGATCTTAGCTGTGAGCTCAGGAAGAACCTTGTTCAAATCTCCAACTATAGCCAGATCTGCAGCCTTCATCATAGGACATTCAGCATTTTTGTTTATAGCTATTATAAATTCACTGTCCTGCATTCCTGCCAGATGCTGAATTGCTCCAGAAATTCCGCAGGCAATGTATATTTTAGGCCTTACAGTTTTACCTGTCTGTCCAACCTGCAGGGATTTATCTACCCAGCCGCTGTCCACCACAGCTCTTGAAGCTGAAACTGTTCCGCCTAGAGCCTCTGCCAGTTCTTCCAGGCTCTTGAAGTTTTCGGAGTTTCCTACTCCTCTTCCCCCAGATACCAGAATTTCAGCATCGCCGATATCCATTATATCCTTGGACAGCTTTATTACTTCTTCTGTCTTGGTTCTTATATCCTCTTCAGTTAAGGTGAAAACAGCCCTCTCAATTTTTGAAGGATCTATCTTTGATTTATCCTTCTCAAGTCTTTCAAAAACTCCTGGTCTCACTGTGGACATCTGTGGTCTGTGGTCTGCGCAAACTATGGTGGCCATCAGGTTGCCTCCAAAGGCAGGCCTTGTCATCATAAGATTTTTTGTTTCTGAATCAATATCAAGACCGGTGCAGTCTGCAGTAAGTCCCGTGCCTAGTCTGGCTGAAACCCTTGGTCCCAAATCCCTTCCAATAAAGGTGGCGCCAATAAATAATACCTCAGGCTTTTTTTCCTTTACCAGGTCGCACATAACCTTTGCATATGCGTCCGTTGAATAATGCCATAGCAGCTTGCTGTCACAGGCTATAACCTTGTCTGCACCGTAGGATAATAACTTGTTTGACATGTCGTGGGTATTATAGCCAAGAACCACGGCAGTAAGCTCTGTACCAAGCTTATCAGCTATTTCCCTGCCTTTTCCCAGTATCTCCAGGGATACCTTTTGAAGCTTTCCGTCCCTTTGTTCGGCAAAAACCCAGACTCCTTTATAATCAGATATATTCATATCAATTTCCTCCAAACTAAATGTAGTGATTTTCCATTAATTTTGAAACTGTATATTCCACAGCTTCCTTCACAGGCAGATTTATAAGCTCACCTTGTCCCTTTGCTTCCTTGGTCATGGATTTCATAACCCTTGTAGGTGAACCGTTCAATCCCAGAAGCTCAGTATCCACATCTATGTCATGGGCGGTCCAAAGCTTAACTTCCTTGTCATAAACACCGAAGATATTATTAATGTTCATGTATCTTGGAGTGTTTAGCTCCTTTATGGCTGTGAGTAGCACAGGAGTGTTTACCTTAATTACCTCATAGCCGTCCTCCCAGGCTCTTCTTACGCTTATTGTATTGTCATCCACTATATCCACCTTTTCCACATAAGTAACCTGCGGCAGATTCAAATGCTCTGCAACCTCAGGACCTACCTGGGCTGTATCTCCGTCTATGGCCTGTCTTCCTGCAAATACTATGTCATAATCCAGCTTTTTTAAAGCTCCAGCCAATGCATGGGAGGTTGCTAAGGTATCTGCTCCTGCAAAGGCCCTGTCTGTGATAAGCACAGCTTCATCTGCTCCCATGGCCAAGGCTTCTGTTAAAGCATTGCCTGCCTGAGGAGGTCCCATAGTTATAACAGTAACATGAGCCCCATACTTATCCTTAAGACATAAAGCCTCTTCCAAAGCATTTTTATCGTCCGGGTTTATTATGGAAGGAACTCCTTCTCTTATAAGTGTCCCTGTTTTTGGATCTATTTTAACTTCGTTGGTATCCGGTACCTGTTTTATACAAACAACTATATTCATAGTGTAACTGCCTCCTTGTTATTTGAATATGTTTCCTGATATAACCAGCTTCTGAACCTGGGAGGTGCCTTCGTATATTTCTGTAATCTTGGCATCCCTCATCATTCTTTCCACAGGATAATCCTTGGTGTAGCCGTAGCCTCCAAAGAGCTGCACGGCCTTTGTGGTTACATCCATGGCCACGTTTGCAGCATGGAGCTTTGCTCTGGCTGCATCCACAGAGTAGGGCAGTTTGTTGTCCTTTTTCCATGCGGCAAGATAAACAAGGTATCTTGCAGATTCAATGGCAACGTCCATATCTGCCATAATCCAGGATAAGCCCTGGAACCTGTCCAGTGATTTGCCAAATTGCTTTCTGTCCTTCATGTAATTTTTTGCTTCCTCAAAGGCTCCTTCAGCAATTCCCAGTGCCTGGGCAGCAATTCCTATACGTCCGCCATCCAGTGATTTCATGGCTATGCCAAAGCCCTTTCCTTCCTTGCCCACTAAATTTTCAGCAGGAACTATACAGTCTTCAAATATAAGTTCTGTGGTAGAGGAAGCTCTTATTCCCATTTTGTCCTCAACCTTGCCGGTGGTAAATCCTGGATAGCCCTTTTCCAGTATGAAGGCGGATATTCCCTTAACGCCTTTTGTTCTGTCTGTCATGGCAAATACCACGAATATATCAGCTTTTCCTCCATTGGTGATAAATATTTTTGAACCGTTCAGTACATAGTGGTCTCCCTCCAGTACTGCTACGGACTGCTGTCCTGCAGCATCAGTGCCTGCGTTTGGTTCTGTAAGGCCGAAAGCACCAAGCTTTTCCCCTTTAGCTAAAGGTACCAGATATTTTTTCTTCTGGTCCTCTGTACCAAACTGTTCAATAAGAGATGCGCACAGGGAGGTATGGGCGGAAAGAATAACTCCTGTAGTTCCGCAGACCTTTGACAGCTCCTCTACTGCAAGGATATAAGATAAGGTATCGCCGCCGGCTCCCCCATATTCCTTGGCAAAAGGTATGCCCATCATGCCGTACCTTGCCATTTTCTTTACATTTTCCATAGGGAATTCTTCTGTTCTGTCGATTTCGGCAGCCAATGGCTTAACTTCAGCTTCAGCAAATTCCCTGACCATCTGCCTTACTAATTCCTGTTCCTTTGTCAGTGCAAAATTCATTAAAATTACCTCCTATTTATTTTTAAAGCTCTTTTCCCTCTTCTCCACAAAAGCGGTCATGCCTTCCTTTTGATCATAGGTTGAAAAACATTCTCCAAAAACCTCAGATTCATACATTAAACCTGTTTCCAGGTCGCACTGCATGCCCCTGTTTATGGCTGCCTTGCAGTACTTCACTGCTAATGGTGCCTGTGCTGCAATGGTGTTTGCCATGTCCATTGCGGTTTCCATAAGCTTTTCAGGCTCAACCACCTTGTTTACAAGACCTATCCTCAAGGCTTCATCAGCTTTGATAATTCCTGCTGTGAAAATCATTTCCTTTGCTGCAGCCATGCCCACAATTCTTGGAAGCCTCTGGGTTCCCCCAAAGCCTGGAGTGATGCCAAGTCCTGATTCAGGCTGGCCAAATTTTGCCTTTGTTGAGGCAATTCTTATATCGCAGGCCATGCTAAGCTCACAGCCTCCACCTAATGCAAAGCCGTTAACTGCTGCTATAACAGGCTTATCCATAAGGTCAAATTTTCTAAATACCTTGTTTCCAAGGATGCCAAATTTTCTTCCTTCAGCCACAGTCATATCCTTCATTTCAGTTATATCTGCTCCTGCGACAAAAGCCTTTTCTCCTGCTCCGGTTAAAACTACCGCATAAACTCCCTCATCTTCAGCTGCCAAATCAGCTGCCAGATCCAGTTCCTTAAGAGTATCTGAATTCAATGCATTTAATGCCTTTGGCCTGTTTATTGATATTACTGCTACTTTGTCGTTTTTCTCATAAATTATATTATTAAATACCATACCTGTTCCCCCTTTATCTTTCCACTATAACTGCCGTACCCATTCCGCCGCCTATACAAAGAGTAGCCAAGCCCTTCTTTGCATCTCTCTTTTCCATTTCATAAAGCAGCGAAACAAGAATTCTTGCCCCTGATGCTCCAATAGGATGCCCAAGTGCTATTGCTCCACCGTTCACATTAACTATGTCCATGTTGAATTTCAAATCCTTTGCCACTGCAAGACTTTGTGCTGCAAAGGCCTCGTTTGCTTCAATAAGGTCAATATCCTCAATTTTAAGCTTAGCACCTTCCAGTGCCTTTTTAGTTGCATAGAATGGACCGTAACCCATGATTGAAGGCTCCAAGCCTCTTGAGCCGTAGGATACTATTTTTGCCAAAGGCTTTATGTTAAGCTCCTTTGCTTTTTCAGCACTCATTACTATAAGTGCTGCTGCACAATCATTTATTCCAGAGGCATTTCCTGCTGTAACAGTTCCATCCTTCTTAAAGGCAGGCTTAAGCTTAGCCATGGCTTCAATGGTTGAGCCGAATCTTGGGAACTCATCCTGATCAAATACTGTTTCCCCTTTTCTTGTTTTTATTACTACAGGAACTATTTCATCCTTGAATTTTCCTGCCTTTATGGCACTTTCAGCCTTCTGCTGGGAACTTAAGGAAAAGGCATCCTGCTGTTCCCTGGTAATTCCCCACTGCTCTGCTATATTTTCTGCAGTAATTCCCATATGATATTTATTGAAGGCATCTGTTAAGCCGTCATTTACCATAACGTCCACTATCTCACCGTTGCCCATTCTTTTGCCCCATCTTTCACTGTTCAATGCATAAGGAGCCTTTGACATGTTTTCCATTCCTCCAGCAACTACTACATCTGCATCTCCAGCCTTGATCAGCTGGCAGGCCAGTGAAACAGCCCTTAAACCTGAGCCGCATACCTTATTTATTGTCATTGCAGGTATCTCCACAGGAAGTCCTGCATATACAGCCGCCTGCCTTGCAGGGTTTTGTCCAAGACCAGCCTGCAGCACATTCCCCATTATCACTTCATCTATTATTTCAGGCTTTATTCCTGCCCTTTTCACGGCCTCCTTTATAACCAGGGCCCCCAGCTCCACAGCAGGCACATCCTTTAGTGTACCCCCATAGGACCCAATAGCTGTACGTGTTGCGCTTGCGATAACTATCTCTTTCATTGACATTCCCTCCCAAATTTTATGTTTGTTAATTAACTAACCTTTAATTTATATAGCATAATCCTTGCCAATGAAATTACCCTGCCTGCCTTTGCTCATATCAATGGTTTTTATTTTGCATTTCGTATATTTTCTGAATATAATGGCAAAAATGTATCATATTGTGGACAACAATAAAAAAAGTTGTCTCCATATGAAGACAACCTGACAAATTATTAACGCAATTCTATGAAAATGTGTCCTGTTTTGGAGACAACCTTAAGTTAGTTTTAACCTGGTGATTCTTTCATAGAGGTTTGACCTGCTGATGCCCAGAAGCCTGGCAGCCTTTGATTTATTACCGTTTGCAGCATTTATGCTGTTTATGATAGCTTCCTTTTCCGTATCATTTAATATATCCTCAAGATTTCTAACCGGTTCGCAGGGCTCCAGCCCTGTTATCCTATAAGGGATGTGCTTAACCCCTATCATTGTTTCATTATCCATAATTGTGATGGCTCTTTCCAGAACATTTTCCAGCTCCCTTATATTACCTGGCCAGCTGTAGTTCTTTATGCACTCCATGGCATCACTGGAAACCCCCTCAATGAATCTGCTCATCTTATTGCATATCTTATCAATTATGCTGTAGACTATAGATTCGATGTCCTCTCTTCTTTCCTTAAGAGACGGTATGGTAATGGTGAGCACATTGAGCCTGTAGAACAGGTCCTCCCTGAACTTTCCCTCCTTTACCAGCTGCTCCAGGTTTTGATTGGTGGCAGCTATAAACCTCACATCAATTTTCTTGGTGCCTGAGGCTCCAATTTTTTCAATTTCCCTCTCCTGAAGTACCCTTAAAATTTTAACCTGCATATATAGTGGCATATCCCCTATTTCATCCAAAAATATGGTTCCACCATCTGCAAGCTCAAATTTTCCAATCTTGCCATCCTTTTTAGCACCTGTAAAGGACCCTCCCTCATAGCCAAACAATTCTGATTCCAAAAGCTCCTTTGGTATGGCCCCGCAATTAACCTTAACAAAGGGACAGTTTCTTCTGCTGCTTTCATTATGTATGGCATGGGCAAACAATTCCTTTCCCGTGCCGCTTTCCCCCAGCAGCAATACATTGGATGAGCCCCAGGCAGCCTTGCAGGCAAATTTCTTAAGGCCCCTGATCATCTGACTTTCACCAGTGATATCCTCAAAGGTGTAGGTTGCCCTGTTAGAACCCAGAAGCTTGTTGCTGGTATCCACCATCTGGCTTTCCATGCGGCTTATGCTTTTGTACATATTGTCCAGGTCCTTCAGGCTTTTGAAAATAATTTTTGCTATGGCACCTGTAAGCTCTCCATCCTTAACAATTGGTATGCGGCTTACCACCACATATTGGTTCCTTATTTTCTGGAGCTGTGCAATTTCAGCCTTCCCGGTCTCCGCTACAATAGGGAGCCTGGTATCCTTTGTTATGTCCGTGATGTGCTTTCCCAAAACATCTTCTTTTCTCAGCCCAAGGGTCATGGCATAGCCCTTGCTGATCATGGTGACAATACCTTCCTTATCAACGGCTATTATGCCGTCATATAACGTATCGATAACAATGTTTAAAATAGCGGTATCGTCCTTTAAATTATCCCTGTTATGCAGCTTCATTTTAATCACACCCCTATGATTTAATGAATTAATTAGACAACCTTATTTCTTCCCGTTCGTTTTGCAGTGTACAAATTTTTATCAGCTTCATCCACCAAAGCCTCATATTTATAGTCCCTGATATTCTCAATTGTATTTTTATCTGCCGTATTAACGCCAAAGCTGGCGGTTATCTTAATGCTCTGATCCTTATAGGTAATGTCCATAGACTCCACCCTTTGCCTGATACGCTCTGCTGTTTTAAAGGCAATGTCCCTGTGAGCTCCAGGCATGCATATAAGAAATTCCTCACCGCCGTACCTGGCCACCCAGTCCGTTTTTCCCCTGACACTGTCCTTCAACACCTTTGCAAACTGCCTTATTACCTCGTCCCCTGCAGTATGGCCGTAGGTGTCATTTACATTCTTGAAAAAGTCTAAATCTGCCATTATAACCGATAAAGGGGTACCATCCTCCATGAGCTTAACCAGCTCCACAGATAGTCTTTCATCCACATATCTTCTGTTATAAACTCCTGTAAGACTGTCCCTGGACACCAAATCGTTAAGGTTGTTGATGACATCAAATATTTCCACATTGCCCCCGTTGGCATCGTCAGTGATATACATGCTGTCGGTAACATTTTTAAGAAGCTCCACCACCACAGTTCCCCCTGGAAGTCTTACCGGCACCGAAGTAACCATCATCAGCTTCCCATCCTGCCTTTCAATTTTGATAAGGCTTTTGTCTTCATGGAGGGCACGTATGGATATGCAGTTGTCGCAAATCATATCCGTATTCCAGAAGGCATAGCAAACATGGGAGGTTTCAACTATGTGGTTATCCTCCAGCATAAGCACCTTTTTTCTCTCCGGATCCACCACCCGGACATAATCATAAAGATTATCAAATATCTTTAATTTTTCCAGCAGATTGTATACACTTTCCATTTTTCGCTCCTATAATAAATGGCTGGTATCAGCCTCTAATATTGTCTTAACTGCTTCATCCTCCACCTGCAACAACGTAAGACTGGTTGCATATATGAATGGCGGATTCCAGAAATCCCTTACATTAAGCTTTTTTATCAGTGACAGCATGGACTTGATAACACAGGTATGAGTTACTAAAAGAATACTTTCCCTGCTACCCATATTTTCCTTTATCAATTCCTTCAAGCCCTTGTCCACCCTCTCAATAAGCTGGGGAAAGCTTTCGCCCTGTATTGGGGTAAAGAGCTCAGGCTCCTTCCAGAAATGATGATGCTCCTCAGGATACCTCTCGATAACCTCGCTGTCCTTCATTCCTTCCCAGGCGCCAAAGTTCATTTCCTTAAAGGAATCCAGGGGAACTATTTCGTTTTTTCTATTTCCCCGTACATATTCCGCAGTATTGTAGGCCCTTCCTAAAGGACTGCTGAATATGGCGTCAAAATGGGTATCCTTAAGCCTTTGTCCAAGCTTTTTTGCATCCTCAATGCCCTTTGGACTGAGGTTTGAATCTTGCCACCCCTGCATTCTGTGTTCAGTATTCCAAATAGTTTGTCCATGTCTTGCTACATATATTTTCATTAATAACCTCCGTTCTAGTTGCAGGGGGCGTATGCCCCTTTGGTCCAGGTCCCTGTTGAAGTTGCAGGGGGCTTGAACCCTGTTAATTGCCTGGGCCACCCACTGTTTTAATTGCAGGCGGCATAAACCTCCCTGTTCCAGGTGTGATCCTTGGATATCTGTTCATCCGTAAGATTGAAATAATCGTAGGTCAAGGTATCCGTGGCTCCCACAGGGTCGTCCCAGGTGGTATCCACATGGCAGTACCTGCCGTCTATTTTAACTATATTCCAGGTATGAAGCACATTGTCTCCATAGCCTCGCACAATATAACACTCCAGCCCTGCCAGGGTGCACATTTTGTAGAAGGCCTTGGCATAGCCGCTGCACACCGCGCTGTGGTCTATCAAAGCCCCGTAGTCCGTAAACTCTTCATCCTTCAGGGTGCCGTTAACGTAATTTGTAAAATCATATCTAGTATTATTTATAATATAGTCGTGGATTGCCAGCTCCTTTTGGCTATCCGTCATGCCATCCTCAATAATACTGTCCACCACTTCCTTCTCCTTGGCATCAGCCTCAGCCTTCATAGCCTCCATTTTGCTCCTGGAAAGCTTATAAACATACTCAATATGAAGGATGTCATAGCCGCTGCTGGTGGTGTAAAGGGCTGCACTAACGGAATCAAGACCGTAGTCAACATCATAATGGTCATCCAGCACATTATTCACAACATTAAGGCTATAGTTTTGATCATTATAACCGATAATTTTAATATCAGAGCTTGAACTGAATTTCTTCAGGCTGTCAAAAATAGCAGAATAGTATTCCTCATAGCTGGAAGCTGTATAGGTGTAGCTTGTATCGTTGGGTGCTTCCGTCTTGGAAATGGCATTAAGCTTTACCTTGCTTTGGGTTTCAGATACGCTTTTAGGTATCTTTTTCCCCTGGTGCACAGGAGTGCCGTTATTTTTTGCTGCGGCAGGTGCATCAGTGTGAGTGCTCTGAGTTGTACCGGTGGTACCAGTTGCATTGCCGCTGACCTTTTCTTTATTAAATGAACAGCCGGAGAAAATTAATAGTATAATAAAAATATAAATGAATGCCTTAAGCTTTCTCATGAAAGTATCTCCTTGCCATATTTAGTTACTAACACCAATTATACTATAACCAAATTTGTTTACAATATATTCTCGCACTTTACTTAGGAGGAAATATGAAGCTTTCCAGAAAAATAATAACCCTGATTCTCATTGCCTTTGCCATAACAGTTTTAACAGTAACCTATATTTCCAAAACCTTTTTAATGAATCATTTTGTTACTCTTGAAATAAATAAGGCTGATTCCGGCGTATCCAGAATAATTAAATTCATACAGAGCGATGTGGATACCCTGGACGCCATTTCCACATCCTACGGCCACTGGGATGAAACCTATAATTACATAAACAATGGAAATCATAATTATATTGATAGAAACTTCACTGATTTAAGCAGCTTTATAAAGGTGGATGCAAATATAATCATAATTGCCCAGACTGACGGCACACCGAAGTTCATAAAAACTTTGAACTGCGCCACAACTCAAACACTGGATGAATATGAGCTGAAGGGGATATCCAAAAGGATTGCCTCCCTGCTGAATTACAACAGTCTTAGCCGTATCAGAGGAATTTACATGACCTATAAGGGCCCCCTGCTCCTTACCTGCCAGCCCATAATAGACAGCAAAGGCTTGAAGCCGTCAAACGGCTATTTTATTTTGGCGAAATTTCTGGACCAGGGTGAGATAAGTGAAATAAGCTCAATAGTAGGTGAAAGCTTTACAATCCATAACTATGTATCCGCTGATTTCAATAACATCAGCCAGGTTACAGCAAATAATGTATCCATAAACAATATGAATCCTGATAAAATCACAGGCTACGGAGTAATAAAGGATATCTTCGGTACCCCTGCATTAACCGTGGAGCTGAGCCTGCCAAAGGACATACTTGTTCAGGCAAACTCAAGTATGCACTTTTACTCCTATATCATAGCAGTGATTTTTATTTTATTTGTACTTATAGTACTAAACTTCCTTGAAAACATAGTTTTGAAAAGAATATCCTATATCCAGAACACTGTAAACACCATGAGCAGCACCAGGGATCTTTCCCTGAGGATTGTAGACCATCAGAACGATGAAATCTCAGAGCTCAGCGAAAGGTTCAACAGCATGTTCGACCATATACAGGAAACTAATATGCAGCTTATGAAAAGCGAAAGGAAGTACTCCTCCCTGTTCTCAAACATGATGGCAGGTTTCATGTACTGCAGGGTGATACTAAATGATGCTATGAACCCGGTGGACTTTGAAATACTGGAGATAAACAACTCCTTTGCTGCTATGTTCAAGAAATCAAGAGAAGCCATAGTTAACAAGCTAGGCCTCAAGCTGCTGCCAGATGAAATCCGAAGCTATCCAAATTTGATGCACATGATAAATCAGGTAGCGGTAAAAGGCACCACCTCCATGGCTGACACCTTTTATGATGAAAAATACGACAGCTGGTTTTATCTGACAATTTACGGCATAGAGGAAAACCACTTTGCCATGATGCTTACAGACATAACTGACAAGCAGTTGAACCAGAAAAAAATAATGGATCTGGCCTACTACGACGAGCTCACCCGCCTGCCAAACAGGAAAAAGCTTAAGGAGGAATTGCAGATAATACTAGATCAGTGCAGCATAACCCATGAAAAATTTGCACTGCTCTTCGTAGACCTGGACAACTTCAAAAGCATAAATGACAGCCTGGGCCATGAGGTAGGTGACTATGTTCTGGAAAAAACCGCCAGCCGCTTCAAGCATCTGGTAGACGAAAATGTGCTCCTTGGAAGGCTAGGCGGCGACGAATTTATAATAGTACTGCGAAACCTGATCCATGAAAGCCAGGCGGAAATGCTAGCCAACAGGCTCTCCAGCCTTATGAAGCCAGTAATCAACTACAAGGGCAGCGAGCTCTACATCGGCGCCAGCATAGGCATAAGCATCTACCCCGACGATGGCTCAACCTTGTCCCACTTAATGCGAAATGCAGATGCAGCCATGTATGCCGCAAAGCGAAACGGCGGCTACAGCTACGAGCTATACTCCCGAGGCATGAACGACTTTGCATTGACAGAGCTCATCATGGAAGGAAACCTGAGAAAAGCCCTGGATAATAATGAAATTGTAATATACTATCAGCCCATAGTGAACCTGAAAACCATGAAAACCATAGGTGCCGAAGCCCTTATCAGATGGATGCAAAATGGCACCCTTGTACCCCCAAACCAGTTCATCCCACTGGCAAAAAACATAGGCGTAATAGTATCCATAGACAACTGGGTGCTGAAAGCAGCCTGCAAACAGTGCAGTGACTGGCAGAAGCTGGTTCCGGACCTTGACTTCTATATATCCATCAACACTTCCTATAAACAGATAAAGGAGCCTGACTTCATTAAGACCGTAATCCGGGCTTACGAAAGCGCGAGCCTGGACCCTAGCTGCCTCAACCTGGAAATCACTGAGGATGAAGCAATGGAGGACGCAGAGCTTACCATCAGCATCCTGGAAAAGCTCAAGGCAAAGGGCATCACCGCAGCCATGGACGATTTCGGCACAGGCTATTCCTCCCTGAGCTACGTAAACAGGCTGCCCATAGATATACTGAAAATAGACCGTTCCCTCATAAGCACCATCGACAAGGACATCCGGGCCCTGGAAATAGTGCGAACCATTATGCTGATGTGCCACAGCCTTGGCATAAACATTCTGGCAGAAGGAGTGGAAAGAGAATCCCAGCTTGAAATACTGCAGGATTTCGGCTGCGACCTCATTCAAGGCTATATAATATCAAAGCCAGTCCCTGCAGAAGAGTTTGAATCAAGGTTTTTATAGTGAAATGATTGTGCCAGGTGCGGCAAGAAAGGTTTGAATCGGCAGCAGGCATGGGTGTTACATGCTTTTGAGTACCAACCCGACTTTAACTGTAGCAGACATGGCCGTCAGACCAACAACTGGATAAAGAAATTATACAATGGTAAAATATAATTATAATAATCAAAGGAGGAATATCAAATGGATCTACAAAAGATAAAAGACTCTATAGTTACAAATGTTTATCACATTCCCGCTGGAAAAAAGGTTGCACTGCACAAGCACGATAACCACGATGAAGTATTCTATTGTATAAAAGGAGAAGGCTTTGGAGTGCTGGAGGAAAGCGAAGAAAAGCTAACGGTAGGCAAGGCCTTTATAGTGCCAGCCGGTGTAATGCATGCACTGCGCTCTGACAATGACCTTTTCGTTACATCCTTTTTAATCCCAAAGGTGGAATAGGGAGCCGGCCAGGGCTAGGACGGGGCAGAATAAGCTTGGGGCTTTGCTGCTTGGGGCTGATGTTTGGCCTACCGCTTGTCCCTATTGTTTGGCCGCTGCTTGGCCTACTATTAGGGCCTATCGTTTGGTTTACTGATGGGCGGTGGACATAAGCTGCGGCGGCCAAAGCCCTAGCATAGAATATAAAAAAGCCTGATCACCTTCAACGGGTTATGTTATGATGTGCAAAGGCAATAAATAACAAATAAATCAGCATGTTAATTCCCATTGATATTAACATGCTGATTCACGTTCTAAGTGCTGAATAATATGAGATCTAAATTGAATAAATATAGGAACACGAAATCCCCCTTACAAACTGGGATTTATCTATCAAAGCAAACAATGTATGAACCTAAAACCTGCTCGCATGGAATTGCGGCTGCGTTTTCAGGTGTAAAACTCTGTTTTTCATATTCATGAACTTGCTCCGCACTAAATGCGGGTAAAGTAGTTTTATCAATACTCACACCCTTTGCATCACCTTCATTGAATTTCCACACAAATTCACAGTCACAGAACTCCTTGTTCTTTTCAATCTTTTCATTAGGACGGAATTCTATCATTTCACCGTCAATATAGAAACATCCATCATTATCTTTTTCAGCAGGGCAGCCACCTTCAATACCAGTCCCTGTATATGTTAATTCGAAAAATGGAGCCTTAATTTTCGTAGTTTTTCCCTCTTTCAAGAATACAACTTCATCTTCAGAGCCTTCCCAATTTCCCACGTTTAACCAACCACGTTTTCCATCTGCCTCAACAGGAGTATTAAACTCTAAATATGCACGTTCATTATCTCTAACCTCGGTATTTATTCTCATTACTGTTCTTAGGGAGACAAATCCTCCAGGCAAAATTGCCCTAATGCGATCCTGATCAACTTTATATGCCATTACAAATTGTTCAACCTTCATGTTCTTACCTCTTCAAATTCCAATTTTATGATTTTTATTATGCAACCAACGGAATTGATGTGATTTTGATATATCTTTCCATCTCTCCAATTTCAACGTCGTTAATGCCAAGTCAAGGATATTTCGCTTTTCATCTTCGGTTTCTTTGGAGTAATTAAGAAAGACATTCAAATCTGTGCAAAATTTCAAGTAGTGTGCAGGTTTTTTGGATTAATAATTAATTTTCGGCTATATTTTGTGTAAATTATGGGTTTATACGTTAAATTTCAGATATATTTACGTTTATATTGAAAATTAATTGAAATTTTGCTCACTTTCGTCCAAAGTTCAAAGGCTGGAGTTTCTCAAGTCACTAATGAAGGAGTTCCAATCTTAACGGGCAAGGCTGGAGTTTCTCAAGTCTCTAATAAAGGATTCCCTATCTCATAGTCAAGGCCGGATAACCTTAAACAACTACCCACAAACTACTGCTTGTCCATGCCCTTTTTACATATTTTAAGTCATCAAGTAAGAAAATTAGTTTATAACAAGCTTCATTAAATCCTTGTAAAGAGTTCCCTACAAAAATTTCTTTTCTGTTCCAAATCATTATCATAAATTCTCTCTTTAGTGAACAACTTATTACTAATAACCCAAATAATGTAAGAAACGCCAATAAACATTAAACTAATTTATCAATGTTTCCTGATTGGATGTATTGAATATTCTCTTGGATTTTTTCGTAAGACCAATCCCACCACTTAATTTTCAGCAGTTTTAAAATCACATCATCCCTAAACCTTTTCTTAATAACCCTTGCAGGTATACCTCCAACAATGGTATAAGCAGGAACGTCCTTAGTAACTATTGCTCTTGTTCCAATAACTGCACCATCACCAATTTTCACACCTGGCATAATTATAGCATCATACCCTATCCACACGTCATTTCCAATTACAATGTCCCCTTTATTATCCCAGGCATCTGTTATATGGCTGACATCTAAACTCCATTCCTCATAAAATATTGGAAATGTATAAGTTGATAATGATCTCATTTTGTGATTTCCACTGGTCATTAGAAACTTTGCTTTACATGCTATCGAACAAAACTTACCAATTATCAATTTATCATTATTAACAGGATATTGGTATAGTACATTATTTTTTTCAAAGTCTCTTGGGTCATTGTAAAAGTCATTATATATTGTATAATCTCCAACTTTTATATTATCTCTTGTGATTACATTTTTAAGATATATTGTCTGGTAATCGTTACTTCTTGGATATACTTTATTTGCATCTGGAATAGTCATGTTTAACTCTCTCCTTCAAATTATACTAGCTTTCTGACTATCCCATTATTACAATACATTTCTTCATAGAATCACTCCTCGTATAATGTAGTTAGAAACATTGATAACAAATCAGTCGGAATTTC
>CALBDU010000028.1 GCA_937927335.1 uncultured Clostridium sp.
CCTTCTATTGCATGATAGTAAGTTTGACATATCTCAACACCTGGATAAATCATTATTGGTTCAATGCAGTGCATTTCTAAGGTCCAGTATCCCTTGAATCCAACATCACCAAAACCGGCTGTTACATGTACAAATAAGCCTAGTCTTCCTACAGAGCTTCTACCTTCCACCATAGGAACATATTTATCTGTTTCCGTGTATTCTACGGTTCTCCCTAAATACAATCTCCCAGGGAATAAAACCATACCTTCAGGTGGTATAATTATCTTTTTAGTTTCATTAGGCCTCTTCATATCCAGCACTCCGTCCTTATAAACGAGCAATTCATTATGCAGCCTTAAATTATAGCTATTGGGATTAAGCTGCTTTTCATTAAATGGTTCTATAATTATTTCTTTACCTAGTTTGTTTTTAATTTCCTTACCACTAAGAATCATTCATGTTCCCCCTTTCTCTGTCTTAACAGGTTTGTACGCTTATCCTTCTATCAGTAAACATGAAAGCTTCAGGATATATTGGCACACCATCTTTTTCAACAAACACTGTAAAAAAACTGTTATTCATATATATGACTTTGCCAGTTACTTTTCTGAGTGCATTTAATCTCTTGCTTTCATAGTCTCCACAGCTAACTTTTACCTTTTGGTTTAACTCCAATTGAATGATTTTGTTTCCCAATGTTCTCCCTCCTTAAAACAGTGACTGTTGCTCACCTGCTTGTTTTGGTTTTTCTTTAGCCACTATTGGCTTAACTTTTTTACATTTACCCTGGAGCAGCCACCTTGTTACTTCTCCAAGTACATCATTTTGATTTTTGTATATTCCCTTTGATAGTGGTACACTCCGGCTATGAGTAGGTAAGCTAATATACATACTGTATTTATTGACCTTTTCTGAGTATTCAATATCAAATCTTAATTCCTGACATTCTGCACCATCCATTTTTGTATGTACTACAACAACTAATTTTGCATGTATTGTTTCTGGTTTAGATGTAGGAATCATACTCCTTGCATCCTTGCATTCTTCGAGTGTTTGATAAAACCAATTACTTTCATTAATCGTTGGATTATCAGTGTATTCTTTTTCAAAATCAAAAGTTGGTTTGCAGCTATATTCTTTAAGCAGATCGTGAATTTCCTTAAACTTGTTATAGTGTGACATCAATCTCCATCTCCCAGCTGCTTTTGTTTGTATGCTTGGAAGAAGGTTGGTCCACTCTTATTAATCATGTATGGCAAGAATATTTCATCAATTTGAACCATCTGGGCTTCTAATATTGCCATTTGTGCCTCTACCCAGTCCTTAACTATCCTCCAGGCAACTCTTTCAGACTGATCATAATCTGTATTAGTTTTAATCTTCCCAGCTTTCTTCTGCTGCTTCAGGACCTCAAATATTGCTGGAACATTAGCCGGTAGCCTTATACCCTTATCTCCATCTACAGTTGCTATTGAAAAGCAAAGACTTAGTACATGGCCATTATCATCATAGTCATACATAATCTTCCGGGCTCCATGGACTACTAATGTTTTCTGAATCTCCCCTAAGGTTTTATGGACCTCAATTGTGGTTGTGTAATTCAGCAGTGCCACCATCATTCCTCCTTTCATTTGGGAATAATAATATTTATTTTGCAAACAATATTATTACATGATTCATTTGACTTACTTTAACTCATTTTTAATACCCTCACTCGGCTAGAAGATTATTCTTCTAGCTTTTCTTAAATGAATACCTATTTAGAAAGGTATTTCCCCTTCTTCATCTATTGGTGTTAAGCCATCATCATTACCAGAGTTATAGTTGTAGTTTGTATGTTGCTGCTGAAATTCAGGCTTATCTCCCCACTCCAAGAACTGTACCTCTTCTGCCACTACCTCAGTTACATACCTTTTGGTGCCATCCTTAGCATCATAGCTCCTTGTCTGGATCCTGCCGGACACCCCCATGAGCTTTCCCTTTGTTACATAATTGGCTGTGGATTCAGCTTGTTTGCCCCACACTACCACCGGAATAAAATCAGCTTCTCTCTGGCCGTCTTTTGAAAACCTTCTGTCAACTGCCATGGTGAAAGTGGCTACAGCTGTGCCGGCTCCCGGAGTAAACTTTAGCTCTGGATCCTTAGTCAGGCGCCCTATTAAAACTACTTTATTGATAAGTCATTCCTCCTCACTTTTTTATAAATTTTTTTATTCTGTAATCATAACTTGGTCCTTGTAAAACTGTGATATTATCCCCGCAGCTCTCAAGTATTCTTCCAGCAAGAGCTTCATCTAAATCAAGTAGCATATTAGGTGTGCACTCACTTGAAATAAGCATTGGTAGATTATTTAAGTACCTGTAATTTATTATTGGGTAAATGTGTTTAACATCTGTGTCCTTTAATTCTCCCATTGATTTTCCCTTGTTAATCTTATCTTTGAAGAGATCATCAATAATTAAGACCTTTGGTTTCTGGTACCTGGCTGATAGCTTTAAATAATATTCATCATCCTTGGCATTTGCTTTGAGTTCCCTCATGACTTCAAGATAAGGCATATAAACCACTTCTACTGGATCTATGTTTCTGTTTAATAAGGCTGCTCCAATTGCGATAACAATATGACTTTTACCTGAGCCTGGTTGTCCAAATATTCCAAAACTGTTTTCCCTTGTCCCTTTTATTGTGTCAAAAGACTTTATAAAAGCTATTGCTTTATCTTTTAGTGATGTTGTAACACTATCATATGGGATATACTCACTTACTTTCTTGACATCTTCGGATTTTATCCCAAACTTCTGCCACATTCTCTCTGCCAATTCCTTTTTATAGCATTCACATCTATGCAGATAACCATCCTTACCTTCAATCCATGTAGTATCCTGACATAAACTGCATTTGTATTTATCATCCACCAGTCCCCCCGAAATTCGAGAAGTCACACAAGTCTGCTGCACTCTGTCCAGTATTTTTCCTAATCCCTCCATGCTTGGCCCCCTTACCGTCACGTTTCCAATTTTCAAGTATTGCCTTAACGTAGTCATATCTGTGTTTTCCATTTTCATCTGCTATTGTGATAGCATCCTTTACCCATTCAGGACCGTATATCTCAATATCAGCTGCAATCTTTTCTACAAGATTTGGACTTATTAATCCAAAGCCACATTTTTCAAGATGGAATAAAACCACCTGTTTCTCATCCACGTTCTTTCTACTACAACTACTAGTATTATTTTTAATAGATGGATCTTTTAATAGATGAATCTTTTGGTCGGGATTTAAATCCGTACCCCTACGGATTTTATTCCGTACCCCCTCCGGATTTATTTCCGACTCCCTCGGATTTGAATCCGATATCAAGTTTACATAATTTTTCCCAAGGGAGTAGAAGGAATACGTTCCATATCTTTTCATGGTTCTATGTTTTAGCACCCCAGCCTCACACATTTTTTTAAGTCTCCTATAAATACTATCCTTCTTTATCTTTAGTACTGGAAGCTCCTTAAGAATACCCTCATACTTTAACCAATAGTATGTTTCACCCTCTATTGCTTCTGAGACCATGGAACCACTATCTTTAAAATCTATAAAATACCTTAATATCAAAGCATCTATTGAGTCTAATTCATATTCGATTAGTTTTTCTTGGTTAAATCCATGGATTGTGTATTTCATATTTACACCTTTCCTTTGCTATTTACTCTTCTGTATTATATTTTCTGCAGAATCCCGGACCATCTAACCCCTCATTACATTCCCGGCATTCTTTGCAGTTATTTATACAATCTGAACAACAGCAATTTTTGCACCCTTCGTATCTGTCCATATAAACCCTCCTATCTGTGTGTTAGTATTATTACCCATGCTATAATACCCCATATAATAACAAGTACTTTAACAACTTTTCCCCCATACCAAAACATGTTCTTCATTCTTCCACTGGTATGAGTAGTTGATCACCTGGATAAACCACTTCATCTTTATTATTTAAGAGTTGAATTTTTATTATAAAGGAATTTGTTTTTTCATCCTTCGGCTTATAATTTTCAGCAATGCTGGATATAGTGTCGCCTGCTTTAACTGTGTATTCAAATGTGCTTTTAATGCCATATCTTTTGGTTGAAGAATATACTATTTTACTGCAAGAAATAACAAGCACTATTATTGCAGCTGTTATAACTAACCATTTATGCCTTAACATTGATTAAATCACCTCACCATGATAGAATACCGGTAAGAGCATTGGCGTGCTCTTACCAAACCAATTTGCTTAGAGCCCTCTTATGAGGGCATTTTTATTTTAAATATGCATCTGGATCCTCATCAGTTTTAAATATGATGCAATCATCATCAACTCTATATTCAACACCAGTAATGTAATATTCAGGGTTGTCAGCATCATAAATCTTTAAGTTGTTCTTATTCATAACACTTATTTGAGCATTAAATCCATCAACTAAACTATTTAATATCGGATTTGCCATATTCCTCACTCCTTTGCAATTCTTTAATAAACTGGCTTTCTATACTCGGAATCTCTTGATTCCCCCAACCTATAGTCTTTTTGGCTCTGCTGATATAAAGCTTTTCCTTTGCCCTGGTTATAGCTACATAGAACAGTCGGCGCTCTTCCTCCATGTCTCCCCTCTTGCTAGGGAATATGTTCTGATTCATACCGACTACAAAAACATTTTTAAACTCCAGCCCTTTAGATGCATGGACTGTCATGAGTTTAACTGCATCATTCTTTTCTATAAGTTTTTCCTGAATATCCTTTATGTGCAACCATTTAAGGAATAATGATATGTCAGTACTTTCTCCTAAGTTCTGTTGTATGCATTCCCATTTTTCTATTGCCGTTAAAGCAGCTTCTGCGTCTTGTACCTTGTTGTCCCTTTTCTCTTCAGCATATATTTTATTTAGTCCAAGAATATCTTGTGCCTTATAGAATACGCCTGAAGCTTCTGAACACTCTTCTGTAATATATCTATGCAGTTCATCAATTTGATGAATAAGATCTTGAACCTCTTCAATTGTATTTACAGCTTCATTAAAGCAAATACTTTCATCAACCATTACCTTTTCAATTTTCTGCATTTTCAAAGCATTAATTCGTTTAACAGGAAAGTTAATCACCTTTTTCATGGTATTATCATCCTTAGGATTTAAAGCAATTTCTATAATGCTAAAGAGCATTTTTACATCATATCTTTTCAAGGGGTCATCTTTGTTAGTCAGCACTTGAAAAGGTACACTAAAAGCTTTGAATGCTTGAATGAATGGTTCCATTTGCTTATTTGTCCTGGCTAAAATAGCATAGTCACTGTAGGCTGAAATATCTTCAAGAATCCGGCTTATAATTATATTTACCTCGTTACTTATAGTTTCAGCTTCAAAATACTCTATTGCCGGGCCATCCTTATGACCTCTAAGGATCTTTTTAGTTTGGTTTTCATTGTGAGTAATCAGGTTATTAGCAGCTTCTATAATCTGTACTGTGGATCTGTAATTTTCCTCAAGCTTTATGACCTCACATTCCGGATAATACCTTTTGAAATTTATGATATATTCCGGTTTTGCCTGTCTCCATCCGTAAATACTTTGAAAATCATCACCTACCACAAACAAGTATTTTGGATTAAATGCC
This sequence comes from uncultured Clostridium sp., assembly GCA_937927335.1. Taxonomy (GTDB): domain Bacteria; phylum Bacillota; class Clostridia; order Clostridiales; family Clostridiaceae; genus UBA699. The sequence goes on from CALBDU010000028.1 coordinate 5,631, forward strand.
TTTATGATCTGCATCTGCACATCGTTTGTATCCTGGAACTCGTCGACAAATAGGTATTCATACTGATAACTATAAGCTTGCTGCACAACCGGATATTCTTTAAGTAGTTTCAATGTTTCTGTAAGGAGCATATCCAGGTCTATTGCATTGTTCCGTTTCAATATCCAGTGATATTCTTTAATGGTCTGCTCCTCTTCACCACAATCCAGTTCCCGGCTACCTTCCATGATTTCAATTACCTTTTTAGTGCTTGTATATTTACCGTATTTAAACTCATCAATTACCTTTTCAATGATAGCTTCCCGGTCCTCTTGGTCATATATTGTAAATTCCTTATCATATCCCAGGAGGTAACCATACTCCTTAAGAGCTTTAACACAGAAAGCGTGAAAGGTATTACAAAACAGCTTTTCTCCTTCTGTCTTCCCTATTAGATTAATTACCCTTTCCTTCATCTCTTTACCGGCCAGCCTGGTGAATGTCAATGCCAGCATATTGCTGCAAGATATCCTTTTTTCATGGAGATGTCCTATTCTTCTGGTTAGGGTACTGGTTTTCCCGGTACCCGCCCCAGCTAAGCATAGAATTACTTTACTTACACTTTCTACGGCCTTCCTCTGTGCTTCATTAAGCTGACTGCTCATAAGGTTCACCTTCTTCAGCTAGATTCCAAACCTTGAAACCATCTGCCTCCGTTACAGTAATAACTCCTGAAAGAATAATGTTGTCCAATTTAGCACTTATTTTATTTAAGCCTGTTATCACTTTTTTAAAGTTTTCATTATCAAGATTTTCTATATTATCTATAGCCAAAATCCTGCAGGCTGGATCAGCTTTATCAATAAATGTTGTCAGCATAGCTATAAGTAAAATCATCTGCTGCCCGGTACTCAATGCATCGAAGTTCCTTTTCTCTCCGAACCTATCATTCCATCCAAACTGGAAGATCTCTTTTCCTCCTTCGGATTCAGTGCTAAAATAAAACTCATTTTCTATACCCATGGCATTTAGATTAGCCTGTATTTCGCTCTGTATTGGCTCCAGTGTCTCTTTTACCAGTTCCCCTTGTAATCCCTTGGCTCCTAATGTATCGTCCAAGGATTTAAAGGATATGGCATAATATTCAGCAGTCTTACTGTCTATCATGCTACTCTTTAGATTTGAAAGGGTTGTCCTGGCCTGATCCTGCTCTTGAATTTTTTCCTTTAGAGCAGAAATTTGAGTTCTTATTCCATCTGCCTGCTTCTGCAGAATATCCAATGGAGCTATTGGTTCAATCTTCTCATTCTGAAGCTTTTCTAAATCAGCTTGAAGGTTATTTATTTTTTGCTGCTTAACCTCATCAAAAGATTTTGCCTGATTCATCAGATTCTCCAGTTTATTGATTTCTGAATTTAAAATGTTATTTGCTCTATTAGTATCCAGCTCCTCTTGCTGCAGTTCCTGAATTTCTTGATTTAACTTATCCTTATCGTTCTTAAGGGCTGTTTCCTTTTCATTCAGTTCCTTAAAGGTTTGGGCCAATATATCTTTCTGGATTTCCCAGATCTTGATCTGCCCTTCAGTATGTTCAATGAATTTACTAAAATCTTTATCACATTTGATCTTAGTATCCAATACACAAGTTTTACCTACTCCCTTAACACTTTCCAAAGTCTTTCTTGTGCTATCGATCTGGGCTCTGATTTCAATACCCTTGGTTTTAACATCTTCTTTATCCGCAGCTATTGGTTTAAGCTTCAGAATAATATCAGATATTTGTTTCTGAACTTCAACAATTTTGTTAGAGTTATCAACCTGTTTAATTTTTTCTTTGGCAGCAAGGATGCTGCTATCAGTTGCAGCAATATCAATCGTGCATTGTTTTGAATTTTCGTTTTCAATAGACCTTTTTAAAGATTCTATTTTCTCAAACCTAGCATCTATATTCTTCTTTTTCTGGGTGTCCTCAGATATCTGCTTTTCAACATTTACAAGATCGCTTTGGAAATTTTCAAGCTCATCCTTATTGGCTTTAAGGTTCCTGTCAGTTTCAGAAAGCTGATTTTTTAGTTCAGCAAGCTTTTGAACTGTAGCCTGGGATCTCTTCTTTTCATCATTCCAGTAACTCAATTTGGTCTTTGTCCAATCAATCATACTTTGGAGCCCCATGGATATATCATAGTTTTCCGGATATTCATTCATGGCCTCTCCTATGACTTCTTTCACTACTTCAAGCTGCTCCGGATTATTCACCTCAAGTTCAATAGTCACCAAACTTTTTTCAATATACTCTCTCACTCTTTCTTTGTTCCACTCTGCACTGTTAAAACCAGCCAGGTTATAAATGAATTCTCTTCTCTTACTATCAGAGAGACCGAGGAATTCGTTGAAGTCTAACATCACCGGTAAGTTACCCAGTTCAGCCATGATCCTGGCTTCCTTTTCAGTTATTTTACTTTCACCCTTGGAAGGGCTGACATTGACATTTTGAGATATAGTCACTTTTGTGGACCCATCTTTATTCTTTGAAACCTTCTTTTTAAACTCTCTAGAAAAGCTAAAATCATCAGTTTTCAGACCTACTTCCATGGAATCTGAATTTGAAAGTTTAAATGTTTCATCAGTTTTCTTACCCTGTCCTGGCACGTAACCCATTAAAGCAATACCTAATGCCTGTAACCTTGTAGTTTTTCCTATTCCGTTCGGTCCACATATGATGTCCTTACCTGTCAGCTGCTGTGTTGTATTCTGGCCCTTAATGTTATGCATAATGATTTCTGTTAACTTCTTACTCATTAAAACTCACCGCCTTGATCTATGGCTGAATTAATTAATGTCTTAGCCATATTCAACTGCGCCAGTGACAGCTGCTCCAATGGTTTTTTGAAGTTATCTTCAATTGTTTTATTGAAAGCTTCATCACCTATAAAATCCTTTGCTGCCTCAAGCTCATCCAATAATTCAGCTTTCCCCGATTCATTAACTGGCACCTTTTCTTTTTTAGGGATATTGACCTGCTGCATAGGTGTCCCTGCTCCTGCTGCAGTTTCAGGTAGTTCATGCACAACCTCCTCTTCATCTCTGGAAGTCATAACATCCTCCTCAGTTATGTCATCAATTACATTTGCATCAATGAAGTCGACCTTAATCCCCTTATATTCACCTAGGTTTTCTCCTTGCTCTGCCATTTGTGAAAGCTTTAAGAGATCCTCTCTTGTAAGGTCATGATTATACCCAATTACATCAACAAATCCATAATGGTTGTATTCACTACCTTGTGCATCAACATATACTTGTGCCAAAGCAGGATGTTTTTTCAGGCAATTCCTTTCAGCTATTGTTTGCGCTTTTCTTTCCGCAAACAACTTATTCTGAATGTAGGTATCCATGCACTTAAGTACATCTGTTTCATTTAGATTTACCCACATTCCCATAAGACCTTGGATTCTTAAAAACATACCTGTCTTTTTTTCATCTTCCGTTAACATGGTTTCCATGCACATTTTCCCAGCCTTTTGATTCTTCTGAATCTTTTTATTTAGATCCTGAAGAAAGTACATTTTTATATCATATAGCAAAGTACTGCTTGTCATAACTAAGTTACCTATTGGACTAAACCCTATTCCTATCTTCTTAACCCAAACCTTATCTATGGTACCCGATTCTGGATCTATGATTGGGTAAGGATTTACAACAACGTTGTTGTCTGGAAGGGTCAGCTTTTCAGGCGTTACTATACTCACACTTGCTATAGTGTTCATCAGATTATAGCCTGCAGCTGTTATCATTGATTTTCCTTGAATGACACTTAAATGGCCCTTCTTCTCTTCAAGTTTTAAGCGCCCCTTAACTGCCTTTATGCCTCCAGATGATGTCCTTTTTATGAATACATCTCCATCCCCAAGTTTTGTAATTGATTTTTGATTATTTTCCATAGAAAACCCTCCTAATTTTTATTTGTAGAATTGCTGTTTTGCAATTGTTTCAAGTATCTTTTTAACTTCCGGTGGCAAATCTTCCGGATTCACCATGTTTAAAGTAATGTTTTTTGACCCTTGTCCATTATGCCTTTCAGGTAAGTTCTCTCTCTCGGGAATGTCAATTATATAGTTAAGTACCTCTTCAAGTTCCTTTGCTGCATCTGTATGATATTGAAAATTTAAGTTACTGAATCTCTTGTCTCTATCTGCTGCCTGTAAATGTCCATCAATTCTTCCAGTAATGTACCCTATTATTACTTCTTTCACCTTACAATCCTCCTTATGCTGTTCTTTTAAATACTATTGAGCTTCTCTCTGCTATATCAAGCAGCTCATTTAAATTCGTTTTCTTTTTGAAATTCATTCGGTTAAACTTTATATCATCTGTGGTAATCTCCATGACCACAGCAAACTCTGCTGCAGTTATAGGTTGTCCCAATTTTTGTTCCAACATTTCCTTGATCATAATTCCTATCTCCTAACTTACTTCTCTTACCTTCTCAACAACCGGATACACCCCAACTTCTTTCAGCAAATCATAAAGGAATAATCGTCCTTTTTGGGTCCACTTAGTATTCATCTTCACATCAGGCCTTCCATCGGACCTTAAAATATCAACAGTGGAAGAATGAGTATAACCTTTTGCCTGATATTTCTCGTATAATAACCATTGCCCTGACTGCTTGTACTGAATTTTAAGTTCATGAAGCAACTCATTCATCTTTGTACCAGACATACCATAATCCTTTGCTATCTGAGTAATAGTTACCAACCCTTTGTTTTTCAGAATACTGTCCATATAGTCAGCCTTAGGTTTTAATTCCCCGATCAGCTGATCCTTTTGCTTATTTAAGAGAATTAATCCTTGCCTTTCCTCTTCTTCAGCAATCCATGCCTTTGCCCTTTCAATAGGGTCAGCTATCATATAACTATCAATTCGCTTAAAATCTCTTACTCTAAAATATGTCTCTTCAAGTTGTTCATAGATTTCCCATGCAACGTCAGTATCTAAGATTTTCGCATGTCTAGCTGCTCCTCTTTCAGTCCATAGTGTAAGTACACTTGCAAATTTCATTGAAGGGTCGTTAATATTATTCACTACCCTTTTAAACTCTTTCAGTTCCTCTCCGGAAAGCTGAAAATAATGTTTTCCCTCTATAAACCTGCTTTTGTTATTATTAAAATTTGTTTTTATGTTTGTATCATCTGTTCCATATACTTCTGCTAAAACTCTTGTGGTCATTATTCTCTGATTCTTAAATTCCATTGGTTGTAATTCCATTTACATTCCTCCTTAGAATCTGATATAATATAAATGGGTATAAACCTAAGTACCTAATTAAATAACATTCTTATCAAAGACCCTTGCCAGAGGGTTCTTTTTTTATATATTTTTTTTCTAAAAGCTTAATTTTGTGCTCCTTAAACATGTCTTTTATATCAAGACCATATTCATTACATATTACTGCTATATAAATTGCACTCGCGTCAAAAGCATCTATAGCCTGTTGAATGCTTTGGTATACTGCTTGTACATCTTCCTGAGAACAAGTTTCCGGCTTACGGTATGTCTTAATAGTGCCTATAGAGCTTATAGCTTCTTCAAGCTCCTCGAGTACCTTGTCTTTAACACTGGCTCTATGCAGATCTGCTGCTTCTCCATCCAGCCAAGTGGCTGAAAATACTCCTCCAGTGATTTCACTTGAAGCCTCAATATACAATCTTGGATCATCTAGTTTCCCTGTAATCCTCTCAAGGACATCAAACTTAACCTGTCTCTCCCCCCTCTCAATTGCTGATATCATCTTTCCTGAGCAAAATCCCATAGCTCCTACTGCATCTTGTGTACAGTTGCGGTGCAGCCTTGCCTCTTTAATAGCCACCCCTAATGACATTTTTAATCCCTCCTTATCAATACTGTAGAATTGAGAATTTGAAACGAATTTAACTGTAGAGTTCATCACCTTTTAATCTACTTACATAAACTGTATAGTTTATATAAGATGTTTTTTTATATTTGTATCCTCTCCCTTCGTCTGATGCCGCAGGACTACCCCAAAGGTTCTGCGGAAATTTTTTAGTTTTTAGAGGTTTTTACATTATATTGACCACCGAAGAATTCCTCGGATATGCTATACCTTTAACGATTAACTCTTGACTTAAGCGTTATGTTGCCAACAAGTTGCCCTACATGTTCCTTACAGACCATTTGCTTTTCAAGAACACCTGGGGCAACTTCAACATCATCTAAAATGGTGCCTTCTTTTTCACATCCTAGATAGGCACATTTAGCAATTTTAACGTTACTCAATTTATATACCTCCTTTGATTCATAATTCATTTTTTATAAAGTAAGTTTGCAGTCTGGTGAACTTAATATGTTAATAAGTTCATCAACTTCATATGGTTGGAGCTTATTAACAAGTATTTTGGCAAGCTCTTTTGAAAGAATAGCCTGAAGCACAGATTTGTCTTCCGGAAAATTCACAATTACATTACGTACCAAAAGCTCCACCCCCCTTTTCAAATTATTGCTGTATATAATATGCAGCTTGATCTACTTTAGTTACCAATGTTTAAAGGACTTTACGTAATTTTGTAGAATTATCACCTTAAAAGAGGTGATATCTATGAGCACACAGGCTAAAATTCACTGTTTTAATTGTGATGCTACTTACTATGTTTACTGGTCTGGTATTTCAAGAGAAAAGATTATTAGCTGTCCCCATTGCGATGCAGTAATTGATGAGCACATGTGGAATCATATAGTTGATGCCATGGGTACAGTTAACGATGTAAATTATCACTTTAGAAAATACAATGGTGAACGAAATGAAGATTTATTTGAAATTTCTATTGAAAATTACCATGTACCTTATGAAAAATTTAGGTTTGATGACTAATAATTTCATGAATTAAATCATCAAGAATAGCTGGCGTTTTATCTAAGTTATATTGCCTTATAACATGTGATAATTCTTCAGCTATTTTCTTATAATTTTCATATCCTCCAAGTGAACTACTTAACAATATTTCTCTGCTACTAATGCACGTATCATCATTTAAAAATTCATCTATAAATTTCATTGCCATAGCATATTCAGAAGTTTTTTCTTGCTGCATTTGTATATATTTTTCAAGTGCAGCCACTCTTCTTTCAAGCATCTCAAGTTCTAAACACACCTTTATCTACCCCCACTTTGTGGAATAACCTATCTTTTTATCTACAACAGTTAATTTTAAAATTAAATTGTGATTATGCTGATTGATTTTGTATATTATAGTTTACATTATCATCAAAAAAAATTTCTTCCATTGGTTTTTCCAAAGCCTTTGCTATACGATTTGCCACTTCATAAGAAGGCTTTTTCTTATTATTTTCTAAATCTGATAAATATGGACGAGTTATATTTGCCTTTTGTGCCAATTTATCCTGAGATAGCTTTTTCATTTGCCTTATTTCTGCAATTTTGTTAATCATAATTTACACCTCCTTTATGATATTGTTCACTTTGGTTTACATTTTAAGTGTACACCGTATTTAATATTTTGTCAACTATGATGTACGTACAAATCAAAATATTTTTGTATTCTATTGATTACAAAATGTTATAATTAATCTGAGGAGTTGATACTATGAAAACCTTAGGCCAATTAATTAAAGATTATCGCCAATCTCATGATAATATGTCACTTAGAGACTTTGCTGAAAAGTGTGGTGTTAGCCATTCTTACATAGATAAACTTGAAAAGGGAATAGATACCCGAACAGGTAAACCAGTAGTTCCAACATTAGATACAATTGAAAAAATATCAAAAGCTTTAAATATGCCTGTAGAACAAGTATTAATGGAAATTGGGTTTGCATTTTATTCTAAAGAAAAAGAACTATCGCACAAAGACGAAAAGGACGTTGAAAAATTACTTAATAATACAATGGCCTATTTGGAGAATCAAGAAGGATTAATGCTTTCAGGCGAACCAATGGATGAAAATGACCTTGAGCTTTTAAAACAAGCAATTAAAAATGGCCTGGAATATGCTAAAATCTCAAATAAGAAAAAATATACTCCTAAAAAATATCAAAAGGAGTGATTACTGTTGAGTTTAAGTAAAGATGATTTTGATAAATATTTTTCAATATATGAGACTGCACGAAAATATGAAAAAGAAAGTAATATAGAGGTTGCCCTTGAACTATATTTGACTATATTAAAAAAATATATGCCAATTGGAGCCGCTTATTATGACCGACCAGCAATTATACTAGAAAAGCTTAAGAGATATGATGAAGCTATCAAGGTATGTGATTTAGCAATAAAGAATCAAATGGAATATAATCTTCATTTTGACAAAGAGTCATTCGAACATAGAAAAATGAGATTAATTGAAAAATTGAATAAGCCAGCAGTAGTAGTTAAATTAAAACCTAAAAAGAAATCGGCTTCAAAAGCAGTCGCTAATATAAATAATGCTCCTGCAAAAAATAATATAGTTTTTCCTGATTGGTATGTAAGTATATCTTTTGGGGCTTCTAAGTCACCAAACTATCCTCAGGCATTAACTATAGCAAGAATGGCCCCACAATATATTGAGAATGTAGTAGAAGGTAACGTATTGCACCAGGCTGTTTACTCTGAAAGTCCAAAAGAATATCTAAAGTTTATAAAATTATATGAACTTGTATCCCAGTGGAAATCATGCTTCGTTGTGATAAATGGAGAATTGATAGATAGAAAAATAATCGGTGGGTTAAATTATTGTTACGGTGATAAGTGTAGATCAGGTAAAATAGATTTCTGCTTTGGAGCAAGTATTATGACAGCAAACCCATTTGGATGTCATAGGCTTCAGATTAGTGCATATAATAATCCCTGGTGGACATTTGGATATTTAGATACTTATAATGTTTGGCATGTTAATAAAGAAGCTATTTTAAAAAGAATTGAAGAATATTCACTCCCATATGAAATGTGTCCATGCTTTTCAAAGGAAAGAATAATCTCTGGGGTATATTCTCTTCCTGATAAAATCTGCCCTAACAAAGATAGAAATTGGACATTTTCTTACAATGGGATTCAACCCAGTGATATTAATAATGTTTCTTCAGAAATCAACTTTAATTATCATGAAAATTGTGTAGCTTCAACAGATATTAAAACTCCTGAACTGCCCAATAGCAATATAGTAGTTGTGGAAACTGAAACCAAGAACTCAATCGATGATCTTAATCAGCAAGAACCCCAAAACAAAGGAATACTATCTTCCTTATTTTCCATTTTTAAAAAATAATATATGAGATCACGCTGATTACTTGGAGGTGGTCAATTGAAATATAATATAGAAAAGTTAGTTGCTAAATTGAAAAAAAAATACGATACTAAAAATCCTTTTCAAATTGCGAAAAACCTTAATATAAAAATATTTTTTGAGGATTTAGGTAATATCCGGGGATTTTATCAATCTTGTCCTAAAAACAAGGTGATTCATATAAATTGCAACTTAGATGATAATGAAAAACTGATCGTATGTAGCCATGAATTGGGACATGCTATTCTCCATGCAAAATTAAATGTACTATTTATAGAAAAAAATACTTTCTTTGTTAAGAATAAATTTGAAATTGAGGCAAACAAGTTTGCTGCTGAACTTATAATTGCCTCCGATGTTAATACAAAATACCCAGGGTATACCTTTGAACAGATAGCTGCAGCAGAAAATATAAATAGTGAATTAATAAAATTGAAATTCGGTTTAAACAACTGATTTTATTTTGTCCATTACAGCAAATTTTAACATATTTGTTATATGTCGTTATATGTCGAACACATTTAAATTTATAGAAATGGAGGGATATTTATGATAGCTGCAATATATAGTAGAAAATCAAAATTCACTGGTAAAGGTGAAAGTATAGGTAATCAAATTCAGTTATGCAAAGAGTATGCAGAATTTCAGCTAAAAGATAAGGATGTAACTGAGTTTTTAATATATGAGGATGAAGGCTTTTCCGGAGGAAATACAAATAGACCAGAATTTCAAAGATTGATGGAAGATGCTAAATCCAAAAAATTTGGTGTACTTATATGCTACAGACTGGACCGTATCAGCAGAAATGTTGCAGACTTTTCTTCAACCCTTGAATCACTTCAAAAATATGATATAGATTTTGTTTCTATTAAAGAGCAGTTTGATACATCAACTCCAATGGGAAGGGCTATGATATACATCGCTAGCGTTTTTGCCCAACTTGAGAGAGAAACTATAGCTGAGCGTGTCCGTGACAACATGCTTGAACTAGCTAAAACTGGCAGATGGCTTGGTGGAGTAGCACCTATGGGGTATAAGGCTGATCCTATTACGTATTTCGATGCTGATATGAGAGAAAGAAAGCTGGTTAAGTTAAAACAGGCACCAGAGGAATTAAAGGTTATTAAATTACTATATAAAAAGTACCTTGAATACAAATCCCTTTCCAAAGTTGAAACATTCTGTCTCCAGAATAATATAAAATCCAAACGAGGTGCTGATTTTACTAAAGCAAATATCAGGCTTATTCTTGTTAACCCCGTATATGTAAAAGCTACATCTCAAGTATTAGAGTATCTTGAAAATGATGGTATAACTGTTTGCGGTGAGGCAGATGGAGAACACGGTCTTTTAACTTATAACAAACAAAAGAGTATGACCAATGATGAAGGCAAAAATGTTAATGTATATAGGGATAAATCTGACTGGATTGCTGCGGTAAGTTCCCAGAAAGGTATAATAAACGCTGAAGATTGGATTGAAGTGCAAAATACACTCTCAGAGAATCGTGATGCTATGCCCAATCTCGGTAAAACACATAATGCTCTATTAACTGGAAAGATAAGATGTGCTAAATGTAATAGTAATATGCAGGTTGCTCATGGCCATATTAGTAAAAAAACTGGTAAAGAGATTTATTATTATGCCTGCAGCATGAAGAAATATTCAAAAGGGGTTCGTTGCAATAATAAAAATGCAAAAGTTTCTGAACTAGACCCTATTGTTATCAATCAGCTGAAGCAGTTAGGGATGAATAAAAAAGCTGTTCTAGAAGATTTGAAAGATCAAAATAGAAGAGCAAAGAAAGATAATATTTCTAATGACAACGCAGTAAATATTAATAAATCGATAGAAGAAAAAACAAAGCAAATAGATAATTTGCTAAATAAACTCTCCATGGATGATGATATTACCGATTTAATTTTAGATAAAATAAAATCTCTTAAAATTGAAGTCAAAACCTTGAATGAGCAGCTGGATCACCTTAATTCTAAAAATACAGAGTTTGAAAATAATGACCTAAATTTATCTGTAATAGAATTTATGTTAGATAGATGTTCTATTATTGACACTCTAAGCCTTGACGAACAAAAACAGCTTATAAATGTTCTTATTGATACAATCACCTGGGATGGAGAACTTCATAATATGAAGATTGATTTTATTGGTAGCACCTGTACAGAGGAAGAGTATAAAAAAAAAATAGGGATTATTCTTCCAGATAATCCCTTTAAATCGCAGTTTAGTATAATGAGCACCCGAATCAAGTATCCTTTCGTAATTGGATTGACATGCTCCGGCAAATATAACTAAATCATCGTAATTTGATTCATAATTCCTTAAAGCTGCAACAGTTTCCACATAATAAGCAGAATTTTTATAGTTTTTTAAATCCATAAAATCCTGTGTATCCTTATTTATTGAATCATGTCCCGTAACTACCACAATATCCGGTTTTAACTCCTTAACCAGCTGTACAGCCATTTGAGGCTGATCCTTTTCTGCCACCACCTTTCCTGCTACATTTAATTTAAGCTGCTTATATACCTTTAAGCAATTTTCCAGATAATCCGCATCTCCATCTATGTGAAGTATTTTTCCAGGCCTCCCAAAAACCAGTTCCTTATCATCAGCTATCTTCGCATTCCTGAACATACCGTCCAGCCCCTCACGCTCCAAAAGTATCCTTTTTATGGAGTTATTTACCTTCCTTGTAAAGAATACCTCACTTTCTGAAGAAAAATTTTCAGGAGCAGCTTCCAGATCTTCTTCAGGAGCATCTGCAAGAATCCTGAGCTTAATTCCTTTCAATGAATATATTCTTACTCCCCCATGGTTTGTTATATCTATTACTTTAAAGGTTACATCGCGATTATAGGATTTTCTTACAACAATATCTCCAATCTGCATTCTATTCTCCTAAAAAATTGCTACTCTATATAATATGTGGCTTATTTGTATTAGTGCATAAAAAAATTTGACGTACATCTCCTAAAAAGTGTACGTCAAGCTATTTTATTTTTGCTTATAATTTTCCTTGAATTGTTCCAGGAAATTAAGATATTTATCCTGTTCAGCGATGATTTCCTCCATTTTATTATTAAAAGTATTCAATGGCCAGTTTACTTCGTTATAATAGTATCTGTTGGAAAGCCTCCAATATCTCTGAGGAAAAAGCAGAAATGCATAAAGAACCCTGTACTCTTCCTCTACCAGCTCGCTAATCTCATTATATGCATCAATTACCATCTTAGCATATTCAAAATCCCAGTCCACCCTTTTAAGCACCTTTATTAAAAATGCAGACAAATCATATGTCCTTATTTCTCTTTTACAATAGTCAAAATCAATTACATTATAATTGTCCTGGCTGTCAATAACTATATTGTGATAAGTATAATCGTGATGGCAAAATCCCTTTTCGTCCTCTGCCCGCTGGCACAGCTCCAGGTATTGAGAATCCCTTAAAACCTCAATAGCTTTAAAGCCCAATTCCTTATAGAACTGTACACTTTTAAAATAGTTAAAGTCAAACTTAGCTCTTGACCCCTTCTTTCTGCTCATTTCCCTCATCTTTTCAAAGGATTTCACCCTTTTTTCCATCAGGTGGCTCCACCTTCCAAGGTCAGTTTTAAGCTTACTATTTTCAGGAGGCTCATATCCCTTAGAGCTTATATGGAGGTTAGCAAGATTTTTTGATGCCTTTAATATCTCGTCCTTATTTCTAAAATCACATTCCCTGCCTTCAATCCATTCAGACAAGGTATATATATCTTCATTAACTACGGCATAGGGATTTCCATCCACACTTAAAAAGTACTTATCCACATTTTTAAACCCATTTTTTATAAGATGCTCCTTTGCTCCAAACACAAACAGAAGCTTCTGAGTACCATAGTTTATTTTTTTTAAACACCTCATCCCCTTGTCAGTTTTTAAAATATAAACTCCTTTACTGGGTTTAATGTTTTCAATTTTAATATCGAATTGTCTTTCAATTTCAAATTCTCTCATCATGTTATCACCCCTGTATAATTTATATGAATTCAAAATATGCTTTAGAAGATTATTAACACTTTTAGGAGGGAATTAATATAATAATATATATTCAACTGGAGAGGATTGTTTAAATGAAAATAGGTATAGACGGCCGCGCTGCAAAATGGTATAGAGGAACCGGAATCGGTACATATACCTATCAATTGATTAAGTCACTGAGTTCTATTGATGATATAAATGATTACCTTATTTTCATGCCCAAAGGCTTAAAAACAGAATTAAGCCTGGCCCATAATTTCACCTTTGCAGATATCTCCGCGGGCTGCAGTTTCAATTTCTGGGATGAGGTTAATATACCAAATATTCTTAGTGACAAAGGCATTGACATTTATCATGTTCCCCAGAACGGTGTGGGGTTATCTCTGGAAAAAGCCTGCCCTTCAATAATAACGCTCCACGATGTTATTCCCTACAGACTTCCTGAAACCGTAAGTAAAAGATATATAAAAATTTTTTCCGAAAACATCCCCTCAATTGTGGAAGCCTGTGAAGGCATTATAACGGTTTCAAATTTTTCAAAACAGGACATTATGAAAGCCTTTAATTATACCGAAGATAAAATACAAGTTACCTATCTGGCAGCAGAATCAATTTATAAACCAATGGATAAAACCTTCTCTAAAGCCTTCCTAAAAAGAAAGTATGCTTTGGAAAATAAATATATTCTATATGTTGGGGGATTCAGTCCAAGAAAAAATATTTCTGGTTTAATAAGAGCTTATAGCATTTTTGCGGATAAATATAATGTAAAGCTTGTAATAGCAGGCACTAGAGGTAAATCCTACGAAGACTATCTTGAGCTTGTCCAAAACCTTAAAATAACCGATAAGGTTGTATTCCCTGGCTTTATACCTACTCAGGATCTTCCGTTTTTTTACTCTGGAGCAGAGGTTTTTGTTTACCCATCCTTTTATGAGGGCTTCGGGCTTCCTCCTGTGGAAGCTATGGCTTGCGGAACTCCTGTGATTTCCTCCAATGTAACATCAATGCCCGAAATAATTGGAGATGCCGGCATACTGGTAGATCCAAAAGATGTTATTGAGCTTTCAAAGGCCATTGAAGGGGTGCTTTTAGACAAGGACTTATGGCAAAGACTAAGCAAACACGGTATAAAAAGGGCTGCTTACTTCAGCTGGAAGAAAAATGCAATGGAAACCTTGAGTTTCTACAACAGAATAATGTCTGATATTTACTAAATTAATTGAAATCTAGTATAATAATATGGAAAACAAAGAAAGGTGGAGTTTTAGTGGCTAAAGATTGCTCATTTGATATTGTGTCTGAAGTTGATATGCAGGAAATGGATAATGCAGTTAACCAGGCAAAAAAAGAAATAGTGCAAAGATACGACTTTAAGGGAAGCAAAGCTGAAATAGTCCTTGATGCGGAATCCTTGAAATTTACCGCTGAAGACGACTATAAACTTAAAGCAATGCTTGACGTTTTAAGGGGAAAAATGATTAAAAGATCGGTACCCATAAAAAGCCTGGATCCGGGAAAAATTGAACAGGCATCCGGTGGTATGGTAAAACAGGTCATCACTATTCAAAAAGGCATAAGTAAAGAAAAAGCAAAAGATGTAACTACCTACATAAAAGACTTAAAGCTTAAGGTTCAAACTCAGATCATGGATGACAAAATCCGAATTACAGGAGCAAAAAAAGATGACCTTCAAAATGTTATTCAAAAGCTTAAGGAAAAAGATTTCGGTTTAGAACTTCAATTTATAAATTTCAGATCCTAAAAATTTTGCGTCTTTAATTAAAGACGCATTTTTATTCCATCAAATTTTATGGCTTTCCTGTATTTATCCAGGTATGCCTCAGGGCTCATTGCTTTTTTATGTTCCTTATATCTGATGCACATTTTGATTAAATAGTAGGGGTACTGCATCAATGAGGAGATGTATTCCACGCTATATGAATCCAATTCCTCTATTCTGCAGAACTCTTTTATGAGGAAATCCTGGTCAACCTCTATACCCTTTCTTCTAAGTCTTCTAATGAATACCACACAGTCAGACTCCACTAAATCATAGACACAATTTTCAATACCACACTGCAGTATATTTCCTTCACTATATAAATTGTCATAAAACGGGTTGCCGATACATATCTCTACCCTTTCCATACTTCTTTTTATAATATCCAGATATTTATCATTGCAGCTTACAGTGACAGCCTTTTCAGCTAAAGCCTTCACTTGGCTTCCGGTGTTGTATAAAACCTCCTCAAAAGCATTTTCAGCTCCCTGATTTTTGATATCATACAACAACCTTTTAAGTCTTTTTATGTCCGATTTATATTTTTCAACATTTCTGCCAAGGTTATCTCTTAATCCTTCGTTATCATACTGCCTGTAGCCAGCAGCCTTTTTGTGAAACTCTCCTATTAGCCTGAGCTGTTCTACGGCATCCTGCATGTGGAGTATGGTTCTACGGCTGCTAACAGCCTGAATATTCTTTGAGGCAAGATACTTTTGGAACAGGCTGCTTTTCTCTGCACCCTCCATTATTTCTTTTTCCTGTTTATTTTTTTTAACAGCTTTGCTTTTTCTTTCTCCAATTCCTCTATCTTGCTTTTTTTCTTTTTTATTTCCTTTAATGCCTTCAAGCCCTCCTTCAACTCTTTAGCCCTTGTCTTATATTCCTGAAGATCCTTGATATCAGTCTCAGAAAGTTCTCTTTTTTTCTTTGCCAAATCAAAAGCCTCCTATAGAATTATTCTTTTAAAATCCTGTATGAAATCATATTTTTCATCTCTGTCCTCATAAACTTTATGGAGCTTGCTTAAAAACACTTCTTCTTCCCAATTCTTATTTTCCCAATAGTACTGAATGCCAAGCTGCCAGTATTCCTGAGGAAATTCCATAAAGCCTGCCATAATTGGTATCTCTATATTTTTTATTTCCATAATGCTGCCATAGGAATTCATTATATAAACTGCACAGTTTATATCCCATCTGCTATTTTTCATTCTTCTGATTATGAGGCTGGAAAGATCGTGAAGGTGAGTATCCAATATACAGTAGTCGAAGTCAATAATATTAGTTGTTCCTTTTTCATCAATGAGAATATTATGGTGTGCATAATCATGGTGGCAAAACCCACCCTTGTTTATTTCCTTTTTCATTTGATTGATGTAGTTTGTATTACATAGATTAATAATTGAGTTTCTGGCTGTATCCAGGAGATCGTCCATTTGTTCCAAATACAATTTGTCAAACTCAGATTTTCTATCCTTAGCTAAAATTCTTCTTTTAAAATCATATATTTCTTCAATTCTCACACTAAATGTATCTATCCATTTCAGCCATCCAATCCTTGGCTCCATACCTCTTTCTATGCAGAATCCCTGGCTTTTTAAATGAAGCTCAGCCAGTTTAGAAGCTGCTATGCCAAGATCTAAAGGATTATCGTAGTTGCATTGTCTGCAGCTAAGCCATTCGGTCATGTATGCATACCTGCCCTGAAATTCTATATAGCTTTCCCCTCCGGTAGTGTTTATTATCTCAGGTATTCTGTCAAATCCATTATTCTGGAGGTGCTTAATGGCAGCCAAAATAAATAAAAAATGTCCAAAATTGTAGTTAATAACCTTAAGACAGTAGCTTTTATCAACACATTGAAGCTTATAAACATTTTTTATTTTTTCAATACTGCAAGGTTCAATGCTATAAGCATCCTTTACAAGCTTTCTAATATAAGAATCCAAAGTTGTCCTCCCAAACACTGTTTTGTAAACATTATATGTTTATAAACTTCGCTTTGTTCCACTTGAACAATTTTATACATAAACTAGTAGCATAGAATAAGTATGATTATGGAGGTAATAAGTTGAATTTTGCTTTAGATGGGAGAGGGATTAACTGGTATAAGGGAACAGGAATCGGCACATATACGGAAAACCTGTTAAAAAATATGCTTCAAAAATGCGGAGACAACTATTTTCATGTTTTCTGGTCCGGTTTGAATATGGAAGAGTATAAAGAATATAATTGCAAGCTAATCCCTACTTCCAAAAAGCATCACAGATTCTTTGAAGAGCAATATTTCCCCATATACATTAAAAATAATCATATTGATTTAATTCATGTGCCCCAGAATGGAATAAGCCTCCCCTTGGACAGCCAGTGTAAAAAAGTGGTTACTATACATGACCTCATTCCTTATATAATGCCTGAGACTGTAGGGAAGGGATATTTATTAAAATTTTTAAAGGATATGCCTGAAATTATTTCATGTTCAAATGCAGTGATAACCGTGTCCCAAGCTGCTAAAAAAGATATTTTAAGGTTCTTCCCCATTAATGAAAGTAAAATTCACGTTATACCCCTGGCTGCAGATAAAAAGTATGTCCCATTAGACGTGGCCCGCTGTAAATTTGAACTTAAAAATGAATTTGGTATTTGTAACCCTTTTATTTTATATGTAGGTGGATTTAGTTCAAGAAAAAATGTTAAAACACTGCTTTATGCATTCAAAAAATCACTTCCACACTTAAAATCCAGCTATGATCTTGTGCTGGCAGGTGCCGAGAAGGACGATGCTTTATCCTTGAAGGATCTGGCAATTGATTTGGGTATTATAGAAAAGGTAAAATTCACTGGTTTTGTGAAGGAGGATTACCTGCCGTTGTTGTACAGCAGCTGTGATTTATTTGTGTATCCTTCCCTTTACGAAGGGTTTGGCCTGCCCCCTCTGGAAGCTATGTGCTGCGGGGCTCCTGTACTATGTTCTGACTCGTCTTCAATTCCAGAGGTTGTAGGTGATGGAGGTATTCTGATCAATGGAAATGATACTGATGAATTATCCTGCACTATGATTAAGATTTTAAACAACGAGGATGTCAGATGGAATTTAAAGCTTTCTGCAGCAGCAAGATCCCAAGGCTTCAGCTGGTCAAACACTGCTGATAAAACTTTAGAGGTTTATCATTCAATATAAAATCCCCTGGTACGCCAGGGGATAATTTAATACTTATTTTCTGGAGCGTTTTTCTCAATGTCAAGAAAAATGCTCCAAATATTTGTATTGAAAAAATCATTGCTGTTATTGAATTTTTGCCTGTTATATAATGAATAGGCTGCAGTAAACATACCATTATTCATAAGGTTGTCATATGCCGTTGTACTATCTGAGGCCAGATACTTTGAAAACTCTCTGGATAAATTAATATTCTTCGTATCCTTGTTAATTAAAATATCATAACCTCCAAGGGAAACATCTCTGTTTCCTCCTGGCTCAAAGGCCGGCAATTTCATGATGCCCCACTTCCCCTTTTGAGACTCCATCTTCATAATATTTACCACATCCTCAGGGGTAACCAGTACTGCCATTACCCAATCTTTTTTCATCATGGTCATAATTGATTCGGAGCCATAGAGAGTTCCTTCATAAACCATAGCATTTATTAAATCTGAAACCCTTTTTGAATTTGTTTTATCAGAATAGGATATCCTAAGCTGACTTAACAATGCATTATTTAATCTTCCAAACTGAGGTGCCTGGTATACAAGGAACTTCTTGCCCGTCCTTGCAGCCAGGTTTTTCCCCAAAATTCTTAAATCATCCCAAGTTTTTATATCATCTATGTTGATTCCCTCAGATGAAAAGATGTCACTTCTGTATAATATGGCCACTGGTTTTGCTGTCCAGGGATAAGCATATATTTTCTTATTATCTGTAACAGCATTCATCCTGCCCTCTGAAAAGACTTCATTAATGCCGGATATATCTGATCCCACATCCAGGAAAGAATTACTGCCCATTTTTACCAATGGCTTTACATATTCCTCAGAAACTATGACAACATCCTCTTTAAATTTATTTCCTTTAACTTCATCTGATATTTTTTTATAACTGTCCTCAGACTTAACAATATTTATTTCAACTCTGCCATGTATCTTTTTGAAGCTTTCAGCAGCCTTTAAGACCACCTCATAATTATCTGAATCAGCAACTACATTGATCCTTCCAGACAGTTTAATTTCTTCCCTGCCGTTTAATCCTGCAAAATAGAAGATAACACTGCCGAAAACAACACTGATTAAAGCAATAAAGCATAGTATAATTATATTTCTTCTCATTAGCATCACCCTGAGTCTATTATACCTTTTGTATTGTATTACCACAAGAAAAACCAAGGGCTTGATCAGCTCAGGTTAAAAAGCACTATTATCTCCTTGACATTTTATAGTTACCCGTTGAATTGAAGTCTTCTATCCAAGCCTTGTCAGCGTAAGGGGCATATTCTTTTGCTACGGCATCCAGCTTTCTTTGGAAATCCGGATCATTTAGCATCATATCAGCACCTTCATCTGTTGGCCTTGCTTCTGTTTTTAAAGCCACGTCCCTTATAACCTGTGGATTATCTATCATCATGCAAGGCTTTAGAAGATTTTTATTATAAGGCTGCAGATGTCTCAATTCCCTGAAAAAATCAGAATCAAAAGCCTCCATTAGTGATTTTCCCTTTAAATTAGTTGTAGCAAAATGAGCAAATATACAGGGTTCCACATCTTCCTTAGAATTAATATGACAATAGAATTTACCTGCTATACACCCGCCAACTACTGGTGCATCATTAAAAAAGTCTATAGCAAAATAGGGCTTTGTTTTCCTTATTTCCCTAATGCTCTTACCCAATGATATCCTTTGCCCTGGAGTAAGCATATAGTCAATATCAGGGTCTTTTCCTACCGGCATATATATAAAGTACCAGCTCATCTTTGAGCCCTTCTCAATAAGCATATCGATGAAGCTGCTTGTGGTCACTATTTCAGCATTATGGGCTTCAACAGCTGTTGAAACGCCAAATAGGATTCCCCTTTCCCTAAGAAGATCCATTGCATTCATTACCTTATCAAAAACACCCTTCCCTCTTCGTTCATCTGTTTCTTGCTGAAATCCCTCCAAAGACAACATTGGAATTACATTACCCAGTTCAGCAAGTGTGTTAGCCATAGTCTCGTCAATCAAGGTACCGTTGGTAAAGGGCATGAAGATCATGTCGTTGTACTTTTGGAATAAATCAACAAGATACTGGTTTATAAAAGGTTCTCCTCCAAGAATAACAAAATAGTATATCCCCAGCTCCCTTGCTTCAGCTATAATCCTGTCTGCCTCCTCTCGTGGAATATCATCCTCTTTACTGTAGCTGGCTGCATAACAGCCTTTACATGTAAGGTTACATCTCATGGAAGGGCTCATAAGTATGGCAAAAGGAACTTTGATGTCCTTTTCGTCATATATTCTATCCCTCTTGGGCATCCCGTACCAAACTGCATTAGCCAGGAAATTTGTAAAGAATTTTTCCCTGCAGTTCTTGTTTGTTTCCTTTATAATGCCTTTAATATAGCAGCGTATATTGGGATTATTGTGGTATAAATACTGTATATTATTCACTATTGCCAGGTTCTCTTCGTCCTTTGAAATTGTTTTCCTGACCAATGCGAATAATTTATCCATATTTTTTTCCGGCTCCCTGTTTAAAAGTTCAATACCGGCTTTAATCAAAGCATCCTTTGCTCTTTTTTCCGCCTTATCTTTAACCTTCATTATATCCCTCCTCATACTAACCGGATACTCATAAATATATATTTAAATAAAATAAAAAATAGACCTTATGCTTAAAAAGGTCTATTTTATAATGGAGTTAATCTTCTAAAATCAGCTTATATGCTGCATCATATATTTTATTAATATCAATTCCATTCTCTATGGCTAATTTTTTACAATCTTCATATTCAGGCTTTGCTTTAACTTTTTTTCCTTTATAAAATGAGGTTTTAACCGCTACAGCTCCATATACTGTATTTACCAGTTTACTTTCCCTTTTGAGCATATCCCTTTCTACCACATATTTCCTGTATCCAAGAGTGGAGGAGCTGTTAAATAAAATATCCCTTATATTTTCTTCTTGGCATTCACTAGCCAAAACAGATATATTAATTCCCGGCCTGCCCTTTTTCATAATTAGTGGAGTCAGTGTAACATCCAGTGCCCCATTATCAAAAAGCCGTTCCATAATATATTCGTATCTTTCCGGATTCATATCATCAATACTTGTTTCTATCACCATAACATCATCATGAACACAATCATTTTCAACGATACTGAAATCGGTCTCTGCTATGAATACCCTTAATACATTTGGTATATCCCCTTCAGTATTATTTCCTATACCATAGCCTGTATTTATTATTTTGAACCTCTTATTATTTGTAAACTCACTACACTCATAAGCAAGAATGGCGGCTCCTGTAGGCGTTGCTGCTTCAAACGGTATGCCCTTTGATACAATTGGTATTTCCTTAAGTATTTCCGCCGTAGCAGGAGCTGGTACGGGAAGTATACCGTGTGCACACTTAACAAAGCCTGAACCCACCTCAACCACAGATGAAATAATTTTATCAGGCTTAATGTAATCCAGGCAGATTGCCGCGCCAACTATATCTACAATTGAATCAATGGCCCCCACCTCGTGGAAGTGAACCTCAGTGATATCCTTGCCATGGACCTTAGCCTCAGCCTCAGCTACAATTTTAAATATTCCGCAGCTTGTTTTCTTTACATTTTCGTTAAGGCTGCTTTGATTTATTATCTCCATAATGCTGGCCAGGTTCCTGTGCTCATGATGATGCCCGTCATGATGATTGTGATGATGTTCAATAACCACATCTGCTTTCGTTCCAGCTATTCCGCTTCTATTATCCTTCTTAACATTTAAACTGTACCCATGAAGATTCAACTTTTTTAACTCATTTTCCAAATAGGTTTTATCCACCCCTGCATCTATCAGGGCCCCTAAATTCATATCTCCGCTTATTCCAGAAAAGCAATCATAATATAATATCTTCATATTTTTATCTCCATTTCGTTTATCATATATTACATTTTACCACCTTAACCCTTTATTATGCAATTAAGGCTTTGCTATACACCAGCAAAGCCTCATCTACAGAAAGTCCTTCATATCACTATTTTCTCTAATTTTTGATACCAGGTATTTTATTTCCTGATCCCTATGCTTATCCATAACAAGGATAACATCGTCGGAATCCACAATAACCAGATCCTTTACACCAAAGGCTATGATTAGTTTATCACCAGCAAATATTCTACAGTTTTCACATTGCTCCAGCATAGTTTTCCCGGCTATTTCGTTCCCACTGGATTTATTTAAAAACCTCGCCAGGGATGCAAAGCTTCCAATATCATCCCAGGTAAACTCACATCTTATAACATAGGCCTTTCTGGTTCTCTGCATAATGCCGAAATCCACAGATATCCCATCTATTAATGCATATTGCTCCTTAACTGTGGAAACTTCTTCAGCTGTGCCAAGGCTTTGATAAATAAGCATCATGCTTCTATACATTTTAGGAAGATATTTCTGCATTTCTCTTAAGAATACATCTGCCCGCCATATAAACATACCACTGTTCCACAGATAAGTACCTTTGCTAAGAAGGTCTTTTGCTACTTCAATGTTAGGCTTCTCCAGGAATCTTTCAACCTTAAAGGCTGCGATGTTGCCATTTACTCTTTCTCCCATTTCAACATATCCATATCCCGTTTCAGTCCGGGTGGGATTTACTCCTATAGCTATAAGTCCCCTGCGCTTCTCAGCAGTTTCAAAAGCCTGCTTCAAGGTTTCAATAAACATATTTCCATTCTCGATATAGTGGTCTGATGGCAGAACAATCATGGTGGCATCATTATCTTTTTTTAAGAGCTTAACAGCAGAAAGCCCTATGCAGGTAGCTGTTTCTTTATTTTCTGGTTCTATAAAAATATTATCTTTACATATTTCAGGCAATTCCTCATACACCTTATCAATATATTCCTCATTAGTTACAATATATATATTAGATTCATTTACCAGGGGCTTGATTCTATCTACTGTAGCCCTTAAAAAGCTTTTATTATCAGCTATCTTCAAAAATTGTTTTGGATTATTACTTCTGGATAAGGGATATAGTCTGGTTCCTCTTCCTCCTGCTAAAATCAAGGCATACAACAATTTTTTACCTCTTCCAAGTGCTATATTCCATAATATGAAAAAGATATGATAGTGGTGAAAAAAACTGGCGGGATATCCCGCCAGTTTTATTATTAAGCTGTTGCTTCTTTATGTTTGCTTGCAGATCTGAACATCATTATTGCAGTGTAAACTATAACTACGTCTACTAACCACTTTAATATATTCAGAGGAAGCTCCTTAACGATGTAAGCTGCTATAAGAACACCTACAACACCGAAAATTGTGATAGCCATGGAAGCCTTTCTGTCATAAGCGCCTTCCTTAACAAACTTAGCTGATGCAACAGGCATCAGGAATGCACATGATCCCATCATTATTGGGAATGCTACTTTAGGGCTCATGCCAAGTGCAAATACTAAAGCCATACATGGTGCATACAAGCCTATTCCTAAAGTCATCAATGCTCCAAGTATTAAGTTACCAACTACGCCTATAATAAGTTTAGCTCCAGTTAATCCTATTTCTGTTCCGCCTACAGGCATAAGGTTAAGTTGTCCAGCAAGCATAGTTATTACTACAGCGATTAATGCAACACCCATACCAAGCTCAACTTTTCTTTCATCTAGCTTGGATACAAATCCTGCTCCAAAGAATGCTCCTACTGTTGCTGCTGCAAGTAAAGCTATTAATGTCACGGGTTCTACCTTTATAACAGTGATAAATATAAGTGCTTCAACTACAACTGGGATTGTACATGCAACATTTAGTGTTCCAGGTATAGTTCTGTCTGCTGATAATTTAAACATTTTTAATAATGCTGTGGTTGGTGCAAAGCTTCCTATTCCTAAAGTGTCAAAGAAGTTTGTTGCAAATCCTACCGCTCCTAGTGCAAAGAAATTAGCTTTTTCTAATCTGCCCTCTTTGGATGCCTTCATATAATCCATGAAAAATACTACAGCAAAATAAATTGTCAGTGCTAGCATTACTCCTAATACCGCTTTTATTAACATTTAATATCCTCCCTCTTATTACATTTATTTAGTTAAAATAATAACATAGTTCTATTCTACTATAAAATGACTTAAAAAGAAAGTCATTTTATAGTGAATTTTGAAAATAAAGAATTGCTTTTATTTTAAGATAAATCCATACTTAACAGGATCTTCCGGATCAATAAAGAACTGGTTATGTCCTGTTATAAAAGCACTTCCGGAGATTTCAGGTATTATTGCATCATAGTCCCCAACCTTAGTTTCGCCAATAACTTTACCCTTGAATTTTGTCTGAAGTATGCTTTCATAAATAAAGTCTTCGTTCATCTTAAGCTGTCCCTTTGCATATAAAGTAGCAAGCTTAGCACTTGTACCTGTTCCACAAGGGGATCTGTCAAGCTGTCCCTGTCCAAATACTACTGCATTTTGAAGTGTAGCATCAGCACTTTTTGCAGGTCCGTATATTTCTGCCAAGTCTACAGTTTTAATATGAGGAAGAGTTGGATGCTGAATCTCAACCTGTTCATTAACTGCTTTTATAATATTCATCCCTACTTCTATGATCTTCTGAGCATTTGCTGCACAGATATCAAGACCTAAAGATTCGCTTTTTACAATTGCAAAGAAGCTTCCTCCAAAGGAAATGTCCATTGTTACTTTGCCTATGCCAGGTACATCAACCTCTACATCTCTTTTATACAGAAATGCAGGAACATTAACTATTGAAACTTCCTTTGCCTTGCCGTTTTCAACCTTAACTTTAGCTTTTACAAGGCCTGCAGGTGCTTCCAGAGTAAGCTCTGTTACAGGTTCAGTAACTGGTACCATTCCTGTTTCTACTGCTACTGTAGCAGCTCCTATGGAACCGTGTCCACACATGTTAAGATATCCGCCGCCGTCCATGAATATTATTCCGATATCTGCTTCATCCATTGTAGGCTGAGTCAATATGGATCCAAACATATCATTATGTCCTCTTGGCTCCAGCATTATTGCTGTTCTTACATAGTCCAAATTTTCTTCAAGATATGCTTTCTTTTCTGGCATTGTTTTTCCCGGAATTTTTGGAATACCTCCAACTACAATTCTTGTTGGCTCTCCCATGGTATGAGAATCAATTGCAAATATTGTTTTGACTGATTTCATCAATGTCCCTCCCTATTCCTCATTTTTAATTTCAAAAAAGCCAAGGCTTTTTTAGCATCAATTGGGGCTACTGTATTTTCACCCACTACCTCTGTTTCAATTCCTTGCTTAGATTTGTTGAAGTCCACTACCGTATCCATATATTTGTTTGTTACCACATATCCTACAGTTCCTACGAAGCTCATTCCTACTACAGGTATATCACGTCTTCCTACTTCTTCAAGAGCTGTGGCAAAATCTATGTTGCTGTTTCCCCAGCCGTCTATGGATACTATAACTCCGTCAGCCCTCATGGCTTCCGCCCAGGCTGCGGCTCTTTGGGCTACAAAAACCTTGTCCTCGTTTTCCTGGGGGGTTCCTGCTACTATTACCCCAAGAAGATCTACATCATTGTCAGAAGATACCACTTCCAAAAGAGGATCTCTGAAATGATGAAGTGTTGTTTCCTTTGTAGATGGTCCAATTCCCATAATTGTACCTCCTAGTTCATGGCTCTAAGAGCCCCGTCTCTATACTCGTTGGGGCTTAAAACAATTGGCATGTTCCCCATGTCTATTATAGACCTTCCACCTGTAAACCCGCCGGGTTCCTTGCTTAAAAGCTGGGTGTCGTACATGGCTCCCTGTCCTGCCACCTGTTTTATTATTACCACTTTCTTTTTTCCAGGTTTTATTTTGTCAAAATATTCATGCTTTTCATCACAGAATCTTCCATTCATCTTCTTTAGATATTCCCTTATTTCCTGAATGATTTTATCACACAGCCTGTGTGCTGCAGTAGGACCAGGCCTGCTGCCGCCGCCGCCTGCGGTTAAGGTTAAATCTACATGAAGAAGAATGTCATTTTTTGATGGTGTGCCTGCTTTGTCAAACACTACCTGTTCCTTCAGGATTCCTTCTGATGAACCAAATTCAGCTATCTGAATTCCGTTTTCATCTATCCCTGTGAGCATCACCGCCATGCCTGTAAGCACGTGGGTTATGCCTTCTCCCATTCTGCCTAAAACCTTTACAGCTACAGGTGAAAAATCCATTATGGAATTTATGAATATATCATGTTCATTTGGGTAAACAATTTTAATTTTGGCATCCTTAATCAGAGGCTCTTCCTGGAGATACTGTTCCTCGATACCCCGTTTAAGGTGCAAAATCCCATTTTCAATAAAGGTCTTATCATCCATGACAATGTTTTTGAT
Organism: uncultured Clostridium sp.; assembly: GCA_937927335.1. Taxonomy (GTDB): domain Bacteria; phylum Bacillota; class Clostridia; order Clostridiales; family Clostridiaceae; genus UBA699. Next base: position 32,281 of record CALBDU010000028.1, read on the forward strand.
ATGAAAAGTCTTAATAACAAGCCTTCTTACTTCTATTTCATTGCTCATTTTACCACCACGATTCATAAATTATTTAATACCAGCCCCCTTTGTGTGGATAAAAGAGGGCTGATATTGAATATTGCTATACTTTTGCTATATATTCGTATGGCAGTGGAACTATTGTTCCTGGAGTCGTAATTTTAACAAGGTATTCTAATGCTTCTTTTGTAATAGCTGTCTGCATTGCTACGTCATGAGGAGCTCCTGCGTTAGCTCCCATAGGTACTCTTGGAGCAACTGCTCTTGGAGTTCCTGTTTGCTTAACAACTGGAGGTAATGCTGCTATACAAATTGTAGGTATACCTGCTTCTTCTATTGCTCTCTGCACCAAAACTGCAGAGCGGTGGCAGGTTCCTCAGCCAGCAGTTAATACAACTGCGTCTACCCCTTCATCTTTTAATATTTTAGCTATAGCTGGACCAGTTTCATTTTTAAATTTTTCCTGGTTTCCGCCGCCGCCCATGAATCCGATGTGAGTTTCAGCAACTTCTTTAATGAAGCCTGAAGCTGCCAGTTCTCTCAATCTGTCTAATGGGAACATACAGTTAACGTCCTTATTAACGTCACCATTGTCATATCCTCCGTGAGATACCATAAGCTCGCTTGTTGGAGTGTCTCCTGGAATTAATCTATAAGTAAAGTCCCCTGCAAAGTTAAATCTCTTGTCTGACTTTAAGTGAACACCTGCTGCTGTAGCTATAGCCACTTTCATATCTTTTAATTCTTTTGTAACCGGTGTCCAAACTGGTGGTGGAGTTATAGGAACAAATATTTCTGACTGTAATCCCTTAATAACTGTTAAATCCATTATACTTTACCTTCCTTTCTGTTTCTTATCTCTATATTGCTTACATACTTTTCGTTAACTTCTTCGCTTAAGACTTCAACGAAACTCATTTTAAAGCCTACTTCCTGACCAACCTTCAATGGATAATCAGTGATCAGCATCCTCATAGGAACCTTAAAATATCCAAGTCTTCCTTTCAGGTCTATTGCTACGCACCCGTCGTGCACTTCAACAATAACTCCCTGCATTTCTATTATCTTATCGCCGTATTTTAAATCCATTAATATCGCCTACTTAGTTGAATATTTTTCAAGTCTCTTCTGGCTCATTGGAACTGCTGTTTCATTTTCTACTCTTTCAATCTTGATGCCATATCCCTTTTCAATAGCTTCAAGGTTGTTTTCTTTAACGTTTGGATTCCATTTTCTTTCAGAAGCTATAACTTCTTCTTCAGCCATGGCTGATTTTAACATTGATATTGCTCTTACTGCATCTTCTGGGCACAATGTGTTGCAGGATAATACTTCGTTTTCTATTCCTGCTTCTGACTTATTGTTGTCAACCATGTATTTCATGAATGCGTTACCAACAACAAGAGCTCCCTGAACAGCACAGAAGGACATACCAACGCATGGGATTCCTCTCATACCTATCTGTTCAATATGGCTTGCAAAATCTATGTGGTTATTTCCAAAGCCTTCAGTTGTAACTACAGCTCCGTCAACATCAAGAGCTTCAACTATCATACCCATTCTTTCAGATACATAGAACTTTTCGCTGTTTATCTGAGGGCTTCCTACAAATAGAACACCGCAAAGGTCAAGTTCAGGATCGTTCATGGCTTCTATTACAAGAGGTTCTCTCCAGTAATGTCTTGAACATTCCTTTGAAGCAGGTCCGATACAAGTTAATGCATGGATACCGCCATCCATAACTTCTAATGGTGAAAGCATAACAGGAACGTTTCCTAAGTCAACGTTTGGCTTTCCTCCAAGAACTCCAACAGGTTCTACTGGAAGAATCAGGTTGTCATGCATAGCTCCCTGTCCCATGATTTCCTTAACAACTATTACTTTTTTCTTTCCAGGTCTTCTCTTTTGTTCAAATACTTCTGTGTTAACAACTAAAGAATCATCAAGCTTTTTCAATACTTCTCTGATTTCCTGAGTTATTACATCAGTAGCTCTGTGAGCTGCATATGGGCCTGGTCTTTCCATGTTTGTTCCTGCAGCAATTGTAACCTGAGTCTTTATGAATATTTCTCCCTTGTCTGGAGCACCTGGTCTGCCAAACTGGATGTTTTCTTCAAGAATACCTTCAGATGAACCAAATTCACCTATCTGAACTCCATTTTCATCAGTTCCAGTAACCATTATGATTACACCGTCAAGAACCTTTGTAACTCCGCTTCCAAGCTTTGAATCACTCTCTTTTGTAGCTATTGGCTGAACATCCATGATAGTTTCACTGTAGGTGTTGTACTTATCAGGAGTAATGATATCAATTTTAATCTCTTTAACCAAATCACTTGCTTTAACAGCATCGTCACATACATTTTCTCTGATGTAAAGAGTAGTGCCTTCTATTTTAGTTTCAGGTCCGAATTTAACTTCGGTAATATTGAAGTGCTTTCTAGTCAGTGTTCTTATAACCTTTTCTTCAAGCTTAACTGCTGTTGCAGGTGCTGCTGTTACTGTTTCAGTTGTTATAGCTGCATTCTGAGCCTTTACTTTTGGTGCTGCTGAACCTGCGAGTGTTCCGTTTAATGGAACTTCAATGTCGATTCCTTTTCCTTCAGCAATCTTGATTCTTAATACGCCACCGGATAAACTAGTGTTTGCCTTTGGTGTTTCTCCCATTTCTTCTTCCTCCTCATATCCTTCTAACATGTCAGGAGTTACTACAGTTATAGCTGGTGCATCTACCTTCAAGGTTTGACCCACTGCCTTTTCCCTGCTTAAAACTCTGTCGCTTAATTCAATTAAAAGCGAGTCTTCAAGCTGTTCAAAGAACATAGGATCTTCAAGGTCTGATACTGCTATAACATCTCCTGCTTTTTTATTATATTTTAAAACCGCCTTTTCACTGCCTTCAGTTAATACCTCCTCAGTTTTTGTTTCTGTGGAAGCATCTGCTGATTTTACTCCTTCCAGAATATCCGGAGTTAATGGTGTCAGTGAATCGATAGTTTTAAGTAGCTTAGCTCCTAAAACTTCTCCTATTTTGCAGCAATTATCTGGAATGCTCAGCAAGCCTGAGTCTACCATATCCGGGAATATTGCCGGATCTTCCAGATTGTCTGCCGATATTACAGTGCCCTCTTCTGTTCTGCAGCAAACTACAGCCAGCTCATTTTTAAGCCCCGCTGCATGTTCAGCACTCATTGACATAACAAAATTCCTCCCTTCCTGTATTTATCTATAAAACTCTGCTGTTAAAGCGGAAATTCTATGTCTACGCCTTTGCCTTCTTCAATTTTTATTCTAAGTATTCCGCCCTGGCAGCATACTTCTGGCTCAGTTTCATATTCCTCAAATACTTCTTCAGTCTCTTCTACTGCTACTGGTACAGCTGCAGGCTCTTCCTTCTTAACTTCTTCAAGTGCTGCTGTGCCTTCCAGTATGTCTGGTGTTAATGGTGTCAGTGAATCAATGGTTTTAAGAAGCTTTGCGCCTAAAACCTCACCTATTTTCAAACAGTTGTCTGGAATTTCAAGCAGTCCTGAATCCACCATGTCTGGGAATATTGCAGGGTCTTCCAGATTGTCTGCAGATATTATTGTTCCTTCTTCTGTTCTGCAGCATACTACGGCTAATTCATTTTTAAGCTGCGCTGCATGCTCTGCGCTCATTGACATAACTTATTACCTCCCTATTCTATAATCTTCTTGTTAATGCATGATTTATGGTTCTAAATACATGATCTGTATGATGGTAAACCGGAAGCTTCATCTTTGGAGCACAGCTCATAACTGTGTTTGAACAGTCGCTGCAGTTGGCAATTAACAACCTCTCTGCTCCTTCTTTCTTTAGCTGCAATACAGCAGCCGTCTGGCCCGGTCATTCACCAGGTGTCTTACACTTTAAGGCCCCTTTGATTTCAACTATATTTTTACAGTTTGTAACAGAAGCCACGTTTGCATTCATTTTTGAGGCCACATCTCTAAGTCTTGCTTCATTTGCACCGCAGGCGCAAACCAGAAGCCCCAGGTTTCCTTTATATTCCGGAAGAGGTATGGTTATTATAGCTCCACCTGAGGTTTTAGTAACTGCAGCAGTTTCAATATCCTCAGCTTTTCCGGTATAAGGTCCACCAACTATCATTTCGCCGTATTCCCCATCAATTCCCCCTGCCTTTTCAACAAGGTTTTTAATAGGTGTTCCTACAGGTACTGACATATAAACATTTGGCTTGTTGCCGGTCTTAAGTTTTCCGATAACGGTGAAATCCTTGTCTATTACAGGCTTTCTGTCATCAACTGCCTTTGCAATATTGGCAAGGGTTTCAGCATTTAACACAACACATTTTGCTTCAATTGGAAGCTGTGTAGGTTCCAGCCATATATCGAATATTTCATGAATTATGGCTCTTTCCTCACCCATAGGGTATATATCTCTAAGTTCTTTAACCTCTATGGTTTTGTCGCCGCTGAGATACTTGTTTAATGAAGCCACAGCTTCCTTGTTTTTGGATTTTATTGCAATGTATGCTTTTGGAGCTCCTGTAGCCTTCATAGCATACCTTATACCCTTTATCATTATTTCAGGTGTTTCCTTAGCAAGCTTTATATTGTGATAAAGTGCAGGCTCGCATTCTACGCAGTTTGCTATAATGTATCCATCAGGAATCTGGGACTTAAGCTTAACATGAGTTGGGAATCCAGCTCCGCCTGCTCCAACAATTCCTGCTTCATATACTGTATCAACAATGCTGTCACATTCCTTGATCTTTACAAATTCCTCAGTCTGATTTTCAAATGCCTCTATAACAATTTCAGTTTCAGTTACTTTAGAAACTTTTCCTGATACACTTGTATGTATCTTAGCGCCTAAACCGGTTGGTTCGGCTATGCATTCTCCTCTTTTAACTTCCTGTCCTTCTTTAACTATAGCAGCATCAGGTGCTCCTACATGCATTTTTAAAGGAAATTTAAAATAACCAGCCATAACGTACCTCCTTTTTTCATTATATAATTTTAATAAGCAAATCCCATGCCAATGGATTTATTATGTGTTTTATTTATCGTTTATATGCCCGACTATTTGATTTTCCTATAGTTTGGCCCTATGCCGCATGTAAACGTTACAATTAAAATATGTTTTAATTTTTGACGTTTTGTGTCATATTTTTGACAGTCATTTAAATAATTCAATAAAACTGGCTATTTGACAAATGTTTAACACAAAAAAGCAAAAAGTGCGTGTCGAAAAATTGACACGCACGGTTTTTGTATAATGAATACTATTTATGCGGCTTTCTTATGTTTCTGCGCAGACCTGAACATCATAATAGAGGTGTAGAATATTACTACTATTACTACCCAGGTTAATATCTTAAGAGGAAGTGACTTAACTATATAAGCTGCAATTAAAACGCCTACTACTCCAAATATGGTTATAGCCAAAGATGCTTTTCTGTCATAGGCACTTTCCTTAACGAACTTTGCAGATGCCACCGGCATTAGGAATGCACAGGAACCCATCATTATAGGAAATGCTACTTTAGGGCTCATACCCAGTGCATATACCAAGGCCATACAAGGTGCATAAAGCCCTATTCCCAATGTCATCAAAGAACCAAGAATGAAGTTTGCAATTACTGCTATTATTAATTTTACTCCGGTTAATCCAATTGCGTCGCCGCCTGCCGGGGTCAAGCCAAGTTGTCCTGTCATCATAACTATTGCCACAACTATCAAAGCAGCACCCATACCCAGTTCAACTTTTCTTTCATCAAGCTTAGCAACGATACCAGCTCCAAAGTAAGCGCCTACAGTTGCCGCAGCCAGCATGGCAACCAGGGTAACTGGTTCTGCCTTTATTACCGTAATGAAGATAAGAGCTTCCACCACAACGGGGATAGTACATGCAACGTTTAATGTTCCTGGAATGGTTCTGTCCTCCGTCAGGTTGAAAAATTTAAAGAGTGCTGTTGTTGTGGCAAAGCTTCCAATACCCAAAGTATCGAAAAAGTTGGTTACGAAGCCTACTCCACCCAATGCAAGGAAATTCCCTTTTTCTAATCTGCCCTCCTTGGATGTCTTCGCATAATCGCGGAAAAATATTACTGCAAAGTATATTGTCAGAACAATTAATAAACCTAATACTACTTTTACTAACATATTATTCCCTCCACACACAAATTAATTAATAGATGCTTGTAAACATATATATTCAATTTAAAACTGATTTATTACGCTTACTTCAAAATAAACCCGTATTTTACCGGATCGTCAGGATCGATAAGGTACTGGCTGAATCCTGTTATATAGGCACTTCCTGTTATTTCAGGGATTATTGCATTAAATTCCCCTACTTTTGTTTCACTTAGTATCTTTCCTTTAAACTTTGTGCATATTATGCTTTCATTTACCAGTGAATCTCCTACCTTCAATTCTCCTCTTGCATAAAGATCCGCAAGCTTTGCACTGGTGCCTGTACCGCAAGGTGACCTGTCAAGCTGTCCCTGTCCAAATACTACAGCGTTTTGCATATCAGCATCCGGGCTTTTTGCAGGTCCATAAAATTCACATAGATCAACTGTTTTAATATGCTTTAACACTGGATGCTGTATTTCCACCTGGTCATTTACAGCATGAATTATTTTCATTCCTATATCGTTTAGTTTCGCAGCATTTTCAGGTATTAGTTCCAGGTTTAAACTGGAAGCCTTAACTAAAGCAAAGAAACTTCCACCAAAGGAAATGTCCATTGTTACCTTTCCAACCTCAGGCACATCCACAACTACATCCTTCTTATATAGAAAAGCAGCAACATTTACTATGGAAGCCTCCTTTGCCTTGCCGTCCTCCACCTTTACCCTGGCCTTTATCATTCCTGCCGGAGCTTCGAGAACTACATTGGTATAAGGCTCTGTTACAGGCACAATTCCCATTTCCACAGCACAGGTTGCTGAGCCTATGGAACCATGTCCGCACATGTTAAGATATCCGCCGCCGTCCATAAATATTACTCCAATGTCTGCTTCCTCGCTGTAAGGTTCTGTAAATATAGCTCCAAACATATCATTGTGGCCTCTTGGTTCCAGCATCAGCATTGTTCGTAAGTAGTCCATGTTTTCCTGAAGATATTCCATTTTTTCCGGCATAGTTTTACCAGGTATTTTGGGTAGACCTCCTATAACAATTCTTGTCGGTTCACCCATGGTATGTGACTCTACAGTCTGTATTACTTTAGTTGCCTTCATGCTCGTTCCCCCTATTTCTCATTTTTAATTTCAAAAAAGCCAAGGCTTTCTTTGCATCAATTGAGGCTACTGTATTTTCGCCTACTACCTCTGTTTCAATTCCTTCTCTTGATTTATTAAAGTCCACAATTGTATCCATATATTTGTTTGTTACAACAAACTGAGCCTGAACCCCTACGAAGCTCATGCCTACCACTGGAATATTTCTTTTGCCCACTTCCTCAATACATGTGGCGAAATCTATGTTGCTGTTTCCCCAGCCGTCTATGGATACTATAACACCATCGGCCCTCATGGCCTCTGCCCAGGCTGCAGCTCTCTCTGCCACAAAAACCTTGTCTTCATTTTCCTGTGGTGTTCCTGCTACTATTACCCCAAGAAGGTCCACATCATTATCCGAGGATACCACATCCAATAGCGGATCTCTGAAATGATGAAGTGTTGTCTCTTTTGTAGATGGTCCAATTCCCATAATTGTCCCTCCTAGTTCATGGCTCTCAGAGCCCCGTCTCTGTATTCATTAGGGCTTAATACTATAGGCATGTTTCCCATATCGATTATAGACCTTCCCCCTATAAATCCTCCGGGTTCCCTGCTTAAAAGCTGGGTGTCATACATAGCTCCCTGCCCTGCAACCTGTTTTATAATTACCACTTTCTTTTTTCCAGGTTTTATTTTATCAAAATATTCATGCTTTTCATCACAGAATCTCCCATTCATCTTCTTTAGATATTCCCTGACTTCCTGTATGATTTTATCACACAGCCTGTGTGCTGCAGTAGGACCAGGCCTGCTTCCGCCGCCCCCTGCAGTTAAGGTTACATCTATATGAAGTAGAATGTCACCTTTTGATGGTGTACCTGCTTTGTCAAACACTACCTGCTCATTCAAAATCCCTTCGGATGAACCAAATTCAGCTACCTGGATTCCATTCTCATCAACACCTGTAAGCATCACTGCCATTCCTGTAAGGACGTGGGTTATGCCTTCTCCCATCCTGCCTAAAACCTTTACAGCCACAGGTGAAAAATCCATAATGGAGTTTATAAAAATATCATGTGCATTTGGATAAATCACTTTTATTTTTACATCCTTAACTAAAGGCTCTTCCTGAAGATACTGTTGTTCAATGCCCCGTTTAAGGTGTAAAACTTCATTTTCTATATAAGTCTTATCATCAAACACAATGTTTTTGATATGAAAAGTCTTAATAACAAGTCTTCTCATTTCTATTTCATTAACCATTTAACCACCACGATTCAAATTTATTAAATACCAGCCCCCTTTGTGTGGATTTTAAAAGAGGGCTGATATTGAATATTGCTATACTTTTGCTACGTATTCGTAAGGCAGTGGAATTACCTTACCCGGTGACTGAAGTATTTCAAGCTGTGCTAAAGTATCCTTTACAATACCTGTCTGCATTACTATATCATGAGGTTTTCCTGCATTAGCACCCATAGGTACTCTTGGAGCAACTGCTCTTGGAGTTCCTGTCTGTTTAACAACTGGTGGCAATGCGGCAATTATAATAGTAGGTATTCCAGCCTGTTCGATTGCTCTCTGCACCAAAACTGCAGAGCGGTGGCAGGTTCCTCAGCCGGCAGTCATTAAAACTGCATCTACACCTTCATCCTTTAATATCTGTGCAATGGCAGGACCAGTTTCTTCAGTAAATACCTTTATATTTCCGCCACCACCCATAAATCCAATGTTTGTAGGTGCTATAGCCTTTATAAAGCCATCCTTTACAAGTTCTCTTATTCTGTCTATTGGGAACATGCAGTTTATGTCCTTGTTAACATCTGAGTTGTCATATCCTCCATGGGACACCATTAAATCATCAGAGTTTGCATCCCCCGGAATCTTTCTAAATCCTGTATCCCCGGCCAGGTTGAATCTTTTATCTGATTTTAAGTGAACTCCTGCTGCTGTAGCTAATGCTATTGTCATTTCACTTAATGGTTTTGTAACCGGTGCCCAAACCGGTGGCGGGGTTATAGGAACAAATATTTCGGACTGTAGTCCTTTATAAACTGTTAAATCCATTATATTTTTCCTTCCTTTCTATTCCTTTTCTCTATATTGCTTACATATTTCTCGTTAACTTCTTCGCTTAAAACTTCAACGAAACTCATTTTAAAGCCTACTTCCTGACCAACCTTCAACGGATAATCAGTGATCAGCATACGCATAGGCACTTTAAGATATCCCAGTCTTCCCTTCAGGTCCATTGCAACGGAGCCATCGTGGACTTCCACAATAACACCCTGCATTTCTATTATCTTATCCCCATATTTGAGCTCCATTTAGGAATACTTTTCCTTCCTCTTTTCGCTCATAGGCAGTGAAGTTTCGTTTAATGCTCTTTCAATTTTAATACCATCTGTTTTTTCTACTATTTCAAGGTTGCTTTCAAGCACATTTCTGTTGTATTTTCTTTCTGCTTCCTTAACCTCTTCTCCTGTCATGGCAGTCTTAAGCATTGCCACTCCTCTTATAGCATCTTCAGGACAAAGGGTATTGCAGCCAAGAACTTCGTTTTCAATTCCGGCTTCAGACTTGTTGTTATCTACCATATATCTCATATATTTATTACCAACAACCAAGGCACCCTGAACAGCACAGAATGAGAATGCCACACAAGGTATTCCCCTCATGCCTATCTGCTCAACATGGCTTGCAAAGTCAATGTGGTTGTTTCCAAAGCCTTCAGTTGTAACAAATGCGCCATCCACATCCAAGGCTTCTACAATCATGCCCATTCTTTCTGATACATAGAATTTTTCTGTATTGATCTGAGGGCTTCCTACAAATAAAACTCCGCAAAGATCTAGTTCAGGGTCATTTAATACCTGGTGAACCAAAGGTTCTCTCCAGTAATGCCTTGAACATTCCTTTGAAGCAGGTCCTATACAGGTTAATGCATGGATTCCTCCATCAGCAACTTCAAGAGGTGAAAGCATAACAGGAACGTTTCCTAAATCAACATTAGGTTTTCCTCCAAGGAAGCCTACTGGTTCTACAGGAAGAATCAAATTATCGTGCATAGCTCCCTGACCCATGATTTCTTTAACTATAATGACTTTTTTCTTTCCTGGTCTTCTAACATGCTTGAACTCTTCAGTATTAACCACTAATGAATCATCTTCAAGCTTCTTCATTGCTTCTCTTATTTCCTGAGTTATAACATCTGCTGCCTTATGAGCCGCTATAGGTCCTCTTCTTTCCATATTGGTCTTTTCCTGAATTGTTATCTGAAGCTTTATGAATATTTCTCCCTTATCCGGGCAGCTTGGTCTTCCCCAGGATATATTTTCGTCCAGATATCCTTCCGATGAACCGAATTCTCCTATCTGAACTCCTTTTTCATCTGTACCTGTAAGCATCATTACAACACCGTCAAGAACTCTTGTAACTCCGCTTCCAAGTTTTGAATCGCCTTCCTTTGTTGCTATAGGCTGAACGTCCATTATAGTTTCACTGTAAGTATGATACTTATCAGGGGTTATAATTTCAACTTTCATTGCCTTTACCAGTTCACTGGCTTTAACAGCATCATCACAAACATTTTCCCTGATATAAAGGGTGGTTCCTTCAATTTTAGTTTCAGACCCTAATTTAACTTCAGCAATTTTGTAATGTTTTCTTGTAAGTGTTCTTAGTACCTTTTCTTCAAGATTCACTGAAGCTGGTACGGCAGCAGCTATAACAGCATTTTCAGCTTTTACCTTTGGCACTGCATGAACTGTTCCTGCTCCAGCTCCATTTAATGGAACCTCGATGTCGATTCCTTTTCCTTCAGCAATTTTAATCTTTAAAACTCCTCCGGATAAGGTTGGTGTTTCTACCATATCCATTTCCTCCTCATATCCTTCCAGCATGGATGCTGTAACAGGAGTAAGCGCCGGTGTATCCGTCTTTAACATTTTACCTAATGCTTCTTCCCTGCTTAAAACCTTCTCATTGAAGTCGATTAAAAGAGAGTCCTGGAGCTTGGCAAAATGCATAGGATTTTCTAAATCCTCTACTCCTATAACAGTTCCTGATTTCAGGTTATATTTTAAAACTGCCTTTTCACTACCATCCGTTAAAGCTTTTTCCTTTTGTTCTGAAGCCTCTTTTACTCCCTGAAGCAGATCAGGAGTAAGCGGGGTAAGTGAATCGATAGTTTTAATCAACTTTGCTCCGATAACCTGTCCTACCTTAAAGCAGTTATCGGGAATATTGAGCAGTCCGGAATCCACCATGTCAGGAAATATATCCGGATCCTCAAGATTTGATGCCTCAATAATTGTTCCTTCCTCTGTCCTGCAGCATACTACAGCAGGTTTATCCTTTAAAGCCTCTGCATGCTCTGCGCTCATCGACATATATAATTCCTCCTTACCTTAGGTTTAGAATGGTAACTCTATATCTATCCCTTTACCTTCTTCAATTCTTATTTTTAAAACTCCACCTTCGCAGGTTACCACTGCATCAACCTCTGTGTCTTCCATTTCCTCTGCTATATCCTTAACTGGTGCTGCCTTGGGTTCTTCTGCTTTCACTTCAGATTCCATTTTGTTTACCCCTTCAAGAATATCCGGAGTAAGTGGTGTAAGTGAATCGATTGTCTTCAAAAGCTTTACTCCAATAACCTCTCCTATTTTCAAACAGTTATCAGGAATTGTAAGCAGTCCTGAATCTACCATGTCCGGGAATATTGCCGGATCCTCCAAATTTGATGCAGATAAAATGGTTCCTTCTTCTGTTCTGCAGCAAACCACTGCTAATTCATTTTTAAGTTCTGCTGCATGTTCATCACTCATTGACATAATATATTCCTCCTAACTTTATTCCATTGGAAGCCTTCTGGTTAGCTCGTGATCTACTGTCCTGAAAACATGATCTGTATGGTGATATACAGGCAGGCCGAGCTTTGGAGCACAGCACATTACTGTATTTGAGCAGTCTGAACAGTTTGAAATAAGTACTCTTTTAGCCCCATGGCTCTTCAAATACATAATTCCTGCTATCTGTCCTGGACAGTCCCCTGGGGTTTCGCATTTATTAGCCCCTTTAATTTCTGTAACATTTTTGCATTTAGTTACAGCAACCACCTCTGATTTCATCTTAGCTGCCACATCTCTTAATCTCTCTTCATTTGCACCGCAGGCACAAACCAATAATCCGAGAGGGCCTTCATATTCAGGCAAAGGTATTGTTACTATAGCTCCCCCTGAAATTTTTGTAACAATAGCATCCTCGATGTTTTCTGATTTTCCTGTATATGGTCCCCCTATTACTAGTTCACCATATTCGCCTTCAATGCCTCCGCATTTTTCGATAAGGCGCTTTATGCTTGTACCAACGGGGGTGCTGAACAAAATATTAGGTTTCGTTCCAGTTTTTAATTTTCCTATTACAGTTATATCCTTATCAATAACCGGTTTTCTGTCTTCAACAGCTCTGGTTATATTGGCCAGAGTCTCCGCATTTAAAACCACACAGTCTGCATCCAATGGCAGCTGGCTTGGTTTAAGCCATTTTCCAAATATCTCATGAATAATGGCTCTTTCCTCTCCCATAGGGTATTGATCTTTAAGTTTGCTGATTTTGATATCGTTTTCTCCCAAAATGCATTTTTCCAAGGCAGAAACAGCCTTTGAATTTTTAGCTTTTATTGCTATATGAGCCTTTTTTGCGCCGGTAGCTTCCATTGCATACTTAATTCCATTAACTACAAGCTCAGGATGTTCTTCTATCATTTTTATATTATGATAAAGCACTGGCTCACATTCCACACAGTTAGCTATAATATATCCGTCAGGTATATGTGCCTTAAGTTTTATATGAGTTGGAAAACCAGCACCACCTGCGCCTACTATGCCAGCTTCATACACTGCTTCCGAAACATTTTCACACTTTTTAATTTTTACATAATCATCGGTCTGGTTTTCATCAGCGCTGATTATAATTTCATTTTCAGTGATTTTTTCAATTTTTCCGGATACACTGCTGTGAATCTTGGCTCCTAACCCATTAGGCTCGGCAATACATTCCCCCCTCTTTACCTCCTGATTTAATTTCACAATTGGTTTATCAGGTGCTCCAACATGCATTTTTAGAGGAAACCTGTACATATTCTCCATGAAATCCCTCCTTATCCATTATTACTTTTCAGCATATACCGTGCCACAGCTATAAACAAAATTTATAGCTGTGCAAACCTTTTAAATTTAAGGCTTTGCGGATTATTTTCCATTTTTTAGGTATTTTGTTTGTCAAAAGAATTTGTCAGCAAATTGACATTTTATTTATTTTTCTTTTCAAGGTTTCAATACTAATTAAAAATGGCAGACATTTGAAAAAAGAAAAACACCTGTCAGTTTTCAGACAGGTGTGTCAGGATGTACTACATTAAATACCGTATTTTTCAAGCTTGTAATATAATGTACTTCTTTTTATTTTTAACATTTTTGCTGCTTTTTGCTTATTTCCGCTGGATATCTTCATTACCTCCCTAATAGTTCTTCTTTCAACATTTTCAACAATCCTTTCCAGATCATAGGCCTCTACATTTTCCTCTTCCTGGGCATAGGCGCTTTCCATAATATATTCCGGTATGGAATCCAGGGTAATGCGTCCATCATTGGATAGCACCACCATCCTTTGGACCACATTACGCAGCTCCCTTATATTCCCGTCCCATTTATAATTGCCTAAAACATTGTAAATCTTTTCATCAACAAAATTTATTTCTATCCCTTCCTGTGATGAAACCTGGTCTAAAAACAGATTTGCAAGATCTCTTATATCTTCTTTTCTTTCACAAAGGGGAGGCAGTTTTATCTGCACTACAGCCAGTCTGTAAAAAAGATCTTCCCTGAATTTATTTTCATTAATAAGCTGCATTAAATCTTTATTGGTAGCAGCAATAATTCTTGTATCAGTTGCTATTGCTTTTTCGCTGCCAAGCCTGTAAATAACACCGTCCTGAAGCACACGTAATATTTTGACCTGCATATCCAAAGGCATATCACCTATTTCATCCAAAAACAATGTTCCGTTACTTGCAAATTCGAATTTTCCGATTTTACCCTTTTTAATTGCTCCGGTAAAAGCTCCTTCTACATAGCCAAACAGTTCGCTTTCAAACAGGTTCTCCGGTATGGCACTGCAGTTGATAGCCACAAAATTCCCGCTTCTGCCGCTTGCTTCATGAATAGCTTTTGCAAATACCTCCTTACCTGTACCGCTTTTCCCTGTTATAAGCACACTGGTAGTTGTTGACGCCACCTTCTGTGCAACAGTTATAGCTTCAATTATTTTTTTGTTTTTTCCAATGATAGATGAAAAGTTATATTTTAATGATATCTCCTTCTTATATTCCTTTTCCAGAAACTCAACCTTTTTCCTTTCTGTTTCAAGCTCTTTAGAAAGCTTCATGGCCTCGGTTATATCTCTGTCTGTGGAAACAGCTGCTATTATATTACCGTGTATATTAAATATAGGCACTGCGCTTAATATTACAAGCTTGCCCTCCCTTGGTTCATGGAGTACATTATCCACTCTTTTCCCCGTCTTTAGTACTTGCAGGGCCATGGCATTCTTAAAAAATTCTCCCAAGTGGTGGTGTAATATATTATCTACAGGGACATTGTAAAGTGTTTCAGAGCTTCTGTTCCAATATTGCACAATTCCATTTTCATCTATTATACATATCCCCTCATGGAGGTTGTCCATTATATTGTTTTGTAAGGAAAAAAGCTCGTCCAACTTTAAATAGAAGCTATCTCTAATATTTTCACTGGTAACAATTCCAATTACTTTTCCATTATCCACCACAGGCAATCTTCCTATTTTCTCTTTTATCATAAGATCCCTGGCATTTCTGGCCGATTTTGTTGGCTCAATAGAAATTATATTTCTAGCTGCATATTTAATTACTGGTTCGTCATATGGAACCTTGCCCTTTTCAATTCTGGCCAGGTCCTTCATTGTGAAAATGCCAGTCAGCTTATGGTTTTCATCTACAATCAGAACCTCGTCCCTATACTCCTTTATCATTTTATTAGAGGCGTCCCTTATGGTTTCTCCCTGGTTCACTTCAATAAAATCCATTGTCATTATATCTTTTACCTTAAAAATAAGTTCGTCTATGGTCACAAAAGCACCTCCTTACGCCTTCTTGTAAATATGTTTTATAATATCCTGGAACTCAATATTTCGCCCGTTTTCATAAATATTGGGATAATACTTGAAAAACAATTTGTATAATGCCCCCACCTCTATAAGCTTTTTATCCATTTCATTCAAATTCAGCTCTGTGCAATTTTCTACAGCTTCACATTCCTGAGTTTCCAATTCCTCAAGGAAATCCTTGAAGCTTATATTCCGTGCAGCTTCCCACACAGACTTCACAGCAAAAATTATGAGATCATAATTCATTTTCTGTCTTCTGTTATCAACAAGTCCAGCATTATATTCCATATAAACAGGATACACCTCTGAGATTTTAAAACCAGAATCCTTTAATGAATCCACAAGCACACACCAGCCATCCATACTGCTGTTATTATAGGTCATCACAAGAGGAGCCTCTTGTTTCAGAACTCTGTGCAGCTCTCTGAAACAAGCTGTCAATCTTGTTTGAAATTGCTGCTTTTCTATTCCTTTTATATGGTTTACAGTAACTTCATTGCTGAATGAAATATTAAGGGGCATAAATTCAGGGTAGTTTTTACTTAAAATAATCCTCTGCCAGCAGTAAAAAAACTCACTAATCTCGCCATAATTAATTGCTGAATAATATGGAGGATCTGTAACGATGCCATCCACCGAGTTGTCAGGTATAAAGGACAATTCTTCTGCACTGGCGCACTTTATTAAAGTATTTACCTCACTATATCCAAGTTTTTCAAAATCTTCTGAGAATTTTCCATGAAATTGCTCAGTTGTTATATATGTTTTAATACTTTTTATACCTTTGTAGCATCTTTCGAAGGGTTCATAATTATATCTTTTACTTTCCAGCATTAATTTATAATTTTTAATGAAGCTTCCTCTGCCGTATCTAGTACCCCAAATATTATTTTCCACAGGATTCATAACTGGAGCTAGATGGTGATCGCCAAAAATAGGTTCAATCTTGCAATACTGGGAGTTATAGATTGAAAACATATTATTTGCGTTTAAAGTATTTGAAAATATACATAAAAATATTTCCTTAATATACTGATTTTCTATTTTGCTTATTTCTCTTAACAGCTTTGATAAGAAAAACAGCTGTCTTTCATTAAACATATCACACCATTTGTGATAATTGTGGTTCAATATCTGCCTAGTGTTGAACCCATCAGGGATATTTCCACATGGAATATATTCCCTTAATTCATCCTTATAATTATTATATTGAGTCTTAATTTTTTCATAATTTTCAATATCCAGTTTATCCGGCTTTTTGAAACCCTTTATGCCTGTTTTCTCATCATAATATTCTATTGCATACATTTCCATATCCATTACGGCAGATGTTTTTCTCATGACATCGCCGATAATGCTGAAAGTGCCTCCACAACAATTACACTTAAAATTTCTCCCTTTATAGCAGCTATCTTTAATATTGAATTGGAGTCCGCAGCAGCTGCATGTAAGCTTTATTTCATTTCCCCGTACAATTTCACCGCAGCTCGGACATACATTGATATTCTCAAACATATCCTTCTTGACATCAGTTATAGAATACCTTGGAAAAAGCTTTATCATATTGCCGCATTCCGGGCACTTTATTTTCTTCACCCACAAGACATACATAACATCAGCTTCCCTGCAGGCTCCTTCACTTAAAGTAATTGTGGTTTTATAAGCAGCCTTAATCTCTGCACCCACTGTAGCCTCCAGTTTGTGTAATTCATTATCCAATGATTTTACAAGCTCCTTGTAATCAGGAATATGCCCATTAATTTCTGGTATCTGCAGCTCACTTTTTGTAATAAAGCATGCAACTGGATTAATATCTACTCCCACTGCTTTTCCACCCATACGCAGTGTGTTGATCAAAGATATTCCTCCCCCCATAAATGGATCAAGAATTATTTTTCCTTTAAGCAAATCGTGGCAGGTGCTGTAGTATTTTTCACCAAAGTTTATGTCTTGAACTTCTGTGAACATTGTAATTAATATACTTCTTATAATTGCATCAGTTTTTCTGCCAAACCATTTGTGAACAGCATAAATAGGCTTTTTACCATTAGCTTCCTTTTTTGAAAGCTCTGCTGTAAAATCTACAGGAAAATATTCCATCATAAAATCACCTTCTAAAAAACAGCACTTAATACAATTATATATGTATTAAGTGCCCTTTTAAAGCTTTATGCATTTACTTTTTTTAATCTCAAAGCAAATCTGTAGACAATAAATATCACTATGGCAGCAGCAACAATAATGTCAGCCACATGGAACCAGGTTCTCATCAAAACCCAATTCTGTCCCATAACGAACCCGGCATAAGCCAATAGTATACTCCATATCAGGGACCCAGCAAATGTATATATGGTAAACTTTTTAACTTCCATTCTGCTTATTCCTGCAGGCAGTGATATAAATGTCCTTATTATTGGCAGCAGCCTTGAAAAAAACACAATCTTCTCACCGTACTTGTTAAAGTAGTAGTCACTTTTTTCAATATGTGCCCTGTTCAGCCTTATGGTATCAGCATATTTCTCCACCCAGGGTCTTCCCCCAAGCTTGCCAAGATAATATGCTGCAAGAGATCCAAAGGTGCCTCCCAGGGTGCCCAGAAGAATAGTTATTATGAGATTCAGCCTGCCGGTATAGCTTAAATATCCTCCAAAGGGCAGAATTGCTTCACTGGGAATTGGTATACAAGCGCTCTCCAAAGCCATTCCAAAAAAAATCCCTATGTACCCAACCTTATCTAATACTGATATTACTATATTAATTAATCCTTCTATCATAAGAAATTCCTTTCTAACCTAGTATTCTCCTGAATAATTATATATTATAAGCTGGCATAAGAAAAGCAATTTCCATATTGTTAACATATATTTTACTTACAGGAATCTCTTTCGATTATTTCATGGTCCAGTATATAATTTTTTATATCAAGCTCACTGTTGGTGATGAGCTTGATAAGCATTCTCATGCCCACCGAACCCATATCGTACATGGGCTGTGCTACTGTAGTAAGCTTAGGGTAAAATATTGATGAGGAATAAATATTGTCGAAGCCAATAACATCAACTTCTTCAGGAACCTTTATCCCTTTTTCTCTAAGACCATTAATTACTCCCATGGCTACCTCATCTTCTGTACAAAATACTGCGTCTACAGAGGTTTTTTCAATTATTTTTTTAATACCAGCAAGACCATCCTTTGCCTTTTTGCCTGAGAAACAAATCAATGTTTCATCCAATAATATTGAATTTTGCTTTAAGGCCCTTTCATATCCGGCAAATCTTGATGCACTAACGCTATTGTAGTTTTTGTCCGAACCTACATAAGCTATTTTATTATTTCCTTTTTTTATCAAATAGGTTACTCCGTCAAAGGCTGCCTTTTCATTATCTATTGTAACACTTGGTATCCTGCCGGAGACATCTGTATTTTCTATCAAAACAGTTGGAAGATCAAGTTCTTTAAGCAATTCAATAGTATCACTTTCTAAAAAGTTGCTCATATATAAAATACCATCACTCATTTTCTCTTTCAATATTTTCAGATATTCTATTTCTTTTTCCTTATCAAGATCAGTATTGCAAAGCATTATATTATAGTCGTAAATATTGGCAACATCCTCTGCTCCTCTTACGATTTCCGGATAGAATTGATTGGATATATCCGGAATTATTATGCCTACAGTCTTGGTTTTCTGTGTCTTAAGGCTTCGTGCAACTATATTAGGTCTATACCCCAGTTTTGCTATAGCTTCCTTTACTTTTGTTTTTGTGTCCTCATTAACCACGTCTATTTCATTTAGCACTCTTGATACTGTAGCAATTGATACCCCTGCCTCCTTTGCTACATCCTTTATTGATGCTGCCATAATATCAAACCTCCAAAAGTTTTTTCTAATTATTATACTTTTAAATTAGTAAATATACAAGAATTTTAAGTCAAAATGCATGCAATTATAGGTAAACTGCATGCATTTTATTAATTATTTCACTACTTCAACAAACATATTCAATTTTTCACCATTGATATTGCATTCTGTATATTCCTTATTCTCATTGTAAAAAACATCTACCGCTAAGGTTTCCTTTTTAATGAGCTCTTCATTTTTCTTTATGACATTTTCCAGGGTTTCATTTCCGGAAACATACAGATTGATTTTATCTGCAACTTCAAAGCCGCTGTCTTTTCTCATATTCTGAACCTTGCTGAGCACTTCTCTAACAAGTCCTTCCTCTTTCAGCTCTTCGGTAATATGGGTATCCAGAACTACTCCCACAGGACCTTCACCAGCAAAGGCAAAGCCCTCAAGCCCCTGCATGTTTACAAGCAGGTTTTCGCTGGATAAAGGAATATCCTCTTCATCTATAGTGAGATATACTATCTCCCCTGCCATTATACGCTGAGCAAGATCCATCTGATCCATAGCTGATAGCTCTTTTCTTATTACCGGTATCAGCTTACCATACTCTTTTCCAAGCACAGGAAGGTTTGGCTTTATATCAAAGCTTACATATTTTGATAAATCAGCACCAAAGACAATTTCCTTTATATTAAGCTCCTCTTTTATAATATCACCATAGTATTCTGGCAGTGATTTTGTACTTACAAGCATTTCGGAAAGAGGCTGTCTGTTTTTAATATTAACAGCATTTCTTGTGCTTCTGCCTAGCTTAACAATCTTATAGGCATCTTCCATATCCTCTTCTAATTCTGCATCAACCAATGCTTCATCATATTTGGGCCATTTGCAAAGATGTATGCTTTGCTCTGCATCAGGATCAAGACTTACCACCAGGTTCTGGTATATTTCTTCAGTCATGAATGGTACGAATGGAGCCGCAACCAGACAGAATGTATTTAGAATTCTGTAAAGTGTTACATAAGCACCAATCTTGTCATCTGTAAGCTCTTCGCTCCAGAATCTGGATCTGTTCCTTCTTACATACCAGTTTGATAGTTCATCAACAAATTCCCCTAAATTTTTTGCTGCTTCTGTGATTTTATATGCATCCAGATAGTCCTCAGTTTCTTTGATCAATGAATTCAATTTTGCAGTTATCCATTTGTCCATAACATGGTCACTCTTGAAATCTTTATATTCCAAAGGATTAAAGTTATCAAGGTCTGCATAAAGCACATAGAAGGAATATACATTCCACAGTGTTCCAAGGAATTTTCTCTGGCTGTCCTGAACTGCCTCATCATAGAATCTTGATGGCAGCCATGGTGCACTGGCTGTATAGAAATACCACCTTGTTGCATCTGCTCCTATATTTTGAAGAACATCCTTAGGACTTACAGCATTTCCTTTGCTCTTGGACATTTTCAACCCGTGTTTATCCAGTACGTGACCCATTACTATACAGTTCTTAAATGGAGTATTGTCAAACAGGCATGTTGCTATGGCCATCTGTGAGTAGAACCATCCTCTTGTCTGGTCTACAGCTTCAGTTATATA
Source organism: uncultured Clostridium sp. (assembly GCA_937927335.1). Taxonomy (GTDB): domain Bacteria; phylum Bacillota; class Clostridia; order Clostridiales; family Clostridiaceae; genus UBA699. The sequence continues at coordinate 53,175 of CALBDU010000028.1, forward strand.
GTCTGCAGGGAAGCTTTTATCAAAAAGCTCCTTGTTTTCAAACGGATAGTGGTATTGTGCAAAAGGCATAGCTCCTGAATCGTACCAGCAGTCAATAACCTCTGTAACTCTTGTCATTTCCTTACCGCACTTGCTGCATTTAAGCTTAACTTCATCAATATATGGCTTGTGAAGCTCCAGGTTGTCAGGAACATTTATTCCCTTTTCCTTAAGCTCTGCTATACTGCCAATGCATTCCTTGTGGCCGCATTCGCATTCCCATACAGGCAGTGGAGTTCCCCAGTATCTTTCACGGCTTAAGCCCCAGTCGATTGCATTTTCAACAAACTTGCCGAATCTTCCTGTCCTTATATTGTCAGGGTACCAGTTAGCCTTGTTTGTATTATTAACAAGCTCTTCTCTTAATGATGACATTTTTATGAACCAGGTATCTCTTGGGTAGTAAAGCAGCGGAGTATCGCATCTCCAGCAGAATGGATAGGAGTGCTCAAACTTCTCCTCTTTGTAAAGGATGTTATTTTCTCTCATATATTCTATTATTTTGGAATCAACGTCCTTAACAAATTTGCCCTTCCATGGAGTAACCTCTTCTGTAAACCTTCCCTGGGTGTCCACAAGATTAATCAATGGCAGATCATATCTTCTGCCGGTAATGTTGTCGTCCTCACCAAAAGCTGGTGCAGTATGAACTATACCTGTACCATCTGTTAATGTAACATAATCTGCATGAACCACGTAAAATGCCTTTTTATCAACCTTGGCAAACTTGAACATCTGCTCGTATTCCAAGCCTATCAGTTCTTCACCCTTGAATTCTCTTACTATTTCATATTCGCCCAGCAATTTTTCAACCAGAGCTTTCGCCAAAATAAGATTATCACCATTGTTCACAACTTCTACATAATCATATGCCTTGTTAATTGCCAGTGCAACGTTGCTTGGCAGTGTCCATGGTGTGGTTGTCCAGGCAAGGATATATTTATCCTGATCCTTAACCTTAAACTTTACATATACTGAAGATTCCTTAACATCCTTATAGCCCTGTGAAACCTCGTGGGATGAAAGCGCAGTTCCGCATCTTGGGCAGTATGGCACTACCTTGTGGCCTTTATACATAAGATCCTTGTTCCAGATCTCTTTTAGTGACCACCATACAGATTCTATATAATCATTGTAGTAGGTTACATATGGGTTTTCCATATCAACCCAGAAGCCTACCCTTTCTGACATTTCCTTCCACTCGGCAACGTAGGTAAAAACGCTTTCCTTGCATCTTTTTATGAATTCCTCTACACCGTATTCCTCGATCTGAGGCTTTCCTGATATACCCAGGTGCTTTTCAATTTCAAGCTCAACCGGAAGTCCGTGAGTGTCCCATCCTGCTTTTCTTAATACCTTATAGCCCTGCATGGACTTGTATCTTGGGAATATATCCTTCATAACCCTTGTCAATACATGACCTATATGGGGCATTCCGTTTGCTGTAGGAGGTCCGTCATTAAATGTAAAATATTCTCCGTCCTGATTTAAATTTCGGCTTTTATTAGCGACATCATTCTCATTCCAGAATTGCAGAACATCATTTTCCATCTGCACAAAAGATCTTGAGTTATCCACTTTCTTATACATTGTTTTCTCTCCCCTCAATAAATTATATAAAAAAAACTTCATCCTAAATAGGACGAAGTAAAATTCGCTGTACCACCTATGGTATAAAATTTCCAGCACCAATATGCTGTATCCTTTAACGCAGAATTACGAGAAAACTTACTTGGATTTCCTTTCAGCTCCCAGCTCCCAGGTGATTTTCATTAAACCTTTCCTATGGACTCCCACCAATGTCCACTCTCTTTTAGTGACTAGTTTAATTACTTTTCCTGTTCAACACATTATCTTATGAAAACAATCATTAATTTTCATAATTATATTATAAAAACACATAGCTGTCAATTATTTCAGGTTAATTTATGTCAATTAATTTATAGATGTATTAAAAAACATCAATATCCATTATATTCAAATCTTTCCCAAACTGCATATATTTTATTCATTATAGGTTATAATATTAAATAACAAGTAAGATAAAGGGAGAGGTGTTTTTATGGAAATAACCTGGCTTGGACATTCTTCATTTTTAATTAAGGATTCCAAGGGGAGAACAATTTTAACAGATCCTTTTGATGAAACAGTAGGCTACAATGTTTATAATGGAGATGCCGACCTTGTAACCATCAGCCATCACCATTTTGACCACGATTTTACAAGGAACCTGTCTAAGGATGTACCCGTACTCGACAAGGCTGGCTTTTTTAATCTAAGTGATATCCCTGTTTCAGGTTTCCTTTCATATCATGACAAGCTAAAAGGAGCCAAGAGAGGTGAAAATATAATATTCGTATTTGATGTGGATGGATACAGAGTGTGTCATTTAGGTGATCTGGGATATTTGCTGACTGAGGAAGAGATAAAGGCACTGGGCAAAATAGATGTTTTAATGATTCCCATAGGCGGAAATTTTACCATAGATGGAAAAGAGGCAGCTATATTATCAAAGGCAATTAATAGTCATATAGTAATTCCAATGCACTATAAAACCCACATATTAAGCTTCCCCCTGGAAGGCCTTGAAAGCTTTCTTATTAATATGAAAAATGGCCAGCGTGCAGGCAGCAGTACCTTAGTTATAGAAAAGGAGCTCACTGAATACAACGTAGTAAAAATTCTTGATTACAAATAAAAGCTGTTGCAAATTTAATTTGCAACAGCTTTGTTTAACTGTGTTCCACGTGTTCCAGTCCTGAATTGAACAATTCATTAATATGATTATCATCCAGCGAATAATATACTACTTTTCCTTCCTTCCTATACTTTACAAGCCTGAAGGAACGTAAAATCCTTAACTGGTGCGATATGGAGGATTGGGTCATTTGAAGCACCTCTGCAATATCACATACGCATAGCTCTTTTTTAAATAGTGCATAAATTATTTTTATCCTGGTAGGATCCCCCAGCACTTTAAATAGCTCCGAGAGTTTTAAAAATGTGTCTTCCTCCAGCATATTTTCCTTAACGCAATTTATACAATCCTCATGTATCTCACAGCAGCTGCAAAGTTCAATATCCTTACTATCCATTTTGCACCTCTATAATCTTATAATCCTCTGATTGCTGGAACCGGTGTATTTCACAGCGCCTTCCTTTAAGCCTTCAACGAACCTTCCATCCACCAGCACATCAATCTTTTTCAACAGCTCATGCTTATTTTTATCATTGCTGTTAATTATCTCATCATAAGTATAACCTGAATAGCACCAAATATTCAACCCCAGCTCATGAACTCTTTCAGCAAGCATACTCAAGCCTGCAGCCTGCTCAAAGGGGTCTCCCCCTGAGAAAGTAACTCCCTTTATGAGAGGTATGTTGCTTTTTATCCTATCCAATATTTCATCAAGACTTACGTTATCCCCATAATTAAAATCCTGCATACATTTGTTGTGACAACCCTTGCAGTTATGCCTGCAGCCGGATACAAACAAAACGGATCTTAAGCCTTCGCCGTTAACTAAGGAATTATCTAAAAATCCTGCTACACGAAGAGCCCTTTTTAAGTATTCCATAAGTCCACCACCTCTATATATAGTAATTATTGTTATGTTTTGAATCGTGGGATATCCTGTCGTTCCTTTCGGCGGATTTCCCTGCTCCAAACCTTTCATCAAGACTTAGATATCCAGTAACCCTTGAAATTCCCTGTATGTCATTGGAACCGCATTTTGGACATATATCGCCTTCGCCATGAATATAGGTTCCGCACTCCCTGCAGTATTTTATGTGAAAATTTATGCCAAGGTAACTGATGTTGGTATTTTCATATGCATATTTTATGATATCTGAAATCACATCACCTGTAGGATAGTCATCCAGTTCAATGTAGCTTATATGGCCTGCATTACATAATTTATGATATGGCGCCTCTATATCAATTTTGTTTTTAATGGATATCTTATACTCCACAGGCACATGGTAGCTGTTTGTATAATAATCCTTGTCGGTAACACCTTTTATAGTACCGAATATCCTTCTGTCCTGAAGAACAAACCTTCCGCTTAAGCCTTCAGCAGGAGTTGCATAAGTACTCCAGTTAAGCCCTGTTTCCTTTGTAAGTTTGTCTGTATAGTTTCTGATATGTGTTATTATTTTTACGCCCAGCTCCCTGGCAGCTTCATCCTCTCCATGATGTACACCCTTTAATGCTATTAGTGTTTCAGCAAGTCCGATAAAGCCTATGGACCAGGTACCCTGCTTTAATATAGGCTCAATGGAGTCCTCCGGCAGCAGGTTTTCAGAGCCCTTCATAAGGCCTTGTCCTGCAACAAAAGGAAGATCCTTTACCCTAAGCTTCTTAAGAACATCATATCTATTTAAAAGAGCCTCTCTGGCAAGCTCCAGCCTGGAGTCCAAAATTGAAAAGAATTTTTCTACATCTCCCTTGGACACTATGCCTATCCTTGGAAGATTAATGGTAGTTGGGGCAATATTCCCTCTTCCCTTGGTTCCCGGTTCCCCGTTTACATTAGAGCATACATAGGTTCTGCAGCCCATTGTTGCCGGAAGTACTCCCTGGTCATAATATGCCTTGTTAAAATCCGCATCAATATTCATAAAGGTAGGGTTCATTCTCTTAGCAGCCACTTCACAGGCTAGCTGGAACAGATAATAGTAAGGATCGTCCGGATTTCTGTTTACCCCTTCCTTAACCCTGAATATTATGTTAGGGAATATAGGTTGTTCTCCTTTTCCCAAACCCTTCTGATATTCCTTCAGGAAACACTCACATACCAGAGCCGCATCTTTTGTATTAGGGATGCCAATATTAATGGAACTGAATGGCACCTGGCTGCCCGCTCTTGAATGCATGGTGTTAAGATTGTATACTATGCCCTGCATGGCCTGGCTGATGCATCTTGTAAGTTTAGCCTCTACAAGGGCCTCTATTCTTTCCTCAGTTAAACCAAGCTCCCTTAGTTCTTTCCGGATTTCTTCTCTGGTAGGCTCAATAAAGGCTGCCATGTCATTATCAAAGTCAGGATGGGATTGTCCGCCGAACATATCATTTTGTGTAGATTGCAGCAAAATGCATGAAAGCTCACAGGCAGACTCTATTCTCTTTGGGGGTCTTATGTAGCCGTAGCCTGTGTTAAATCCTCTCTGAAGTACTTCCTTTGTTGGTATATGTAAACAATTTGTGGTTAAATTGTAGCTGTCCAGGTCATGATAGTAAATATCCCCATTTTCATGTGCCTTAGCTAAATATTTTGGCATAACCGAAAGATTGTACCATTTATTTGATTCACTTGCTATCCTTAACAGCTTTGAGCTGAAGTTGTTTCCAACGTTTGCATTATCCCTGTCTGTTTCAACCCCTATCTTTTCAATAGCAGTCATCAAATCTGACTTTATTTCCCTGATCTTGGTCCTTTCCTTTCTATAATTAGCATAAGTAACTCCAAGATCTTTATATCCTTCCCCTAATAATGTGTTTTCCACAATATTTTGGATATCTTCCACCATTATATCTTCTTTTTCCAATGCTTCAATTTGCCTTATGGCCTTTTGGGTAAGGTCTATAAGATGGCTTTCCTTAAGTTCATTTCCCAGTTCCCCGCAGGCTCCCTTAATTGCATTTGTTATTTTGATAGAATTAAATTCCACCTTTCTGCCGTCTCGTTTCACAACATGTAGCATACAAACTACCTCCAAACTACTATATATTGTATATGTCTTTTGTTATTATACTATGATAACCTCCATAGTTCAATTAAGCGGGAAACTTATTTTCCATGTCTGGAAAGATTAAAGCACCCTATCTCCTTTTTCTTATGATTATTAAATATATCTGTACCGCATATAATTTTACTTAATGAATATATTACAAATTTTTGCAGAAAATAATTTTGAGGTGATGAATTATGTTGGGAAAAGTAATTGATATTAATGTTACAGACGCATTTATAAGCTTTGATGATGGTACCACAAAGATTGTCAGTATGCTGAATCTGCCTAGGGGCACCCATGTAGGTGACGAGGTATATATTGATCCTGTGCTGCCAAGACTTAATAACAGCAAGCTAATGGATTTTTTTTAAAAAAATAAGGCTATGGAATTTATCCATAGCCTGACAGATAACTTAATGAACTGCTATAACGGATACAGGACAGCTCTCTTCAGCTTCCTTAGCTCCTCCTATAGAGTCATCAGGGACTTCATCAACCACTACTCCAGCCTTGCCGTCGTCCTCCATTTGAAATACCTCAGGGCATATTGAAACACATAATCCACAGGCTATACAACCATCCTTTTCTACCATTGCTTTCATAAAAATACCTCCTTATATAATTTAATTTATTTTGTCTCCAAATTTAAAAATCATTCGGTTTGGTTTCGGAAATTTCAATATCCCAGCTTCCGTTCTGATGCTTGTCATTAACGTAATACTTAACCTCTGTCTGTTTTTCCTTATCCCAAAAGGTAATAATGCTTTTGTACATGGTAGATTTATACCCTTGTGTTTTAACAGTTACCAGCATATCATATTTATCCTTATTATCCCCTACCAGTTCAATATGCTTATATCTGCCATTCAAATTGTCCTTAAAATCCTCCAGGTCTGTAGATAACAAAAATTTGGCTATATCCACATCATCCTTTAAATTTACACCGATCACTGCGGTTTTATTTTTATCATTGAAATATTTGTCTATTGCATCCAGTATGGAATTATAATAAACATCCTGAAAATTCTTAGGTTTCCTTATATCCCAGAAATTATTGATAATGTCGTTATCTATTCTTTTTGAAACAACATATATTTTGTCACTGGAGTAAAGATTTCCTGACTCGCTGCGGTCAAGTCCCGCAACATATTTGAATTTGTGTACAGTTCCCTGTCCTTCATCCAATTCAAATATATAATCTGCATCCAGGTTGGATTTCTGGTCAACCTGCCTTGCTGCAGACAATATGTAATAAAGCTCGCTTATGGCATTCTGGTCGGTTACAACAAATCTAAATCCTGGATCCCTTGTGCTTTGTATAACAATTTTCTTGATTTTGTTCTGTTTGATATATTCAAAATCATTATTTTTTAGCCCAAGCTTCACTCTTAAACCATCAATGCCTGAACAGCCAGTGAGAGTTATGCATGCAAGCATTACAGCTAATATACATGTTAATAATTTTTTCTTTGGCTTCAAAAGAATTTACCTCCTGAGATATTTCTACTGAAGTATATTATAACATATTAGCAGACGAAATGAAAAAAAATGCCCTGGATAACCAAGGCATTAATTATTTAATTTACTGTCTTTTTCTAAGAACAAAACCAAGTGCTGCCAAGCCTGATCCTAAAACAACCAAATCACTCATTGGTATTCCGCCGGTTTTAGGAAGTTTTGCTTCAGCTAAAGGAGTTTTGCTATCATTAATAGTTTCTGTTGGGAATTTTGCATCGCCTAACGGAGTATTATCAGGAATAACTTCTTCCTGAATATAAGTTACTGCGCTGCCATTTGCGGTTACTTTATTCCCGTTATAAACAGTCTCTGCAAGTGCTGTATTCTTGATGCTTCCAGCTGCATTCTGAGGAACAACGTAATCCTTACTGAAGGTCTTGCTGTCTCCAGCCTTAAGTGTTGCTACTGTTTCATTTAGGCCAACAAGCTGGTCTGTTACAGCAACATTTGTAAGATCAACATTGCCTGAATTCTTAACTGTTATTGTATATTTAACTGTTTCTCCAGGAGCTGCTGAAGCCTTATCCACTGTTTTTGTAACGAGTAGTGCGGGCAAATCAGCTGGTCCTAGTGGTGTAGTTCCATCATCTATAGTTGTACCACCATTGTTATGGTCATTTGATGAGGAACCGCCGCCTGAACTCTTATGCACTATTTGCACATCTGCAGTGTCGGAAGCATTCAAATCATCGCATGTAGCTGTAGCTGTATTAGTAAGTGTTCCATAAGGTTGATCAGATGGAACTAAATAATTCAGGTTATCAAATGTTTTAGATTCCCCAGATTTCAATTTAATACTCTGGTTCAAATTCAACATTCCATCAACTACATTAATACCTTCAAGATTTGTATCTCCTGTGTTTTTAACTGTTATTGTGTATACAATAGTATCTCCTCTATGTGCTGAGGATCTATCTGCTTTTTTGGTAATGCTTAATCCTGGAACTGGTTCTTCCGGATTACCTTCACTTTCAATTTTCACTACAGCATATGCACTCTTAGATGCTTCTCCCCAGGTTGCAACGGCTGTATTTGTAATGGATACCCCATCCATTACCTTAACTTTATAACTTGTTGGAATATCAACAGACTGTCCTGGTGCTAAACTGGTTATTGTATAAGGTTTCATTTCAGTTAAAATGTCTATTACAACTATATTTGTAAGTGTTGTATCTCCTGTGTTTTTAACTGTTATTGTGTAGTTTATTGTGTCTCCTATGTTTGCCTTTTCCTTATCTGCAATCTTAACGATGCTGAAATCTGACTTTGGTTCTGTAACTTGTCCTATGTCAGTTTCTGCTGAATAACTCTTTGTTCCTAGTGAACATGTTGCTTCTACTGTATTCTTTACAGTTTTTCCTGCATCTGTCGCTATTACTGTATAACTTGTTTTAATTTCAGTACTGTCTCCTGATGCCAAACTATTTATTTTATAATCCTTAATTCCTGTTAATGCATCATTAACTACTATATCCTTTAACTCTGTCTCTCCTGTATTGGTCACTGTTATTGTATAGTTTATTGTGTCTCCTATGTTTGCCTTTTCCTTATCTGCAATCTTAACGATGC
>CALBDU010000029.1 GCA_937927335.1 uncultured Clostridium sp.
CGCCGATGGTACTGCAGGGGAGGCCCTGTGGGAGAGTAGGTAGCTGCCAGGTTAAGTTTAAACTTAACGTTTAGACTAAAAATCGTTCCGCGATAGCTCAATGGTGGAGCACTCGGCTGTTAACCGATAGGTTGAAGGTTCGAATCCTTTTCGCGGAGCCATTTTTATTTTTTGAAAAATTATTAATAACAAAAGGGCTAAACCTGAATATTTAGGTTTAGCCCAATTTTTATTCCATACATATATCTCCATTAGCTTTAAGATAGAACTGGTAAGGTACAGGATGGCTGGCAAACAGTATTGGAGATAGTGAATATGCATAGCTGCCGGCTTTGGTAACTATCACTATATCACCTATTTTTGCCTTTGGAAGCACTGCATCCTTAACCATTATATCAGCGGCAGTACACAGACTGCCAACAATGCTTACCCTTTCAGTTGAAGCGGAATCTCCTTCAGGGATAAGGAATTCAAATGCATCATTAACAGTAAATAGAGGCTCTGCAGCTTTGTAGGAGCTTGCTTCAGGTACGCATGCTTTAAGCAGCTCTGCAATAGAGGGTCTAAGGAAGCCATTAAGGCCTTTTTCAACGATGAGATATTTAGTACCCATGGATTCCTTCATATCTGCTATCCTTGTAACATATTGTCCTGCTTCACATATTACATATCTTCCTGTTTCTATAATCAGCCTAACCTTCAGTTGGTCTTTAAACTTCTGCAGTAAGTCAGCACATTGGTCACTGAGCTTTTCAATATCAAGAGGAGTATCATTTTTAATGGAGTAAGGTACTCCAAGTCCACCTCCAAAATTTATAAATTCTATATTCCAGCCCAAGGCTTCCTTGCAGAACAGAGAGGTTTCAAATATTTTTTCATAATAGTTGAACAGCTTTGTATGCTCGAGAACCTGACTTTTAAGATGAACATGTATTCCTGTCATCTTAATATTTGACAGGCTATTGAAAAAGTCCTTGTGTTCAAGGAGGGTGCACTCATCAACACCAAATTTGCTGCTGGAGCCTTTGCCCCTGCCGGCATCCATTGAGTAATCCAGGTTTATTCTTAAGCCAACCTTTATGCTTAAGCCTTTTTGTTTAGCAATATCGTTTATTAATAGCAGCTCATTGTAGCTGTCTGCCACTATGATAGCCTTTTCAATAGTCTTTTCAATATCCCTTCTTGTTTTTCCAGGACATGAATAAATTATTTTATCATAGGGTAATCCTGCCTTTTCTGCAAGAATTACTTCCTCTGAAGCAGCAGCATCTGCACCAAAGCCATTTTCTGCTGCATATCTCAATATTGGTGCAAAAGGATTAGTTTTTACTGAATATAAAAATTCGAACTGTGGAAAGTTGTCTGACAGCGAATTTACTTGTCTGGCTATAAGCTTTTCATCATAAAGATAGAATGATCCGTCATACTTCGTCATGAGATCCTTAATCAAATCAAAATTGTTTGCCATTGATAATCCTCCCAAATGAATTTATTCACTACTTATTTTCCACATATGCTTATTTTTTTCCTCTTTTTTATAAAAATTATTTTCTTGTTATATTTGTACCATCACTTTCAATTATTACCGTACCATCAATATCAGTTCTGTATATCTTTATATTTCTTTTGGTCAATGCAGTTATAGTGGGTTTGTGTGGATGGCCGTAGTCATTGCCCTTGCCGCAGCTTATTATGGCGGCTTTTGGAGCTGTCTTATCCAGGAAGGCTGCCGATGATGATGAGGTGCTGCCGTGATGACCAACCTTTAAAACATCAGCGGAAAGATCCAGGTTTTTGTCCAGCATTTCCTTTTCGCTTAGTTTTTCAGCATCACCGGTAAAAAGAAATTTTGTATTTCCAAAGGTGATTTTAATTACGGCTGAATAATTGTTAAGACTTTCATAGCTGCTGCTATTTGGAGCAAGCATTACACACTCCGCATTGCTTCCAAGGTCAATTGTAACTCCTTCCTTAGCTGTATTAATTTTAAGCCCCTTGCCCTTAAGTGCACTTATCATATTTTGAAAAGTTCTGGTGGTGGTTACCACCTTAGGTGCATAAAATTCCCCTACATTGTAGTGCTTAATAACTTCAGCCATACCTCCGATGTGATCTTCGTGGGGGTGGGTAGCTACAATATAGTCCAGAGTACTGATATTTTGCTTTTTTAGATATGCCAGAAGCTTATCAGTGCTGCTGCCAGGGCCTGCATCAATAAGAATGTTTTTACCGTTTACCTGCACCAGTATGCTGTCCCCCTGTCCCACGTCAATATAATGAACCTTCATTATATTGGTGTTAACAGGTGTGCTGTTGGAAGTGCTGGTATCTCCGCAGCCGGTTAATAGAATAATTACAGATATTATCAGTGATAAAAATTTGAGCTTCATTTATAATGCCTCCATTTACTCATGCTAAATATAAGTTTAACATTTTTATGCTTAAAGTAAAGATTAAAAGTGTAGAGGAATATGCTATAATATAGAAGTATATTCATTAGCAGGAGGACTATGATGAGAACAATATATTTTTACTTGTCATTTGCATTATTTATGCTTTATTCATTTTTTTTAAAGCTTAGGCTTGATTACATAATTAAAACAAAATCCCCTGAAGAGGGTGAAGAATATTTAAACAGGTGTCTCTTAAAATGGGCCCACTTCTGCATAAATAGAGCTGGGATAAGTATTGTAACTAAAGGAAAGGAGAATCTCCCTAAGGGGAACTGTTTGTTTGTGGCTAACCATCAGGGCTATTTTGACATTCCGGGAATTATATGCGCAACTGGAAGGCCTATGGGATTTATTGCAAAAAAGGAGATCTTACAATATAAGTTTATCAGCTATTGGATGGAAAAGATTCACTGTGTTTTTATGGATAGAAATAATATCAGAGAGTCGATGAAATCAATAAACCAGGGTGTGGAGATTCTTAAGCAGGGATATAATGTAGCTATTTTTCCAGAAGGAACAAGAAGCAAGGGGCCTATGCTTTCCGAATTTAAAAAGGGCAGTATGAAATTAGCAGTAAAATCAGGAGTACCAGTTGTGCCGGTTGCCATAAGCGGAACCTATAAGGCCAGAGAGGGAAACAAATTTGGGGCTATTAAGCCAGCTGAGGTTGTAATTACAATATGCAAACCCCTGGATATAAGCCAATTAAGTCGTGAGGAGCAATCAGACCTTTCGGAAATAATCAGAGATATAATCGAAAAAAACTTATAAATTGATGCAAATGGGCGAAATGCCCATTTTTTTTTACAATAAAAATGTTGATTAATGTGTGGAAATATGATATAAAATTAATAGTGCCAATTGTGATATGGAAAGGTCCTATTTTTGAAAATAAATTGCAATGTTGCACTAAATGTGAAAGCAAACAACAAAATAAAAAAGCTCCATTTGATAATTTATTTTATTAGTGATATTATGAAAGCATAATTATTAATAAAATTACTGCATAATATCAAAATTGTGGTACATATTTTAATAAATATACAAAAAATATGCATTTGAATGATGAAAGAAAAAGTGCAAAAATATTATTAAAGAAAGAAAAATTGCACTAAAATTAAAGAAAGCCTTCAAAAACGTTTTCAAATTAAAAGGCCAATATTTTTAGAATATGAGGGGGACATGACTATGAGTAGTTTAAAACAGCCGGACTATCTACACGGACTACAAGATGTAGATACACCAAATCTTTATAAAGACATTTTTCCATATTCTGAAATACCCAAGGTAACCTTTGATAATGTTCAGCTGCCTATGGATATGCCGGAAGATATCTGGATTACTGATACAACCTTTAGAGATGGACAGCAATCTATGCCGCCGTATACCGCTGAACAGATTATAAAATTGTTTGATTACCTTCATGAGTTGGATAACAACTCAGGTATAATAAAGCAGACTGAATTTTTCCTTTATAGTGAAAAGGACAGACATGCCGCACAGGTATGTATGGAGAGAGGATATAAATTTCCTGAGGTTACATCATGGATCAGAGCAAACAGGGAAGATTTCAAGCTTGTTAAGCAAATGGGCATACATGAAACAGGAATGCTGATGTCCTGCTCTGATTATCATATATTCAGAAAGCTTAATAAAACAAGAAAACAGGCACTGGATATGTACCTTGGTCTTATCGAGGATGCAATTTCCAGTGGAATTAAGCCAAGGGTGCATCTTGAGGATATCACAAGGGCGGATTTCTTCGGTTTTGTAGTTCCATTCGTTGCAAAGCTTATGGAAATTTCAAGGGAGGCAAACGTTCCTATTAAAATAAGAGCCTGCGATACCCTGGGTCTGGGCGTACCTTATTCAGGGGCGTCACTTCCAAGAAGCGTGCAGGGAATCATGCACAGCTTAAGAAAGGTTTGTGGAGTGCTTCCTGAAAACATAGAATGGCACGGACACAATGATTTTAATGCAGTGGTTACAAATTCAACTACAGCATGGATGTATGGATGTTCATCCGTAAATACATCATTGCTGGGTATAGGTGAGAGGACTGGAAACTGTCCAACAGAATCCATGATTATGGAATACGCACAGTTTAAGGGTACCACTAAAAACATGCAGCTGGAGGTTATTACAGAAATTGCAGAGTACTTTAAAAAGGAAATGAAATACGATATTCCTCCTAGAACTCCGTTTGTAGGAAGTCAGTTTAATGTTACAAGAGCAGGTATTCATGCAGATGGAATATTAAAGGATGAAGAAATTTACAATATATTTGATACAGATAAAATACTTCACAGACCAGTGGTTGTTGCAGTTAATGAATATTCAGGCCTTGCAGGAATTGCAGTTTGGATAAATACCTACTACAGATTAAGAGATGACGAAAAAATTGACAAGAAGGATAAACGTATTGCAATGATGAAGGAATGGGTTGATGAGCAATATGAAAAAGGAAGGACTACCATTATCGGCAATAATGAGTTAGAATTATTAGTGGAGAAGTACCTGCCTGAGCTTATTCAAAAAAAAGAAGGAAGAGCCAGCTAAGCTGGAGTTAAAATTAGGATTTAGGTATTGCCAGGCAATACCTATCTTCATGTAATTAAGCAGATATTTGATAGGAGGAATGTAAATGGGACTTAATGTATCCAGAAAAATTTTAGGCAAACACCTGGTAAAGGGTGAAATGATTGCCGGAAAAGAAATTGCTGTTAAAATCGACCAGACCCTCACTCAGGATTCCACTGGAACCATGGCTTATCTACAGTTTGAGGCTATGGGAATAGACAAGGTGAAAACTAAAAGGTCTGTTGCTTATATTGATCATAATATGCTTCAGTCAGGACCTGAAAATGCTGATGACCATCTGTACATTCAAACTGTGGCCAAGAAGCATGGTATTTATTTTTCAAAACCTGGTAACGGAATCTGCCATCAGATAAACCTGGAAAGATTCGGAGTTCCTGGTGATACTCTTTTAGGCTCAGACAGCCATACCCCCACTGGCGGTGGTATAGGAATGATTGCCATGGGCGCCGGCGGCCTTGATGTTGCTGTGGCTATGGGCGGTGGAGAATACTATATAACCATGCCGAAAATTGTAAAGGTTAATCTTACCGGGAAGCTTAATCCATGGGTTTCTGCAAAGGATATAATCCTTGAACTCTTAAGAAGGCTTACTGTTAAAGGCGGAGTATCAAAAATATTTGAGTATACTGGTGAAGGTATAAAAACTCTTTCTGTTCCACAGAGAGCAACCATTACAAACATGGGAGCTGAACTTGGAGCCACTACCTCAATTTTCCCAAGCGATGAGGTTACCTTGGAATTCCTGAAGGCCCAGGGAAGAGAAAAGGATTTTGTTGAAATCCTCCCTGATGCTGAAGCGGAATATGATGAAGTGGTGGAAATTAACCTTTCAGAGCTGGAACCGCTGGCAGCATGCCCTCACAGCCCTGACAATGTAGTTAAGGTCAGGGAACTTAAGGGAATTAAAGTTAATCAGGTAGCCATAGGAAGCTGTACAAACTCCTCCTATGTAGATATGATGAAGACTTCGAAAATCCTGGAGGGGAAAACAGTTAATGATAAAGTATCCCTTGTTATTGCACCAGGTTCAAGACAGGTGCTTAACATGCTGGCTAAAAACGGAGCCTTGTCCTCCATAGTATCTGCCGGTGCCAGAGTATTGGAATGTGCCTGCGGACCATGTATAGGTATGGGTCAGTCACCATCCACCGATGCGGTGTCTCTGAGGACCTTCAACAGAAACTTCGAAGGAAGATCCGGAACCGTATCTGCCCAGGTTTATATTGTAAGCCCAGAGGTGGCTGCAGCGTCAGCACTTACAGGATATATAACAGATCCAAGAGACCTTGGTGATGATTTTGCAATAGATATGCCTAAGGAATTTATTATAAATGACAATCTCATAGTGCCTCCTGCAACTGATGGAGAAGAGATTGAGGTGCTTAGAGGACCAAATATTAAACCTTTCCCAAGTGCAAAGCCACTGGAGGAAACTGTAGCAGGAAAGACTTTGACTAAGGTTGGCGATAATATCACCACTGACCATATTATGCCTTCAAACGCAAAGCTTCTGCCTTACAGGTCAAATATTCCTTATCTTTCAGAATACTGTTTAACACCAAGCGATAAGGATTTTCCTAAAAAAGCTAAGGAGAATAATGGCGGCTTTATTGTTGGCGGATCAAACTACGGACAGGGGTCCAGCAGGGAGCATGCCGCACTAGCACCACTTTATCTTGGTGTTAAGGCTGTACTTGCAAAATCCTTTGCAAGAATACACATGGCTAATCTTATTAATAACGGTATTATGCCTCTGGTATTCGAAAATGAAAAGGATTATGAGGACATAGAGGCTATGGATGAGCTGGTAATTGAAAATGCATCAGCCCAGGTAGACAGTGGAAAGGTTAAAGTTAAGAACCTTACTAAAAACAAAGAATACAATATGCTGCTGAATGCCACTGACAGACAGAAAAAGATGATCAAATGCGGCGGACTGCTTAATATGGTTAAAGTCGGAGAAAACTAGGCTTCTCCGGCCTTTTTTTCGAAAAGTTTTATATTGACAAATAAAATAAATAAGGTAAATATATAATAGAATATAATTTGGGAGGCGGTATTATGACACATAAGATAACTTTAGTAACTGGAGACGGAATTGGTCCTGAGGTAACCTCTGCGGCGAGGAAAATAATTGATGCCAGCGGAGTTAAAATTGACTGGGAGGTTGTTGAGGCTGGAGCAGGAGTTATTGAACAGTATGGAACCCCTCTGCCTGAGCATGTTATAGAAACCATAAAGAAAAACAAAATAGCTCTTAAGGGACCTGTAACCACACCTGTTGGAAAAGGCTTTAAAAGCGTTAATGTGACTCTTAGACAGACCTTAAAGCTCTATGCCAATGTAAGACCTATCAAGACCTATGAAGGCATAGAATCAAGGTTTAAGGACGTAGATCTGGTGGTGGTTAGGGAAAACACAGAGGATTTATATGCAGGAATAGAACATATGGTAAGTGAGGATATTGCTGAAAGCATAAAGATAATATCTAAAAGAGCCAGCGATAATATAATCAGATATGCATTTGACTATGCTGTGAAAAATGGAAGAAAAAAGGTTACTGCTGTACATAAGGCAAACATAATGAAACTATCCGATGGGTTGTTCCTTAAATGTGCCAGGGAAATGGCTGAGTACTACAAGAATGTAGAATTTGAGGATGTTATAGTGGATGCCATGGCCATGAAGCTGGTTATGAATCCTGAAAAATATGATGTTATGGTTATGCCAAACCTTTACGGAGATATAATTTCCGACCTGGCTTCAGGGCTGGTAGGGGGCCTTGGGCTGGTACCAGGTGCCAATATAGGCCTGGATGGAGCAATATTTGAACCTGCACATGGATCTGCTCCTGATATTGCAGGGAAAAATATTTCAAACCCATGTGCCACAGTGTTATCAGGAGTGCTTATGCTGAGACACATTGGAGAATTTGAGGCAGCAGATAAAATTGAAAATGCCATAATAAAGGTATTGAAGGAAAAGAAGTGTGTTACTCCGGATCTTGGAGGCACAGCTACTACCACTGAATTTACTGAAGAAATTATCAGGACAATGGCTTAATAAATTATATTTATGCAGGATGTGTATACTTAACATTCTGCATAAATATTTAAGGAGACACTTCAATATATATGTATTATAGATTACACTGCATTTTTATAAATTTTTGTAAAAGCTATTGAATAATTATAATACATATTGTATAATTATTATTATATTAAAGATTTTGTTTGCATAAAAATTATTAAAAAGGGGAGATTAGGTATGAAAAATTTAAAAAAGCTGGCAGCTGTGCTCATGGCAATAGCATTTACAGCTGTTATCTTTGCAGGTTGTTCATCCAACAAACCTGCAGAAACTACTACAACAGCGTTAGACACAATTAAAAAGGCAGGTACAATCAAGTTCGGACTTGATGATTCCTACCCTCCATTTGAAAGCAGAAATAGCAGCAATGAATTAGTAGGGTTTGATATAGACCTTGGAAATGCAATTGCAGCTAAGCTTGGAGTTAAAGCAGAATATGTAACTACAGATTTCAATGGAATTATCCTTGCTCTAAACTCAAACAAATTTGACGCTATATTGTCAGCGTTAAGCGTAACTGATGAAAGAAAGAAAGAAATTGCATTTGCTGGTCCATACTTAAACAGCGGACAGGTTATTGTAATTAAGGCTACCGACACAACAATAAAGAGTGCGGCAGACTTAAAAGGAAAAATAGTTGCAGCTCAGCTTGGATCTACCGGAGAAGAAGCAGCTAAGAAAATTGAGGGAACTAAAGAAGTTAAAACCTATGACAAGGTGCCTGAGGAATTACAGGACCTGCTTATAGGAAGAGTTGATGCAGTTGTTGTTGATAAGCCTGTTGGCGGATATTATATAGAATCCAAAAAAGAACAGTATAAGATTCTTGATCCACAGTTGACAGTAGAACCAATAGGAATTGGTGTAAGACAGAAGGATACAGACGTTCAGAAGGAAATACAGACAATAGTTGACGGCTTCCAGAAGGATGGAACATTATCAAAACTTTCAATAAAATGGTTTGGATACGATGCTTATACAAAATAAGTAACTTAAAGTTAGGATTTAGTTTGCCCGCTAAATCCTAACTTGATATAATTTAAAAATATGAATTGGAGTGAAGACATTGGACACAAGTATTATAATCAGAACATTACCTATTCTTCTGAAGGGTTGTGTGACGACTATAGAATTAACGGTGATAACACTGATCATTGGGACAGTTCTCGGTGTTACCCTGGCGTTAATGAGAATAGCAAGAAATAGAGCTTTAAGCTTATTATCCAGCTTCTATACCTGGATTTTCAGAGGAACACCCATGCTGTTGCAGCTGTTCTTCTTTTACTACGGCCTGCCATTTGCAGGTATTAAGTTAACGCCGTTCCAGGCTGCTGTCTTAGGTCTGGGCTTAAACTGCGGCGCCTATATGGCGGAAATAATAAGAGGCGGAATCCAGTCCATAGACAAGGGACAGTTTGAAGCTGCAAAAGCTTTGGGATTCAGCTACACAGAGACCATGAGAAGAATTATTCTTCCCCAGACTTTTAAAGTAATTATTCCTCCTGTTGGAAACGAGTTTATTACCATGCTCAAGGATACATCACTGGTTTCAACCATTGCCATGGTTGAGCTTATGAGATCGGCACAGCAGATGTACGCTACTACTTTCAGGCCAATTGAGATATTTATGACTGCTGCAGTGCTGTACCTGGTAATGACAACTGTATTTACAACGATATTTTCGATGTATGAAAAGAAATTAAGCGTTTATGATTAAGGAGGAAATTATGGAAAATTCATATGTAAATAATTCTTCAGAACTTGACAATGAAGATTACATGATAGAAGCTTCTAATGTTACTAAAAGATTTGGAAGCCTGGAAGTGTTCAAAGATATAAATGTAAATGTAAAAAAAGGTGAAGTGCTGGTTATTATAGGACCATCCGGTTCTGGTAAAAGCACATTTCTAAGGTGCCTTAACCATTTGGAGGAAATAAACGGAGGACATATTTTCATTGAAGGTGAAAAGCTTGACGGAAGCAATAAAAAGCTTATCAGGAAGATCACCACGAAAATGGGTATGGTATTTCAAAACTTCAATTTGTTCCCTCATATGACTGCAATGGAAAATGTCATGGAGGCACCCATTATAGTTAAAAAGGAAACTAAGGCAGAGGTACAGGAAAGAGCAAAAAAACTTCTTAAGAAGGTTGGATTGGAGGATAAAATGGACTTTTATCCATCAAAGCTTTCCGGTGGTCAGAAGCAGAGGGTGGCTATAGCAAGAGCTCTTGCTATGAATCCTGATATTATGCTGTTTGACGAACCTACCTCAGCACTGGACCCTGAGCTGGTAGGAGAGGTTTTAAATGTTATGAAGGACCTGGCAAAGGAAGGAATGACCATGGTAGTGGTAACACATGAAATGGGCTTTGCAAAAGAAGTGGCAGACAGGGTTATATTCATGGATGGAGGCAAAATTGTAGAGGAAGGCAAGCCTCAGGACATATTCAGCCATCCAAGGGAAATGAGAACAAAAGCATTTTTAGATAAAGTATTGATGTAATATAATTTAGATAGACTTAGGAGGGTTTTTTTATGAGTGAAAAAAAAGATAAGGTTGTTTTAGCGTATTCAGGAGGATTAGATACTTCTATTATAATTCCTTGGTTAAAGGAAAATTATGACCTGGAGGTTATTGCATGCTGCATAGATGTAGGTCAGGGAGACGACATGGAGGCAGTAAGGGCTAAGGCAATAAAAACCGGAGCATCAAAAATATACGTTGAAAATGTTCAGGAAGAGTTCGTTACTGATTACTTGTTCAAGGCAGTAAAGGCAAGTGCTCTTTATGAGGAAAAATATATGATAGGAACTTCACTGGCAAGACCATTGATGGCTAAAAAGCTTGTGGAGATTGCACACAAGGAAGGAGCAAAGTATATTGCTCACGGATGTACAGGAAAAGGTAATGACCAGGTACGTTTTGAAGTAGGTATAGCAAGCTTTGACCCAACAATAAAAATAATTGCACCATGGAGAATCTGGAACATAAAATCCAGAGAGGACGCAATAGATTATGCCAATGCAAAGGGTGTTGAGGTTCCTGTTACAAAAGCCAAGATATATTCAAGAGACAGAAATCTTTGGCATTTAAGCCATGAAGGCGGAGAGCTGGAGGATCCTAAAAATGCACATAATCAGGATATGTACCTTATGACTACACCTCCTGAAAAGGCTCCTGATGAACCAACCTATATAGACCTGTATTTTGAAAAGGGTGTTCTTAAGAAAATAAACGGAGAAAAGATGAATCCTGTAAAAATGGTTGAGTATTTAAACAAGGTCGGCGGAGACAATGGCATAGGAGTTATAGATATAGTTGAAAACAGACTGGTGGGCATGAAATCCAGAGGAGTTTATGAAACACCTGGCGGAACATTGATTTATGCCGCACATAAAGAACTTGAAAGACTTACAATTGATAAAAACACCTTCCACTACAAACAGATGATATCTATTAAATATGGGGAGCTTGTTTATGACGGATTGTGGTTCACCACATTAAAGGAAGCTCTTGATGCATTTGTAGATGTTACCCAGGAAAATGTAACAGGAAGTGTTAAGCTTAAGCTTTACAAGGGAAATATTACACCTGCAGGAGTAGATTCACCTAATGCCTTATATGATGAAAGCATATCCTCCTTTGGAGCAAGCGACCTTTACAGCCACAAGGATGCTGAGGGCTTTATCAATCTATTCGGACTTCCTTCAAAAATAGCTGCCATGGTTAAAAATAAGGACAAATAATCATGAAGCTATGGGGTGGAAGATTTAAAAAGGCTGAAAGCAGGCTTATGGAGGATTTCAACAGCTCCTTGAGCTTTGACAGGACATTATACCTGGAGGATATCCAAGGTAGCCTGGCTCACGTTGAAATGCTGGCAAAATGCGGTATTTTGACTGCTGATGAATGTAAAAAAATTACTGATGGATTAAATTCCATTTTAAAGGATATTAACGAAGGAAAGCTTCTCATTGAGGGAGATTACGAGGACATCCACAGCTTTATGGAAATGAACCTCATTGACAGGATAGGGGAAACTGCAAAGAAGCTTCATACTGCAAGAAGCAGGAATGACCAGGTGGCAGTGGATATGAGGCTTTATTCAAAGAAAAAGGCAAAGGAAGTAATTGATTGCCTGGATCAGCTTTTATCGGTGATTGTAAAGCTTGGTGAGGAAAATGATTTCATTATGCCAGGATATACACACCTTCAAAGAGCCCAGGTGGTAACCTTCAAATATCATATTATGGCATATTACAGCATGTTCCTAAGGGATAAAAAGAGAATACTGAATACCATTGATATAATGGATGAGAGTCCGTTAGGCTGCTGTGCACTGGCAGGCACCACCTATGATATAGACAGGGAATTTACAGCTAACGCCTTAGGCTTTAAAAAGCCTGTGGACAATTTTATGGACGGGGTTAGCGACAGGGATTATCTCCTTGAGCTTTTATCAGACTTCTCCATAATAATGATGCATCTAAGCAGATTAAGCGAGGAACTTATTCTCTGGAGCAGCAAGGAATTTGACTTTGTGCTGATAGATGATGAGTTTTCCACCGGCAGCAGTATAATGCCCCAGAAAAAGAATCCCGACGCAGCTGAGCTTATCCGTGGAAAAACAGGCAGGGTATATGGCTCACTTATGTCCCTTTTAACAACTATGAAGGGTATACCTTTAGCCTATAATAAGGATATGCAGGAGGACAAGGAGCAGTTTTTCGATGGGTTAGATACTGTATTAAGCTGCTTGAAGATAATGAGCAGTATGCTTGGCACCCTTAAGGTTAAACAGGAAAACACCTTCAAATCAGTTAAAAAAGGTTTTCTGAACGCCACTGAGGCTGCAGATTTCCTGGTTAATAAGGGAATGGCCTTCAGAAATGCACATAAGGTTATAGGCGAGATAGTGCTCTACTGTGAGGAAAAGGATAAGTCCATAGAGGAGCTGACTCTTGGGGAACTCCGTGGATTCAGTGAATTATTCGATGAAGGAATCTATGACTTTATCGATTATGAGAATACCTTGAAGAGAGGTATAAAGAAGCAGATAGGACACAATCTTTAATATACAATTATCTTAATCTCCTTTTTATTAAAAAAGAATGCAGAATCAAATCTGCATTCTTTTTTATTTTACTTCTCTTGGTTCTCGGTCTCTGGCGAAGAAGGATATTGCATATATTCCTGCTATACCCACCAATATGAA
Source organism: uncultured Clostridium sp. (assembly GCA_937927335.1). Classification (GTDB taxonomy): domain Bacteria; phylum Bacillota; class Clostridia; order Clostridiales; family Clostridiaceae; genus UBA699. The sequence goes on from CALBDU010000029.1 coordinate 13,365, forward strand.
TATGATCCTTGTCATAGCAGATGCAGGTCCAAAGATTGCGGCTACAAGGTCATACTGGAAAAATCCTATTAGTCCCCAATTTACTGCTCCAATAACTACAAGCAGCAATGCTATAAAATCTAATGCTCTCATTTAAACATCTCCTTTTAAGAATTTACAACAATAGTATTTGCATATTCTTAAAATTTATGTGTTTATATGGAAATATTATCGATGAGCCTTGTTTTTCCAATAAATACAGCTATAGCGATAAGAACCTTTTTATCAAGACTTTCAACATTTTCTATAGTTTCACTGTCCACTATATCCACATAGTCTATGGAAGCCAGGGGCTCCCGGGTTATTTCACAGGTAATGAGTTCCTTTATTTTATTTACATCCCTGAGGCCTGCCTGGATATTATCTCTGGCTTTGAACAAACTCCTTGAAAGCACCAGAGCAGCTTCTCTTTCAGTCTTTGTAAGGTATGTGTTTCTGGAGCTTTTGGCCAGGCCATCATACTCTCTTATTATAGGGCAGCCTACTATTTCTATGTCATAGGAAAGGTCCCTCACCATTCTTTTAACTACTGCAAGCTGCTGTGCATCCTTTTCACCAAAGTAAGCTCTGGCCGGCTTTACAATGTTAAATAGCTTGGAAACCACCAATCCTACTCCATCAAAGTGACCGGGTCTTTTTCTTCCGCAAAGGCCTTCTGTGAGCTTTGATATAATTACCGAGGTAGAAGCATCCTCATGGTACATCTCCCGTACCTCAGGTGCAAATATCAAATCAACATCATTGTTTTCACACAAGGCAGCATCCTTGTCCAAATCCCTGGGGTAGGCTTCAAGATCTTCATTTGGTCCAAACTGCTTGGGATTAACAAAGATTGATACTACTACCTTGTCATTTTGTAAGCAGGCTTTCTTCATCAGGCTCTCATGTCCCTCATGAAGGTATCCCATGGTTGGAACCAAGCCAACACTTAAGCCCTGCTTTCTCCATTCTCCTGTAAATTTTCTTACTTCATCTATTGTTTTTGCTATTATCATATCTATTCGCTAAAAAGCATTTCCCTCCTTAGTAAAGCTTGCTGAGCACATCTTCGTCAATGGCGAAGGTATGCTCCTTGGAAGGGAATGCCCCGGACTGAACATCATCTATATAGCTTTTAAAGCTGTCAGAAATGATTTTTCCCATATCTGAATAAGTTTTAACAAATTTAGGCTTAAATCCCGGAAACATATTCAGCATGTCCTGGTATACCAATACCTGGCCGTCGCAGTATTTTCCTGCGCCGATACCTATGGTAGGTACGGATATCTTTTCTGTTATGATTTTTGCCAGTGCCTCTGGAATACATTCCAGTACAATGGCAAAGGCTCCGGCAGCCTCCAGCAGTCTAGCATCATCAATAATCTTTTGTGCTGCTTCAGCTTCTTTTCCCTGAACCTTAAATCCTCCAAACATATTTCTTGATTGAGGAGTCAGTCCCAGATGGCCCATAACGGGAATCTGAGCATTAACTATTGCTTTAACCTGTTCCTCTACAGAAGCGCCGCCTTCCAGCTTTACAGCCTGGGCTCCTGCCTCCTGTATAAATCTGCCGGCGTTTTTAACAGCGTCATAAACTGAAGTCTGATAGCTCATAAAAGGCATATCGCCTATTACAAGGGAATTTTTTGCAGCCCTTGCCACTGCCTTAGTGTGGTGAAGCATGTCCTCCATGGTTACCCGTAAGGTATCCTCATAGCCAAGACATACCATGCCAAGGGAATCTCCTACCAGCAGACCATTGACTCCTGAACTGTCCATAAGACTAGCCATGGAATAGTCATAGGCGGTGAGCATAGTGAGCTTTTCGCCCTTCTGCTTTGCTTCCCTGAAAGTTGAGATTGAGTTTTTCATAATAAAATAACCCTCCTGTATTAAATTTTATTGATTAGAATTGTATAGTTCTGTCGATGGGCTGGAAAAGTGATATAAAGGTATCAGTTCTCTGAATCCCTTCAACAGCTTGTATCTTTGTCCTTAAAAGGTTCTGCAGGTCATTTATGTTTTTACAGATAACCTTTACGAAAATGGAGTACTGCCCGGTGGTGTAGTGCAGCTCCACAATTTCCTTGATTTCAGTTAACTGCGCCAGTGCATTGTCAAAGGATGAGGCTCTTTCAAGAAAAATTCCTATGAAACAGCATACATCATAGCCAAGCTTGGAATTGTCAATTATTAGTTTGGTGCCTTTAATAATGCCCATATCTTCCATCTTTTTCATCCTAACATGGATGGTGCCCCCGCTTACGTGGCACTGTCTTGCTATTTCAAGATAGGGGGTCCTTGAATCCTTGATCAGCACATCCAGTATTTGGAGGTCCAGATCATCCAAACCATTTACGTTTATATTCAAAACAATCACTCCTTAATTGAAATTGCAGTATTATTAAAGCAGTCATATAAATTATATCAATTCCTCAGTATTTTACAAGATTTTTATTATTGTGTTAAATGGCTTTTTTGAAAAAAGTATTGCTTAGAAACGTAAAATGTATAATAATAGAATTATATGTTTAGCTGAAGGAGGAATACAAATGAATTTACCAACCTGGGCGGTGGTTGCGCTTCAAGTTGCTTTTTTCGCAATTATCATATTGGTAGTATATAAGCAGATAAAAGAAAGGGTTTTGTATAAGTACAAACCAAACAAATGGATGATATTAGGCTTGTCCGGTCTTGTTTTCCTGATACCTATACTTTTAAAGGAATATACAGGCTACGATATGTCCGGTACTGTGTGGCAATACATAGATTCTGCAGTTTTTATTGTTCTTTTCTTATGGTTTGTAGACTTGTCCAATGGAGCAATGAGAAAAATCAATGAGGTTAAAAATAATCCTGCGCCTCTAAGTAAATCCACAAGCAACAATGTAAGTGCTCAAAATAAAAATAAAAAACATAAAAACAGGGATAGCAGAAGAAGAAAGTAATAATTTATCACGGATATAAATATTATATTACTAAAGAACGAATTCTTTGAGTTCGTTCTTTTTATGCCCAGTGTTTACAAAATGTTAAAAACTTTGACATGTATATAACACATTTAGTATTTATAATAATACATGATAATAAATGACAATTGGAGGGGCCATGTTTATAAGAGCAGCTGCCTGTGACTGGAAGGAAACCATACTATACAGGAATGCAGGCAAAATCACTGAGTTTTTATACAGAAGTATTGACGTTTTTGTATTTTCAGCCTTGATTATAGCTAAAATAATGTTCTATGGAAGGCAGATATCCACGGATTATTTTGATGGGGCAGCACTAAAGCCTATAGTAGCTGCATCCATACTTCCCATTATAGGAATAACATTTTTGTTTAAGGAAAATAAAAGGGTAAAGGCTTTATATACCCTGGATTTAATAATGAGTCTTTTGCTGCTGGCTGATACAGCCTATTTCAGATATTTCAAGGATATAATATCTGTAGGTGCCATCAGGAATGGAACGATGCTTGGGGGAGTACTGTCCTGCGTTACAACTTTAATTAAATTCAAGGATATTTATTATTTACTGGACCTTGTGATGCTATTTCCCTTAGTTCGAATAATGTATAAAAAAAAGGGTAACAAGCTTAATGGTATTACAAGATTTATGATTTTCCTTATGTGCTTTGCAACAGGTATACTGGTTGACGGAAGGTACATACACCAGCTTTCTGTGGAGCAGCCTCTGCTTATTACCACAATGAGCAATAAGCTGTATCTAACCAGAATCCTTGGTAATGTTAACTATCATGCACTGGACATATATAATTTTGCAAACAACCTTGTGGAATCAAAAAAGGTGGTTTCATCGGAGACAAAGGAGGAAATTAAAACCTATCTCCAAAGCAATAATCAGGAAAACCAGGCAATGGTGCTTAAAGGTGCCGCTAATGGGAAAAATCTGATTATGATTCAGGTGGAAGCCCTTCAGCAGTTTGCAGTAAACACAAAAATCAATGGTGTGGAGGTTACTCCAAGCCTTAACAAATGGATAAACAAAAGCCTGTACTTTGATAATTACTTTTATCAGGTATCCTCAGGCAATACCTCAGATGCGGAGTTTATGTCGCTAAATTCACTTTACCCGGCGGAATCAGGAGCGGCATACTACAGATACACTGGGGACACCCTTGATTCACTGCCCATTGAGCTCTCTGCCAAAGGCTATACAACTTCAGCGCTGCACGGCTATACTGAAAGCTTCTGGAATAGAAATGCAATGTATGAAACGGAAGGCTTTCAGAACTTTTACGGAGAAAGCAGCTTTAACCTTGATGATCAGGTAGGCATGGGCTTAAGCGACAAGTCATTCTTGACTCAGGCATTAGCTAAGGTGGAGGCCCAGAAACAGCCTTACTATTCATTCCTGGTTACTTTAAGCAGTCACTATCCCTTCAATGATCAGGCAGGCTATGGAGATTTTAATGTTGGGGAATATGAAGGTACTCTTATTGGTGATTACTTAAGAGGAATACATTATACAGATCAGCAGCTGGGTGAATTTTTAGATCAGCTGGACAAGGATGGCACTTTGGATAACTCAATAGTTGTACTGTATGGGGATCACAATGCAATCCCTAAGGAATACATTGATCAACTGTACAAGCTCCAGGGCTTGACTAACGCCACAGACCTTGACTGGTACCAGCTTCAGAAGGTTCCAATGTTTATACATTTTCCGGGAGATGCCAACAAGGGTGTTAACCACACTTATTCAGGACAGATGGACTTATACCCTACTCTTGCAAATTTGTTTGATATAAACTTGAAATACAACTTCGGGAAGGATATTTTAAATTCAAGCAGCCAGAATGTTATTTTCAGAAACGGCTCCTTTACTGATGGCAGCGTATTTTATGTATCCTGGACCAATACCTACTACGACATAGTCACAGGAAATGTTATCAGCGAAACGGAAGATTTGAAGAGGAAAAAGCAGTCAGCTTTAACTGAACTGAATTATTCTGATAACATACTTAATCACAATCTTATAAAAGTAGGAATAACGAAATAAAACAGGCCGGTGTCCAAAATGACACCGGCCTTATTTCTGTTTATTAGCTGCATCCTGTGGTGGAGCCGCAGTCCAGGCATACCATGCAGGTGCCGTTTCTCACCATTCTGGTGCTGGAGCAATTAGCGCAGGTGGAGCCGTAAACTCTTTCCCCATCAATTTTCTTATGCTTAAAATCCTGAGGTTCTATTCCTTCCATAGCAGTCCTGGCAGGAACCTCCAGCTTGTTCAGCAGATCCTTGTCGTAGTTTTCAGGCTTTATCTGGCACCTGGAATAGTCGCCCAGTTCAATGTCTATGATCTTGCTGATAAGGTCGGAGATGGAGGAAACATACTTTATATAGGGATGCTTTTGTACAAAGCCGTAGGGCTCATATTTTTGTCCCCTGAGCATCCTTGATATATCCTGAGGGGGTACATGGTATTGAAGCATTACAGAGATTGATTTTGATAATGAATTTAAAAGCCCTGTAATTATTGTACCTTCCCTGTCGGTAGTAATATAAACCTCGGAAATTTCCCCATTATCCCGCCTGTTCACTGTGGTGTAGATCTTAACATCGTCAATCTGTGCAGGGTGGGTGGTTCCGCTTCTTATACCTGCCGGCTTATTCCTGGTGGAATATTTTATTCCTTTTTGGAGCTCCCTAGCCTTTATCAGCAGCGCATCATAGGTAAGATCCTCCAGCTTTGTATCCTTATCGGCACTGAGACTTGTATTAAGAGGCTGGCTTGCCTTGCAGCCATCTCTGTATAGAGTTATGCCCTTAATGCCAAGCTTCCAGGAGGTAAGCACCACATCCTTGAATTCATCCACTGAGGCAGTTTTCGGCAGATTTACAGTTTTGGATATTGCCCCGGAAATTAAAGGTGTAATAGCTGCCACCATTTTAACATGGCCCATGGGACTTATGTATCTTTCTCCGCTGCCGCACTTGTTTGCAGTATCAAAAATTGCAACATGCTCATCCTTAAGGTGAGGTGCCCCTTCAATTTTGCCATCCAGTATTTTTTCATAGGTAAAGCCGTTTTCAGTAACAGTTTCCTTAAAGGTTACATAATCCAGAATATCTTCAATCTGTTCCCTGGTATAGCCAAGATTTTTAAGGGCTGCAGTGATAACAGGATTTATTACAGTCATGAAACCGCCCCCAGACAGCTTTTTATACACTATATGGCTGAAAAAGGGTTCTATGGAGGTTGCTCCGCAATCCATGGCAAAGGAAATAGTGCCTGTAGGGGCTATAACGGATACCTGGGCGTTCCTGAAGCCATACTGTTCACCAAGGCTTACTGCCTGCTGGAAGCTTTCCTTCAAGGCTTTGCTTATATTGCCAAGGCCTTCTCTTTTAAGAAGATGATGGTCCACTATATAGGGTGTATAATTCAAACCTTCAAATTCACTATCTGCAAGGGGAGTGCCATCCTTAAGCACAGCAGCACCGGCACTGCGCAGATGGTTTCTCAGCACCCTCTGCATATATGGCTTGTTTTTCTCATACATTCTGAAGCTGCCTGCCTCTCTTGCCATGAGAGCTGAAACACAGTAGGAATATCCAGTTAATGTGCCTGTTAGCGATGCCGCTAAAGTCCTGGCTTCCTCTGAATCATATGGGTAGCCCATAACCATGAATAGTGAAGCTACATTGGCAATTCCAAGACCGGTAGGCCTGAACATATAGGTCTTTCTTGCTATATCCTCTGTAGGGTATTGGCCCCACACTATAGAAGCCTCCAGTACCAGCTGAGTTATTGCAATGGTATGAAGGTAACCATCTATATCAAAGCTTCCATTGTCTAGGTCATAGAATTTAAATATATTTATGGATGCTAAATTGCAGGAGGAATCATCCAGGAAAGCATACTCGCCACAGGGATTAGTGGAATTAATCCGGTTATAGGGTGCGTTGTAAACACCATCTTCGCCTGCAGGGCATGTATGCCAGGCATTAAAGGTATCTGAAAACATAGGAGCAGGGTCAGCACACTGCCAGGAGGACATATTGAAGGTGTCCCATATTTCTGATACATTTATTTTTCTATTTGCTTTTTCATCAACACGTCCGGTAAGCTCTATTTCTTCATCAGGATTATCCTTCAAATTGTTTACCTTTTCCATGAAATAGTCTGAAAATCTGATGGAATTGTTGCTGTTCTGGCCTGAAACTGTTTCATAGGCTTCCCCGTCCATATCGGTATCATAGCCCATTTTTCCTAATGCACGAACCTTTTGTTCCTCCTTAGCCTTCCAGGTTATGTAATCCATTATTTCAGGGTGGTCCACATCAAGGCATACCATTTTTGCAGCTCTTCTGGTGGTTCCTCCGGACTTTATAGCTCCCGCATTCCTGTCCAGACCTCTTAAAAAGCTCATAAGTCCTGACGACACTCCTCCTCCGGAAAGCCTTTCTCCTTTTGCTCTGATTTTTGAGAAATTGGTGCCTGTGCCGGAACCTCCCTTAAATAATTTTGTTTCAGTGACATATTGCTCTGATATGGAATGTGAACCCAGAAGTTTATCCTCCACTGAAAGTATAAAGCAGGCGGAGGATTGTGTTCTTGTATAGTTATCAGGGCTTTCCACTACTTTGTTCAGCTTCTCGTCATAATAATAGGAGCCCTGTTTGCTTCCTTTTAAATCATAGGATAAAGCCAGGCCAGTATTGAACCATTGAGGGGAGTTGGGGGCATACATCTGGTTAAGAAGGCAGAAAACCGCCTCGTCATAAAATATGCTTTTTTCCTCTTCAGTTTTGACTAGTCCCTGCTGGCAAAGGGCTTCCGTCCAAAAGTTCACCATCCTGTGGGCTACCATTCGCATACTGTTTTCATAGCCGGTATCGTTTGGAACCCCTGCCTTTCTGAAGTATTTGGACGCAATAATATCACAGGAGTTTTGGGAATAATTTTCCGGAAATTCAAGGTCCTTCATATCAATTAATACTTTCCCGGTTTTATGATCCTTTAAAAATACGTCAACGGTTTTCCACTTGAAGAGGTCATATACGGTGCTATCATGTGCTGTTTCCAGCTCCTTTGTGTAATACCTGTTAAATAAGTTGTGTAGTGAATCCAATTTCATCCCTCCGCAGTTTAATTATTTTATCTATATATTGTATACTGTGATATATATGATATACTATATGTTGTATATTATAAGATAAATTTTAACATAATTCAAATTACCAGCCAATTAAATGTGTGGATTTTTTATGTAGATTTTAGTCAATAATATAATATGCTACTATTTTCTTTGATTTTTGGAAAAATATAAATAATGTTGTATAATGTATATATCTATTATTATAATAAGGGGAGAAACAAATGATTCAGAAATTCAGAGAGTTTAAGCCTGAAATTGACAATACCTGCTTTATTGCTGGAAATGCAGATATAATTGGAAGAGTTAAAATTGATGAATATGCCAGCATATGGTATGGCACTGTGCTGAGAGGGGATGTAAACAGCATACATATTGGCAGGGGTACAAACATTCAGGATAACTGCACCGTTCACGTGGATCCCGGCGACAGCTGTGTGGAGGTTAAGGAATATGTAACTGTGGGACACAATGTGGTGCTGCATGGCTGCAGGATAGGCAAATATTCGTTAATCGGCATGGGCTCAATAATAATGGATGGAGCTGTAATCGGCGAGGAGGTTATGGTAGGGGCAGGCAGCCTCATAACCTCAAACAAGGTCATACCATCAGGTGTACTTTGTATTGGATCTCCTGCAAAAGTGGTGAGGGAGCTTACTGATGAAGAAAAACAAAGTTTGAGAGACAGCGCGGAGGGCTATGTTCAGCTTTCCAAGGAATATAAATAGGGAGTGTTAAGATGGTTAAAATTGGAGAAATTAATAATATGGCTGTGGCTAGAAAAGCAGGCTTCGGATATTTTTTAGATGCAGGCACAGGCAATACCAGTGATGATATACTTCTTCCAAACGGAAGCACTGAAGGAAAACAGCTGGAGGAGGGACAGAAGGTTGACGCCTTTATATACAGAGATTCCAAGGATCGCCTTATAGCAACACTGAGGCAGCCTTTAGCAAGGGCTCATGAAATTGCTTATCTTAAGGTGGTATCCAATACTTCACTGGGTGCCTTTGTAGATTTCGGCCTGGAAAGGGATATATTAGTTCCTAGAAGGGAACAGAAATATAACCTTGACCCGGGGAATAAGTATTTGTTTTATCTCTATGTTGATAAAACAGGAAGGCTGGCAGCTACCACCGATATCGACAAACACCTGGTTAATTCAAGCGAATACAAGGTGGGTGATGAGGTTACAGGCATATGCTACGGCTTTCAGACCAACGACAGTGTGATGGTGGCTGTGGACAATAAGTTCAGAGGTGTCATACTTAATAATGAATATTATGCAGATATTAAACCGGGCTATGAAATTAAGCTCAGGGTAAAAAAGCTGTATGAGGATGGAAAGCTCGGTCTTACACCCAGGGGTAAAGGAGCTGATGAAAGACTGCAGCTGGAAGAGGAAATCCTGAAATACCTTAATAAGCATGGAGGGAAAATGCCCTATAATGACAAAAGTTCACCTGAAGATATAAAAAAGGTATTCAATCAAAGCAAAAATTACTTTAAAAACGCTCTGGGCGGCCTGATGAAACAGGGCCTGGTAACCCAGGATGAAAATGGAACAAAACTTGTAGATAAAGTGCAGCCTTAGGCTGCATTTTTTTATGGCATATTTCTATATTATATGAAGAAAATAATCATAAGATCTGGAGGTGATACATTGAAAAAGCTCTTCAGCATCGTTATGATTTTTGTTTTATTTACTGCAGCTACAGGCTTTGCTGCAGTGCCGGTGTGCCAGGTTCATTTTATAGATGCGGGGCAGAGCGACTGCATTTTGATAAAGGGAGAAAAGAACAATTATCTTATTGATACGGGCGCTGTCTATTATACCGAAGCTATATTGAATTATCTTAATAAGAATAATGTGAAGGAGTTAAAGTCAGTTATATTAACTCATTACCATGATGACCACTACGGAGGCCTCCTTAAAATATGCGAAAAGCTTAAGGTACAGGAGGTATGTCTGCCCCTGCACAAGTCTGATATTGGAATAATCTATGGCAAAGTGCTGGAGAATATGGGAATCAGGGTAAGACATGCAGATTGCTGCTACAGCCTTCATGACGGCAAAATAAACCTTGAAGCCATCGGACCATTGAGCTATGACAGAAAAAATGAAAATAATAATTCTCTGGTGCTCCAGGGTGAAATTGACGGTATCAGGTACATTTTTGCAGGTGACTGTGAGAAGGATGAGGAAAACGACATGTTAAGGATGAAGTATATCAAAAAGTGCGATGTGCTGAAGATATCCCATCATACCCTTGACACCAGCGGTACCAGCAAATTTTTAGCAGCTGCCCAGCCTGAAATTATGGTGGCAACCTGCAATGGTGTGGATACTCCGGACTATAAAAATCTGCAGAACTATGCCAGATATGGGGCTGTGCTGAGGTCCGATGTTAATGGCAGTATAGTTATTAAAAACAATAGTGTACAGGGAAAGGATATTAATATAAGGCTTATTAAAAAATGAAGGGGCCATTAAAAACTAATTACCTAGTTTTTAAAAAGCCCCTAATTTTATTTTTCCTTTAGTCTGAGGAAAAATTTTGCAATTTCATTTATAACCAGTGGTATAAGGGATATAAGTATTACGAATATCCAGTCGTTCATAGTAAGGTCAAAAACCTTGAATACAGAAGAGAAGAACGGCACTGTAATGACAATTTCCTGAAGGAATATGCCAAGAATCACTGCACCCACCAGGTACATGTTTGAGAACAATCCAATCTGGAATATGGATTTTCTCGGGTGTCTCATATTCAGAGCATAGAACAGCTGGGACACGCTTAATACTACGAAGGCCATGGTCTGTGCATGCATTACTGAATCGGCATATCTTATCCTGCCCACTTCAAAGGCGAGAAGGGTCAGCCCTCCAATAAGAATACCATTAAATATCATGAAAAATCCTGTGGTGCCAGAAAAAAGGCTTTCCTTAGGGTTTCGAGGCTTTCCCTTCATAACATCAGGATCCCCCGGGTCCATGCCAAGTGCCAGAGCAGGGAAGCTGTCAGTTATAAGGTTTACCCACAGCAGGTGTATGGGGCGCAGCGGCGCCGGCCAGCCAAGGAGTATACCAATAAATAAAGCCATTATTTCGCCTATGTTGCAGGACAGCAGGAATATAATTGATTTTTTGATATTGGCAAATATGTTCCTTCCTTCCCTGATGGCGCTTACTATGGTAGAGAAGTTATCGTCCGTCAGCACCATATCAGAAGCACCCTTAGCCACGTCTGTACCGGTGATGCCCATGGCAACCCCAATATCAGCAGCCTTAAGGGATGGAGCATCATTAACGCCGTCACCGGTCATGGAAACTATATTTCCGTTAGCCTTCAGGGCCTTAACAATTTTAACCTTATGCTCAGGTGATACCCTGGCAAAGACCCGGTAATTTTCAATATTCTTAACAAGCTCATCCTCAGACATCTTATCCAGTTCCTTGCCGAAAATAGCCTGGGATTCATCCTCTGCAATTCCTAATTCCTTTGCTATGGCAAAGGCGGTATTTTTGTGGTCCCCTGTGATCATTACAGTCCTTATGCCGGACTGCTTGCATAATGCAATGGAATCCTTGACCTGCTCCCTGGGAGGGTCAATCATACCTATGAGTCCGATGAAAATCAGGTCCGTCTCTATTTCATCAAGATCTATATGACGGGAATCAAGCACCTTATAGGCTGCTCCCAGAACCCTCAGGGCATCTAAAGTCATGGCATTGGATGCATTTGCTATATCTTGTTTAATTTCAGGGGTAAAATCAACAATTTCACCGTTTAAATATATCTTGTTGGTGAGATGGATAAGGTTATCCACGGCACCCTTAGTCATTACATAATATTTGTCATCGTACCTGTTAATGGTACTCATAAGCTTTCGATCTGAATCGAATGGAATTTCATTAACTCTTTCATGGTCCTGTTCCATAGGACTTTTAAAGATATTATGCTTTGAGCCGGCTTCCAGTAAAGCCACTTCTGTAGGGTCACCGGTAACAGACTCCTTATCAAAGGTTGCATCGTTACAAAGCACCAGGTTTTCCAGCAGCAGGCTTTGCACCGGGTTTTTCTTATCCAGTTTATCTATGGAATCCAAAGTTCTGTCTGCATAAAATCTTGTTACTGTCATTTTGTTCTGGGTTAAGGTACCTGTTTTATCTGAGCAGATTATATTCACTGCACCAAGAGTTTCCACAGCCGGCAGCTTTCTTATAATCGCATTTTCCTTTATCATTTTTTGTACACCAATAGCCAGAACTATGGTTACTATTGCAGGGAGACCTTCAGGAATTGCAGCTACTGCAAGACTGATGGCTGTGAGGAACATTTCCAGCATATCTCTTTTCTGAAATATGGCCACGGCAAACATCAAGCCGCAGATAATCAATGCGGCAAGACCTAACATCTTTCCAAGCTCCGCCAGTTTTTTCTGCAGCGGAGTAAGATCCTTTTCATCGCTTTCCAGCATCTTTGCTATTTTGCCTATTTCAGTATTCATGCCTGTTGCTACAGCAATACCTACTGATCTGCCATAAGTGGACAGTGTGGACATGAATGCCATGTTTTTCTGATCACCTAATGCGGTATCTGTATCACTAATTACAAGGTCTGCATCCTTATCCACAGGAACTGATTCTCCTGTTAAGGCAGATTCCTCGATTTGAAGATTTGCAGTTTCAATAAGTCTTAAATCACATGGAATATACCTTCCAGCATCAATTATTACCACGTCACCAGGTACAATTTCCTCCGAGGGTATTTCTTTTAATATACCGTCTCTTTTTACTACTGCCTTTGGAGTTGAAAGCTTTTTAAGAGCTTCCAGTGCTTTTTCCGCTTTAGCCTCCTGAATCACTCCGATAACCGCATTAAGCAGTATGACAAAAGCAATAATTACTGCATCGCTTATTTCTCCTAAAGCTCCGGAAACCAGGGCCGCTGCCATAAGAATGTAAATAAGCACGTCGTTTAGCTGCTCAAAGAACATCCTTAGAAGGCTCTTCTGCTTTTTTGAGTTAAGCCTGTTCCAGCCGTATTTTTCCCTTCGTACTTCAACCTCCTCTGAGGATAAACCGTTAAGAGGATTCACATTGAATTCCTTGATTACATCCTTGGGATTTTTAATGTACCACATAATTAACCACCTCTCTATGTATTATTTGAAAAAAAGATTATTTCTAATTCAGGAAATCAAAAAAGACCTTGCCCAAATTAAAAGGCAAAGGTCTTGCAATCTCTTTTACAGAGAAAACTGTCCGGGCTGATGCCGTACTGACGAACAGTTAAAAGTTTCTACACTTTTGCTACTCCCCTTTACTTAAAGTATTATAACAAAATTTATGGACAAACTCAAGAAAATTCCTGTTTCCAGCTATGGATACAGGGTGATATAAAAAAGAAAATAAAAATATATATGAAATAATGGGAACACACTTTATGGAGGTTTTAAGCTTGGTAAAAATATTAAGGATTTTAATAGCAATAGCTGCAATTTCAGCCTGTTTCAGCGGTTGTACCGTTAAGGGCAGCAGCGGCGATGACGCAGCAAAAAGGGTCGTCACGGATTTTGTAACTATGTATTATACCATTGATAAAACGGACCTTGAGAATTACGGCACTATAACCGGAGGCTTTATTGAAACCGAGGATGAGGACGGCTACTGGAGGTTTGCCGCAGCTGTGAGCAGTGAAAACAAGAAATTTGAAGGCTTAATGACAGAAAAGGCATATCAGGAGCTGGTGGACCTTAGAACTGGGTATCAAAGAATCAGGGAAGCCCATGAAAAGCAGTATATCAGCCAGGTAACCGGGGTAACTCTCCAGGAATATGCTAAGGGAAAAAATACAGTGACTTATTATTACCAGGTTGAGATAGTAAGGGCATATGAAAACAGCGGCAAAATTGAACAGGTCAGTGAAAAAAGACAGATAGAAGCTGCAAAGCTTTGGGGACAATGGAGGGTAAGCAAGGTTAATTATTAAAAACAGCAATATCATACAAGAAATGAGGAGACGGATATGTTATTCTTAAAGCAGAAGCCTGGAAAGGATGATGCTGATGGAAAAGGAAAAACGTATTATTTGTTATGATCCTGAGCTTAAATTGGAAGCCTACAGCTTCAAGGGTGTTATGCAGAAGTTTCCCAACCATTTTCATGAGTACTATGTAATTGGATATATTGAAAGCGGCAGAAGGTATTTATCCTGCAAAAATAAGGAGTACATCGTGGAACAGGGGGATTTGGTGTTATTCAACCCAGGAGAAAACCATACCTGTGAGCAGCTTGACGGAAAATCGCTGGATTACCGCTGCTTCAACATAACTAAAGAGGTTATGGGAAAGGTGGTTTTGGAAATAACTGGAGAAGAGTATCTCCCCAATTTCCCGGAGCCGGTGCTTTTTCATAACGAGCTTACAGCTTCAATAAAGGAGCTTCACCTGATGATAATGGAGGGCTACAGGGACTTCAAAAAAGAAGAACTGTTTTTATTTATAATTGAACAGCTAATCAAGGAATGTGAAAAGGAGCTAGAGAAAATTTTTATCCGGGAAGAGAGCCCTGGGGTGAAGCTGGTATACCAGTATCTTGAACATAATTACATGAATAATATAAGTCTTGATGAATTAAGTGAAATTGCAGCCATGAGCAAATACAGCCTGATAAGAACCTTTATCAGAGAGAGAGGCATATCTCCTTACAGCTGCCTGGAAACCATCCGCATCAACCAGGCGAAAAAACTGCTGGAGATGGGAATAGCTCCTCTTGAGGCAGCATTGCAGACCGGTTTTACAGATCAGAGTCACTTTACAAACTTTTTTAAAAAGCTCATTGGATTAACACCAAAGCAGTACATGAATATATTCAGGGAAGGAGATAAACAAAAATGACAGTAGAAGATACAAAATCAGTTATAGTAATAGATGAAAGTCTGCCCCTGGGAATTCTTGCAAATACAGCAGCCATATTAGGAATAACCCTTGGCAGGCAGGTACCGGAGCTGGTAGGTAAGGATGCGCTGGATGCCTCCGGAGAAAGGCACCTTGGAATTGTTACAATTCCAGTACCAATACTTAAAGGCAGCAGGGACATCCTGAGAAAGCTGAAGGAAAGGCTGAAGGCAGAGGATTTTCAGGATATTATAGTGGTGGACTTTTCTGATGTGGCTCAGGGCTGCAACGTCTACAGTCAATACATAGCCAAAGCTGCTGTCACACCGGAGGAGATGCATACCTATCTGGGTCTGGCCATCTGCGGCTCCAGAAAAAAAGTAAACAAACTAACGGGCAGCATGCCATTGTTAAGATAAGAAGTTAATAGAAGCTTACATAAGTTGACATAGGTGCCTGGCACCTATGTCAATTTTTCTTAAATAACTTTTAAATATCCTCGATTATTTTTATTAATGCCTCTGGAGCCTTTGGAACTCTCAATCTTACAAAATTTCTGCCTAACCCCTGAAAGTCAAGGCCTGATTCTGTTAGCACACCCTTTGACTTGAATAAATTATAAAGATCCAGCTGAGGGTTTTCAGCCTGGAGGGTCATTATAGGGACCTCCGGACTTGTTTCCAGCACAGAAAATTTTCTTAAGCTGCTCATAAGCAAACTTTTTACAGCCATTATCTTTGCTCTTGAATCCAGGATAAACCTTTTATCCTTAAGTGCCGCAGAGGCAGCGGCACAGCCGGGGCTGCATATGCTGAACGGAATATTGGTTCTGGATAAAATTTGGGATATAAAGCTTCCTGCTGCTGCATAGCCAATTCTTAGCCCAGCCAGGCCATAGCCTTTAGAAAATGTTCTGGTTACAATTAGATTTTCATAGGAGCCAATAAGATTCATAGCAGAATTCTCTTTACTCATAAAATCTCCATAGGCCTCGTCCACCAACACACATACATCATTATCCATAGCCTTTTTGACAATTTCTCTTATATCCTCCAGGGAGATGATCTGGCCGGTAGGATTATTTGGGTTATCAATGTACACCATTGTTAACTCATTATTTATTTGTTGTAGAAATTTCTTGCTATGAAATTTGAAGGCCGGGTTGCCTGCCAATGGTACAGCGTGGAATTTACCGCCACAAAGCATTACATCTGAAGGGTAAGAGGTGAAGGTAGGTGCAGAGCCTAAAACAGAGGAATCTTTTTTTATAAATACCCTGTTTATATTTCGTAGAACATCCATAGAGCCTGCTCCAAAAGTAATATTTCCGGCCTCAAGGCTGCAGCAGTCACTCCAATCTTCAATAATATCTTTTTTTAATTCCGTGTATGGAAATGGTGGATAACAGCTTATACTGCTAAAGCCTGCGGAATGTAAAATTATATCTGCCCTTTGGGAATGACCAAAGGGATTTACCCCCAGGGAACAGTCCAGATAATTATTACCGCTGTTTTCTGAATTATTCTCGTTAACATAGCTTTCAGGTTTAAAATTAACTATGTCTTCTCTAAGTTTAAGATTCATATTATCACTCCTTTATGGTGGTTAACCTTAATACAGCAAGAAATATTCCAAATAAAGTTGTGGTGTTTTAGGGAGCTATGTAGTGTTGATATGTAAAAATAATTTACATTTACACTACATTGTAAAATATTTTTACACTATTAAAGGATTGTGCTATTATTTAATTAATAATTACAAGGTGGGATATTATGATGGAGATTAAACCAGAAACCTTTGAGGAAAAATATAAAACACTTTTAAACTTTCTTGATGCTGTGCAGGAAGGAATTTCGGCAGTAGATGAAAATGGTGTGCTGGTGTTTGTCAATAAAGCCTGCTGTGATATGCTGGGAATCTCTAAAGAGGAGGTATTGCACAAGCGTGCAGATTCAATTTCTAAAGGGAAGCCCCTTCTTATGGAGGTCCTTGAAAAAAGGTATGCTATTGTGGATAGAGAGTATTTTATGGAGTTTAAAAATAAAAGTCTCCATTTGACAAGCTCAGCATACCCTTTATTGGACCCAATGGGGAACATACATGGGGCTATAGATATCTTCAGAAGCATAAAACGTTCAAGAAAGCTTGCAAATCATATGGCAGGCAAAGAAGCAGTTTTTAAATTTGAAAATATCTGCGGCAGCAGTAAGGTAATGCAGGATGTCATAGCAAAAGCAAGAAAAATGGCTGTATCTAATGAAACAATATTAGTAGAGGGCCAAAGCGGATGCGGAAAGGAGCTGTTCGCACAGTCAATACACAATTTCAGCACCAGGAAGGACGAGGCCTTCATAGCTGTAAATTGTGCAAACCTACCTAGTGAATTGGTTGAAAGCGAGCTCTTTGGCTATGAAGAGGGAGCCTTTACCGGGGCTCAAAAGGGAGGAAGACCTGGTAAGTTTGAACTAGCCAATGGAGGTACACTTTTTCTTGACGAAATCAGCGAGATGCCCTTACATATCCAGGCAAAGCTTCTCAGAGCTGTAGAATATAAATGCATCAACAGGATTGGGGGAAACAGAACCTTTAATCTTGATGTGAGAATAATAGCAGCCACCAACAGGAATTTAGAAGAGATGGTGAAGGAAGGAAAGTTCAGGGGAGATCTTTTTTACAGGCTCAAAGTCTTTTATATGAGAATTCCTGCTTTGAGGGAAAGAGAAAATGACATAATGGAGCTAAGCCTATATTTTATTAAAAAATTTTCCACCAGCATGAAAAAAGATATAGTATCAATAACAGATGAAGCAACAACATTGCTTACAGGATATCAGTGGCCGGGAAATGTA
The DNA here is from genome assembly GCA_937927335.1 of uncultured Clostridium sp. Classification (GTDB taxonomy): domain Bacteria; phylum Bacillota; class Clostridia; order Clostridiales; family Clostridiaceae; genus UBA699. The sequence continues at coordinate 31,257 of CALBDU010000029.1, forward strand.
AGGGAGCTAGAAAATTGTATGGCCAGGACAGTTTTTTTATGTGAGGATGGTGAAATTAAAAGAGAACATATATTAGAAGCAGGTATTCCTGAGTTTAACGGCAAAGTTCAGGATGACAATACCAGCAGGAGATTATACGGCTTAACAATGGAGCGGGTAAAGGAGGTGTATGAGCAGCAGCATGGGAATAAAAAGAAGTGCGCTGAGCTGCTGGATATATCCAGGCCTACCCTATACAAGCTTTTGAAGCTGTACAAAATCAATTAATACATATTATCAAAGCAAAAGGAAAAAATATCATAAAAAGTTATTAAGGAGGCACATAATGAATATTTTTTCCAGTACTCATGAACCCTATTGGATAGCCTCCACAGACAAGGCTGACTATCCAAAGTTGACATCAGATATCAAGGTTGATGTGGCTATAGTAGGAGGAGGCATTACCGGAATAACCACAGCATTCCTTTTGAAAAATAAGGGCTTAAAGGTAGCTGTGCTGGAGGCTGGTATAATTGCTCGGGGTACTACCGGACATACAACAGCAAAAATAACCTCCCAGCACGGCTTTAAGTACAACAGCCTCATAACAAAATTCGGAATGGAAAAGGCGAAACAGTATGCTGATGCCAATGAAGCTTCCATACACTTTATCGATCAGCTGGTAAAGGAGAGGAACATTGACTGTGATTTTTGCTGGAGACCTGCTTATGTATATACCCAGTCAGAGGATTATGTGGATAAAATTGAAAAAGAGGTGGATGCTGCCTTAAGCCTTGGCATCAATGCAGAATACCAGAAGGATGTGCCTATTCCACTGGAGGTTAAGGCAGCAGTAAGATTTGATTACCAGGCCCAGTTTCACCCTCTCAAATATATTCTTTCCCTCGCAAAGGAAATTCCGGGAGACGGCAGCCATATATTTGAATTTACCAAGGTAGTGGATATTGAAGATGGAGAGGGCTGCGCAGCCATAACCAGCCTTGGGTTTAAAGTCAGCGCAAAAAAAATCGTCATTGCCTCCCATTATCCCTGCTATGACGGAATGGGAATGTATTTTTCAAGACTTTGGCAGAGCAAGTCCTATGTACTGGCGGTAAAAGCCAATGAAAAGCTGGCAGAAGGCATGTTTGTTACTGCTGAGGTTCCAGGCTTTTCTCTCCGTTCCCAAAAGTATCAGGATGGGGAATTAATTCTGGTAAGTGGTGAAGGTCATAAAACCGGCAGTGAGTCCCATACAAATGTGCACTACACAAATCTTGGCAATTTTGCAAAGGGTATTTTCACGGTGGAACAGGTTTTGTACCGCTGGTCAACTCAGGACTGCATTTCTGCAGACGGGGTTCCATATACCGGTTATCTTACAGCCAATACCTCAAATTTGCTGGTAGCCACAGGCTTTGCAAAATGGGGAATGACCAATAGTACAGCTTCAGCAAGAATAATTACGGACCTCATAACTAAGGGTGAAAGCCCCTGGGCTCCGGTATATGATCCTTCACGTGTAGATATTGCTGCTTCTGGTCCAAAGATGGTTACAGAAAATCTGGATGTGGCAAAGAATTTCATTTCAGGTAAGCTTAAACCAGTTCCAAAGGATACAGATATCAAAAATGGTGATGCAGGCGTCATAAGTGAAAAGGGAAATAAAATCGGTGCCTATAGAGATGAACAAGGCGTGCTCCATAAGGTAGACATCACTTGCACCCATCTTGGCTGTGAGCTGGTGTGGAATGAAGCGGAAAAAACATGGGATTGCCCATGCCATGGTTCCAGATTCAGTTATGACGGGGAAAACATCGAAGGTCCTGCATTTAATCCATTAAAGCATCAAGGGGAAGGAAAAAATAAAAAGGATGCCAATATAATCTAGGTAATTAACAGCCACACCGGTTTTATTTGAAGAAATAAAACCGGTTGTTATTTTAGAGGATTTTGTGCATTTAAATCGAATTATTATATAATTGATGATGTTTTAAGAAAGGAAGATTTGTATGAAGGATTATAAACAGGTGATGAAAACAGGCCTTATTCTTATTGCCTTTTCTGCTGTACTCTATTTCATAATTTACTTGATTTTCGGTGATGGGCACCATCTGATAATAGTGATTGCCGAGGAACTGGCCTATATGCCCATATATGTATTTATAACTGCGGTTATAGCTGAAAGGCTGCTTACTCAAAAGGAAAAAATGGAAATGTCAAGAAAGATGAATGCTTTAGTGGGCACCTTTTTTACTGAAGTGGGCTATGAGATGATAAAAATTACAACAGGCTTCGATAAAAATTTTAGTAAAATAAGAGATCAGCTGATATTTGAGGAAAACTGGGATAGGAAAAAGGCACTGGATATAAGGAGAAGGGTGGAAAGCTATAATTATTTACCTGGTGAAGGCGTTGAGGAGCTTTATGTAATTAAGGAGCTTCTGATTTCAAGGAAGGATTTGATGCTGGAGCTTATGTCCAATGCAATACTCATTGAAAAGGACGAATTTTCCGAGCTTCTGCTGGCAGTTAATCATATATTGGAGGAATTTAGAACCAGAGGTGAAATATCTACCTTTACCAAGCCCGATATAATCCATCTCCATATGGATATTGAACGAGCTTACAGACATCTGATAATCGGCTGGGTAACCTATATGATCCATCTGGAAAAAGAATATCCTTACCTTTACCAGCTGGCAGTAAGGATAAACCCATTTAAAAATCAGGAGGTAGTTTAATGAGAGTTTTAATCTTAACAGGAAGCCCCCATTCTCAGGGTACAACAGCACTGCTGGCTGATGAATTCTCTATGGGTGCCAAATCAGCGGGACATGATGTTATAAGAATAGACACCGCTAAATTGCAGATTCACCCCTGCAGGGGCTGCAGCTATTGCAGAAAAACAGGAGGCATATGCGTATTTAATGACGGTATGACTCATATATATCCGGAGCTGCTGTGGGCGGACGCAGTTGTACTGGTAACTCCCCTTTATTATTTCGGAATGACTGCTCAGTTAAAAAATACTCTTGACCGTTTTTTTGCTGTTAACTCCGAATTAAGAAATGGCAATAAACAATTTCTTTTAATTTCCGCCTGCCATGATAAGGAGAGCTGGGCTATGGAGGCACTGGTGCTTCACTTCAGGACTGTGGCAAGGTACCTTAACTGGCAGGATAAAGGTATGGTGCTTGCTCAAGGTGCAGATTCAAGAAAGGATCTGGAAGGAACAGAATATCCAAGGCTGGCCAGGGAGCTAGGAGAAAGCCTCGGTGCTAGATGAAAAATTGGATAACTTTTAATATTTTGAGGTGATCTTTTGGAAAATTATGATATCGGAAACCTTAAGAAACATTATGATAAGCTTAGTAAGGAAGAAAAGACTGTAAGGCTGGCTGCATTTTATATCATACTTGAGGGAAGAAGAGCTGATATAGGGGAGCTGTCAGAAAGAACATCTCTTACCAGAGAGCAAGTAGAAAGCTGTATATTGAAGCTGAAAAAGTCTGGTGCTTTAGTGGTGGATCATACATCAGCTGTGGTAGGAAGCCACGGTTTGTCAATGCTACCAACCCCCCATGGTCTGCATATAAATGGAAGAGATTTGTTTACCTGGTGTGCTGCAGATGCCATTGGTATTCCTGCTGCTATGGAAGCGGACGCAGAGATTATATCCAGCTGTGCTTTTTGCAAAGAGACTATTGCTATTAAGATTAGTAAGGGCCAGGTTGTATATTGCAGCAAGCCGGAGATAAGGCTTTGGGTGGTTGAAGCAGATCTTGGAAAGCCAATTTCAGGCTGTACCTGACCACAGATAAATTTTTACTGCTCGGTTGAGCATTTTAATAACACCAATAATAAATCAGCGGGCAGGCTTCTTAACCTTGAAGAAGCTGTGCTGCTTGGTCGCTGCTGGTGGGAGGATATAAGTGATGCAGCTGGAATATGATGATAGGTAATTTTATAATAAGTTATTTAATTTAATTTGAAAAAGTACTAAATTTCCAGAAATTTATTATTGACACTGGCCAGGGAAGCTATTATGCTTTAATAAAGCTTATATGTTAAATATATTAGGATTTAGAGGAAGGTATGGGTAAAATTTTAAAAAAACCTGTAATAATTTTAATAGTAATAGCTGCAATCGTAATTTCCTTTGCGACTAAATTCGACTCCTCCATAGAAGACTTAAAAAGCATTGGCAATTCCAAGCAGTCCTCAATAAACGACTTCATAGTATTGAGCAGAAGTTTTATGGAAAGCATGACTATTTTCGGTAACACCCAGTTTGGTGATGTACAGGATTCAAATTACATCAGTAAGATTAAATATAATGCTGCTGCAGACAGCTACAACATGGATGACATTGGTGGAACAGAGCTTCAGAAATCATTGGGTAACCTTACTGGTATTGGGAATATACTAAAGGATGGCAGTAATAAAAGGGAGTTAAATCTAATCTTTGAGTACACAAAATATTTTAATAAATTCATGGATAGGCTTCCCGATGTAGCCTGGCTCTATTACACCAGTGAAAAAAATTTTATATACATGTATCCCTGGATAGCCTCTAAGGATTTTATGTATTATGAGGCCCTGAAGAAAGCTGAATTTTATGAATATGTAAGCCCTGAATTTAATCCCCAGCGGATTGAAAAGTGGACTCCTGTATATATGGATCATGCAGGAAAGGGCTTGATGGTTACTCTCTCCAGCCCGGTGTATAATAATAATCAATTTATGGGGGTAGTCTCTCTTGACCTTACAAATGCCAAGCTTAGTGAGATAATCAACTCAAGCTATGAGAGCTATCTTATTGATAATACAGATTCTATTATCGCCACCACAGAACAGGTTGATGATTATAATGTAACCACTATTGATACTATGATTAAAGGTTCAGAGGCTGATCTGAAAAGAATGAAGGAAGGCAGCAACGGCACTGTTCAAAGGGTTGGTTCATATTATGTATATACAGCCAGCTTTAAGGATGCTCCCTGGAGGCTGCTGCTGCTGGTTCCTGTTTATGTTATCATAGGCAAGGCTATGCTTTACACCATCCCAATACTTCTTATCTGCTTTTTGTTGTTACTGACCTACTGGGAAGTGGAAAACCGCAAGAAAACGGAATTTATACTACAGAACATTGCAGTTACAGACCAGCTTACAGGCTTGAACAACAGGCATTGCTTTGATATAAAGGTAGCAGAGGAAATGCAGCGCTCAGAGAAATATGACAAGCCGTTGTCCATGATAATTTTTGATTTGGATTTCTTTAAACGGATAAATGATCACTTTGGACATCCCATGGGGGATGAAATATTAAAACAGTGTGGAGAAATAATCACTGGAGCTCTTAGAAAATCAGATATGCTCTTCAGGGTTGGCGGAGAGGAGTTTGTAGTGCTTCTTCCAGGTACAGACAATATAGGAGCCCTGGCGGTTGCAGAAAAGCTGCGAAGCACCCTGGACAACAATTTGCACTCCACAGTGGGCAAATATACAGCCAGCTTTGGTGTTGGTGAAAGGTATGAAAACGAGTCTCTTAATATTTGGTATAAAAAAGTAGATGATGCCTTATATAAAGCAAAAAAACTAGGACGCAACAGGGTAGTCAGCTCTGCCTAAAAGCAGTTAAAATTAAGTCGACGTTAATATCGCCGGCTTTAATTATTTTTAAATTAATGTATAATGTTAATTATAGGATAAGATAATAGCAATGGCGGTGATTTTTTGGAAATAAAAAGAGTAGGATCTAATTCAATAGTGAATTCTGATAAAAAAGGTGTTACTTCAAAAAAAGGTTTTTCTCAGAGCTTTAATTCCCAAAGAGAAAAAAAGTCTGAGGAGCAGCTAAAGGAAATGTTTGATAATATTAAGAAAAAAGGCAACCGTCTTACAGTTACTAAATGCTATTCGGATGTATTTGCCTATAAAAAACTTATTAAGGAATATCTTGAGTCCATATATAATTACATGTTCAGGGTAAGAAAAGACATAAGCTTCTGGCAGACCCAGTACTTTATCACTGTGGAAAACATAGATAAAAGGCTTGCTGAGCTTACGGATATGCTGCTCCAGGAGCAAAAGGACAATCTGGATGTGGCAGGTACCATTGATGAAATTGCAGGTCTGCTGGTGGATATTTATAAATAAAATGAAGGATGTGATATTATGGGTAAAATTCAATCTGTACCTTTTAATGCTGACAGGTGTGGTGCCTGCGGGTACTGGCAGGGTGAAAGAACCATATGCCAGTGTGATGTAAAATATGATGACAGTGCTGTTGGTAAATGCAGCAACCCTGATTCTCCTGCTTACGGGAGAGGGGTTCCGGTAATATTCACCTGCTTTTCTAAAAAGGATATCAAATAAAGATATCCTTTTATTTTTTTTAAACTATGCTTGTATACATTGAATATTTTAAGAAATAGTGCTATACTTCTTTACAGGTGTATATACACTTGTAAAGAAGTATAGAAAGCGGTGTAAATGTGCATACTAATTATAAGGAACTTATTTTAAAATTAAAAAAGGAAAAAAATGCAGTGATTCTGGCTCATTACTACCAAATGCCGGAGGTCCAGGATATAGCAGACTATATAGGAGATTCCTACTTTCTAAGCCAGGCTGCCAAGGCCTGCGCCGAAAAGCTGGTGGTGTTTTGCGGAGTTAAATTCATGGCAGAAAGTGCAAAAATTCTATCTCCCAATAAAACCATTCTGCTTCCGGTTAAGGAGGCTGGATGTCCCATGGCGGACATGGCTGATTCAGAAGGCCTGGAAAAGCTTAAGGCTGAACATCCGGAAGCACTTACAGTGTGCTATATTAATTCTACAACGGAGGTTAAAGCTCATTGTGACGTGGCTGTGACCTCTTCCTCAGCGGAAAGGATATTCAAAAACATAGATAATAAAAAAATCATATTTCTTCCAGACAGAAATTTGGGCAAATACCTTGCAGGTAAGTTTCCTGAAAAGGAATTTATTCTATGGAATGGTTTCTGTGTTACTCATACCAGAGTAGAAACCCAGCAGATTATAGAACTTAAGGAGAAATATCCTGAGGCAAAGGTTCTTATGCACCCGGAATGCGAAGAGAAAATTTGGCACCTGGCAGATTTCATAGGAAGCACTGGAGATATTTTAAAATATGCAACAAATAGTACAAGCTTTGAATTTATTGTTGTCACAGAGGAAGGAATTCTCCATAAAATGAAGGCCCAGAATCCTCATAAAAGCTTTTACACTCCTGGAGGGTCCATGGTATGTTCAAATATGAAAAAAACAACCCTTAAAAATGTTTATGAAAGCCTGCTGTTCAACCAAAACCAGATTAAAATCCCGGAAAATACCAGGAAAAAGGCTGAAAGGGCTTTGCTGAATATGCACAGCATGGCGGAAGGACTATGAAATATTCCTTTGATGTGTTAATTGCAGGCTCAGGAGTAGCAGGCCTTTACTGTGCATTAAATTTACGGGAGGATTTAAGGGCCTTAGTAATATCAAAAACAGATTTAAGGGAGACAAACACTTACCTAGCTCAAGGGGGAATATCTACTGCCAAGGATAACAGTGATGTTGGATTATTCATAGAGGATACCATGAAGGCAGGAGGTTATGAAAACAACCATTCAGCAGTTAATATACTAGCCAGGGAATCTATTTCAAATATTAAGGAACTGGTGAACTACGGGCTGAACCTTGATGAAAATCCTGCTGGTACAGGTTTATCCTATACAAGGGAAGGTGCCCACAGTGTAAACAGGATTGTTCACTGCAAGGACCAGACTGGAAAAGCGGTAGCGGAAACACTCATAGCTGAAGCTCAGAAAAGAGACAATATCGAGCTTTGGGAAAATACCTCATTAATGGAGCTAATGAAAAAGGGTAATAAATGCGTTGGAGGGATTTTAGTTAAAGATGGAGCTGCTATAAGGGTATTTTCCAAGGCTGTGGTTATGGCTACAGGTGGTATAGGAGGCTTATTTAAGGATTCAACCAACCAGAGAACCATGACAGGAGATGGACTTGCTATAGCACTTAAAAACAATATAAGGCTGAAAAATCTAGGTTATATTCAGTTTCACCCCACGGGCTTCTACACAAGGGAAAATAATTCAAGGAGATTTCTCATCTCAGAATCCTTAAGAGGTGAAGGAGCCAGGCTTTACAATTCAAGGGGGGAGAGGTTTGTGGATGAACTGCTCCCAAGGGACAAGGTTTCAGATGCCATTAACAAAGAACTGAAGAAGGAAAAGCTTCCATATGTTTTTCTTGATATAACAGCTTTAAAAAAGAGCTATATAAGACACAGGTTTCCTGCAATCTACCAGGAATGCCTGAAACAAGGTGTGGATATTACAAGCGAGCCTATCCCGGTTTCACCTACCCAGCACTACTTTATGGGCGGCATAGAAGTGAATCTTAATGGAGAAACCTCAATGAAAAATCTCTATGCTGCAGGAGAAACTGCCTGTACCGGGGTACACGGTACAAACAGGCTGGCATCCAACTCGCTGCTGGAAGGACTGGTGTTTTCCAGACGTGCAGCAATGCATATCAATGAAATAATAGACAGTGTAGCAGAGGAACAGCCTGACAGCTGCAGCTGGGACCTGAGCCTGGACAGGGAGAATTTGATAAAAGAACTGAAAAGGAGCAATGATAGGCTTTATGATGAATTATTTTGCAGTTGATAAAATAATATTGAACGCATTAAAGGAGGACATACCCAGTGAGGACATTTCCACAAATGCTGTGATACATGAGAACTCAAGCTGTGAGGCAGATTTGATTGCAAAAAACAGCGGCATTCTTGCAGGCCTTGAGGTTTTTGAAAGAGTATTTTTGCTGCTGGGAAAGGTATCTGTTGAATTATACTTCAAGGACGGTGATATGGTTGAACCGGGAGATCTCATTGCAAGGCTTAAGGGCAGCACCAGAAATATTCTTATGGGGGAAAGAACAGCATTAAACCTTCTCCAGAGAATGAGCGGCATAGCCAGCACTGCAAGAGAGTATAGAGAAAGGATAAAGCATACCAGTGCAAAGCTGCTGGATACAAGAAAAACCACCCCTGGACTGCGCCTGCTGGAAAAGTATGCTGTAACTGTAGGAGGAGGCTGCAACCACAGGTTTAATCTTTCAGATGGAGTCATGCTGAAGGACAACCATATAAGTGCAGCAGGGGGAATCAAGGCTGCAGTAAAAAAGACAAGAGAGAACTGTTCCTTTGTAAGGAAAATTGAAGTGGAAACGGAAAATATTGACATGGTCAGGGAAGCCCTGGAGGCCGGGGCAGATATCATAATGCTGGATAACATGACCATAGAAGCCATGAAAGTGGCAGTACAAATTATAGACGGCAAGGCAATAACGGAAGCCTCCGGAAATGTATCCCTGGATACCATAAAGCATATGGCAGAAACCGGAGTGGATTTTATATCCTGTGGTGCCTTAACCCATTCCTTCAAAGCACTGGACCTAAGCCTGAAAAACCTGAAGATAATATCTGATATCTGATGTGCCAGTCACCAGCTTGTCCATCTGCAGACCTTCATAAAATCTACATATTATTTCTGTATACTAGGGGTATGATTAGTAAATAGATACCCGGGAGGAAATATTATGGTGAAGATGGATGAAAAGGCCTTGAATTTTGTTAAGGGAAAAAATTTATGCTTTGTGGCTGGTGTAAAAAAATCACAGGTAAATTGCGACTGTGGCGGAGTAAACAGCAGCGTGCAGACTCTCCGCATAAGAGTATTATTCGAAACTGAAGTATTAGACAAGTTTTTATATGATGTATATGAATATCAGGGTGTTAAAGTGTTTGTATTAAAGAGCTTAAAGGTTACTGGCGACATTAACGTTTATCAAAAATCAAAGCTACCCTTTATGGAGCCCAAATTTGGAATCAAGGGTATAATTGCATAGGAATAACAAGAAAACCTCTTATTACAGTATAAGTCTATATGTATAATAAGAGGTTTTTGTGTTATTTTATTTATAAGAATAATTATGGAGGTAGTAATGGAGAGTATTTTAATAATTGAGGATGAAAAACAGGTGTCTGATGTAATAAAGGCCTATCTTGAAAAGGATGGCTATGTGGTATACACTGCTGACAAGGGAATTAAGGGTATAGAAATGTTCAGTAAGGCCGGGGATATAAAACTGGTTATACTGGACCTGATGCTGCCGGATATTGACGGTGAAGAGGTATGCAGGACCTTAAGAAAAATTTCTGATGTTTATATATTCATGCTGACAGCAAAGGCTGCTTTGGCAGATAAAATTGAAGGCCTCAATGCGGGAGCTGACGAATACATTACAAAGCCCTGCAGTCCCAGGGAGCTTACTGCCAGAGTTAATGCCCTGTTCAGAAGGCTTAGGAATAAAGGAGAAGGGGTTATAACATCCGGCGACGGCAAGCTGGAAATAAATCCTGAAAAACGACAAGTAAACCTGAAGGGGGAGCTAATTACACTTACACCAAATGAATTTGATATATTATATACTATAGCTAAACATAAGGGCAGGGTTTTAAACCGCGAACAACTTATTGAGTATGTTTTTGGCATCGATTTCGATGGGTCAGACAGGACTATAGATGTGCATATAAAAAATATACGTAAAAAAATCGAAGAGGATTCCAGAAATCCACAATATATATTAACTGTAACCAAAGCTGGTTACAAATTTGGTGGTGAAAGTTGATGTACAGCATAAGAAAAAGTCTTGCTATAATTTTAATTGTATGTACTGTTGCTGCAGTGCTGGTCTCTGCTTTGTTTGTGAATCTGGCTATAGATAATACCTTCAACAAGTATATGGCGGACAACCAACAGAAAAGAAATGAGCGTATTGTAGATTACTTTACACAAATCTATATCCGAGATAAAAAATGGACAGAAAACTCTGGAAAGGAAATGCAGCATGAAGGCTATATGAGCAACTACTGTCTCACTCTTTTAGACTCGGAGAAAAATCAGGTATGGGGCATGGATCCTAAAGAAATAATGAGCATGAACCCGTCCTATTTCAAGAATCAAAGCAGTGGTGAATATACCACTACCGTTCTTCCCATTATATATAACAATAACACGGTGGGGTACATTTCCATAGGACAATATCAGCCATTGCTTTTATCTGAGGCGGACATGAATTTTAAAAGTTCCATAAACAGGTATATAGCTGTAAGTGTTTTAATAACCATGGCGTTTTGTGTGCTGGTAAGCATAATATTTTCAAGGAAGTTATCAAAACCAATCACTGCAGTTTCAGATACCTCAGTGGATTTGTCAAAAGGAAATTACGATGCAAAATCAGATGTTGCCAGCAATGTAGTGGAAATAAATAATTTGATCAGCAGCATCAATGTATTAGGCAAACGTTTAAAACACCAGGATTTGCTGAGAAAAAGGCTTGTATCAGATATTTCTCATGAGGTTAGAACTCCATTGAATATTCTTCAGAACAATCTGGAGGCTATGATTGATGGCGTATATCCTGTAACCACCGAAAGGCTTGCAAATCTCAATGATGAAGTAATTAGATTTGGAAAGCTTTTATCAAATTTGAACAGCCTGAAGGAAATTGAAGATAACAAGATGGAGCTGCATATGGTGAGGTTCAATTTGGCAGAGATCGTATCCAGCGTATGCAGGGATTTTTCTGTAAACGCACAAAATGAAAATATAACTTTGTTATTTGAAGCTGATAAAAAGGCTGATTATTTTGTATTTGGCGATAAGGACAAACTGCGTCAGGTGTTTATTAATATACTATCAAATGCTTTCAAATTCTCCATACCAGGCGGGAAAATACTTGTGAAGGTATATTCAGACAGAAACCATGTAAATGTTTCAGTAAAGGATGATGGCATTGGAATTAAAGAAGAGGACCTGCCTTTTATTTTTGAAAGGATGTACCGCGGAGATAAAAGCAGAAATCAGACTGAAGGCAGCGGCATTGGGCTTACCATAGTAAAGCAGATACTTATGCAGCACTCTGCAGAAATAAATGTAGATAGTATAGAGGGCAAAGGAACTACCTTTATTGTAAGATTTAGTAAAGCACAATAATAAATAATTTTATTATTGTTTTATGAAGGAAATCTCTTTTTCTCGTAGAAATATTATGTTGGAGGGGGGATGAATGGTGGATATTAATAAAGAGATACAGGAGCTTAAGAATAGAAAGGCTGTTATTGAAAATGAAATTAATACCATACAGCTAATTAGTGCAAGAATCAGCATGAGGTATGGTGAAAGTGAAGAAAAAATTGATAAAATGGAAGGCGAAATAGCAGAGATAAATAAAAAAATTGAAGATCTAGCCAAAAATATTTGAAGAGGGCGTTGCAAAATGAAAATTTTGCGACGCCTTTTAAAGTTTAATCTTCATCTTATCTACACAAGTTTTATGTAGAATATATTCATAAAATATAAGGTAAATAAAAAAATTCTTGACTAAATAAATTAATTATAATATATTAGTAAACAAATAGGAAAACTATGAAATGCTTTGAAGAGAAGAGTAGGCAGGCGGAAGCTTTTAGAGAGGAATCCCAGGTGGTGCAAGGATTCCAGGGGGAAACCTGCCAAAGTGCATCTCTGAGCACTGGATCGAAACAACGTAGACTCCAGCGGTTACGCCCGATAAAGCGTTCAGGTATATAAGTACCAATAAGAGTTTTTATGTGCTTAGGCACATATTAAACAGAGTGGAACCGCGGATATTCTTCTGCCTCTGTACAGAGGCGGAAGTTTTTATTTTTTGAAAGGGAGGATTTACCATTGAATTTTAATGAAAGATTAAAATATCATCACACTGATTTTGGCCATAAGGAACAGGGTGAGGGCCATCACCATCATCATCACCATGGAGTAAATGACTATATGGAAGCTGTAGCTGAATACAGGAAAACCTTTGCTTCAAAGCAGGATGTACTGGATAAGACTCCAGACCCTGCAGTTAAGGACATGCTGCTTCACATGGAACAAATAGGCTGTGACACCACCTTTGACAGGTTTGACAGGCAGAAGCCACAGTGCAGCTTCGGTCTTGCAGGGGTATGCTGCCGTATTTGCTATATGGGACCCTGCAAAATTACACCCAAAAGCCCTAAAGGAGTTTGCGGTGCCGATGCAGATCTCATTGTAGCCCGAAATCTTTTAAGAGGTATGGCTGCCGGTGCCTCAGCCCATGGCTCCCATGCCAGGGAAGTATTGCTGGCATTAAAGGCTGCTGCAGAGGGGAAACTGGATCTTCCAATTATGGGACAGGAAAAGGTAATAGCATCTGCAAAGCAGTTTGGCATAAGCTGTGATGGTAAAACAGTGAATCAGCTTGCTATAGAGCTGGCGGACCTTCTTTTGGAGGATATTTCAAGGGTGGTGCCTGGTGAATATAAAACTATACAGGCGGCAGCACCACTAGAGAGAAGGAAGGTTTGGGAGGCAATGGACATACTTCCCATAGGCGCCTACCATGAGGTTTTTGAAGCACTGCACAAAACCACTACAGGTACTGACGGAGATTGGGAAAGCATTATGAAGCAGTTTTTAAGGTGTGGCCTTGCCTTTGTATTTTCAGGGGTGGTTGGCTCTGCCATAGCCACTGACAGTTTATTTGGAATAGGTGACAGAAGGACCTCAAAGGTCAATGTGGGTGCTTTAAAGGAAGGTTATGTAAATATAGCTGTTCATGGACATTTGCCTGTACTGGTAAGTGAAATAGTAAAGCAGGGGCAAAGGGAGGAATTCATAAAGCTGGCACAGGAAAATGGAGCAAAAGGCATCAGATTTTATGGAATATGCTGCTCAGGCCTGGCTGCCATGTACAGGTATAATAATGTAATTCCACTGTCAAACGCCATAGGTGCAGAACTGGTGCTTGGCACAGGAGCCCTGGACCTTTGGGTTGCTGATATACAGGATGTGTATCCAGCTATTATGGAGGTGGCTAAATGCCACAAAACTACTGTGGTTACCACCAGCGATTCAGCAAGACTTCCAGGAGCTGAGCATTACGGCTATGACCACAGCCACACAAATCTTCAGGAAACTGAAGACCTGGCTAAAAAAATAATGCACAGGGCTATTGAAAGCTTTGTAGAAAGAAGAGATGTTCCAGTATTTATTCCTCCTTATGAAGTGGACGCAGAGGTAGGCTTCTCTGCCGAATATGTGAAAAAAAGGTTCGGCAGCTTAAAACCAATTTTGGAGGCTTTAAAGAGTGGCAAGCTTCTAGGCATTGTGAATTTGGTAGGCTGTAACAATCCCAGGGTGATATATGAAAAGGCAGTGGTGGATGTAGCCGAGACTCTGATTAAAAATAATATTCTGGTATTCACTAACGGCTGTGCATCCTTTCCCTTGCTTAAGCTTGGCCTTTGCAACACTGGAGCCCTGGATAAAACAGGGGACAGCTTAAGAGAATTTCTACAGCCTGACCTGCCACCGGTGTGGCACATGGGAGAATGCATAGATAATGCCAGAGCCTCCGCATTGTTTGGTGGTATTGCCGCTGAAGCGGGACATGCCATTAAGGATATGCCCTATGCCTTTGCCAGCCCGGAATGGTCCAACGAAAAAGGAATTGGCGCTGCACTAGGATTCAGACTGAATGGAATTAATTCCTATCACTGTGTACACGCACCGGTGCAAGGTTCGGACAAGGTTATGAACTATATGTATAAGGGTACAAAGGAAACACTTGGTTCTACCATGAATGTGGATATAGATCCGTTAAAACTGGCGGAAAAAATAATTGATGATATCAAGGATAAAAGAAAGGCCCTTGGATGGCAATAAAATTAGCAAGGAGAGATACTTATAATGAAAAGGATAAAAAAGATCATCACAGCAGTATTGGTATTAAGTTTGGCAGTTGGTGCTGCAGCCTGCGGAAACAAAAAAGAAACTTCCACTAATGAGAAAAAAACAGTTAAGATCGCATATCTTCCAATTACTCATGCAGTTCCTCTATATATGGAAAAAGAGGATCAGGTAATAAATAGTGAGCAGCTGAAAAACGTTAATATTGAGCTTGTGAAATACGGAAGCTGGCCGGAATTAATGGATGCACTTAATACAGGTAAGGTAGACGGTGCCTCTGTGCTGGTGGAGCTTGCCATGAGATCCAAGGAGCAGGGTATAGACCTGAAGGCAGTGGCACTGGGACACAGGGACGGAACCAACCTTACAGTTGCTAAGGATATTAACAGTATTGCAGATTTAAAGGGAAAAACAATTGCCATACCCCAAAGATTTTCAACAATGAATATTTTGCTTTATGAATCACTGAAAAATGCTGGTTTAAGCTATTCAGACGTTAAAACTGTGGAGCTGGCTCCGGCAGAAATGCCTGCAGCCCTGGCAGAAGGCCGTATTTCAGGGTATTTAGTGGCAGAACCCTTTGGAGCTGTATCAGTCATTAACGGAAAAGGAAAAACCCTGGTGCAGTCCAATGATATATGGAAAGGGTCAATCTGCTGTGCACTGGTTTTAAGGAATGACTTTATACAAAACAACAAAGAAGCTGCCCAGGAGGTAGTAACTGGCTTTGTTAAAGCAGGAAAAATGGCAGAAGCAAAGGATGACATGGTTAAAACTATTACCTCAAAGTATATGTCTGTAGATAAAAATGTGCTGGATTTATCTTTAAAATCCACCTCCTACACTGACCTGAAAATTAATGAAGAGGATTATAACAAATTAAACAGTTATCTCACCACCATGGGACTATCTAAAAACCCTCCGAAATTCATTGATTTTGTTGACAACTCACTTATAGATAAGGTTCAGTGATAATATGAGTACAAGAAAGATACTAAATGTAATTATAGGGTTAGTCCTTGTTTTAGGGATCTGGGAAATGATAGTTTTAACGGGAAGGTATGAGCCTTCCCTGCTTCCATCTCCCTTGATAGTTCTTAAGGGAATGAAGGAGCTCATAGTAAATGGAACATTAGCAGGCCATATAAAAATCAGCCTTTTAAGATTTTTTGCAGGCTATTTTAGTGCAGTTATATCTGCAGTTGTGCTGGGGTTGATTTTAGGCTGGTTCCAAAAGGCATGGGATGTAGCAGATCCAATAGTACAGATTTTAAGGCCCATATCCCCTATAGCCTGGATGCCCTTTATAGTATTATTGCTGGGAATAGGGGACATACCTGCTATAGCCATAATCTTCATTGCCGCATTTTTTCCGGTACTGCTGTCTACAGTATCTGCAGTGAGGAAAGTAGATAAAACCTATCTTAAAGTAGCCGAAAACTTTGGAATAAAGCAGCCCTTTATTTTAACAAAGATTATACTTCCTGCTGCATTTCCTAATATAGTAACGGGACTTCACCTGGCACTGGGTTCAGCCTGGGTTTTTCTTGTATCCGGGGAAATGGTGGGAGTGCAGTCAGGCTTGGGTTATTTAATTATAGACGCAAGAAATTCCATGAGAGTTGACTTGCTGCTGGCTGCAATAATATTTATAGGAGTTTTAGGGCTGCTGCTGGATAAATCAATCACCTTGTTTGAAAAATGGGTGGGGAAAACCTGGGGCATAGCCCAGGTAACCGGGAGGTAAATTGATGTTTATTAAAATTGATAATGTATCAAAAGTTTATAAAAGCAAAAGTAATACAGATTTAATATCTCTTGATAAACTTAACCTTAATATAAAGAAGGGGGAATTCATCTGCCTGCTGGGACCCAGCGGCTGCGGTAAATCCACCCTGTTAAACTTGCTGGCAGGCTTTGATGTGCCTACTACCGGTGATATAACCATAGGCAGCAAACAGGTAAACGGGCCATCCTCAAATTGTGTTACAATTTTCCAAAACTATGGGCTGCTTCCCTGGAGAAGTGTTAAAAAAAATGTGGAGCTGGGGCTGGAGGTTAAAAAATTAAACAAAGCTGATAAAAGTAGAATTGCCATGGAGTATATCGATCTGGTAGGTCTGACTAAATTCAGCAAAAGCCATCCATCAGAGTTATCTGGGGGAATGCAGCAGCGGGTAGCCCTGGCCAGGGCACTAGCGGTTGACCCTGAAATTATATTTATGGATGAACCCTTTGCTGCATTGGATGCCATTACAAGGATGAATATGCAGGAGGAAATATCCGGTCTTTGGGAGAAAAAAAAGAAAACAATAATTTTTGTTACCCACGATATAGAAGAGGCTGTGTTCCTTGCAGATAGAATTGTTATCATGACACCAGGGCCAGGCAGGCTTAAAAATATAATAGATGTGCCTATAAAGAGAAAAAGGGATAGGAATAGTGATGAATTCCTAAAAATCAGGCATAAGGTTTTTGAAGAATTTAAAATGGAAAATTAAAGCATAAATAGATGAAAAGCGATAAAAACCTTGAAGGATTTTCCTAAGAGCTGTGAATAATACTTATATAAGTTCCTGATAATAGATAAAATAATATTTTTAAGGAGGAGCTTATGATAAAAAAAATAATAGTACAGGGTATAAATTCCAGAGATGGTGCAAGTGAAGTAGAGGATGTATTATACAGCCTTATGGGAGTTGTTACAGTTAACATCGACGATGATTTAAAAACTGCAGTGGTTGATGCACAGGAGGATATTCCAGATAAGGAAATAAAGGCTATGCTTAAGGATGCAGGCTATGATGCCCTAAGCATACAAAATGCATAAAATATAAAAAACTTCTTAAAATAAGTATATTAAAATTTTAAGGAGGAGATATAAATGAAAAAGATAATAAATATTGAAGGCATGACTTGAGGCAGCTGCGTTGGGCATGTGGAGGATGCTCTATCCGAGGTGAAAGGCATTAACTCTATTAATGTAGAGCTTAATACAAAATGTGCAGTAATAGATGCAGGCCCGGAGGTAAAGGACCAGGATATAAAAAATGCCATCCATGAAGCCGGATATGATGTAGCCAGCATAGAACCAGAAAAATAAAAAACAAAAAACTCCGGGGAAATTTTCCTCAGAGTTTTTTATATTCTCCAGTTTTTCAAAAATCTTTCTGTTTCTTCATGATCCGGATTATTTAATACCTTTTCAGCAGTACCCATTTCAGTAATTTTTCCGGAGTTCAAAAAGATTATCTCGTGGGCAAGCCTTTGTGCCTGTGATGGATTATGAGTGCTGAAAATAAAGGTTTTTCCATCCTTTTGATTTACTTCCCGGATATAATCCTCAATGAGCTCTGCTCCTGCAATATCAGTTGCTGATGAGGGCTCATCCAGCAATATCAAGTCTTTTTTCATAACCAGTGTTCTTGCCACAGCTATCCTTTGTGCTTCACCACCAGAAAGGAATCTTGCCTTTGAATCTGAAAAGGACTCCATGCCAACTCTTTTTAAAGCCTCATTTATTGCTGAATCTATATTTAACTGCGGAAGCTTATTGTCAATTCCAAGTAGCATATTTTTCTTTACCGTAGTATCAAAAAGATAAATATTTTGTGTCAAAAAGGAAACCTTATCCTTTGGCATATGTTCAGAACCATCATATAGTATCTGGCAGGATGGTTCATGATCCAACGCTGCAATTGACCTTAATAAAGTGGTTTTTCCAGAGCCGTTGGGTCCAATCAAGGCATAAATTTTACCGCTTTCCAAAGTTAAATCAGTTATATCAAGGATTTTTCGCTGGGCTCGGGTTATTTCAGCTTTTAACACTTCTACCTTCATAAGACATTCCTTCCTGTATGCTGTTTATTAACCAGTTTATTAAAAATGATATGCTTAACAGCACTATGCCTAGAGCCAAAGCTTTGCCATAATTACCCTGGCTTGTTTCAAGCATTATTGCCGTTGTCATAACTCTGGTCATGTACTGGATATTTCCACCCACCAGCATAATAGCCCCAACCTCGGATATAGCTCTTCCATATCCGGCCATTACTGCTGAAATGATGGGGTATCTGCATTCATAAATAAGGAGTTTTATGGTTTTTCCTTTAGAGAGTCCTAAACCCTGGCAGGTTTCAAAAACCGGCTTTGCCTTAAGTTTCACAGCAGATAATGTAAAGCCGGCTATAATGGGTGTTATTATAATTACTTGGGCAATAACCATAGCTTCAGGCGTAAATAAAATATTGAAAAATCCTAAAGGGCCGGTCCTTGATAATATAATATATACTATAAGGCCTGCCACTACTGGCGGCAGACCCATTAAAGTATTGGTAATCCTGATTAATGTTTTTCTTCCGGTAAAATTACCGCTACCCATCAGCACTCCGAGCGGTACAGCCAGCATGGCCGATAAAAATGTACTTGAAAATGTAACAAGCAATGTAAGTTTAATTATTCCATATATTTCCGGATCAAAAGATATTATCAGATTTATTGCTTCCATTATTCCTTTTGATAATCCTACCATAATGATTCTCCGTTCCGGTTTTAGCTAACCCTATTTTCCATAGTTTACTATAAATAGTGGTTCGCCGTATTTATCTTTGCCGTATTCACCAATGAGCTTTAATACCTTCTCGGAAGTGACCCATTTAACGAATTCGTCTGATGCCTCGGTGTTTGTTTTTGAGTATTTCTTAGGATCGACCTGGATAATTGTGTACTGGTTTTTAAGGTCTGGTGTTGCATCCACTACTATATCAAGATCCAGTTTATCCTTCATGGTTAGATAGGTTGCCTTATCTGTAAGGGTATACGCTTTCATTTCACTTGCCATAGTTAAAACAGCGCCCATACCTTTTCCGGCAGATATATACCAGTCTCCTGCAGGTTTGATATTTGCTGCAGTCCATAATGATAATTCCTTGGTATTTGTTCCAGATTTATCTCCTCTGGATACAAATTTTGATTTTGCTTCAGCAATTTTTGCAAAAGCCTTTGTTGCATCAAGGCCACTGCCTTTTATTTTAGCAGGGTCATCCTTTG
Source organism: uncultured Clostridium sp. (assembly GCA_937927335.1). Taxonomy (GTDB): domain Bacteria; phylum Bacillota; class Clostridia; order Clostridiales; family Clostridiaceae; genus UBA699. The sequence goes on from CALBDU010000029.1 coordinate 51,136, forward strand.
GGCCAACAACTACAAAGTAATTATACATAACTGGAATTCTCTTTAGGCCATATCCGTCGGAAACAAATTTTTCCTCGGCGGCCTTGGAGTGCACCCATATGAGGTCTGCGTTTCCATCCATTGCAGTTTGAATAGCCTGACCTGATCCCTGAGATAAAACCTTCAGCTCAATACCGGTATCCTGCTTAAGAATTGGCGCAAGGTAAGTATAAAGTCCAGTATCATTAAGGCTTGTGGTAGTTGAAAGTGTCAGGTTTGGATTTTTAAGGGCTTTTTTGCCTGAACAGGCAGTTAAAGAAAATACAAAAACAAGGATTAATAAGACAAGTGTACTCTTTTTAAACATTGAGCTTTTTGACATTTTAATTTCCCCCTTCTCTAGATGGAAGGCATATCCGTTTCCAAATATACCCTAACGTTCTTTAACCTTGCCATTAGTTTAGGTTATAAGACTCGGAGCTGATACTTTAAGTGTATATAACTAAATATTTGATGTCAATAATTCGTATCAAAATGATACATGTACAATTATTCCACATTGTTTTAATGTCATACAAATATGGGCTTTGAGAAATATTTTGCTCACTATATGCACACCTCATAATATTAGAAAGCTAAACAGGTTAACAGCTTAACCCCATATATCATATCATAATATATAGCAAAATTTAGGAGAGATATAATTGTATCACCAAGAAGACATATATAGCCGGGAGAATTTTAGGCAAAGCACTTTACTTGATAAACTAATAGAAGCTATGAAGGATGAAAGGCATGACAGAGTTAAATATCATAAAATGATGGAAATGACTAATAATCAGGCCGTGATCAGGCAGATTAAATTTGCTCATGATGATGAAATTAAGCATTATGGCATGTTCAACAAAATCTATTATCAGCTTACTGGTAAAAAAATTGACATTCCCATACCTGACAGAATAGAGAAGTACGACAGTCTCATTGATGCAGTCCAGAGCAGCATAGACGGAGAACTGGGAGCTGTGGAACTGTACAGGGAAATTTATGCACTGCTGCCTAACAGGCTGATGAGAGATCAGGTTTTTGAAATTATAACCGATGAACAGGAACATGCAGCCAGATTCATCTATCTTTATGCAATGCTAAAAAGATAGCCAATACACAAAAATCCTGAGGAAAGCCTCAGGATTTTTAATGTAAAACGCCGCAGCCTGCGGTGTTTTTAGGAGAAAGGTAATGTATTTTGAAAACAAGGGGTTATATTATAAGTATATCCTTAATTTTTTTGTTTAATCGCTTTATGAAAATTTTTCAGATAGATATATTTTTAATCTCTAAGCTATTGAACTAAAAGCTCAATAAAAAACCGCATTACTGCGGCTTTTTAAAAAGAAAGGAGTTATATTTTGTAAGCATACCTGCATTACACTTTAATTATTGACCAGCAATATAAATTTATTCACTATGATTTTTAAATGGATTATAATAAACATGGAATACGAAGGTTGATGTATTTAATATAAACTATAGGAGCAATAATTATGGCTGAATTTAAAAATATGGAAACAGAAAGATTAATACTGAGAAGATTTATAGAAGAAGACGCCGATGAATTTTTAAATTACAGGACATCTCAAGAGGTACGAATGTATCAGGGGGAAGGCTGGGAGAATTTTAAAATGGAACAGTGTGTTGAGTTTATTAAAGAGCAGATGAATTTCGAGCCAGGTATTCCAGATAGCTGGTTTCAAATCGCAATTGAATTGAAGAAAAGCGGAGAGCTTATAGGAGATTGTGCAATTCATACACTGCCTGTGGAGAAGGGGCTTTTAGAAATTGGCATCACCATTAAACCTGCTTTTCAGCATAGAGGATATGCTGCAGAAGCTGTGAAATGCCTCCTTAACTATCTTTTTAATGGATTAAAAATAGCTAAGGTAATTGCAATTATTGATACTAGAAATGAAAACTGCAGAAGACTTTTGGAAGGGCTTGGAATGACAAACACTGAATACGATGTTAGTGATGAAAGCATGTATGAATTATTAAAAGAAAATTGGGGAGTAAGATAAAAGGCCATTATAAGAGAGATGTAGATTCTCTTATCAAGGCCTTTTACCTATAAGTGATTAAAAGTAGTTGATTTCGTAACCAAAGTTACAAAAGAGTTATTAGGAGAAGAAACTTGATACTATCAAGCCGGTAAATAAAGTATTTGCTATTATTTAAAATTTATACCAATGAAGATAATGAATAAAAATTATCTTCTATCTAATCCTATAGATAAGGAGATGATGATTTTGGATAGAGAAAGAATAGAAGAAATACTTGATTCAAAGGGAGTAATCGAAGTAACCTACCATGACAACCCTGTGTGGATTGAAAGCATGAACAGAGATGATGACCAAAGAGTGGAAATAAGAAATTTAAACACTGATGAAATCCTTAATGTTAATATTGATGATTTAATGGAATGACAAAAAACCGAGGCATAAGCTTCGGTTTTTTGCGTTGCCAGAAAATTTTCCCCAATGGCGGGGATTTTAAGGAGATTAAAATATTCGAATAATATAAAGGGTTTCATTTAAAGTATTGACTATTTTAACAGGTTTATACATTAAGGTAAAAAATATATACGAAATATATTTATATTTATTCCAACATATATTTTCCATGCCCTGTTTATTATGATAAAATTTTAATGTGAAGACTAATTATCAAAGACTTGGGGGACAAAAAAATGAAAGGCGATATGACACAGGGGAACATTTCAAAAGTTCTCATCACATTTGCAGTTCCAATGGCCTTGGGCAACGTGTTTCAGCAGCTTTACAATACTACTGATGCAATAATCGTAGGAAGGCTTCTTGGTAAAAATGCTTTAGCTGCAGTGGGAGTTGCCAACCCTGTAATGTCCATAGCCATATTCTTTATTGCAGGTATGTGTATAGGCATATCAGTGCTGGAATCTCAGTTTTTCGGTGCTGAAAAATATAAGCTGCTAAAAAGGGAAGTTTCTACTGCATTGCTTTCGGGATTAGGCTTTACCCTGGTTTTGTCAGTTGTATTTATTTTTATATCCAAATGGGTTCTGCTAATTACAGGAACTCCAATAGAAATATTAGAAGATGCCAACATATACCTGAAAATAATATTTTCCGGATTAATATTTTCGTATTTATATAATTTTTGTTCCACATCGCTAATGGCCATAGGGGATTCAAAAACGCCTTTGATTTGTCTTATAATTTCCTGTGTACTTAATGGAATTTTGTGCATTTTATTTATAGCAGTGTTTAAATTAGGAGTGGCAGGGTCGGCAATGGCCACGGTTGCAGCCCAGTGCATATCCTCACTGCTGTGCATCGGTTATGTTTATATGAAGATTCCTATAATCAGGCTTAATGTGGGCGAATTCACTATAGATAAGAACCTGCTTTTGCAGACTATTCAGTACAGCTGGGTTTCTTCTTTGCAGCAGATCTCCCTTTATATAGGCAAGCTGCTGGTACAAGGAGCGGTAAATCCCTTTGGCACTAATGCTATTGCCGCCTTCAATTCTGTAACCAGGGTGGACGCTCTGGTTTTGGGCCCCGGAGACAGCCTGGCAGCCTCAACAGCTACCTTTTGCGCCCAAAACAAAGGAGGCAGGAAATGGCATAGGATAATAGAAGGATATAAAACAAGCAATATGATAATAACCGCCTACTGCACTGCAATGGCCCTAATAGTGTTTTTTCGAGCGCAGCAGATAATGGGTATGTTTATATCCGGTTCCGAATCTGAGGTAATTATGCTTGGCGTAAAATACCTTAAACTAATGTGTATTTTTTATATTTTGTCAGGCTTCTGCAACATTTTCCAGGGCTTGTTCAGAGGAGCAGGGCTGCTTAAGATCACATTTATAGCCACCATACTTCAGATGACAGTAAGAGTAGGCTTATCATATGCCCTTGCTGCTCATCTTGGTTTGCAGAGTGTATGCTATGCAGTAGCGGCAGGCTGGGTATGCATGATAATATATGAAGGCCTCTGTAGCAAAAAGTATTTTAATGAACTGAGGAGGTCTATGAAGTCAGAACTCTGTTCCCAGGCTGAAAATGAATTTTGCAGCTCTTAGCTATATTGAATTTAGGGAAAATTTGTGGAATAATAGAAAAGTAAAATATACATAAAAGAGGTTTGCGATATGGTTTATTATGATGGTCAGTCAGGATTTATAACAGTGATTACAGGGCCTATGTTCTCCGAGAAATCAGGGAAGCTTATAGAAAGATGCAGAAAGGAAGAAATGTACGGCAAGAAACGTTATATCGCGTATAAGCCTGATATAGACAACCGTTTTGCAGATGACAGAATAATAAGCAGGGTTGGGACCTCCATTCCAGCTAAGCCAATTTCGGTGGAGCTTGATGATGAATTGCTCACAGAAATATTGAAGGAAACAGAGCCTTATGATATAGTGGCCTTTGATGAAGCCCAGTTTTTCAGCAGGAACATTATTAGGCTGGTTAAGGAGCTTGCATATAATAAGAAGCATATAATGATAGATGGATTAAATATGGATTACAGCGGCAAGGAATTTGGGTGCATGGGAGGCTTACTGGCCATAGCAGATGAAATAGAAAAGCTTACTGCTTACTGCAGCATTTGCGGACGCCCCGGCAGCTTTACCCAGAGGCTTGTAAACAAAGAGCCTGCAAAGCTTGGCGCTACCGTGCTTCTGGGAGACAGCGACTCCTATGAACCAAGGTGTAGAAACTGTTATGTACCCCCTGAAAAGGTAGAATAAAGTAGATTAATTTGAAAGGATGATGTTTTGTGTTTAATATAAAATTTGAAATGGATATTGCAGGGAATGGGGAGGTGTATAAACTTTAAGCTATATGCCTCCCAATAGAAAAATACTAAATGAAATATGGGAGGAAAATAAATTGAATAAGATAAATTTACATGACCTGGGTTTAAATGAAGGCTTTATTCAGGAAGCTGCAATATATGAGAAGAATCTATATCTGGCCAGGGTAGCGGCCCAATATAAGGACGTATATAAGATAATTACAGAGGAAGGCGAAATAATGGCTGAGATATCAGGCAGATTAGGCTACCTGGCAAAATCGTCCAGGGATTATCCTGCAGTAGGTGACTGGGTGCTGGCAGACAGAAGCAATGATGCTGGCGGCAGTGCCATCATCCATTATGTCCTAACCAGGAAAAGCTGCTTTGAAAGGAAAACAGCTGGGGAAAGATATGATGTTCAGGTTGTAGCAGCTAATATTGACACTGTATTCATATGCATGTCCCTGAATAATGATTTTAATATACGCAGGCTGGAAAGATATATTTCATTAGCCTGGGACAGCATGGCGATGCCGGTAATAGTCCTTACCAAGGCGGATTTGTGTGTTGATGCCGGGCAAAGGCTCCTAGAGGTTCAGTCAATAGCATTAGGAATTGACATACTGGTTACAAGCAGTATCAGTGAGGATGGATATCAGACATTGAGATCCTACATGAAAAATGGAAAGACTGCAGCCTTTATCGGCTCCTCCGGTGTGGGAAAATCAACTCTCATAAACAAGCTTCTTGGAAATGAAACCCTTAAAACCAGCACTACTGGATATGATGACAAGGGCAGGCATACCACTACACACAGGGAGCTTATACTGCTGCCTGGCGGCGGAGTTGTAATTGACACTCCCGGCATGAGGGAACTAGGCATAATAAGTGCAGACCTGGATAAGTCCTTTGGTGATATAGAAGAATTAGCCAGAAGCTGCAGGTTTTCAGACTGCAGCCATGAAAATGAGCCTAAATGTGCTGTAAAAGCAGCAATAGAAAAGGGGCTGCTGGATCCGGACCGCCTTGAAAGCTATAAAAAGCTCCAAAGGGAGTTAAAATACAGTGAACTTAATTCAAGACAGCTTGAAAAAGAGAAGATAAATCAAATGTTTGGCGGTATGGGAGCCATGAAGGAAGCCATGAGGGCAGTGAAAAACAAAAACAAAAGAAGATAATTCAGAAGGTTGACATAGGTGCCAGGCGCCTATGTCAATTTTTCTCAGAAAAATAAAGGAGAATTAATTAAGAGATAGAATAATAAGTATAAATGAGTTTTATATTTTTTATGGAGTGATAAACATGGTAAAAACCTTAATTTTATTTGAAAGCAGATATGGCTTTACAGAAAAAATTTCAAAAGATCTGGCTCTCATACTGGGACCGGCAAAATACTGCAGGTGTTCTGAATTTAAAGGACACTTGGACAACTATGAGATGGTTGTGCTTTGCAGTGCTGTGTATGAGGAATGTATAGATGAGGCCATCATTGGATTTGTCTCCAATAACAGAGAAAAATTGAAAGAAAAAAAGATAGTACTACTATGCTCTTGTCTGGCGGAAAATATGGTTAATCAATATTTAAAACCGCTAAAGGATTTACTGGGAGATTCTGTAGCACTGGAGGCTTCTGTGGGGGGAATTCTTGATATGGAGAAGCTTAGCTATGAGGATCATAAGTCCATGGAGCAGTTCTGCAGGTTTGTGGGATGTACATTGGAAAGCAGCAGCACCTTTGATATGGGCACCTTTGGAAGCCTGGCCCTGGAAATCAAAAGCATCAAGGATGAAGTTCAGAAGGTAATGCCAAAAGAGGAATTAATTAAACATGCGGAGGACTTTATAAATAAGCATAACACCTGTACCCTGGCTACAGGACATGGTGGTGCAGTAAGGGCCACTCCAATTGAATACAGCTATTTTCAAGGATGTTTATATATTATTAGCGAAGGCGGAGAAAAGTTTTCAAATATAATCGTTAATTCTAAGGTTTCCATTGGCATTTTTGATGAGTATAAAGGCATGGATAAGCTTTCTGGAATGCAGCTTTCAGGAACTGCCGAATTGATTGAGATAGGAAGCGGGGAATACATTAAGGTATTGGAGCTGAAAAATATAAGCTATGACAAAATAAAATGCCTGCCCATTGCATTGAATTTATTGAAGATAAATATTAGCAAAATTGAATTTTTATGTTCAGCCTTTTCAGGTCTTGGATATGATATAAAGCAGATTTGTACAATTATTTAGGAGCTATTATGCTCCTTTTTATTTGTCTATTTTAAAGTATAATTTTAATTTAAAATATAATTGTAATAAAATACTATAAAGAAAATTCGTAAACGGTCGATAATTGTATTACTTGTCTGTTTTTCTGGAAAACATCAGTGGATTATTCGTGTATTAACAGCAACAGAAAGGGTGGTAGGTTAAATAACAGAATTTACAGCATATTGGAAGCATTAAATTTATGAATATTTTTAGGAGGGTATTATTATGAAATGGTATAATGACTTGAAAATTAAAGCCAAATTATTAAGCGCCTTTATTATGATCGCGCTTTTTATATCAGTAGTGGGTGTAATCGGAATATTGGGAATGAAAAATATAAACGGCCATGCAATGTCTATGCACGATTACAATCTGGAGTCAGTAAAGGAACTGACAACTTTAAGACAAAACACAGGAGATATAAGGTATGATGTTATAAAAATAGTGTATAACATTAATCTAAAAAATAATGGCGCTGACCAGAAAAATGAAATTAAAAAACTGGAAGCAGACAATGACGCTATAATAGCAAGGTATGAAAAGAGCTTACTATCCGACCAGGAAAGAGAGACCTTTGAAAGCTTAAAAAAGCATTTAAAGGAATATAAACAGAGCTATGACCTGCTGCTTAAAGCAACAGAAGAAAATAACTACGCCCTTGCAATGGCTGAGTTTCCTAATTTGTCCACACCAAGGTCTAATGTTTATAATGATTTGACAGCTTTGTTGAAATCAAATACAGACCAGGCAGATGCTGCAGATAATGAAAATCATTCTATATATAGCAGCTCCTTTATTAAAATTATAGCCATATGCGGTTTGGGACTACTCATTGCATTAGCTGCGGGAATTTTTATTGCAACCAGTATCTCCAGGCAGCTTAACAAGGTATTAAACTTTGCCGAGGCTATAGGTCAAGGGGATCTCACTCAATCCATTGATGTGGATACCAAGGATGAGATAGGTGCACTGGCTGGAGCTTTAAATAACGCAAGCAGCAATGTGAGAAGTCTCATTGGTGAAATTATGAACAGTGCCAGCGATATGGGAGCGGTTAGCGAAGAGCTCTCTGCAACTGTGGAAGAGGTATCTTCCAAGATGGAAATGGTTAATGACTCTACAGAACTCATAGCCAGGGGTGCTCAGGATTTAAGCTCAACTACAGAAGAAGTGAGTGCCTCCTCGGAGGAACTTGGTGCCAGTACAGCAGAGCTTGCTAAAACAGCTGATGGAGCAGCAGTATCAGTATCAGCTATTGAAAAACGGGCACAGGAAATAAAGAGCAGAGCTGTATCAGAAAGTGCAAAGAGCAGAGTGCTTTATGAAGAAAAACAGTCAAATATTACAAAAGCTATTGAAGAAGGAAAAGTTGTTGATGAAATTAAATTAATGGCTGAAGCAATTGGAAGTATAGCGGAACAGACAAACCTCCTTGCACTGAATGCAGCTATAGAAGCGGCCAGGGCTGGAGAACAGGGCAGAGGCTTTGCTGTAGTGGCAGATGAAGTTAGAAAGCTGGCAGAACAGTCCTCGGAAACAGTGTCAGGCATTTATGGCATGGTTGGACAGGTTCAAGCAGCCTTTAACAATCTTTCAGAAAGTGGTCAGGATGTTCTTGACTATATTGGCACCAATGTTAAGAATGATTACGATTTTCTTGAAAATTCAGGTATTCAGTACGAGCAGGACGCGGAGTTTGTTAACAAGATGGTGGAGGAGATATCAGCTTCATCCAGGCAGATGAGCGAGGTAATTGACCAGGTTAATGAAGCTATTCAAAATGTATCTGCAACTGCTGAGGAATCAGCAGCCAGCTCCAGCGAGATACTAAACAGTATAAACGAGATAACCATGGCTGTTCACGAAGTGGCCAAGTCAGCTCAGACCCAGGCTGAGCAGGCAGAAAAGCTTACAGAGATGGTGAGAAAATTTAAGATATAAGATATCAAATTATGATCTGCATAAATAGTTTATGCAGATTTTTCTTTATGTAAAAGGCCGCATAGCGGCTGCGGCCTTTCATGGGAACAGGTCTTAATGTTAAGGAGGCGCATAAAAATTTTCTTTAGTACCACCACCAGGGTCTGGGCCTGTAATATGGTCTAGGTCTCCAATAATAAGGATATGGATAATGATGTCCATAGTGGTAATAATCTTCTGAATGATCATCGTGATCGTCATGATCATAATAATATGGGCTTCTCATTTCATTTCCATACTGGGGATTAGTCTCATCAGCCATGCCTGGCATCTCCTGTTCTGGCATGGTCTGTGGCATACCCTGCTGCATATTCATGTAAGGGCAGGTATTGGCGTAAGGGCACATATGTGCATATGGACAAGTCATATTCATCGGCTGTGTCTGCATTGGCATCTCCATAGGCATTTCAGCCGGTATTTGAGCGGGTGCAGTGTAAGGTTGCTGCATATTTTTATCCATTATTCCTCCAGAATAAATCTAATTACAATAAATATTTTATTCAACGGAATTAATATTGTTACATAAATTTTTAAGGTTGGGGGGTCTGACCCCATGGCAATTTTTACCATGGGGTCAGACCCCCCATCACCCTTTTTACATCAAAAGAAAATTGCAGTATAATTGTATCAATATAATGCAGAAAGGAGACAAAATGATGCCTGACATAAAATTTGAAATAAAGGAAACCGTAGGAGCGCTTTCAGAATCCTCCAAGGGTTGGAAGAAGGAACTGAACCTAATCAGCTGGAATGATAACGCACCAAAATTTGATATCAGGGATTGGGATTCAGAGCATAAAAAGATGGGGAAGGGTATAACCTTATCCAATGAGGAAATAAAAAAACTCAGAGATATATTAAATTCCATGAAGCTATAGGAGGTACAGAAATGAAAGTTGGAATAATTGGCGGAGCAGGAACTTTAGGGTCCAATATAGCATTTTACACGGCTCTTAAGAATCTTGCGGATGAAATTGTGTTGGTGGATATTAAGGAAAATGTGGCAAAGGCCATAGCTATGGATATGGGGCAGGCCATTTCAGAAATAAATGAAACAGAGATATCTTCAGGCTCATGGGATGCATTAAGGGGCTGCGGCATTGTGGTCAATACGGCCAGTATGCCAGAGCGCAGTGTTAAATCCAGACTGGAGTATCTTGAAAATAACCTATCAATTATAAAAAATGTAGCAGAACAGATTAAAAAATACTGCCCGAAAGCCATAGTAATCAATGCTACTAATCCTATTGATATATTTAACTATATTCTGCACAAACTTACAGGTATGCCAGCAAAACAGTTTATAGGCTTTTCAGGGAATGATACCATAAGGCTGAAATGGGCTGTGGCAAAGGTTAAGGGAGTTAGTACCTATGATGTGGATGCCTTGGTTTTGGGAGAGCATGGAGATGAGCAGGTGCCTTTGTTTTCCAATATAAAAGCTAAGGGTATGCCGGTAGAGCTTACTCCTGATGAAAAGGCAATGGCAGATGAAATGATAAGAAACTGGTTTTTAAGCTACCAGTCACTGGACAGCGGAAGAACCACCGGTTTTACTTCAGCCATAGGCGTGGTGCGCCTCATTGAAGCAATAGTTCGAAATACAGGTGAAATACTGCCAGGCTCGGCAATCTTGACGGGGCAGTACGGCATATCTGACGTAAGCGTCGGTGTACCTATAACGCTGGGCCCTGACGGAATTGAAATGATTAATGAACTGCAGCTGGCACAGGAGGAGATTGATGCATTAAAAGCAGCTTCTGAAAAGATAAGGGGTCTGACCCTATGGTAAAAGTTACCATGGGGTCAGACCCCCAACAGACAAGGGCTTAATCAAACAGGTTGTAGCTGGCATCGCTTGGCATTCTCCAGTCTCCTCTGGGGGAAAGGCTTATGGTTCCCACCTTTGGACCGTCTGGAATAGCAGAACGCTTGAACTGCTGGGTGAAGAATCGCTTAATGAATTTATCCAGCCACTTTTCTATTGTTTCCTTATCATAATCATTTTTAAAGGCCTGGCACGCCATAAAGAAAATTTTATCCCTGGAAGCACCTTGTTTTATAAAGTGATAGAGAAAAAAGTCATGAAGCTCATATGGTCCTACAATATCCTCTGTTTTCTGGGCTATTTTTCCCTCTTCATCCTTAGGCAGCAGCTCCGGGCTTACCGGAGTATCCAATATGTCTATTAGTATATCAGATATTTCCTGCTCAACTTCTCTTTGGGCTACGTATTTTACAAGATACCTTACCAGAGTTTTTGGAATGGAGCAGTTAACACCGTACATGGACATATGGTCACCATTATAGGTGGCCCAACCCAGGGCAAGCTCTGACAGGTCTCCGGTTCCTACCAGGAGGCCCCCTTCCTTATTGGCTATATCCATTAAAATCTGTGTACGTTCCCTGGCCTGAACATTTTCATAGGTCACATCATGCTTATCAACACTGTGGCCAATATCCTTAAAATGCAGCAGACAGGCATCCACAATATTAATTTCCCTGAATTCAGTTTTAAGGTGCCTGCAGAGGCTAACGGCATTATTGTAGGTCCTGTCCGTAGTGCCAAAGCCTGGCATAGTTACAGTTATAATATTTTCTCTTGGTATTTTAAGCATATCAAAGGTCTTAACAATAACCAGAAGCGCCAGGGTGGAATCCAGGCCTCCGGAAATTCCAACCACAGCCTTTTTAAGTCCTGTGTGGGTTACTCTTTTAGCAAAGGCTGCAGTTTGTATGCTGAAGATTTCCCTGCAGCGCAGCTCCCTTTGGGCTTCATTGGAGGGAACAAAGGGATGCTTATCAATAAACCTGTCAAATTCCCCGTAATCAAGGCTGTCAAACTGAAAGGCAATTTCCCTTGCCTCAAATAGACAGAGCTTAAGGTTATCCCTGAAGCTGATGTTTTTCAAACGCTCCATATTCAGCTTATCCACATCAATGATGGAGGTTATAATTTCGTTATCCCTCGCAAACCTTTTGTTTTCCTTTATTATGGAGCCGTTCTCGGCAATTAGCATATGACCGCTGAAAACCAGGTCTGTGCTGGATTCATAAACTCCGGAGGAACAGTAAAGATAGGATGCCATGCAGCGGGCGCTCTGGTTTGCTACCAGGTCTCTTCTATAGTCCGCCTTGCTAACCACCTCGTTTGATGCAGAAAGGTTTGAAATGATATTTGCTCCCTGGAGACTCAAATAGCTGCTGGGGGGAATGGTTACCCAAATATCCTCACATATTTCAAAGCCGAATTTAATATTTCCTGCAGTAAAGATAAGGTCGGTGCCAAAAGGAATATTCTTCTGGAAATAAAGGGACACCTGTTCATTGCATATTCCGATACCCTCCGAAAACCATCTCTTTTCATAAAATTCAGTATAGTTTGGAATATAGCTTTTAGGGACTATTCCCAGTATTGCGCCTTTATAAATTATAAAGGCGCAGTTGTACAGGGCTGTGGTCCAGACCATGGGAGCACCTACCGCAATAAGTATATCCTTATCTGTTGAATAATCACATACTGTTTTAACTCCCTCCAGGGCAGAGGTTATTAAAAGCTGCTGGAGAAATAGATCTCCGCATGTATAGGAAGTGATGCAAAGCTCAGGAAAGACCACCATTTTTGAACCGGTTTCCACAGCTTTATCGATACACTCATTGATGTTTTTAACATTGAACTCTATGTCGGCAACATTGGTAACGGGACAAGCAGCAGCTACCCGGATAAACTGGCTGCATTTATTTAAAAACATATAAAAACCTCCAATCAAGGGTAATATATTACTAATCCTATTAATTATCAATCAAAGTAATTTAATTGTCAATAAATATAAAGCAATGGAGATAACGTAAGAAAACACTCAATAATAGTACTAAAATCATATAAAACGGTATCAAATAACCTATAAATAGTTATTATGAAACTTTATTTATAATAAGACATGCTATATAATAAAAACATGATTACTCCCCGTAATTATGGGTTGGACAGGGATAACCACTGTTCAGCCCGATTTTTTTAATTTTAACAAAAAAATGTAAGTATTACTATTTTGTTATATAATTAATATAATAGGATTACAGGGTTTGAATTTGAATAAATCTGGAAAGGGGGATACAGATGTCTGGTTCAATATTATTATGGATACTTGTTGCAGCGGCTGCAGTGGCAGTGGATCTGATCACCAGTGCCTTCCTGTTCGTATGGTTTGCAGTTGGTTCCATTGCTGCAATTTTAGTACTAATATTAGATTACTCCTTTACTATTCAAATAATGGTATTTATTGGAGTAAGTGCAGTGACAATGCTTATAGGCTATCCTATGATTAAAAAAACTATCAAAAAAACTGTTCAGAAAACAAAGACCATGGAGGAGGGGTATATAGGAAGAGTAATTACACTCACTGAAGATATCTCTGAAAGCGGCCATATTAAAATTGACGGCATTTATTGGCTGGCGAAAACAGCAGATTCCATTAAAAAAGGGGAAAAAGCTAAGATTTCTGGTATTGAAGGAAATAAAATTATTATAGAAAGATATTATGAGTAGGAGGGATTTAATTGGGTAAAGTTTTCTTTGTATTTCTAATTCTGCTGGTGCTTATTATGGTATTCACATCTATCAAGGTGGTTAATACCGGTTATTTGTATGTACTTGAAAGGCTTGGACAGTTCCATAAGGTTTTAGAGCCTGGCTGGCATTTTACCATACCCTTTGCCGACTTTGTAAGGAAAAAGGTATCCACAAAACAGCAGATACTGGACATTGAACCTCAGAATGTAATCACCAAGGATAATGTTAAGATATCCATTGACAATGTTATTTTCTATAAGGTTATGGATGCAAAAGGTGCAGTATACAATATAGAAAATTATCAGTCGGGTATTGTTTATTCAACCATTACAAACATGAGAAACATAGTAGGTAACATGTCCCTGGACGATGTACTGTCAGGCAGGGATAAAATCAACAACGAGCTGCTTATGGTTGTGGATGAGATTACAGATGCTTACGGAATTAAAATTCTGTCAGTTGAAATTAAAAATATTATACCTCCAAGCGAAATACAGCAAGCTATGGAAAAACAGATGAGAGCTGAACGTGACAAGAGGGCAACTATCCTTCAGGCGGAAGGTGAAAAGCAAAGCGATATAGCCAGAGCAGAGGGTGAAAAACAGGCTAAGATTCTTCAGGCTGAGGCCGAAAAAGAAGCAAACATAAGAAGAGCAGAGGGATTAAGACAATCCCAGATCCTTGAGGCTGAAGGTAAAGCTATGGCCATCGAGGAAATAGCAACTGCTCAGGCTGATGCTATAAGAAAGGTAAACACAGCTATTATAGAATCCGGCACCAACGAAACTGTTATTGCCTTAAAGCAGGTAGAGGCTCTACAGGAAATGGCTAAAAACCCCGCCAATAAGCTTATACTTCCAAATGAAACCTTGTCTTCTTTAGGAAGCATAGCTGCCATTGGTGAAATGCTTAAGAAGGGGGAAGGTAAATAATGATATATGATTTGGTTAAAACAAACAGAAGCTATAGGAAATTCCATGAAGATTGTAAAATAGATAAGAATACACTGGAAGAGCTGGTGGACCTTGCAAGGCTCTCAGGCTGCGGCATGAATCTGCAGTCCCTTAAGTTTGCCATTGCTAATTCTCCAAAAGATCTTGAAGCTGTATACCCAAACATAAAGTGGGCAGCCTTTTTGAAGGACTGGGAAGGTCCAAAACCAGGAGAAAGACCTACAGGATTTATATTCCTGTTTAAAGATACCAGTCTTCAAAATTCTTTTGTGACCCAAATTGATATTGGCATTGCCTGTCAAAGCATACTTCTTGGAGCAGTGGAAAAGGGCCTTGGAGGCTGCATGATCGGTAATATTGATAAAAAAGCAATTTATGAGTATTTCGATTTTGATAGAATATATGATCTGCAGCTAATTATAGCTCTTGGAAAGCCAAATCAGAATGTGGTGCTTGATGAAATTGAAAATGGCGAGGACACAAAATACTGGATGGATGATAAGGAAATTCACCATGTTCCAAAACGAAAGCTTAAGGACATAATAATAGAAAGGGATTAGGCGCTGCCTGATCCCTTTCTATCTGAAAAGACCAAAGTTTCTTAAATTTGCGCTAACAGTTACATTATATTTAATCTTTTTGCAGGACCATGGATTCTTTTTGAAGTGTTCATTATATTTTGCTCTGAACAGATTGCCTATACCAATGGGGTCGCTGCCAACCTCTTTGGTGTAGGCCAATACACTGGTGCATCTCTTTTGAAGCTCATCTGATATATGCTTTTCAATTTTAGCTTGAAGTTTCTTATCCATAGGCTCATTAAGGCTCTTTTCGTCCAGTACGCAGTCCATTTTTACTTTAATATCCACGGTAGGAATATTGTCAACAATTTTAACCTTAATTTTAGATTTGGAATCCCTGATTTTAAATACCAAGCCGTGATTTGGCTGTGGTAAATCAGGTTCACCGGGCAATGGGGGAAGGGTATATTCACCAGTTTTAAACTTGTTCATCATGGCTAGCAGCAGTAATGAATCCTTAACATCAATAAATCCAGTCATTTTAGTTTCAGAAAATAAAGCGGTGCCTGCTACACTGACACCATTTTTGGAGCCTTTAATCACAGGAGCCATTATATCTATATATTCTGCATATTTGTTTATCCCAACATTGTATAGTCTGGTTTCAGGAATATTAGAATCCTTTATATTATTTTTTATAAGTTCGTTAATATAAAATGATATACGAGGCTTCTCAGGAATCTCATGAAGCTTATTGAGCATTTCTCTGGGACTTCCATCCACTATTATAACGTATGACTGGTTTGGGTTGGAGGTATCTCTTTCAAATATCTGCAGCAGGTTTCCGATGCCCTTTTCAGCCAGGTCCCGGGATAGCAGCACCTGCTGTATTTTACCAGCTTCAGTTCTTTTTTGCGAGCTTAGCCGGGATTTTTGTCTGCCATCTCTCATGGATTTTATATCATCAACATCTAATATTTCTACTTCATCCTTGCCCTTGTTCTGGGCATCCACTGCAGGCAGCAGGTAGGTACCCTGGAGGGAGCCATTATCGTACTCCACAGCAGCTGTTAAAATGAAACCTATTTCTTCATAATATTTTATATCAAGGCAGCCTGTAAATATGGTGCAGCTTAGAAGCAGACTTATTAAGACTATTATCTTTTTCTTCACATTAAAGCCCCCTTTTAGTAATCAACGAAAAAAAGTATGAAAATAGAATAAGTGCTAGTATGGATAAAGCCATAAACGATAAGTAACCGGCATATCTCTCTAAATCCATAAAATTTCTCGGAAGCCTGCTGAAAGCAATAACTAGAAATACATTGACAACCAAATAAATATTTTTACCCTTTAAATTAAAACACTCTCTAAAGGCAAGCTGTGTGGAATATAAATAAAGTCTGGTGGAACCTGCCATGGCTGGAAACCACAGAGCAATATAAAACAAATCAAGCCTTTCAAATATTGGAGCCCTATAAGTTCTGGATAAAGTAAATAAAGGATATACCAGCCTCTTAAGGAAATTCTCTCCAAACATTGCAGTGGTAACTAAAACTATAATTATATAAAATATACAAGTAGCAAGGTTTGCTAATTGAGCTTTTTTGAGAAGTTTAATTTTGTCGGTTATATAAGGATATATTACAGCTACCAGTTCAAAGCCTATTAATGCTATAACTGATGTGTTCAGAGACTGTGCCAGCTTTGGCAAACCTGATGCTCCTACTGGCAATAAAAAGGTTAAGTTTAATTTATTGCCAATTAGTATAAATTGAAATAGGGTAACTGCCAATACAAGGTATACCAATATGGAATACCTGCAAATATACTTAAGACCGAAGGTGCAGAGATAAAAACTGGGGGTGATTATAATTAAACTGATCACCACAACTGGAGTACTATATAAAGTAGTCTGCTGAACTATCCCTATAAGTGTCCTGAATAAATAAGAAGATGTATAAAAGAGGTAAAATATTACATACAGGTTTAATAAATTCCCAAGATATTTTCCATATAATATTTTATTTATACCAATCAAGGATTTGTTCTTATATCTTTTTAACAGCAGCATCATTACGGCAATTATTCCGCTGCAAATAATACCTGATGCAATAATAGAAATCCAGCCATCGTGTCCCACACTTTCTGCAAGCTTTGAAGGCAAAGTTAATATTCCTATTCCTACCTGAGACGTAATAATTAAGGTTACCAGCTGCTTTGATGTAATGCTGTCACTGCTGCTATTCATTGCTTTCACCCCTGAATTTTTTAATGGGCTTTGCATTATCTGGAAGTTTTGTTAAAAAGGTAAAAGGCGCTCTTATTACAGCATCCTTTAAATCATTGAACTTAAAGGGAGTTAAAGGCTGCAAATATGGCTGGCCAAGGGATTCAAGGGTCAGCAGCCTTGCAAAGGTCATGGTGCTGCAAAACACAATTCCTATGATTCCGAACAGGGATGAAAAAAGCATAAAGGGTATTCTTAAAAACCGTATTGCAATAACCATATCATGGGAAGGTGTAACATAGGATGCCAATGCAGTAATGCCAATAACTATTAAGAATATATTACTTACAATTCCTGCCTGTACGGTAGCCTGACCTAGTATAATGCCCCCTGTTACACCAATGGTAATTCCTATATAGGAAGGAAGCCTGATAGCAGATTCCCTGATGAACTCTATAACTATCTCCATTATAAGTGCCTCTACAACTGGAGTAAACGGAACTCTGGACCTGGATTCAGCAAAAGGAACCAGCAGTGAAAGAGGTATCATAAAATAATGAAAGGAGGTAAGTGCTATATAAGAAGGGGGAAGCATAACTGCAAGAAATGCAGCAAGGTACCTTACTGTCCTGGTAAAGGAACCTAAAATCCAGCTGGTATTATAATCGTCAGGTGCCTGAAAAAATGAAAATATGTTCACAGGGGCTATCAGCGCCACAGGGGTTCCATCCAGCAAAATTACAAATCTGCCCTCCATCAATGAAGCCACAGCTTTGTCAGGCCTTTCGGTGGTCAGCATCTGGGGGAAAATGCTGTATTTAAAATCAGAAATTTGCTGCTGGACATATCCAATACCAATAAAAGCATCAAAATTTACATTACTCACCCTGCTGTAAAGTTCATTAAGCAGCTGGGTATCCGCTATGCCTTCCATATAAGCTATGGACAACTTTTGATGGGTTACTGAACCAACCTGGCAGGTTTTAAATTTAAGGCTGGTATTTTTAATTTTCTGGCGCAGCAGAGCCATATTAACAGCCAGGCTTTCGATAAATCCGTCATGTGCACCCTTCAGATTTTTCTCCACCTCCGGTTCCATGATGTTTCTTTTTTCTGTATGTGTTATAGGAAGAGAGTAGGCCCAGTTGAGGCCCTCAGGAAAAAAAACCACATTTCCCGATAATACATCACTTATAACGGTTTCCATGTCATTGAATTTTTTTGTATTATATACAGGATTTGGGTTGTCCTTAAAATCAATATGCTTAAGCTGAAGCAGATTATCATACATTGTCTTAAATAAAAGCTCAGTATCCACCAGGCCGTCTGCGTAAACGTATAGAATTTTTGAATCATCCTTTAAGTTGAAATCCTTTATAATAATATCAGGGCAGTCTGCAAAAAAGCTTTCCAACAACTTTTTATTGGAATTCATATCGCTGTCAACTAGTAAACCCTTTATCACATCCATAAAAGTTCACCTCGCGTTTTCCTTTAATGGTAGTTTATCCTGCAAATTTATCATTATGCATTAATTGCTATTGAAAATCACTACCTGTAAGGATACAATAAATAAGGAATCGAAAGGCAGGGGGAGATTCATGGCATATAATTACAAAAGATTACAAAGGACTATTGCCGGAATGGTTTTAGTTGTATTACTTTTTGCTCCGATCTATATAAAGCATAATATAAACGACAAAACAAGGCTGGACACGGCTGAAAAAGTAAAAATACAAGCCTTGATAAAGAGTTGTAAAGGAACAGCGCCAAATCTTCAGACGGATAACAATATACTGGAATGGAAAGAGGAAGCTGTAAAAATACAGACTGGTTTTATGAATGATGTTTTGGATAACTTATCAGTTATGAGGAGTTCTCTCACAGGCAGGCCTAAAAAGTATATTTCTGCTTACTACAGGAACATCAGTATATATATACCTTATTCAGATTTTGATCCTGCAGCATCAATAATTATAAAGGCTGATAATAAATTTTACCTGGCTCGCTGCAGCCAGGCTGACAGTGTGCAGAGGGTTATAAGCTATATGATTAAAAATAGTGCAATAAAGTAATGAAACCCCGCTCAAAATTTAGAGCGGGGTATAACTTATTCCTTTAAAAGCTTTTCCAAAGCAAGGGCAGCATCCTTGTCCATGGCTGGAACACCTTGAAGTTTATAGGGTATGCCCATGACATTATATTTGTTTTCACCTAAAGTGTGATAAGGAAGAAGTTCAATTTTATCAAGATTTTTTATAGAGCTTATTATTTTCTTTAATTTTAAAATATGCTGGGTGCTGTCGGTTAATCCCGGAACCACCACATGCCTTATCCATACTCTGGATTTTGACCTTGATAAAGCCTCGAGAAATTTTTTCAGCTCAGACATATCCCCTCCAGCAAGGTCTCTATAGCCTTCTTCGCTGGAGTGCTTAATATCCAGTATCACCAGATCCGTATATTTTAGTATTTCATCATAATCACCAAAACCGAAGCCTGCAGTGTCAATTGCTGTATGTATATTGTTCTCTTTGCATAGCTTCAGCATTTCAAGGAGGAATTCCGGCTGCAGCAGAGGCTCTCCTCCTGAAAATGTAACTCCTCCTCCAGAGCTTTTATAGTAAGGCTTGTACTTAATTAGCTTATTTATAAGTTCCTTTGCGTCTGTAACAGTTCCGCCATCTCTTTTCCAGGTATCCGGATTATGGCAGTAGGCACAGCGCAGATTGCAGCCCTGCATAAAAACCACAGTCCTTACACCAGGTCCATCCACAAGGCCCATACTTTCTATGGAATGAATCCTCCCAACGGTCATAATGCTGTCCTCCAATAAAATTTATTTTACTGTTAAATATGAAAAGACAGTCCGCTGCAAAGGGACTGCCTTTAGAAAGAGCTATTCTTCGTCAAACATATCTTTCCCAACGCCGCAGATAGGGCAAACCCAGGTATCCGGCACATCACTGAAGGAAGTTCCAGGCTTTACTCCATTGTCAGGATCACCAACTGCAGGATCATAAATATAACCACAGGCTGTGCAAACATATTTTTTCATAGAAAAATCCTCCTTTGAATATTAAGATATTAATTATTATTATAAGTTTTCCTGTAAAAAATTCAAGAGATTTAACAACATATAGACTTTATTTTGGTAAAATATAATTATAAATCACCATAAAGGGAGGTTACCATGAGCTTAAGATTTATTTATGGCAGAGCAGGCAGCGGGAAAAGCACCTGGTGCATTGATAATATAAAAAGCGAAATCGAACGAGGCAGCAATAGTCCATTGATCCTTATTGTTCCTGAACAGTTTTCCTTTCAGGCAGAAAAAAGAGTGCTTGAAAGACTTGGAGAAAAGGGAGCCTTTAGAGTACAGGTGCTTAGCTTCAGCAGGATGGCGGAAAAGGTTTTTAATGAGGTTGGTGGGATAGTAAGGCGCCACATGAATAATGCCGGCAGAAGCATGCTGATCTACAGCGTTCTTGAAAGTAATTCAGATAAGCTTCATATATTCAAAAAGGCTTCAAGGAAACAGGGGTTTGCTGCAAGTATTTCAGATATGATAACAGAATTTAAGAGATATAATATAACTCCTGAAGCTATCATTGAAAATATAGAGGCCCTGGGGGATATGAGTCTGAAAAATAAAATGGAGGATCTTTATCTTATTTTCAGCAGCTTTGAGGAAAAGCTTCACGAAAAATATATTGATTCCGAGGATGACCTTACAATTCTTGCAGCAAAGCTACATGCTTCAAAGGTTTTTGACGGAGCCACCATATGGATTGATGAGTTTGCCAGCTTTACTCCTCAGGAGCTGGTGATAATAACCAGGCTTTTTGACAAAGCCAGGAAAATCAACATAACCTTATGCAGCGACGGTGACAATGAGGAGCTTTTTTTAACTGTAAAAAATACAGAAGATAAACTTAACAGGATAATTCAGGAAAAGGGGATAAAGTATGAAAAGCCGGTAATGTTGAGCCGTGAATCCAGAAGATTGCAGCATAATGCAGAGCTAAACCATCTGGAGCAGCATCTTTTTTCCTATCCATATAAGACCTACAATAAAAAAACTGAGAGATTATCCATTTTCAGGGCTTTGAACAGCTATTCAGAGGTGGAGGAAACTGCCAGGGAAATAATAAGGCTATGCAGGGATAAAGGCATAAAATACAGGGACATAGCAGTGGTCAGCGGAGACCTGGATAGCTATGAAAGCCTCATCAGAGCTGTATTCAGCCAGTACGGCATTTCATATTTTATTGATAAGAAAAGCAATATAATAAATTCACCGTTGATAGTGCTTATCACCTCAGCACTGGAAATAGTCACAAAAAACTGGAGCTATGAAGCTGTATTCAGATATATTAAATCAGGGCTGCTAAAGCTGGATCAGGAGGAAGTAGACCTGCTGGAGAACTATGTGCTGGCAAATGGAATCAGAGGCAAGGGCTGGACAGATCAGGAGCCATGGGACAGGCCTCTTAATTATGATTATAACAATGAGGAAATATCAGAACAGGAAGCCCAATACATCGAAAGGGTGAACAATATCAGATATCAGGCGGCTTCACCAATTATCCGATTCGCAGTCAGGGTTAAGGGTAAGAAAACAGTAAGAGAACTCACTGAGGCACTATACGATTTTTTGTGTGACATTGATATACCTGAAACATTAAATTTGCTGCTGGAGGCCTTTGAACAGCAGGAGCAGCTGGACCGGGCCGCAGAATACAGGCAAGTATGGGATATTATTATGGAGCTTTTGGATCAGGTGGTGGAGGTGATGGGAGAGGAAATACTGCCCCTGGAGGAATACTCCAAAATTCTCAGTGCAGGTTTCCAGGAATATGAAATAGGAATTATACCTCCTGCTCTTGATCAGGTTCTGGTTGGCAGCATACAGAGGCTCAAAAGTCATGAAATATCTGTATTGTTCATTTTGGGAGCAAACGACGGCGTATTTCCTGCAGCAGCTGTAAACCCTGGAGTGCTCACTGACGAGGATAGGATTGCGCTTACTGCCGGGGGGCTTGAGGTTATGAGGGATTCAAAAAGTCAGGCTTTTGAGGAACAGTTTTTAACCTATTCTACATTAACAAGAGCAAATGAATACTTAAGACTAAGTTTCCCGGTATCCGATTTTGAAGGAAAATCAAAACGGCCTTCCATTATAATGTCCAGACTTAAAAAAATATTTCCCAAGATCTCGGAACACAGTGATATAATCAAGGATACCAGTGAGGAGGCAAGACTTAACAACATAACAGCCAGGCAGCCGGTATTAAATGATCTTATGGTTGAGATGTGCTCAGCTTCAGATAGTGAGGTTCTTAAAAGCATAGTAAAATGGTACAGGAGTAATGAAGCATGGAGTCCAA
Source organism: uncultured Clostridium sp. (assembly GCA_937927335.1). Classification (GTDB taxonomy): domain Bacteria; phylum Bacillota; class Clostridia; order Clostridiales; family Clostridiaceae; genus UBA699. The sequence continues at coordinate 73,872 of CALBDU010000029.1, forward strand.
AGCTTGTTAATGCAGCTAACGGTTTCTATTACAGCAACAGCGCGAAGATAAAGGACCCTGAAAAAATCAGGGACATTTATGGAAAGAAACTCAGCATCAGTGTATCCAGGCTTGAAAAGTATGTAGAATGTCCTTTTTCTTATTTTGTGCAATATGGCTTAAAGGCCAGGGAAAGAAGGATTTATAAACTTTCTCCCCCTGATTTGGGTTCCCTGATGCATGAATCCCTTTATAACTTTTCCGGCAGGCTCAAGGAGGCAGGTGTAACCTGGAGAGATATGGATCCGGGCTGGGCAGAGGAAAAAATAGCTGAAATTGTTGATGAAATGGTAGATAGTTCTCAAGGCTCAATATTCAAGAGCTCAAAGAGATACCAATATATAGAGGAAAATGTTAAAAATACCCTTAAAAGATCCATCAAACTTATTGCAGAGCATATAAAACGAGGGGGATTTGTCCCAGAGGGATATGAGCTTAACTTTGGCTATGACGGTCAGTACCCGCCCATTACTGTGGAATTGGATTCCGGTGAAGAAGTCAGCCTTATAGGCAAGATAGACAGAGTGGATACATTGAGTAAAAATGGGGAAACCTATATACGTATTGTGGATTACAAATCAGGAAATAAGGAGTTCAAAATATCTGACGTTTATTACGGATTACAGCTGCAGCTTTTGATTTATCTTGATGCAATTTTAACGGAGATTGGCAGAAAGGTACAAGAGAAGGTGCTGCCTGCAGGAGTATTGTATTTTAAACTTGATGATCCCATGATTAAAACAGAGGGAGAAATGGATGAGGTTAAGATACAGGCAGCAATAATGAAGGCTTTGAAAATGAACGGGTTAATTTTGAAAAATCTTGAGATAATAAGCAGCATGGATTCTAATATAGGTGAAGATAATCCTGGTGCATCGGATATAATACCTGCATCTGTCAATAAGGATAATTCCATATCCAGCCGTTCCTCCTGTGCTGATATTGCTCAATTTGACCTGCTCAGGTCCTATGTAAGAGATACTATGAAGAAAATATGCCGGAGAATATTGGAGGGAAGTATTGAAATCAGCCCTTACAAGAAAAAGAATGCCACACCCTGCCAGTACTGCACATATTCTTCTATATGCCAGTTTGATGCAGGTATAAAGGGAAACCGATACAGGATACTAAAGGAAAAAAAGGAAGAAGAGCTGTGGAAGCTTATTGAAGCTGAAGCAGGCAGTAATTAAGGGGGTAACTTATGGAGCTTCACTGGAGTTTGAAAGAAATTTATCCATCCTTTGAGGATGAAAAATTTAATAGTGATATAAAAGAACTTGAAAATAAAATAACACTTTTTGCTATATGGGCCAATAGCCTGAGCATTGCAAAGGATAAAAAGGAAAAACTGGAGGAATTTATTGGGCTGGAAGCAGAGCTTTACAATATCAGCAGAAGGCTTCTGGATTTTTGCAGTCTTACTCTCAGTGTGGATAGCAAAAATGACAAGGCTTTAAAAAATCTTGACATAGTTGAGGATATAATAACAGGTCTTGCTGAACCTAAGGCAAAATTTGAGGCTTGGCTAGGCAGTATTAAGGAGCTGGAAGTTATTATCCAAAGCTCCGATATTTTGAAGCAGCACAGATTTTATCTAATGGAAAAACAGCATCAGAGCAATTATATACTTAGTGAAAAAGAGGAAGCCGTCATTGCAAAAATGAGGAATACAGGCTCCGGAGCCTTTGAAAAGCTAAGGGATCTTTTAACTTCAAATCTGATGGTGGACATTGAACTGCAGGGGGAAAAGAAAAAATTACCTCTAACAGTGATCAGAAACATGGCCTATGATAAGGACCAGGAATGCAGAAAAAAAGCATATTTTGCCGAGCTTGAAGCATACAGCCAAATTGAGGATTCCATAGCTGCCTGTCTTAATGGCATTAAAGGAGAAGTAGTAAATTTAGATAAATTACGGGGTTATAAATCACCCTTGGAGGAAACTCTCATTAACTCCAGGATGACTAAAAGAACTTTGGATGCAATGCTTCAGGCTATAAGGGAAAGCCTTCCGGTATTTCATAAGTTTTATTTAAAAAAAGCAGAGCTTTTAGGACATAAAAAAGGACTTCCCTTTTACGATCTATTAGCTCCGGTAGGAGAATTTGATAAAAAATACAGCTACGAGGAAGCAAAATGTTTTGTGGTTTCTAATTTTAATACCTTCAGCAGAACACTGGGGGAGTATGCTCTTAAGGCATTTGACCAATGCTGGATCGATGCAGAACCACGACAGGGAAAAGTTGGGGGAGCCTTTTGTGAAAATCTCTTTTACATCGGTGAAAGTAGAATTATGGCAAACTTCAATGGAAAATTCAGTGATGTTGTTACCCTTGCCCACGAGCTTGGCCATGGTTATCATGGAGAATGTCTGATGGGCGAAAGTATTCTAAATACCAGCTATCCAATGCCAATAGCTGAAACAGCCTCTACCTTCTGTGAAACCATAGTTAAAAAGGCTGCCCTGAAAAACGCTTCAAAACAGGAAGAATTGTTTATTCTGGAAAGTGAAATAAGTGACTGTGCTCAGGTGCTTGTAGATATATTAAGCAGGTTCATATTTGAAAGCAGGGTTTTCGAAGCAAGAAAAGAAGGCTCTCTTACTGCAAAAGAGCTGAATAAGTTAATGCTGGAGGCTCAAAGGGAGGCCTATGGTGAAGGTCTTGATGAAAATTATCTTCATCCCTATATGTGGATATGCAAACCCCATTATTATTCAGCAGAAGAAAGCTTCTACAACTTCCCCTACGCCTTTGGACTGCTTTTTGCAAAGGGCCTTTACTCCATGTACAAGATGAAAGGGCAGGGCTTTGCAGTAGACTATGACAGGTTCCTTGGTATTACAGGTAAAAACGATCTGGTATCCCTGGGAAAGGCCCTTGACGTTGATATGGAATCCCTGGATTTCTGGAGAGGCTCTATAAAAATAATCCAGGAGGATATTAATATATTTTTAAATTTATAAAGAGAATAGGCTGACCTATTCTCTTTTACTTATAAATGAATTTAAAATTTGTTTAATATAGCCCAAAGTTCTTTCCGTAACCTCATCGATACTGTATTCATTTCCAGAATTCATGATTTTTATCAGCATGCCATGATATAAAAGAACTGTCATTTCATTAGCACTGTGCAAATCCTTTTTATCCATGTACCCGTCGGATTGAATTTTTTGAAGCAGCACTAAATTTCTGGCATACAGGTCGCTTTGTAAAAGCATTGGCAGGAGGTCTTCTGTATGTTCACCAAGCTCTTCAGGGAAAATTGAATAATATTCTTCAACTATTTCAGGTATGGAATCACTGTGCTTTCCAAAAAAGATAATATTATATACCTGGGGATTCCAAAATGAATACCTGCAAAAGGACTCCCATATTTTTAAATATCTATCTATACTATTTCTAGTGGATTCTATGTATTTTGCCAGATTTAAAGTATATTCCCTTAAGTGCCTGATTGAAGCATACAAAATAAGCTCATCCAGATTTTTAAAATAGTTATAAAGGGTTGCACTGTTATAGCCCGCCATATCAGCAACCTTTCTTATTGTAACAAATTCAATTCCTTCTTCATCCATTATCTGAGCTGCAGCATCAATAAAGTAGCTCATACTCCGATGTTTCTTTATAGTTCTTTTATTCATTGCGTCCTCCAACTTTACGTGCGTACTATTTTAATTATAGCACAGAGTATGCCAATAACTCAATGTTATGGTACATATTTTAAATTACTATAATCTCATAGGTTTTAGATAAGTGTTTGTAATGGTTTTCAACATTATAGAAATTAGTGATAACATTAATTCGTTATTTAAATAACTATCAATCATGATTATTTATCAATCATGATTGAAATTTAAAACAAGATATGTTAATATTTAGACAAATAGTACTATTTGAATAATTTATAACATCTTAAAAGGGAGGTATATTAATGAAACTTGAAATCGGGAATTTTCATGTCAAGGACATTGTTTTTGGTGAAAAAACTAAATTTGAAAATGGAATCTTAACTATCAATAAGAAAGAAGCCCTGGATTTTGTTTTAGAGGATGAGCATATTACTGAGGCGGATCTTTTAATAGTAAAGCCTGGCGACAAAGTAAGACTGGTACCTGTTAAGGAAGCTATCGAATGCAGAGTAAGAGTAGATGGTACCACATTATTCCCTGGAGTAACAGGTGATGTTAGTCCTGTTGGAAATGGAAAAACACATGCTTTAAAGGATTGCAGCCTTTTAGTTGTTGGAAAACACTGGGGCGGCTTCCAGGATGGACTTATAGATATGAGCGGTGAGGGAGCAAAATACACATACTACTCACAGCTTAAAAACATAGTTCTAGTTGGAGACACAGATGAGAATTTTGAAAAAAATGAGCAGCAGAAGAAAAACAGAGCTTTAAGATGGGCAGGTCACAAACTTGCTGAATATATCGGAAGCTGCGTTAAGGATATGGTGCCTGAGGATATTGAAACCTTCGAACTTGATCCTGTAATAAAGAGACCTGAAGCTGTTCAGAAGCTTCCAAGTGTTGTATTTGTTATGCAGCCTCAGTCACAGATGGAAGAAATGGGTTACAACGATTTAGTGTACGGATGGGATGCTAACCACATGGTTCCAACCTTCATGCACCCTAATGAAGTTTTAGACGGAGCTATAATTTCCGGAAGCTTCATGCCTGTTTCATCAAAGTGGTCAACCTATGATTTCCAAAACAATCCTACTATAAAGGAATTGTATGCAGCACATGGAAAGACATTAAACTTCCTTGGTGTTATAATGTCCAACCTAAATGTTGCTCTTGAGCAGAAAAACCGTTCAGCTTTGTTTGTAGCTCAGATGGCTAAATCTTTAGGTGCTGACGGAGCAATTGTTGCTGAAGAAGGATACGGAAACCCTGATGCAGACTTTATTGCATGTATAGTTGCATTAGAGGATGCAGGAGTTAAAACTGTTGGTATAACTAATGAATGTACAGGAAGAGACGGAGAATCACAGCCATTGGTTTCATTGGATGTAAAGGCTGATGCTATAGTTTCAACTGGAAACGTTTCAGAGTTAATTGAGCTTCCTGCAATGGAAACAGTTATTGGAGAACTTGCGTCACTGGGCAGAGACGGATTATCCGGTGGCTGGGCTAATGACGAGATACTTGGACCATCAGTAAGACCAGACGGTTCAATAATAATGGAAAACAATGCAATGTTCTGCGGAGATCAAGTAGTGGGCTGGTCACCAAAGACAATGAAAGAATTTTAAGGAGGTGCAGCTGATATGAAAAAAGCAATTTTATATATAAACCAGTTTTTTGGACAAATAGGCGGTGAAGAAAAAGCTGATTTTGAACCTGAAATCAGAGAAGGTCTTGTAGGACCAGCTTTAGAGCTTAACAAACAGCTTAAGGATGCAGAGGTTACACATACAATAATCTGCGGCGACAACTTTATGGGATCAAACGAAAAAGAAGCTGTATCAAGAATACTTAGCTTTCTTGAAGGAAAGGAATTTGACATATTCTTTGCAGGACCTGCTTTCCAGGCCGGAAGATATGGAAATGCCTGCGGAGTTATCTGTAAGGCTGTAAAAGAAAAATTTAATGTTCCAGTAATTTCCTCAATGCACATTGAAAACCCTGGTGTTGAAATGTTTAAAAAAGATGTATACATCTTCAAGGGCGGCAACAATGCAGGAAGAATGAAAAAAGACATTAAAGCAATGGCTGATTTCGGAAATAAAATATTAAACGGAGAAGAACTTCTTTGGGCTGAAGCTGAAGGCTATTACGGCAGAGGAAAAAGACATCAGGTTTGGCTTGAATCAAAAGAACCAGCAGCTAAAAGAGTTGTTGATATGCTTGTGAAAAAGCTTAACGGAGAGGAATTCGTAACAGAGCTTCCAATACCTAAAAAGGATACTGTTGCAATAGCTCCAGCCATAAAGGATTTAAGCAAGGCTAATATAGCAGTAGTTACAACAGGTGGTATTGTTCCTGTGGACAATCCTGACAGAATTCAGTCAGCTTCCGCTACAAGATGGGGAAGATATGACTATTCAAAAATGGACAGACTTGAGGGTGGAGTATTTAAAACAATCCATGCAGGCTTTGACCCGGCTGCAGCAAATGCAGACCCTAACGTAATAGTTCCTCTGGATGCTTTAAGAGCATACGAAAAGGAAGGAAAATTCGGAAAACTTCATGAATACTTCTATTCTACAGTTGGAACTGGAACTACCCAGGGAGAAGCTGCAAGAATGGCAAAAGAAATAGTGGAATACTTAAAAGAAGCAAAAGTGGACGCAGTTATAATGACCTCCACCTGAGGAACCTGTACACGTTGCGGTGCAACGATGGTTAAAGAAATTGAAAGAGCAGGTTTCCCTATAGTTCAGATGTGTAACTTGATACCGGTAGCAACAACTGTTGGTTCAAACAGAATAGTTCCTACAATATCCATACCTTATCCATTGGGAAATCCTGGAGATTCAAAGGAAGCTCAGTGGAAACTGAGATATCACAGAGTTGGAGTTGCATTGGATGCCCTTGCAACTGACATTAAAGAACAGACTGTATTTAAAGTTAAAATCTAAACCAATCAACTAAATAGGTCTTGTCAAAGGATGAGACCTATTTAGTTAGATAATGAAGGGGGAAAATAATATATGTCAACTGAACAAGTTTCAAAAGACCGCTCTGTTCTGTACATTTCAGCAGCTCTAGCCCTAATATTTGTAGCATTTAGTATAATTCTTCCTACTCAAATGGCTCAGGTTGCCAATGGCGTGTTATCATACTTAACTACTAATTTTGGATGGCTGTATCTTTTATCCGTTTTTATATTTACAATTTTTATATTTGTTATCGCTCTAAGCCGCTATGGCAAGATAAAACTGGGTAAAGATGATGAAAAACCTGAATTTACAACTTTCCAGTGGTTTACAATGCTGTTTGGAGGGGGAATGGGCATAGGATTGGTATTCTGGTCCATTGCTGAACCAATGATGCATTACATGAAACCACCAGTTGGACAGGCAGGTACTCCACAGGCTATGCACGATGCTTTGCGTTATGTATTTAACGATTTTGGTATTCATGTTTGGATTATATATGCAGTTTGTGGTTTAGCCCTGGGTTATTTCCAGTATAGAAAGGGTCTTCCTTGCTTAATCAGCTCAGCATTTTATCCAATACTTGGTGAAAAGATTCATGGACCTATAGGAAAAGCTATCGATGTATTGGCAGTATTTGCTACTATGTTTGGAGTTGCTACTAGTTTGGGCCTGGGAGCTGGACAAATTGCTACAGGATTACAATATCTCTGGGGAATTCCAGCAACACCTATTACTACTGCTTTAATTATAGCAATAATGACAGCTATATTTACCCTTGCTACAGTTTCTGGACTTCATAAGGCAATGCAGGCTGTGGCAGACGTAAAAGTATGGCTTTCAATTGGATTTATGGTATTTATTTTCCTATTTGGCGGAACAGTATTTATATTAAACAATTTTACTCATTCCCTTGGTGATTATGTTCAAAACTTTATTGGACAGAGCATGTGGATGGGAAATATTGAATGGACAAAAGCATGGCCTGTATTCTACAGGGCTTGGTATATTGCATGGGCAGCATTTGTAGGTCAGTTCATAGCACGTGTTTCAAGAGGCCGTACAATTAGAGAATTTATACTTGCATCAGTATTCCTTCCAGCTGGTTTCTGTATAATATGGATAGCAATCTATGGTGGAGCTGCATTCAACCTTGATATTCAGTCAAATGGTGCTATTCAGGCAGCTGTTAATGCTAATATATCTACTGCTTTATTTGCAACATTGCAGCATCTGCCACTTTACGCAATAACTGCACCGCTTGCAATGGTATTAGTAGTTACATCCTTTGCAGGAGCAGCTACATCTGCAACTTATGTACTTAGCATGCTCACATCCGGAGGAGACCTTAATCCAAGTAAAAAACTCAGCGGATTCTGGGGAGTTACTCAGGGTGCTGTTACAATAATGATTATTCTAGTTGGAGGAACTGCAGCTATAAAGACACTTCAAACTGCTTCCATTGCTGCTGCATTCCCGTTCATGATTGTTATGATTATTATGTGCTACAGCATATTCAAGGCTCTTATGGAAGATGAAGCTCAAATAGAAGCAAAAGAACTAAAAAACGCAAACTAAAAGCAGGTTTATATTTAAGGAGGATGTCCATTGCCTCCTCCTTAAATTTTAAAATTATAAACTGAAATCTATAACAAAGAAGGTGCAATATGAACAATATTTATGACGTTATAATAATCGGTTCAGGACCGGCAGGTCTTTCCGCAGCATTGTATTCAGCCAGAGCCAGGATGAAAACACTGCTTTTGGAAAGAGCCAAGGTTGGCGGACAGATTGTTATCACAGACGAGGTTGCCAATTATCCAGGAGCTGTAGAAGATGCCACCGGACCATCCCTCATTGCAAGGATGGAAAGACAGGTGGAAAGCTTCGGCGCTGAGAGAAAAAAGGACAATATTAAAGAGGCTGATTTTTCCGGAAAAATTAAGATTTTAAAAGGAGAAAAGGAAGAATATCAGGCTAAAACAATAATTATAGCTACAGGTGCAACTCCAAGAAGAATAGGCTGCCCTGGAGAAAATGAGTTAATAGGTAAAGGCGTATCTTATTGCGCTACCTGCGATGCTGATTTCTTTCAGGATCTTGAGGTTTTCGTAGTAGGGGGCGGTGATTCTGCCATAGAAGAGGCTCTTTATCTTACCAAGTTTGCAAGAAAAGTTACAATAGTTCACAGAAGAGATGAATTAAGAGCTGCTAAATCAATACAGGAAAAAGCCTTTAACAACCCTAAAGTTGAGATAATGTGGAACAGCGTAATTACAGAAATTAAAGGAGACGGAATGGTTGAATCTGCAGTATTTAAAAATACTGTCACAGGTGAAACTAAAGAATATTTTGCTGATGAAGAGGATGGAACCTTCGGAATCTTCGTATTCGTTGGATATCTTCCTATAAACGACCTGATAAAAGGAAAAATCAAAATGAATGATGCAGGATACATTGTTACAAATGACTGCATGGAAACAGATGTTAAAGGCGTTTTTGCCGCAGGTGACATCAGGGAAAAACCTTTAAGACAGGTAGTAACAGCAGCAGCTGATGGAGCAATTGCTGCAGTGCAGTGTGAAAAATATATTCAGGCTGAATTTGAATAAACTTTAAAACAAGGAGGAAGTTAAATGTTAATAGTTGATAAGGATACTTTTGCACCAGAAGTACTGGAAGCAGAAGGATATGTGCTGGTAGATTATTTTGGTGACGGCTGCGTACCATGCCAGGCTTTAATGCCGGACATAGAGGAGCTGGCTGCTAAATATGAAGGTAAGGTTAAGTTTGCCAAGCTGAATACCACAAAGGCAAGAAGATTGGCTATATCCCAAAGGGTTTTAGGACTTCCAACCATTACTTTATATAAGAATGGTGAAAAGATTGAAGAAGTTATTAAGGATGACGCAACAAGAGAAAACATAGATGCTATGATTGCGAAGCACGTATAATTTAAGGAGGAAATGAAATGAGTTTATTAGAAGGAAAAAAAGTTATTGCTATAGGAGACAGGGATGGAATTCCAGGTCCTGCTATTGAAGCCTGCGCTAAAAGTGCAGGAGCAGAGGTAGTATTTGCTTCAACAGAATGCTTTGTTTGAACAGCCGCAGGTGCTATGGATCTGGAGATCCAACAAAGAGTAATCGATCTTACTTCAAAATATGGTGCAGAAAATATGATTGTTATGCTGGGTGGAGCAGAAGCTGAGGCTTCAGGACTTTCAGCAGAAACAGTAGCAGCCGGAGACCCAACTTTCGCAGGTCCTTTGGCAGGAATAGCACTAGGACTTGGTGTTTATCACGTAGTTGAACCTGAAGTAAAAGATGAATTTGATGCTGCAGTTTATGACGAACAATGCGGAATGATGGAAATGGTTCTTGACATCGATGCAAT
>CALBDU010000030.1 GCA_937927335.1 uncultured Clostridium sp.
GACCACCGAGATCTACACTCTTTCCCTACACGACGCTCTTCCGATCTCTATTTTATTGATATCCTCTGTATACAATTTAATATACCGTAATTTGTAGATATTTGATCTGTAGTTATTATTATTGTTATCATTATTCATCTGCAACACTCCCTCTATTTTATTGTTCACGACTACTGCCTGCGGGGCGGTAGCGTATGTATAATTGGTTCCCAGGAGTGTTTTTTTAAGTATGTAAAAAGAGACTACAACTTGTAGTCTCTCTCGGTTACATTAATTATATTATCTTTTACTCCGATATCCAAATTTTACTATTTGTGTTTCGATATCCTTTCTTTCTTTTTCAATCAGTAACCTTTTATAAGTTTAATAATTTTTAAAATACTGCTATCTCGTTTTCTCTTAATAAAACTCCATTTGTTATCATGGCTTAAGTTTAATAAATGATTTTTCAAGGTTTCAAGTATTTTATAATAAAAAGTTGTTAACAAATTGTAAACAAATATTGATGTTTTATCGCTATACGCTGGATCTTAATACATGTGGAATTGTGTCAAACCATTAATTAATAAAATTTGAAAAAAGTTTTTAAAATATGTCATGATTTAGGCATACAGATTTATTTAATATATTAGAGAGAGTTTTAAATAAAGAAAAGAAAAAAGATTGATACGAACTATGGCTTATATATACGAGATGATGGTTAAAGGTTACTGATTATTCATTGATTTAAGGCTTTGCATATAGAAACTCCATCCTATATATAAAAGGTTACTGATTACTCGTTGACTTAGAGCACTGGCTTCGAGCCAGTGCGAACCATTTAGTGTAAATTATTCTGTTCGAGTCTTTATATTTCACAACATAACATTTTCCTTCGTCAAAGAGTATTAATTACCTTTTATCCATCGTCTCCATGTATAAGACTCGAGCCTTATAAGCCTCGTCAAAGAATAATCTAAAACCTTTATAACAATAAAGTCAAGTCAATGAGTAATCATATTCCTTTAATGCAACAGCATATAACAGCTAACTACACTGCCCTCCCCCTTCTTACCTATAGTCGTAAAAGAAAAGCCCTGCCTCATATAGCAGGAGCTTATTATTTAACCTTTATCTTTTATCTTTATACGTCCAGACTGCCACACACTGGCAATGCTGCCTTGAAGCTATATTCCATAAATTCTAACTTGAGATATCCAGTAAGTATCCGTAAATATCGCATGGTCATCTCTAATGTTTTATTCCATATAAATTCCTTTTCTGTTTTTGAGACATTTCAAAAATAGTAGTGACTTATGTGACACACAAGTTCATACTCAAAAATATTTACCTGCTTGCTATGTAATACTATATTATATAAAATCCCTGTTTTTTGCCTCAAAACCTTGAATCATTCTTTAAAATAACTTTTCGATGCAGGACTACCCCAGATGCTATACTCAGTTATTTTGGATTTTGGGAATGGTTTCAAGTCAGGCAGCTCGATAGAATTTTCCTCTAATAAACTTCCAATTTTTAATGTGCATAATAATGAATGACGATCTTTAAATCTTCTTGGGTTATATTTCATGCTTGTAAACTGAAATATATTATAAAAAATGATAAGAAGTATTTTCTCCTTTTCTTTTTCAAGATGGACAAATCCAAACTGTTCAGGCATATCAAAAATATCAAGAGGTATAATATTGTATAAGTCACATTCCCATGAATCAAAATCAAGTAATGTGAAAGTCCATAAAAAATCTATTAAATTATCCATTTCAATGTTTTTTATATTCCAAACTTTACAAACCTGTTCCAAACAAGTCACGCTGAAAGCAAACCTACCAACAATTGAGATATTTTCAAATAATACAGCGTCCATCTACACCCTCCATTAAAGTAGCAATGATAATTACATTGCTTGTTTACTAAATTAATATTTAAAATTTGCGAAAGGTAGTGTATTATGAATTTTCTCATATTCTAATAAAAGTTCTATTTCTATGCCTCTTGGGTTTCTATATTTTGTATATCCTATTAGAAGGGATTTATTATTATTTAATTGCCAAATTGCTCTACCACCTCTATGATTATCACATAATCCATAACCATACCTAACATATTGTCTTATTCTATTTCTGAGATTATTTGCTTTACCTATATACAATATTCTGCTATTCCTATTTATTTTGCTTTCCAACATTTGTTTGTCATAAAGTAGATTTCTCCCTTTATGCATAGAAATCGCAGTTGTCTCATCATTAATATTCACACCAAGTCCTATTGGTATGAAAACAATATAAACCCCACTATCGGTTGTGATGCTTGAGCACCCAGAGTCCATTAATTTTTCAAAGCGACAAAAATTAGAAAAACCGTAATTATATATTAGTTCAACATCATCTTTTTTGAATAACTCATTATTATTTAGTTCTGAATAGTAATAATCACTATCTTTTAAATTATGTATTAAAGAAATATTATTTAAGTATAAGATTGACCATAAAATACTTTCGTTCCATCTTTCATATTTTTCATTATCATTGGAGTATACCCAACCATTTAAATTGAGAGGAACAGGTGGATGATGGATAAAGTTTTCACCTAAACTAAGATATTTATTGTAAAACCTTACCTGCTCTTTATATATGTTGTCCCAAGCCTGCGGTAATGGACATACTTTCATAGTATCTCACCTCATATAATATTATTTAAATATTACTATCTAAAAAATTTAACCATACATAACTTAATGTTATACTTTTGGTAATATGGCCCATTACTTATAATTATCTTTAAGCTTAATATAATTTCCTGGAAGGGCCTCAAACATATGTGGGTAATGACCACATCTTGCACGGATTTGTCCATATTGAGCCTTGCTGCCATCTTTTTTTAAATATAGCTTTCTATTATATATTTGATCAGCTAATTCAGCAGCATGTAATGTCTTATTCTCTGCATCTAATAAAACTATTTTCATAGCTTCTTGAAGAGTATAATTTACACTATTATCACTAATATTTGACTCAAATAAGTTTAAATTAGATTCATATTTGTAAATAATATACATTGGCATGTCATTCTTAAGCAAAACAACTTTTCCGTTTCTGTCAACGATATCAAATACATTATCTGTATCAGTTTTGATTTTTTCAAAAGGAATTAGGCTATCCAGCTTAATATTCATATTATCACCTCAAGACTACTATACCATTTTCTCAATCAAAAGCCAATACAAATATATATTAATTATATATATAATTGTATTTTACATTTATAATAATATTGTCCAAGTATGGCTATGTATTTCATTTATTTACCATAGACTCACGGCAAATTAGTTATTTAGGATATATCATTAAATTAAAAAAATGGGCATTTGCAATAATTCCAATGCCCATCTTGAATTACAATTATTTAAGCAAATAATTCGAAAATCAACTATATTTTTAAAATTAGTCTATTGGAGTTAGAATCATATTGTTAGAACATTTATATAATTTTCCTGAATCTACATCCACACAATATGCATAAGGCGTAGTATTTTCATCACTGACAGTATATAAATAGTACGGTTTTCCATCAATATTTCTTAATTCACCTGGATCAAAATGAAAACCCATTGGAGGCGTAACTTTAGATTTTAAAATTTCCAATCCTTGTTCTAATGTTATTTTATTTAAAATCATTTTATTGCTATCTTGATTAATTGAAGTACTATCTATTTCCAAAGGTTTATAGTTACTTTCTTTTGGTTTATTCTCTTCTGGAGTAAACATATACCTTAAGGTATTCAAATCCTTAACATACTTTGAATTTTGCTCATTTTTGTTTGCCACAGATATATCCAGATGATTATTATTATTAACAAATAAGATTTTCTTATCTCCTACATTAGCTATCAGAGCACTAACACCATTCTCATTTACCATAATATACTTTTCTAAAACATTTTGATTAACATCATAAAAGTACATTGATGCCTTTTGTAACTCATCTTTTGTTAGAATCTCTCTCAAATATTTGTTATCTTGAAGGTTTGAATTTTTAATTAATAGAGGTAGATTATTTATAGTAGAATATGAACCATTAATTGGTGGAATAAATACTTCCATTATATTGCCATGAAAATCTGTAAGTACAGCAAAACTGCTGCCTTTTCCTGATATATTATTATTGGTAATTTTAACATCTTTATAATACCATGTAAATTTATCAGCGTTACTTGTACTTACAATTTTATTTAAATATCCATCAGAATTAGCTATTGAAATAATACTATCAAGATTAATTTCGAGAGGATATTCATATGAATTTTTGTCAGTAAATGTAGGTAAAATCATAGCATCCCAATATTGATATTTATATAGTCTTATATTGCTATTATCTTTAAGCCCAATCGATGACATTTTACCATCCTTGATTCGTTCAAGTCTATCTTCTACTGTAGTCACATTATACTCATAGCTTTTTTCGATAAGGAAATTTAAATCATTTGGCAATTCTTTGTCTGTTTTATTTGGCAATTCTTGAAGAACAGAGGCTATCTTAAAAAAGTCATCAATTCTTTTATCTGGTTCAAGAGGTTTTATGATTGTATAACAATCATTGGATATAATTGATGTAGGATCCACTTTTTTATTTTCCGTATTTGAGCAAGAACTCAGAAGCAGACATAATAAAAATGCAGAGGTAATAATAAAATACCTTCTCATTTTGAAACCCTTCCTTCCTATTGTTCAAGACAAAAGTACTATAAAACTTCGAAATTCATAGAAATTTACTGGTGATTCATACTAAAATACTTGCTATTTTCTTCATACTGTTATACCAATTTTCATAGGTTTGATGACTTGCAATTCTTTGAGGATGATAAAAAGATATAACTGGAGTGGTTTTTTCCTTTCCTTTAAATTGAGTATAAAAATAGTTAAACCCATCAATTGGTTCCTGCCAACTGCTTTTGTCAGTAAGAATTTCTTCATATAGTAAGTCTGCATTTTTACCATTACCTCTACCGCAACAAACAATAAAATCTGGTTTATATATATTTAATTGTTCCAGAATTAATTTTGAATCACGTATTGCATATTCTCGTATTGTGTTGTTTTCAGCAACACTGTCACCACCAACTTTTTTTAAGTTAATAAAACTTATTTTGCTTAACCAAAATGTCTTGTCTGCTTTCGAAATATATTTAGGATACTCTCCACCTTCCAAAATAGCCTTGGTCCATCTGACGACATTATTCCATGTCTTCCAATAGGTCTGACTTTCCTCTGATAGTAACCATTCTTTAAGGTCTACATTTCCCCCTTCCCAATTTGCCTCTTTCAATATAAAAGTTATTTTATATGGTTCGACCTTCCATTGATCAGGTTTGAAAACCCCATCTTTTATGAAAGACTTATAATCACTTTCGATTTTCCATCTTTCAAATAATTCATCTTCTTTTTTACGTAAATCCTCCATTAATATTCACCCCTTACTTTAATACTAATAACTTGTTAAAAGTAACCGTTGAAGTTTCCATGAAATAATAACCTACATCTTGACTGTCAATACTATTGTAAATTTCATATAACATATCTTTATTCTTTTTTATGATTGATTCATCTATGAGGCTAAATAGTATAACACCTTTAGAGCCTTTCAAATCATTGACCTCATTGGGATTCATTGATCTAATTTTTTCTGTGCTGCCTTTTCCATGCCCAAGTATAGTATTAACATCATGTATGTCCAAATTGGGAATATTATATAAAAAAGCATAAAAATAGCCACATAAAAAGTCTATACAACTTTTTTCATCGACAAAATTAAAAACATAACCTTTAAATGAATCAAGTACTTTATCACCAATCTCGTTATTAATATTAACCAGGCATATCATCTCTACATTCTTAGGCACGAACTCTATCATACTTTCATGATAATAAACTGCTACAGAAAATGTATTTAATGTGATTGGTCCATTAACTGGTATTCCTTTTTCAATAAACATATTTTGCAACTTATCGACTTCATCACTCTGAATTTTAATGTTATAGCCATTATCCAGATCATCTAAATTATTAATGTAATCTTCAAAACCCAAATTATATACATCTTCTTTATTCATTTATACCCTCCAAATTCTTAACCTTGGCTCTACCTCTGATATCCAGTAAAACTTACTAATATATGGATTGGTAGTTAATATAAATTAATCATTATGCTTTTCCCCATCAAAAGCATAAGCAAGTAGAAGTGATAATAATGCTAATCCTATCGGTCCAAGTATAATCAACGTTCCTATAACCATAGATTCAATATTGCTATCTGTCCAAGCTACTAAATTACCGTATATAATAGCTCCAATGATGAAAGATAATACTGCAAGAATTCTACCTAATGGTCCATCTCCAAATATGCCTTTGACCAAATTAAATGATATATATCCAATGATTATCATATCAATTATCATAATTATAGCCATAATATCCCCCCACTCAGCTCCAATCTTTTTCAACTTTTACTTTAAAAGGACTAAATATTAAAGTGCATAAATTCCCATTTATACAGGTATAATAACAGAGCCCCTATCAGTTATATATACAAATTTAATCATAACACCATTCTTTCTTACAGCTTCTATATAACCTGATAGTTTATTGGTAGTTGCTGAGCTCCATTGTGTTGTCAAAAAGAATATGTACTTACATATTCCTTGACATAATTTGGTTGCATGATCCAAGCTTTCAAATATCCTGCCCTCAAAGCTATCATTATTGTAACATAATGTTATTAGTAGTTGAGTACACGCTGCTTTATATTTAAATGGAATAACATTTACATAATCATCTAAGTGTTCTAAAGTATTTACAGGTGCTTTACCTTTTGTTATACCTTCAATTATGTCATCAAATACCCTTTCAATTGACTCTCTTACTTCTCTTGGTATATCAACTAAGCCTTCTGTCTGGATCTCTATGCTTTTTTCAATTAATTCTCTTGTTCGCATTATTAATACCTCCTTGAATAATACAATTTGACTGACCTAAGTTTGCTTCAATAAATTATTTGTTCTTATCAAGTCATATAGATTGTCCAATTCGTTCACTATAATATTACTAACTTACAAATTTACTTAAGCAGGCTCTTTAATGCATTTTGGTAACATGCTCCTAATGTATAATATACTAATTCACGTCTTGTTCTTTGGGATGGGTGTACACTATCAATAATCAATGCTTCATTAAACTTACTACTTTTATAAACTCGGTGAGATATCTCTATATTATTTAATTCGAATAAATTAGAAAATATATCAAAAGTCCCGCCACATACTATTATTTCAGGCTTGATTATACTTATCTCTTCTTCAATAAGAATCTTGTCTTTCATTCCAAACTGATAAATCTCTTCATATGAACTTGTTGATTTTCCCGATATTTTTTTGAGGTTTACTACAGAACACATGCGGTAACTTTTATGACACTCATCCGCACTAATATATCGAAAATCTGGAATATTTACCTCATTAGTATTTTGTATGTAATAATTCATATATCCAAGTTCAATCCATGGTCCATTATTTGAGTATTCTCTAAAATCACCAGAAAATCCGACCGTCTCTTTCAATAGGAACAGTACCTTCAATTTGGCTTCATTCCATAATTCCTCGTTAATAATACCATCTTCAGCGAACCCATCAGTGTTGCTCTTGTAATTACTTTTCCACTCTGTAAATAATTTATTTAATTTTTCAGTTTTGCTTTCTCCCATATGTATAATTCCTCCCAATAATTTACATCTAAAATTATTATTTGCAAATATCCATTACCCTGGTAATTGTTGCTTTACAGTTATTAATAAACTCCTTAAATTTCTCATCATCATATAATGAATAATATAAGTCATTATAGCGTTTAAAATTTAAGGCTCTTGAATCATCATTTTCAGGTAATAACTCATAGTAAACCCAAGTATCATTTATGCAAAAGCCAGAAGGGATTTTAGGGAATTTACTTCGAATTGCTAATTGTGTATTAACATCGGAGATTAATAGTTTATTTTCTTTAACATTGAAAGTACAAAAACCTGCTGCTAAATCTTTATCTATGTCAATTCGAAACCATAACTCAAAGTCCTGATTGATACTATCAATTTTATAAGAGAAACCAGAACAACTATTTTTATCTGCATCATAAAATTTTTTTAATTGCTCATATTCTTTTTTATAGTAGCTATGATCTGAATCTTTAACAAAACCCCTCTCTACTACAAGCGGATCAATTTCATCCTCCAAAGCAACCAATACTTTGTCCAACATATCTACTTTGACATCTTTAATGCAATTAGCAATATCTATTGCACTCTTCATATTACTACTTGAACTACCAATTATACTTTTCAATTCCATTCTAACATCCTCCTCATTTACTCCTAAAACATATTCTAAGCTTGATATTAGTTGAAGCAATATCTCTCTAATCGGGGCAAGTCGGATTGTTGAATTTTGTTTTAAACATTCATTAAGCCAGCTTATAATGTCCTCCTTGAACGATATGCAAAAATATTGGTTTTCATCTAATTTAATCTTATTTATATCGCATAAACTATTTTCAGAGGGAACATGACTGTCTAAGGTTAAATAGCATACTTTTGTATTTTTATCATATTCTAATGCTTCTGTATGGTATCTAAAGCATTGATGCTCCTGATCTATTGCAAATATTTTAACTTCAATAGGTATAAATCGGGTACTATCTCTAATTACTATGTCAATATAGCCATAATTTCCGTTTTCCTGTTTTCCATCAATGGCATGCTCGGTTATCACAATAGCATTATCATAATCGAAATTATTAAAGTAATCTGCATTGAATCTCTCTTCCCCGATCAGCACATTTTCAATAAATAGTTTTAGATAATCAGCACCTTGGCAATGACATCCTTTTGGATTTAAAAGTTCAGCAATAATTTTGCAAATTTTTCTTTCATCCTCGGCAACTCCAATAATTTGAAATAAATTAAATTGTCTTCCTGTTTGTCTATGCAATTCATCATACTTTTTATTTATAAGCGATATTTCTTTCAGCAGCTGTTCATAATTCTCCATTTAAAACATCCTCTCTCAAATCTAATCTTTATATTGCATTAAAATAGACTTTAGTTTTGTAATATAATTATTGCGTACTATAAGGGGAGCTACTATTTCAATATATTCTCCATGCTGCAATAACCAGTAATATAACCCTTCACTCTCATTTACCTGCACGCTGACATATAAGAATCCATTTACTTCTCTAATTCTTAAATTAGTTCCAAAATAATCTACTAACTCTGGCACCATACCTTTATCTACTTTTAAAGATAGCTGTATTTTTTCTCCATTATACTGATAGAAGTCCATTAGTACAGCATCTTCAATCTTTAAATCGGGATTGTCCCCAATAATTTCATTTATTGGCTTAACTTGATCTTTAAGTTTACATATATGTTCAATTCTGTCCAAACGATAATATGATAGGTTTTTATACTCATCATAATTGCAAATCAAATAATAATTATCATGAAGCCACACCAAATAATAAGGGTTTACAATATATTCTTTACCTTTTTTCCTATACTGTATTTTAAGATTTTCATCAATGGTTGTATATTTAAATGAAACTTTCTTTTCTTCCCTTATAGCAGTAAGTAAAAGGTCGATATTATTTTTAACTGTGTAGTTTGTTACTTTCAACTTAGACTTAACAGGTATAACCCTGGTTAGAAGTTTTTGACTGTCCGCACTTGCAAATCTTTTTAATTTATTCTCAATATTCTTCGAATCCTGAAGGCTTAAAAATTTTGCCTGCCACACCGCATCAATCAATACTTTAAGCTCCCAATCCTCAAATTCTCTGGATGCCATGTAAAATCCAAGTACCTTTTCATCAGATTTAATATCATATCCATACTCGCATAAAGAAGCAATGTCCCTGCATACTGATTTGCGCTCAGCTTCAATTCCATAAACTTTTAGTAGTTTTTCAACAATTTGAGGTGCAGTTAATGGGTTTTTATAATCTGTTCCTTTTATAATATCTAAAACATATAATAACTTTAGTTTTGTTATCTCCATTATTAGATCCCCTTCTCTTTATAAATGTAAAGTTACTTAATAAGCTGTCTTGCATAAGCTGCTTGTAAAGAAAAAACTACTCTTGAAACACTATGCGCTCTATAGGTAAGGTATTTCACATTATTTGAAAACTCCAAAATCCACTCATTGGCTTTAGGGACGGAAGCAGCATCAACTTTATTCCTAACATCTTTACCTTTTCGCATTATATTAGCAGTATTTTTTGCGTCAGAATCATCCAATCCATAATATTTTAAAATGTCCAATACATCTTCCCGATCGGAAGGATACCTTTTAATGTCATCTTTTCTTACTATAAGATAGTTTTCAGGCCTAAATTCCTCTGTATACTGTGATATTAGCGAAGAGTATAGTTTAATCAATATTCCCACATTCACTTTCCCAACCTTGTTTATGTAATCATAAATTAATGTATTCGATATAAAAGGTATGTCCTCTATATGCCCACTGTTTATCTCTTCTAATGCCTTCTTTACATCAAAGCTTGATTGGTGGTCTTTTATTAAACTATTAAAACTTAAATAATTTGTATCTAAGTTTGGATATAGTTCAATACTCATATACGAAAAGTCATCATATACACGTGAATTTTTCCTTCCCCCCAATTTTTCTTTGTAATATTTTTTATATTCATCATTGTTATTTTCATTAAATAAGTAGTATTTATAGGTTATCTCGATTTGATTTTTGGAATTCTCAAAGAACAAACAAATTTGCTTAAAATTACTTAAGGATCTCAATTTTTCCTTTGCAAGTTTAATAAAACTTGGTACACAAGAAAATCTCAAGTCATACGTAGGATCTAAAGTGTTGGAAATTCCAGAATAGGGGATATTATGACCATCACATTTCATTACTTTTCCACATTCAGGACATATCTTAAGTGGTAAATCCATTCCATCTTCTAATTCATGTGCCCATTCAATGTATTTACATGAACTGCAAAGATAATGTGGTGGCAATGGATTACACTTGGATACCCCTAAAAGATAGAACAACAATGCTTCATTAGCTGAACCATTTAACAGAATTGGCAAATTCATTTGTTCAGCATAATCATATAGTTCTTTAACTATAATGATTACACCGATTTGATCATTTTTTTCTGCATGTTTTATTTCTTTTTCCAGCCTATTAGTTATTAGTTCAGATTCAGCCCCAGTTCTATCGTATACATTTTTATATTCGTCTGATAGAAGAGAATATAGTTTAGCTAACAACTCTAATCCCACCTTATATTTATTTGTTTAATTATACAAGGTTTGTGGTGACAAAAATGGTATTAGTTAAAAACGTCGTATTAGGAATAAATTTCTACAAACTTTAGTTTTTTCCTCCAAAGTTACAAAGGAACCATTCACCAATTTTCATCATAATTCGAGCAATATTACTTCTGTTAGATGTTCTATGATGTTAAGAAAGCCGTAGTACTTCCTCACTACGGCTTTCTTTATTCCATCTATTTATTATCAAAACCTATTTGCCAAAAAGCCATATCCAATATCTTCATTGGGGGATATTCCAGCTTACGAGAATTCGATATGCTTTTTCTGACTTTCTCAAGTTCTATTTCGTTATCTTGATAATACTCCGCCAAACTCATAATAGAAGCTTTACTCAATAACTGAGTAGTAACATTACACTTTGCTACTCCTTTTTTAAAATATTCATCATATGCGGGAGCACAACCGAGGGTACCCAATAATACCTTGGTTACTAATATATCTGAAATACCCTTATCAACCTCCTTAATATTCTTTCTCTTTGTACTATATATGTTGCTTATGTTTGCTATTAAGTCCATTAAAGCATTAAGACTTTCTTTGCTCTGCAATTCTATGTATGATATGCCCCAAAGTTGATTATAACAAGGTTTAAATAATTCTTTTATAATGTCAATGTGCACCTTATAATCCTTTTGAAGTAAGAAACTTGATCCCCTTAACATACCCCAAGATGCAAGATAAAAAGCAAGATGTAAAGAGAGATAATCAATGTCATTATCAGTTAATAAAGTTTTGTTATGGTTCTCTTTAAAGATTTTATAACAATGCTCCCAAGAAAGATATCGAGCATTCTCATCAGCTTCTAAATCTATATAAAACTTATTGATACCTAATAATACTTCTTCTATATTTACTGCTGGGTATTTTCTACTTTTGGATAGTTTATCATCCATGAACCTTGGTCTTGCCCGCTGAATAGAAATAGACTTATCCGCACTATTTTTTTTAAAAGTTATTTGTTGTAAATTCATACTTAAATGTAATATAGTATATCCTTGCTCGATCCAACATTTTGTTATGGTATGAGTTTCTGATGGACTCCAGTAAGCAGGATATTTGTATGCAGAATCTGGTAGCTTCTCTCCAATTATTTTCTCAATCCTATTAAAAGTCATTGTTATTTCATCTTCTTTAAGTTCATAAAAAAAATCCTTTAACCTTTCAAATTTATTATTTTTACCCATTATTGACCTCCTAAAAATTCAATTTATATCCTACAGGCTAAGTTAAATAACATATCCAATATCCACTTTTTTACAACCTTTCACTTTAACTGATAAAAAATCTACAACAATGTGCTGAACTTATTCTTTGCATTTGAATTGCTTTGTCCTCAAATGTATGTGCTTCTTAATATTGTTTTATCAATCAAAGTTTGCGTTCACATCATGTTAAAATTTCATCCTTTATTTTTTAATAATAATGTTACTTGTAATAAGTTACTTTCTACAAATATTAATATTTTACCTTCAAAATAGTTATGGAATCATTCATCAATATTCCTTATTTTTCGACTTTTCAAAGAATGCTCTTGTGAACACTTTAAGGCTAAGATAAAATTAATGCATTCATGCATAACACCAACAAAAAATCACCATGAGAATTTCATGGTGATTTTAATTATTATTAATAATATTTTATTTTTCGCATTTCTTAAATCAACCTGTAACACATATAGTAAAAACTAAATTTTATTTAACCTTGATCTTTTTCCGTCCGCTCTGCCTGACACTTGCTATATTGACCAGAGAGGGCTGCATTCATTAAATTATAGCTTGAGATCCCCAGTAAAGAGCCTAACATACCTCATGGTCATCTCTACCGTTTTATGCCCCATCAGCTTTTGCAACGTCAAAGCATCCCCGCCGTTGCGTATAAAATCATGCGAACTATATCTTATATCGGCGCTTTCTCCGAGTCTATCAATACAATACATCTTAATACGCTCACCGACAGTCCTGCTGTGTATCATGCTGCCATAAGCGTTACAGATAAGGTAATAGCTATGATATCCTCCTCGCACCCAATATTTGCAGCCAATATCTTTGCCAGGTAAAACATATCGTAAATATAAGCCTTTTTAATGGATAGTTTGCCTTTAAAACTTCCCAATAGAGTACACCTGTATGACACGCTAAAACTTCGTTCCACATATGTTCTTTTTTTGTATTTGGGACGTATCATAAATATAGTTGACTTATTTGACACTCCTGTTTACAATTATGACAAAGGGAGACGATAATATGAAAATAGGATATATAAGAGTAAGTACTGCAGAACAGCATACAGACAGACAAGATTTGTTACTCAAAGAGTCTGGAGCAGAAAAGATTTTTACCGAAAAGATTAGCGGCAAGGATGCAAACCGTCCGCAGCTGCAGTCAATGCTTGCATTTGCCAGAGCTGGAGATATTATTTATGTAGAGAGCATAAGTAGACTTGGACGATCATTACATGACCTTCTTAATATAATGGATATTTTACGTCAAAAAGACGTTGGTTTCGTCTCATTAAAAGAATCTGTGATTGATACTACAACTGCAGAAGGCGCCTTTGTACTACATATATTTGCAGCACTTAGCGAGTATGAGCGTAAACTAATTAAGTCGAGGCAGCATCAAGGTATTGAGATAGCTAAACAAAAAGGAGTATATAAAGGCCGACAACGGCTTCAGACACCTGATAATTTCCCCCAAGTATACCAGGATTGGGTTACTGGAAAAATAACAGCAGTACAGGCAATGATGAAGTTAAAGATGACAAAGAGTACTTACTATAGACGTGTCAGAGAGTACAAAAAAGGACTAAGTAAATAGTCCTTTTTATTATACAGTAAAATTAGACTTATTTATTTTAGCCTGCTACAATAATAATAATGATATCCCAAATATAATAATAAAGGAGGCTTTACTAAAAAATAGTAAAGGGGATGGTCATCATAAATATATCAGTGACAAGTAATACACCAAGTAACTATGCGAATATAGCTAAGGCTATGGTGACATATATACGCAAAGTGGATGAGCAAAAAAATGAAAAAGAAACAACCGATCGTGATGATGCAAAAAAATTGGCATAGATAATTGAATCTCAATTGAATCGTTTTAAGGTTTAAGGTATTAGATAACAATTAAATTAGCATGTTATTTCGTAAAGAAAATTAACATGCTGATTTTAAATGTTATAATATAAACTAATATGAATGAAGAGCGTACTAAAAAATCTTACCTCTCCTTAAATTTTATGTATCTGAAAATTCAATTTGATTATAGACAATTTTATATACATGAGGCTTTAATGTGGCTTTGAAATAATTTAAATGTTCTATATGCTTTGTTGCCTTATGAACTAATTCGACATCTTCATCCGTTGTCCTCATGCCAAAATAAATGCCTGTTATTGCTTCTAAGGGGTATTTAAATCCCTTATTAGCCTGATAAATGATTCTCCATTCTTTTTCATACTTCCACTCTTCATACTTCTTGTACATACATTTAGAGGTTGCATTCATAAAGAATTCTTTGGTAAGTTTATTCTCTGAATTAACTTTAACATTATGTATTGTTCTGGTATATTCAACCTTTTCAGCATGTCTGAATACCCCGATTGTAGAATCAAACTCAATACAAATGCCTTTATGATTTGAAGCATAGTGCCCCCACATAGCTAACGACATATTTGTTTCTGAGAAGCAAGATATTCCAACATCTTTTAGAAATACATTAACATTATCAAAGATAATCTCCCTCTTTATTTCATCAAAAGAATATTTATTGAAAATCTCAGTAACATAATTTTCACGGTAAAAGAATTTAACAAAATCATTCTCAACCTCAGTATTTACCTTGAAATCAATCATCCCTTCGTATGGGTCATTGACTTTATTAACAACATTAAAATATATCTCATTCCTTTTTAGGTTTAATAGTAAATACTTATCTATTGCAGAGTATTTATATAGTTTCATATGTCCCCCTATTTGAAATCAATAACGTCTTAAGTGTGTGGATTTATCTTTACTTCACACTTTGATAATTATGTGTCAAATTTAAAAATGTGAATAAATTTTTTTATCATTTTAAACATTGAATGGCACTCTTTGAATTAAAGCTGATTACATCTATCAAGGCAATATGTGCATAGTTTGTATCATTTACTTGACCTTCTTGCATTGTAAAATTATAAAAAAATTCAATTTAAAGTAAAGAATCACCTATACTACTATGCAATTTCCTGCGAGTAATTTTAAGCACTTCATTTTCTACATAAAAATCTGAAATCCAATGCTTACTTTTGCATTTTTCTAAGAATCTTTTATTTATTTTAGTAATCTCCAGTTTGGGCCTACCTGTAAATACCTTTTCATGTTCTTTCGAACCAATTATTTTAATATAATTCTCACACTGCAATTTAGAAAACTTAATCATATTGTCTGTCATAATAGCAAGTTTACTTTCGATTGATATATCTTCCTTTGAAAGTAAATATTCAAATAACTCAATTGATAAATCAATATTATTATCGATAATAGAACCTATATATTTTTTAGACAAATCTCTCAGAATTTCTTTTATAGCATCACCTTGGTTTTGATAATTGCCTATTAGAGGAATTATTTCTGATGTATCCAAGTTATGCAGTAAAATATATTTCTTTACATCATCTGAGTATTTTTTAGATATAACAGTAATAGGTTCCTGAGTATGTGATATCAAGTCGATTTTAAAATCATCCTCTATATTCGAATCTAAAATGCAAATTAATTCCGTAAATAAAATTGGCTCTATATCAATTATTTCTGCAATATACTGAGAAATATTATACTCGATAAAATAAATTAACTGATTTATATATGCTGTTCTCATAAACCTAATGTTTTCAGCCGTCATTTTAATAGTTCCTAATTCTATTAAAATTTTAATTTTTTGATCTGATATTCCTTCAATATTAAAATTATGATATTCATGATTTAAATCATCTATAATACTTTTATATTTCTCATCAGCAATGGTTTGAGAAATAATTACTGAATTAAAAAATGCTAATGATGAATTCTCACCATATTTTGAATTAATATCATTTGATGAGAATTCAAGTAATTCATTATAATCATTAATAAAACTAATTAAAATTCCATTTAATCCATTACCACTTTTAAAATAGTAATTTAATATATTGTTCTCTGAGTAACATATTAATTTTTTTTCTAAAAATAAATCCCAGAAACTTTTTTCTTGAATGTTTTCAAGTAATTCAATTTGGGTTTGTAGGTAATCTATATATTCCTTTCTTTTGGAAATTTCAATATATTCATTGTTCAGCAATTCTTGAACAGCATGTGGGTTATCAGTTATAATACCTTCACAATTATCAAGAATTATTCTCATGTATAGATCAATATTTTCATTAACATACTCAAATAACTTTGATGTAGAATCTGCTTCAACCAGCGAATAATTATTGTGATGTATATCATCTTGATTTTGAATATTATAAATATGCTTTATCATCAAAGATATATTATCAAAAGTGAACTCATAAAACTTATTATTATAAATAGAATAAAACAAATCTTTATGCGATCTATCATAATTTAATTGCTTAAATTTTATGTTTAATTTTGAGAATTGAACTATAAGCTTTTCAACTTTAGGTTCTTCTATGTCTAAAAATAAAGGATCAGAAGCTATAAATGTAGTTAAAATATTATCGCTATTAAGTTCATCTATATTTTTATCGTCACAATAATAAAGTGTTATTAAAATATATTCCTTTGTTTGCTTATAAGAAAATCCATTTCTTTTTATTACTTCAGAAAAAAAAGAAGGCCAATATTTATTAATTGATTCTACATATAATGTTTGATTAGATGCAGCATTAAAATATTGTTGCATAAAAGAAAAATATTCTTTATCTTTTAGTTGATTAATAAAAATAATCAAATATTTACTATTTACACCTTTTGTATCTAATATATAATCAAATAAAGAAAAGTTTAAAATTTCTATCTCACCAAAGTCTGTCTCTATCAGCCTTGAAAGTACTAATTCAGCATTATTTATTTTATATGTCCATTGCTTTGCTTTCTTATCCATTACGCTTCGTAGAAACATTTTGTCATTTGTAGTAAGGCTATTAGGATAAAAATATGTCATATAGTCTTCATAAGTTTCATCTATATATCCATTTCGTATCAAATATTTTATTAAACGAAAATAGTTGCTTGATTTAATTTCTCTGAAACTATTTTCTTCATTAAGAAAATTCTTATAATTTATATTGAATATGGTATCTATATTTTCTCTGGTAATTATATTTTGTACTCTTTGACTATACAAAGTCGATTTTTTATTTTCTAAATCTTGAATGTTATCTTTTAAAGAATCTATTCCTCCACTTTGAATAAATTCGATTCTTTTCTTTCTTTTAATATATTCAGTATTATTAACATCAACATAGGAATTGCCATTATAATTTCTTCTTGTGTATGTACTATTTAACTCATCAATATTAACTAAATACTCCTTTTCATATATTTTAATTTCCTGTCTTATTTCTTCAATTTCTCCATTAAATCTGTTAACTTCATCTTTAATGATTTCCTCTTTTCCATTAAATAGTGTAGAAACAAATCCTTTGTTTATTTGAGTATCGCTAAAATCACGAGGAAAAATATTCTTATAAACTATCATTGCAAGAAGTTTATTATAATCTTGTTCTGTGGTGCGTATCCTATCGTAGTAAATCATAAATTCATTATATATATTTTTTAAAATTCTCATATCATCAACATATAAAGAAATACCTTGTAAAAAATGTTGATCAAACATGTCAAAAACTCCACCATTTTTGAAATGAGATATAAACTGATTGTAAGAATTTGAACTATCTATTACAGGTACTACGGGTATAATAAAATCAAAAAATTTAGTTCGATCTTTTGATATAAAAATATCATCTCTAATTAAATAAAAAAAACGTAATGGCTTTTTTGCTTTTCCACGTTTTGAATTTATAAGAGTATTTACTTCACGCAAACGTTGAAAAATTTTATTTACATTATATCTATCCATATCCTCGAATACAATAACATCTGCATTTGAATTGTCAAAAAGGTATAGAACTTCATTTAAGTATTTGTCAAAGTAAGATTCATCACTTTTTTCAAAAATCTCTATTTCATTTCCTTGAAATTTAAGACGTCTAAAAATACTTTTATTTTTTTGTGTTTTTATTAAATTATAGAGAAAATCCCAAGTAATTATTAATAGAATTAATCCACTAAATATAAGACTAAAACTATTAGTTGTTATTTCTATGAAATTGAATAACTTGAATTGCGTAAGTGTCCCAACGAAATTTGACCACTTAGAATAAAAACAAATATGAAGAGAAAGAATTATAAAAATTATACATTTTAAAGTTATTTTAAAAACACTTTTCCCTAATATTTTTTGTTTAACTCTAAAATTTGTTTGGGGTATTTTAGAGGCATCTATTTGATGCAATAATTGGTTAAGTATTTTCCCCTCTAATACTGTTTCTTTTATTCCTATTTCAGTTTCAGTGCTTGATTGTTCAGTGGGTTCAAAATTGGCAAGTGAAATATGTAAAAAAACTAACTCTTTATGTTCTTCTTTATATGACTCAATGACACTACTCTTTCCTGCACTATAAGCACCAGAAACAGCAACATTTCTAATATCATCATTTTCAAATACAAAATCAAGTGCACTGCTATATATTTTTAGCTCTACATCTTTGGTCGGTGTAAGTTTCTCAAAGTTTACTTGAATCATTTCCATCCTCCAATAATTAAGGCTACCCTTTATCTACTAATTTTATTATGATAAAGTTTAATATAAATTCCTATAGACCTATTTTTTAATACTGATGTTTACATTTCATTAGTATTTATACACACATATAAGCTATAAATTGTATTAATTCCCTTTTCATTTTCAAAATTATTTATAAGCCTTAGTTTTTTTTAAATTAACCATTAAAGACAAACAACTAAGTTATTCATCACACCCCTTTATCATTATTCTACAAATTGTAATATTTTCCTTTATTTTAATATTTTATTTTACTAAAAATAAATTCTACAATCTCATTATTATGACGATTTCAAGAATTTTAACAAATTACTATCTGTAGAATATTTGATCATTACTTAACATATTGTACGCACATGACATTCAGAAAACTATAAATATATAGTTAATAAACAAGAAAGGAACTATAAATCTATTTCAGAAAGTATTGTTCTAATTTATGGCGGTGCTTAAAAATAAAAAAGAGTGAATTGAATAGTAAATTCACTCTCTAACTATATTCCTTATTTAATGCATTTGTACTTCAAAACGGAACCCATTGAATTAAGTCTATGTATTTTTTAAAATTTCGGCGTATGATGATTTTTTCAGAAACTTGCTAAACCTCCCAAACGTTGACATTACAGCGTTTGGTAATGGTTTATATTACAGACATGGCACCAATGACATGTTGAGTAGCCGATGCTAAGGAATATAGGCTTATCTTCATCCTTTGCTTTTTCAAAGGCTTCCTGGCCCCAGGGGTACCAGTCTACCGGGTTATATGCATGTTGCAGTAGATATGGGGATTTTTCATTAGCTAAGCGGTTAGGCACTTTTTCTGAATTTGTAGTCATATCAGCACCTTCTTTCATTATTATATATCTAAAGGTATATTATCCCTTTGTTGATTATATCTTATTCTTTTTTTGTATAATTACATCCATGTATACTCCCTTTTCTTCCATTTAACACTTACAAACAACACTGAATTTGAAGCCTTTACTAATACTTTGGCGTCTATTTACATTAAATAAATTTGAGGTGTCAAATCTCTTACATACAATTTTATACATCCTTTTTCTACCTTTAAATTATTATATATAAAACTGACTTGATTATATAATATTACTAAAATAACGGATACGCGAAAACAATTTATTCGCATGCCCGCACTTTTAGTGTTATGAATTTTGATTAACCCAGTTATATATGTTTAAAAAGAAAAAATTTCTTATACGATAACTGCAAGTTTCATCATGTCAGGATTTTTATCCGTCTATTTCCACTCTAGCCTCATCACTTCCCCAGCAGTAGTATCACAACATTTGATACTTTGCAGCTTAAGTTTGCCTTTGTTACTTCTAAATCTGTATCAAAAGCTATAATTTCATTACGCTTTTTAAACTATTATCCACTATTGAGTTTCTAATCCCCAACCTAAATTTCTTTGCTTTTTCCCTTTGCATTTGTTATGATATGGTTTAAAAGATTAGTGTAAAATGCTATAAGTTTAGCTGGAGGATTTAATGGATAATCATGAAGAAAAGCATCAACGACGAATCCGATATAAGGGTACTCACCCTAAGACCTATAAGGATAAGTATAAAGAACATCAACCTGAAAAGTATGCTGATACAGTAAAAAAGGTTATGCAAAAAGGCAGTACACCTGCTGGTATGCATCGCTCTATCTGTGTTGATGAGATATTAGAATTCTTACAAATTAAACCAGGGCAAATAGGACTAGATGCAACACTTGGTTATGGTGGTCATACAAAGGAAATGCTCAAGTGTTTAGACTTCAAAGGACATTTGTATGCCATTGATGTTGATCCTATTGAATTACCACGGACACAATCCCGTTTAGAAGGATTAGGGTATGGACCAGAAATTTTGACAATCCGGCAAATGAATTTCTCAAGTATCAATCAAATCATTGCTGAATCAGGTCCATTGAATTTCATTTTGGCTGATTTGGGTGTGTCTTCTATGCAGATAGATAATCCAGAAAGAGGCTTCACTTTTAAAGCTGAAGGGCCTTTGGACCTAAGACTGAATCCCAAAAGAGGGGAATCTGCTGCAACTCGCTTAAAAACCATTTCACAAGACAAATTGGAATGTATACTAAGAGAAAACTCAGACGAACCAAATGCCAAGGCAATCGCCAGAGGAATCACTGCTGAAATCAGAAAAGGAACCTCTATTACAACTACTACACAGCTCCAACAGATAATAGAAAACACTTTAAAAACAATTCCAAATTACAAGAGCAATGAAGAAATTAAAAAAGCATGTCAGCGATGCTTTCAAGCACTACGAATTGATGTCAATGATGAGTTTGGAGTATTACGTAAATTTTTGGATAAGCTACCTTCCGCTTTGGCAGAAGGTGGGCGAGTTGCAATTCTTACTTTTCACTCAGGAGAAGATCGTCTAGTGAAAAAATCTTTTCAGAGCTTGTTTCGCGACGGGGTTTATAGAGAAATTGCAGATGAACCAATCCGGGCATCAGCAAAAGAATGCAATAACAATGGCCGTGCTCGTTCTGCTAAATTGCGGTGGGCTATAAAAGCATAATACATCTAAAGACACTTTTTTAATCCATGAAAGAAGCCGAGTATTTACACTCAGCTTTTTTTTATCTAAAATTTGTATAATTTAGAATTCCCATTATTTTATTTCCTGCACTCTTCCTACGATTTCACTGTCAAGCAATATATGACGTGTTCTTTCTTAATTCATATTGATTTTTGGAATCATTGCTTTTTTATAAAGGTAAAACCAATTAATACAGTAACTGTTTTATATCCATTATAACTATTTTAAGATTTAATACAGAAAATTAAGTGCTTATAATCTGGTCATCTTTTGCATTTGTTTTTCTTATATAAAAATATACCGGGATACCGATAATGGTAACTCCTATCCCGAAGAGTGCATTAGTTGGGTTAGTTATAAGGGTATTTATTACAACATATACAGCTCCTACTATACCTATAATCGGTATTATAGGGTACAATGGTACCTTATAAGTGTCCGG
This sequence comes from uncultured Clostridium sp., assembly GCA_937927335.1. Lineage (GTDB taxonomy): Bacteria > Bacillota > Clostridia > Clostridiales > Clostridiaceae > UBA699. Next base: position 22,263 of record CALBDU010000030.1, read on the forward strand.
CTTTATCAAATCTTTGCGTTTTGTTCTCAATACGAATACCCCGGCAATGCCAAGGATGAAGAACATCCAAATTACAAATATTGCAAGGTCTGTAAGGGTATTAAAGGAACCTGATAGAGCATAGATACAAGCAAGTACACCCTCAAATAATGTTGCATTTGCTGGAGTTCCGAATTTATCACTTACTTTTCCGAAAAATCCTTCAAATATAAACAGCTTATCGGCAGCCATGGCATATGGAACCCTGCCTGCAGTGATTAGAAGTGCACTTAAGCAGCCAATAATTGATATCAGAATACCTACTGCAACAAGAATTTCTCCGCTCTTTCCAAATAGAATGGCTGATGCGTCTGAAGCAGCTTTCTGTGATGCGGAAATACTGTCTATCGGCATAGTATTCAGTATTGCAAGGTTAACACCTAAATATGCAATGGTTACTATGCCAAGTCCCAAAATAATGGCTTTCGGGAAGTCTTTTATTGGGTTCTTCATTTCACCTGACAAGTTGGAAACTGCAACCCATCCCTCAAAAGCAAACAACACACCCATCAGAGCGGCTCCAAATCCTGCACTGGTACTCTTTTCTGTTACCATAGGAGTGAAGTCATGCACAGTTCCCATGGCAAAACCTGCTATAACGATTACAAATATAGGTATAAGCTTCGCTATGGTACATAAAGATGAAAATTTAGTAGCGAATTTTGTTGACACCACATCTATAGCTGTTATGAATAATAGCAACGCCACTGCAAGAATCTTCTGCTGATAATTATTAAGTGGAACAAAGGTTGTACTTTGTGTTGCGACAATAACAGCTAAAGCTGCACATAAACCTGGATAGTACACAAGCACCTGCACCCACCCTAGTAGGAAGGCTATTTGCTTACCATAAAGCTCCCTTAGATACGTGAATAGCCCACCTGTTTTAGGAATGGCCGCGCCGATTTCCGAAATACTCAGCGCTCCGCATATAGTAAGTATTGCTCCTACTATCCAAACTATTATTCCCATGCCTGGTGCTCCTGCATTTTTGAATACTGAGGCAGGCTTAAAAAACACACCGCTTCCTATTACTATACCTACAACCAGAAGTGTTGCCTGTAGGAGACTTATTTCTTTTTTCAATTGATTACTTTCATTACTTTTGTTCATAATTTTCTCCTATCATATATAATTTTCTTATTATAAAAATTTATCCAAAGAAGCTTTCTCAGTTAAGTTACATAGAATTATACCTCCTTTCAACTCAAGGGCCCTATCTCCTTAATCGTATATTTTAACTATACTTGCGCTGAAAGCTTTGTTTAACATCCAATATTAAAATATAAATACCATCCACCTTTGCATAAAATTCAAAAGATCATATACTAAAAAAGGCAATCCTCACTTTTAAATGAGAATTGCCGATATTAATAATTTTTTATTATGTTTACACTATATACTAACATATTTTTATATTAAACTGACTATACCTATATAAAAATCATGCCTCTACATCAATTCGTAAATTGCTTTTACTAACTGAGCAGTGCCTTCCTTTATTTGTTCAAGACGTGGATATGTGTAATTCAGTCTTATATAAGAAATGTCAGAGTAATTATTTGGATAACATATTTCCCCAGGAACATAGATTATGTTTCTTTCAAACATCTTCGTCATAAGACGGGTACTATTGATACTGGGTGGTAAACGGCACCAAAGGTTTAAGCCTCCCTTTGGTTTTTGAAGCTGAAGCCCTAACTCCCTTGCTGCATCAAGGTGTTTGATCATCAGATCCCGTCTCATGGCGTAATTTTTCTGAACTAACGCTAAGTGTTCCTGATAGAGTCCTTTCTCTACAAATCTATTAATAATCCATTGGCTGTATGTATTTATATGTAAACCTGTCACTTGCTTTAAATAAACAAATGACTTTCTCAACTCTTTAGGTATTGTCATCCACCCTACACTTAACCCGGCTGACAAAACCTTAGAAAATGTACCCACATAAATAACATAGCCGTTTGTATCCAATGTTTTTAAAGATGGTAAATTAGTCTCTTCATATGATAATTCTCCATATGCGTCATCTTCAATAATAGGCAACTGATAATATTGTGCAAGCTCCATTAATTCATAACGTCGTTCTAAGCTCATAGAAATGCCAGTTGGGTTATGAAAATTGGGAATAGTGTATAGAAACTTCGGTTTATATCTGGTAAGAATCATCTTTAGAATATCAGTACGAATGCCCTGTTTATCCACCGGTACTCCAAGAATATTCACTCCAGCGGATTTGAACAGCTGCAAAGTTCCATAAAATGTTGGTTCTTCAACAAGTATTAAATCATTGGGCTTAGTCAATACACGGCAGCAATAATCAATGGCTTGTTGAGCACTTGAAAACAACATAACGTCCTTAGCTAAAACATTTATGTTCCTTTTTCCCATAAGTTCACAAATGCTTTCCCTAAGAGGATGGTAGCCATCAACATTACTTAAATTTACTAGCTGTTTCGGTGCTATATCCACTAATTCCTGATGTATTTCTGCAATTTCTTTGAACGGAAACATATCTGGATCAGGTAGATTTGCCGCAAAAGAAATTATTTCATTATTATTGGATAATTCGATTATATTATTAATAAAAAAATCATCATTTGAATAATTTTTGTAGTCGAATAACAAAGTCCATGCTGGAGGCTTATTGGAATCGCCTGTCATCTTCTTCATCCTGCAGTTGTATATAACCTTAGTTCCTTTACCCACATGGGAAGAGATTAAATGGTCTGCCTTTAATTCCTCATAGGCTACTACAACTGTAGTGCGATTAATACCTAAAGACTTTGCGAGAAACCGTTCAGATGGCAGAACATATCCTTCTGGTAAAGTTCCAGAATATATCATATCGCTAACCTGATCCTTAATCTGCTTGTATAAAGGAGCATTCAGACTCTTATCCAGGATAATATTCACATTTACTCCCCCCTTCTTTGAACATCAATTGTTATATACTTTTGAAAAGAAGCTCTCAATACTAAGGATTGCCATAAATATATTATGTCAGTATTAGTATTTTAACACTATTTCGCAAAGAGCCTTTACACCAGTCTCAAGTGTGTCATCGTTAAAGATATATTTAGGGTCATGTATTGGAACAATGGGCTCCCCTTCTTTGTCTTTTCCTAAAAATATAAACAGACCTGCAATTTCCTGCTGAAAAAGTGCAAATTCTTCACAACCCATTTCAGATGTTACATCATCCGTTACCATCCCTGACTTAAATGAATCCTTTAAGATACTGGTAACCTTGTCTGCAAATACTTTATCATTATTTGCAGGAGGCATGATCCTGTCATATGTCAACTTATAGGTTGCTCTTGCTGATTGCGTAATTCCATTAACAACTTCCTCCAGGCGTTTTGCAATAAAGTCCCTGATATCCTGATGGTATGCTCTCACTGTTCCATCTATAATTACCTTTTCCGGTATTATATTTACTGCAGTTCCTCCACAAATCTTTCCAATGGTAATAAGCGCAGGTTTTACTGGGTCTACTTCCCTGCTTATTATATTTTGAATGGCAGAAATTACATCTGCAGCTACAACAATTGGGTCTACAGCCATATGTGGCCAAGCACCATGTCCAGGTTTACCTATTATTTCTAAATGAAAAACATCACTGGATGCCATAACAGGACCTGACTTGACTCCAATAATACTTTCTTTAAGGCCATGCCAGTTGTGTATATGGACAATAGCATCAACATTAGGGTCTTTTAGTACACCCGCCTTAATCATTACAGCTGAACCACCGGTTTCCTCTTCTGAAGGCTGAAAAATAAACTTAACATTACCTTTAAGCTCGTCCTTATACTGAGACAAGATTTTAGCTGCTCCCAAAGCAATAGTCATATTGCCGTCATGCCCACAACCGTGGAAAACCCCCTTGTTTTCAGATGCATAGTCAACCCCAGAGCATTCATCCATTGCCAATGCATCTAAACAAGCCCTTATACCTATTGTTGGTCCTTCAAGCTTCCCTCTAAGAAGACCTACAACACCTGTTGCGCCAACATCGGTCTGAACTTCAAAATCCAGGTCTTTCATATATTCTGCAACTTTTTCTGCTGTTCTGAATTCCTTAAATCCCACTTCCGGATAACGATGAAAATCTTTCCTAATAGATACAAGTTCATCTTTAATTTCAGCTATTTTCTGATCCAAATTGCTCACGATATATTCCTCCTTATTTTATATTACCTTTAATTCCTTGCCTACTTTTTTAAATACATCAATTGTCTTGTCCAAATCTTTCATTTCATGATTAGCGGACAAGATTACTCTTAGCCTTGCTTTACCTTTTGGTACCAGTGGAAATAAAATTGCATGCGCGAATACTCCTTCCACATACGCTTTTTGGCTAAATTGCTTTGCCAATTCTTCATCACCAACAAGAAGCGGTATTATTGGAGTTTTACTATTTCCAATATTAAAACCTAGGTTTGCCAATCGTGATGCAAAATATTCCCTATTGTCCCAAAGCTTTTTAACTCTGCTGTCATCAGCTGAAAGAAGTTCCACAGCCTTTATTAGAGCGGCTGCCATAGATGGTGGTAATGGAGACGATGTGAAAATGAATGAACGTGCTTTTTGCTTTATGGATTCAATCGTTGATCTGCGGCCTGCTGCAAATCCGCCTACCACACCAAAAGCCTTTGAAAGTGAGCCTGTTTCAATAATTTCGCAGCCTATATCTCCTTCAAGTCCATAGTATGAAACTGTACCTTTGCCAAAGCTTCCCATAACACCATCACCATGAGCATCATCAACCAATATACTTGCACCATACCGTTTTGCTAGTGTTACGATTTCAGGAAGCGGTGCCAAATCACCGTCCATACTGAACACCGCATCTGTAGCAATCAACTTTTTACCTGCAGTTGATGTTTTCAATAACTCTTCCAATGAACTCATGTCCTGGTGCTTGTATACCTTTCTTTCCGCGCCAGCCAGACGAGCACCATCTATAATACTTGCATGATTCAGCTCATCACTGAAAATGGCATCTCCCTTTCCGACCATAGCAGGTATAACTCCTATATTAGCTGCCAGTCCTGAATTGAATGTAATTGCTGCTTCAACGCCTTTAAACTGGGCTAGTTTAATCTCCAATTCATTATTTAATTCATTGCTGTATATTGTACGCCCTGCTCCTGGGCCCACCCCATATTGATCCAATGCCTGTTTTGCTGCAGTTATGAGTTCCGCAGAATTTGCTAATCCTAGATAGTTAATTGCTGCCATATTTATTACCTCAGCACCATCAAGGTTAACTTTGCCTCCTTGTGGACTTTTTAACGTCCTAACCATTCTATCCTCTCCTCATTTTTAAACTTTTTACATTTAAAGTATACTTGCAGAGAAGACACTCTTTAACATCCAATGGTAAAATACTTTAACCATCCACTTATTTATATCTTAATATAGATTTATAAACCTGTCTAAATAATAAAAATCATTTGTAGGTTATACAAATGATTTTTGAATCGTTAGTTATATATAAATTGCAGTGTTTAGCTGACGTGACATCAATGGTTGAATAGCCGATGGATTGGAATATAGCATGTGCCTTAATTATTTATCTTCAATTTTAAAAATCCTTAACACCATTATCCTAATGCATCAAATTCTTAAAACTACAGCAATAACTTTTCAACTTCTTTCCAGTCAAAACACCTTTGGCCTGTCCAATTTTTATTCCACTCATATTGCTTGCCAAAACATATTTTAAATCCAGCGTTGCTGCTAAAAAGATTTTCTGCATGATCATCGATAAATATTGCTTCCTCCATATTAATAATACTCTTGTCAGTCTTTATTCCATGAACTCCCACAACATTAGAAATTAAAATAACATTATTTATAAAGGGTAAATTATTGCTAATCCATTTTGACTTATAAGATATGTTATCCAAAGTTCCAATTGAACATATTGCCAACTCGTATTTACTCCCCAGTCTTTCAATAACCTCTTTGGCATAAGGCATCAATTCCAGGTATCTAAAAAACTTTTCGCTTGAAAATATAATTTCTTGATGTTCTATCAAATCACATTGATCCTTAAGATCATATCTATTAACTTTATTATAGTCAGCTTTTTTATATCCATTTTGTTCTTTATAAAGAAGATTGTATACATTACAATATGTTTTAACTGAATCTGCAATAGTGCAATCAAAATCTAGAAAAATTTTATTCATTGGTTCTTCTCAGCCTTTCAAAGATAATATTGATAAAACTATTTTAAATCTTGATTTGTAAATTCGCAAGCAACAAATTCATTTTTACCACCACGCAAATTGATAACTATTTTAATTCACACCATCTGTATACAACTACATCTTTTTATTTTAATTTCCACTTAAAAAACTCACCTAAATTCTCAGTGGCTATTCTTATTTTATCTGGTGTTACACCACCAAAGCTTAATCTTATGCAATTACTTCCAAGTCCCCCTCCATCAGTAAAAAAGCCTTCTCCTGTAACGTAATAAGCATTAGCTTCTTTTATCGCTTCAGGCAAAAGTTTTGTGGCATTAAGCCCCCCTGGAAGTTCAACCCAGGTAAAAAGCCCTCCGTCAGGAAATGTATGCTTTGTTCCTTTAGGAAAATATTTATCAATACATTCTATCATAACATCTCTTCTCTCTCTGTGTATATCGCAAAGTAGCCTTAACTGATCTGGCCAGTAACCTCTCTTAAAAAATTCAGCAGCCAGAATCTGAGGGAGCATTGAAGTATGTGAATTTGTAGCAGACTTGGAATCACAGAGTTTTGATATTATTTCATCATTGGCATAAATATATCCAATTCTTAGTCCAGGTGAAAATACTTTGGATAAACTGTTAGCTAGTATTGTATGTCCAGTCTTGTCAAAGGTCTTTATTGGAGGCAAGTCTTCCCCACTATATCTTATATCTCTATATGGATCATCTTCTAATATAATAGTGTTATATTTGCTTCCAAGCTCTGCAATCTTCTTTCTCCTTTCTAAGGACAAAGTTCTTCCTGTCGGGTTGTGAAAGGTTGGAATTACATATACCATCTTAGGATTGTGCTTTTTAATTTTTTCTTCCAGCTCGTCAACTATAATTCCGTTATCGTCCATGCTAACGGAAATGCAGTTTGCTTGGAACATTTTGAAGGTCTCTACAGCGTGTACAAAGGTAGGTGCTTCAACAAGGATTGTATCTCCGGCATTAATATAAAGCTGACAGATTAAATTCATAGCCTCAAGACCGCCTGTTAACACCAGCAGGTTGCCTGGATCTGCCTTTACTCCCTTTGGAATCAAGAGTTCTCTGCAAATAGCCTCCCTTAGGTCTTTTACGCCTTGAACCGGTCCATATGCCAGAGCTTCAGGCCCTCTTTTATCGTCCCACATAATATCATTTGTTATTTCTCTCACCTGATTTATTGGAAGACATTCTTTGGCAATGGCCCCTATTCCCAAGGAGATAACCTTGGGATCACCTGCCCCTCCAAAAATCCCTTTTATTATTTCTGCAGTTGCTTCCATTGTCTTCATACGATCTGCATAATTGGACATTTACTATTCCTCCTCAATATAAATGAATTCTAATTCTGAAAATCACTTTCTATTTTTCACCACTAGCTATTTTGCTGGCAATTTCTATTATCCAGTCCTCTTGACCTCCTACAGCCTTTCTTTTTCCGCATTCAATAATTATATCCCTATAGTCTACATTAAACCTTGCTGCTGCTCTTTTTGCATGCAGCATGAAGCTTGAATATACTCCTGCGTAGCCTAGCATCATTGAATCATGTGTCAGGTTAAGCTTTAATCCATGTGCTTCAATAACTGGCTTTAAAGCCTTTGAACTTGCATCCATTGTTTTATATAAATCACAGGTGTGGTCGCATCCCATTTTATTTAATAGTGCCACCAAGGTGTCTGTAGAAGTGTTCCCTGCTCCCGCTCCAAGTCCTGATAATGAGCCATCAATATAAGTAGCTCCAGCATTAATTGCTGCTACACAGTTTCCTATTGCCAGGCCTAAATTGTTATGTGAATGGAATCCAACAGGAACATTTAAATTTTTCTTTAAAGCTCCAATTTTTTCAGTAACCTCCATTGGCAGCATGGCCCCAGCTGAATCAGTACAATAAATAACATCAGCTCCGTAAGACTCCATTTTCCTTGCTTCTGTTACAATTGTATCGACATCTGCCATATGTGCCATCATTAAAAAGCCAACAGTAAAAAAACCCATTTCTTTTGCAGCTTTTATATGCTGGGCAGATACGTCTGCTTCAGTTACATGAGTTGCAACACGTACAGCTTTAGCACCTGCTTCCTTTATTTTTTGAAGGTCCTCCACTGTGCCGATTCCAGGAATAAGCAGCACTGTAACCTTTGCTTTTTTCACCACGGAGGCCGCTGCTTCTACTAACTCAAAATCTGTATGCTTTGAAAATCCATAGTTTATGGTGGAACCAGTTAGTCCATCACCATGTCCAACCTCTATAAATGAAATTCCTGCTTCATCCAATGCTCCAGCTACTTTTCTTATCTCAGCAGTTGACCATTTATGTGATACAGTATGACTTCCATCTCTCAAGGTTGTGTCTACAACATTTATTTTTATCATATTATTTTACCCCCAGTAATTTTTTTGCCTTAGCTTCTGCAATATTTACAGCAGCAGCTGTTATAATATCCAGGTTTCCGGAATAAACAGGTAGATAGTCCCCTAAGCCTTCAACTTCTACCATAGTTGTAACGATGTCATCCTGAATAATGGGTTCTAACAAAAATCTATACCCGGGAACGTATTTTTGTACCTTTTCCATACAATGAAATGCTGCTGCCCTGATTTTATCAATATCAGGAGTTTTAACCCTTGTATAGATTGTATTTCTCATGAGAATTGGAGGTTCAGCCGGGTTTAAAACTATAATAACCTTTGCATTATCTGCTCCCCCTATCTGCATCAAGGCTTTTTTAGTTGTTACAGTAAATTCATCAATATTAGCTCTTGTTCCAGGCCCTGCACTTTTACTGCTGATAGAAGAAACTACTTCTGCATATGTTACACCTGCTGCCTTATTAATTGCTGCTACCATTGGTGTAGTTGCCTGTCCAGCACAGGTAACCAGATTTACATTGTCCAGCTCTAATATGTTGTTATCCAAATTAACTGCAGGTACACAATACGGGCCTATAGCTGCTGGGGTTAAGTCAATTGCAAACATCCCAGCTTCTCTCAATTTTGGTGCATTAGCCATATGAGCTGCTGCAGAAGTACAATCAAACACTATTTGTATATCATTTTTATGATTTTCAATTAGGTAGCCAACCCCTTCTGCCGATGCATCAATGCCTTTAATTCTTGCTTTTTCAAGGCCTTCAGATTCCTTTATGTTTACAACGCAAGCAACCTCTAAATAGTTGCTTCTTCCCAATTTGACCATTAGATCCTGACCAATATTCCCAGGGCCAATAATACCAACTTTTATTTTCTTCACAATGTTTTCCTCCAATTTAATATATTTTTTATTTAATGATAGTTTGCTGGAACATTTGTGTCAAAAATGCTTTAAATACTGTAAATATATAATAATTTGCATCAAATTAAGTACGAATCCTTTCCTAAAATATTTATTTGAATTTGGCATTGATAAACTTAAGTACTATTAATTAACTTTTTATGCTATCATTGTTTTAATAATCATGTCTTTGGTGAAATTTAAGAAAGGTGTGCTTGTACATGAAAGTTGAAGATGTAAGAAAAGAAATAAAAGCAGCAGAAATATCAAACAAATTAGTCAGTGATATTGTTTTTGAGTATTTATTTAATAAAATTATCTCACTTGAATATGAGCCTGGCAGTAATTTAAATGAAACAACTCTATCTGAAGAATTAGGTGTAAGCAGAACTCCTATCCAAAAGGCTATAGATAAGCTTATTCATATGAATTTGGTTAATAAAATTTCACAAAAGAAAACAATTATAATGCCTGTGAGCTACGAGGAATGTAAACAAATCTACAACTTTCGAGTTGCCATAGAAGGCGAGGCTACCTACCTGGCAGTAAAAAATGTAGCACAAAAGGACCTTGAGGAGCTTAAATCTATTTTAGCTTCAATGAAGGAGTGTATTTCAAGAGAGGAATATCCTGTATATCAGGATCATGAATTTCATGAGAAAATAATATATTTAAGCAGAAATAAATACTTTATCCAGGCATATGATTCGTATAAATATTCATTACTTAGATATCGGGCTTTTATAAAGCTGAATCTTCCAAAAGAATCAATAGAAACCTACAAAGATGTTTATAATACACATTATGGAATCTATAATGCATTTAAAAATAGATTTGCATCAGTTGCTCGAAATGAAATGTTGTATGATTTGCATATTATGAATGACGTACTGTATTTGTTTAAATAGGAACTACATTTGATAAATGTCCTTCCGCCTATAAATGGCAGCCATACTTAGAAAAACCTTTGGGTATCACTATTATAAAAAGCATAACCATGTCGCCTTGCTGCAGAACTTAATTAACTAGTGGAGCTTATAACAATGGAGGTAAAAATAATGAACTTTAATCAATTAGGAATCAGCGAAGATCTAGTAAAGATATTAAAAAATAATGGCATCACTGAGCCTACACCGGTTCAAGCTGAAAGTATAAGTCTTATAAAGAATGGAAGAGATGTTATAGTTGAATCTCAAACCGGCACAGGGAAAACACTGGCGTTTTTGCTTCCCATTTTTGAAAATATTTCACCTAAGTTTGATGCAGTTCAAGCCTTGATTTTAACACCTACAAGAGAGCTTGCACTTCAAATAACTCAGGAAGCTTTAAAGCTTAAAGCTGCTAAGGATATTAATATATTGGCAGCATACGGAGGCAAGGATGTGGGGTCTCAGCTTAAGAAGCTCAAAACTGGTATCCATCTTATTATTGCAACCCCAGGAAGACTTCTTGATCATCTTGAAAGAAAAGCTATAGACTTAAGTAAATTAAAAACCTTTGTACTGGATGAAGCGGATCAAATGCTTTTAATGGGCTTTAAAAATGATGTGGAGGCAATCATAAAAGAAACCTCTAAAAAACGACAAACCCTTTGTTTCTCTGCAACCATAAATTCAGATGTTAAAAGACTGGCCTATAGATACACGAAAGAACCTGCAACAGTAACAATAAATAAGGAAGAAGTAACGCTTGATACTATTAAACAACAAATTGTAGAAACTACAGACAGAAGAAAAAAGGATGCTTTATGCGCTGTGCTCAATGAAGACAATCCATATATGGCTATAATTTTTTGCAGAACTAAAAGAAGAGCAGATGAGCTGGAAGCAGAATTATATAAACGAGGCTACAACTGCCAAAAGCTGCACAGTGATATACTTCAGTCAAAACGTGAAAGAATAATGAAAGCCTTTAGAAATGGTGATTATCAATATTTAATAGCAACGGATGTGGCCTCCAGGGGGCTTGATATAAACGGTGTTAGCCATATATATAACTATGACATACCTGAAAGTGCGGAAATCTATATACATCGAATCGGAAGGACTGGAAGAGCAGGAGAGGAAGGCTACACCTGCCTGTTTATTGACCCGAAAGACAGGTTGAGACTTGACGAAATAGAAAAATCTATTAAGTTTAAAATACCAAGAAGGGATATAGGTGAAGAAAAACATGGCTGTAAATAGAAGTGTCACTGGAAATTTCAACTACAATAATATAGAGAAAAAAGATAAAAACTTTATGTACAAAAACCTGGAAAGAAGCAACTGTTATAACTGCGACTTTTCAGGCTCAATTTTTGATTTTGCCAGCTTTAGAGGAGCTCATTTTAAATCAACCAATTTCTTCAAGTTCAGCTTTAAATATACAGAATTTATTGGAACAAATTTAAAAGACAGTAACTTTAAAAGTGCTGTTTTTGAAAATGCTGTTTTTGAGTCTGCCAAGCTGGAAAATACTAATTTCAAGGATGTAAAGTTTATAAATACTATATTCTTATCCACTGATATGAGCAAAGCTAAAAATATTAATATTAATACCCCAGGCATCCGAATCTTTGAAGAAATGCCTAAATTAGAAATCAGTGAAGAATTAAGAACTGCTGTTTTAACGGCTATGGAAAACAAGTATATAAAAAAAGCACGAGTCCTTGATACCAAGGACGGCGCACTTAATACATTAAACATTATGCTCCTGCTAGAAAATTTCACAGAAGAAACAATAATTCAAGGGCTACAGTCAATTGTTACAAAACTGGACAGGGAATTTTACACTTTAAGTTATATTATAAAGTTTTTGAAGTTGTAGTCATATAAGAGTTTGTAAATATTTATTTCTCACAAATGACATTTTTCAAATCTACAGTTTGAGACAGTTCTTTTTCCTTTATGTGTTTCATTTCCAGGGCCACAACACCAGCAGTTATGAGAGCAGACAAAATATCAGCTATAGGCGGGGTTCTCCATACACCTTCAATGCCCCAAAAGCGTGGCAATATCATTAACAGGGGAATCAACAACAACAACTGCCTTGATAATCCCAGAATTGTGGATTGAACCGGCTTGCCAACTGCCTGAAAATATTGTGAGCAGACAATCTGAAAGCCAGCTACAACAAACATTAAAAAATAAACTGACATTGCATGAGCAGTAAGCCTGGTTAATTCTATATTGTTGTTGCTAAACATGCCGGCAATTTGAGTTGGCCATAAATGAACCGCTGCAGTGCTGACTACTGCTATGACCGTACCAACAATTACCGCCTTTTTCAAGGTCTCCATTACTCTATCGTATTGCCTGGCCCCATAATTAAAGCCGATTATGGGTTGAGCACCCTGACTAACACCAAGAATAGGCATAAACATTAAGGTGGCAATACTGCTTACAATACCCATGGCTGATAGCGCCATATCTCCACCATAGGTCATTAGTGCTTTGTTCAAGATAACATTTTGCATACTGTTGGCCAATTGCATGGCAAAGGGCGCAAAACCTATGGATGCAATGCTAATAACTAAATTCTTCTGCAGTTTGAGATTCTTCAGCCTTATTTTAAGAAGGCTGTTCCCACAAAGGAAGTAATTCAATATCCATATTGTTGAAAATGTTTGACCACATACTGTTGCCAATGCAGATCCTTTAATTCCAAAGCCTAATTTCATTACGAAAATATAATTTAAAACTATATTAATCACTGTTCCGATTATCTGGGTATACATGGCCATTCTAGGATTGCCTTCAGCTCTGATAAAATTCACCATACCCATGCTTAAGGAGCCCAAGGCTGATGCCAGCATTACAATGTGGGTAAAATCTTTGGCATAAGGTAAAACCTCCGCGCTAGCCCCAAAAAAAGTTAGGATGGGATCGCTGAAAAGAAAATAAACAATACTGATGCATATTGGCAGTAAGATCAACAATAACATAGCATTGCCGGCAATTTTTTCAGCTTCCTCAGGCTTTTTTTCACCCAGGCGGATGGAGATAAGTGATGTAGCACCAACACCAATCAACACAGACACCGCCATAAGAATAAGCATAATTGGAAAGGCTACGGTTGTGGCTGCAATAGCAATTGAACCAACCCCACGGCCTACAAATATACGATCAATAATGTTATACAGAGAGTTCACCAGCATTGCTATAACTGCCGGCCAGGAAAACTTCCATAGCAGGCTGCTGATTTTTCCATCTCTAAGTTCATTTGTACTATCCATTTTTTAATTCACCTTCTTTATCTTTTGCATAAATTCCACAGCATATCTGAGGCTGTCAACAAACTTCAGTAACTCATCTGGATCTGCATTACGCAGGATTTCGCTCATACGCTCAGTGGAATTCCTTATAGTAGCTTCCATTTCTTCTTTTCCTGCAGCTGTAAGGGATATCAAGACTTTTCGCCGGTCATTAACATCCTCGCTGCGAATAATCAGCCCGAACTCCTCCAATTGATCAATCAAGGTAGTTAAGCTGCCCTTTTCCATATTGAGCATTTTTGCAATTTCTGTAGCAGTAAGGACCTGATTCTGATATAGAAAACCGATAATCATGAGATGATTCTTTTTAATTCCCGGATTCTGTTGGCTTTCTTTAGAAAATTGGCAGATAAATTTTTCATGGAACAAGCCCTTGGTTTTAAACACTAAGTCATGTAACTCTCGCAGTTCTTCGTATGTCATAAACATCACCTCTAATATAGTTAGAATTCTAACTTTAAGAATACTGACTTATTTTATACCTCTACTTCCCTTTTGTCAAGTTAAAAAAGACTTTCCTAAACTCGGAAAGCCTTTAAACAGGTTATAAAAATTTAAACTAGTTTTCTCTGTGCAATAGCTGCAGCACCTATTGCACCTGCAAACCGCCCTTTTTCATGTACTTTTACAGACTGTTCCAGTTGCTCGGACAAAATTCTCACAAAGATAGGACTTATGCTCAAACCTCCTGTAAGAATAATTTCCCCCTGTAAACCATGCTGTTTTGCCAGCTGCTTCACCTTTGCAGCAACGGAATCCACCACTCCTGCTGCAATATCTTCACGGGATTTTCCATTGCTAATAAGGCCGATAATTTCGGATTCTGCAAAAACTGTGCACATTGAGCTGATTTTAATGCTGTTGCCCTTCTCAGCCAGCTGAAAGAGTTCTTCAATTGTCAGATTAAGACGGTTAGCCATGATTTCAAGAAACTTTCCTGTACCGGCAGAACATTTGTCATTCATAATAAAGTCTCCCACTTTTCCGCTCTTAAGGGAAATAATCTTTGTGTCCTGGCCGCCAATATCAATAATTGTACATGAATCTGATTTATGGAGAACTTGAGCGCCTGTTGCATGGCAGGTAATTTCAGTGATGGCTTTATCTGCGTAAGGAACAGAAACCCTTCCATAGCCTGTAGATATTATTTTTACCTCTTTGGAGTCTGTATTCACTCCATGTTCATGGGTTAATTTATTTTTAATCAATAATGCTGTTTCTTTGCTGTTCCATCCAGTGGGTATAACAAAATCCTCTTCTTTATTCCCCCTTATGGAAACCTTGCTTGCAGTTGATCCAATATCAATTCCTACAAAATACATCAGGCAATCCTCTCTTCCTTAAAATATCATCTCCAAAAAAGCTTCCAATCTTGTTTCTATTTGAGCACTATCGGATGGAGAGTAATCAGTGTCGATGCGCAAATAAGGAATTCCTATTTCCTCTGTAACAACTTTTTTAGTTGTATATGCTTCTATGGCAAAAGTATGACATGCATGCAGAATAACTTCAATCACACCATCCACTTTATATTCCTCAACGATAGCTCTCATATCTTCGAATCGGCCATTATTAGGAGTCATCACCGAACAATTTATTTTTAAATATTTTTCTGCCAATGCCTCATATGGATCTTTATTTTCGTCTACAAGTATTCTCTGGGTTCTAGGTCCTGAGCAGCTGTCCAGTACAACCACGTCTGCTCCCAAATCCTCTGCCTTTTTAACAACCTTTTCCCTAACCCCTCCAAGAGGACATCCCGTAATCATTAATCTTGGCCTTTGCAGCCTTTCAGTATCCTGGGGATTATATCTGGATAAGAATTCTTTTGTTTTGGCTTCTAAATATTCAACAATATCATCATCAGTGAAATGAAAGTCTGTTGCTTCAATAACACTGCTTAATTCATAGCCAGACACAGGTGACGGCACTAGTTTTGTCACTTCATAAGCCTTTAGTATTGCTTTACGGATACGATTTCTCTTTATTATAGCATCCTGCAGCTTTTCCTTAGTGATATCTGTATTAAAATACTTTCCTACAAATTCTGCAGTTTGTCTCATTTGCTCTTTCCATGACTGAAGTGCCAGAGGTCCTTGCTGCCCCTGAGGCAGATGCATAACATGAACCGGCTTGATATCATTCAACAGTTCATACATTTTCTTCTTGCCGTCACAAGTTGTTTCTCCTAAAATTATATCCGAGAAATAAAAATAAGGACATCGGTCTGTTAAAGCTAGACCATAGCTTGATTTTATCAACGGACATAATGTCTTAGGCAGGATTTCTTCAGCCTCGGAAATACCAAGTTCACTGCTGCCGCAAAGACTTACGTATACTGCTCCTGCAGCCATAATCAATTCAACAGGTGTATAGGAACAAAATATTCCGGCCACTTTCTTGCCTTTTTCTTTTTCTGCTTTCAATGCCAAGAAACCATTCTTCCTCTTTTCATCATATGTTTCGAAATTTTCCGGGAGTTTAATCAATATGTACACCTTTCCTTTCAAAATTAATATTAATTACATCTTACTACCTGCCTGACAAGCTATATTATGAAGGATGGACTAGCTTAAATTCACCCTCCATACGCAATTTTTCACATTATTTAAATGACTTAGCTTAATACAGCCATTTCCTACTATTCTTATATCTTTGTATTTATTTAAAATTTCAAGTATCCCATGTCCATAGCTCAAACCTTGTCCTACTTGCACTGAAGATATTTTTGCAAAACCTTCCCTTTCCATTGAGCTGGATGTTTTGCCGCATAGATGGATTAAAAAATCCCCTGGTATTTCTTCTGCCTTTTTCAATATATTATGATTTAGTTTTCCGCTGTAATTTTTATATACTCTAGGTCCAACTAAATCCAGCGTTCCTGAGGGGTCTGCATAAGATATTATTGACACTCCGTTAAGTACAGCCTGTTCAATATAATTCAGTATTCCCTTTTCGATAATCTGAAATAAATGCATCATGGCTTCTTTTTCTTTAACAAGTGATTTATAAAAGAAGGATGAATCCATTAACTGGTTGGCTATTGTGAATGGCCCCTCCACCTGAAGGCATACTATTTTGCCCTCTTCTCTAAGATGTTTGGCTGCCATTAACGTTTCAAAAACACTACCCTTATTCAAGTTCATTTCACCAAGTTTAAATATATCCTCCAAACTTTCTATGTTAAACTTGCCTATCCTGGCTTGTATATCAGGTCTGGAAAATTTAACTTCAGCACCTAAGCTTTCTGCTTCAATGGTATTTGAAAAGGGTATCCGGCAGATAATATCCTGATGATATTCTTCAATAGCTTTAGACAAGGCTGCCATCTTTAACCCATCAAAATGCACATCACTAAAGCCCAGCTTCAAATTTTTCATAACCATATCCGGTATTTTTTCATTGTCATTGCTGTTGCAGTTATAAATCTTATCCATAATTTTCACCTAAAAATTCAATTCTTTGATAAAGTATTCCTGAAACTTATTATCCATGGATAGCTCCAGGGTATCCATTTCACATTTTATCTTGTCCATAGCTGCAAGACAGCTCTGATTAATTGCTGCCAGCCTTGCTCCTTCAATGGAAGTGTTGCCTGCAAAAGTTATCTTTCCATTAAAGCCCTTAGGAATAAGGCCTATTCCAAGTATGCTTTCTGCATTAATATGGTAGCCAAAGGCTCCGGCTATAATTATTTCTTCTAGGTCCTGAATTGAAATATTAATTTTTTCAAGAAGTGATATTATTCCCGCTGCAATAGCTCCTTTAGCAAGCTGAATCTGCCTTATATCCTTTTGTGAGATATATATTTTATCTGTAATAAAAAACTTTTTCTCAACAAATCTGCTAATTACCCTTATATCCATATCTTTATTAAAACTTCCACTTTCAAGAATAATACCCTTGTTCAAGAGGTTTCCAGCTATATCCAAAAGCCCGCTGCCGCATATACCTGCAGGCTCACCATCATCTATAGTGGTATAGCTTATATTATATTCCTCATCAATATTAAAGCTTTCAATGGCGCCTTTTTCAGCTCTGCATCCACAGGATATATTCATGCCTTCCAGCGCGGGACCAGCAGCCGTGGAAGTACATATCATCCTGCCGTTGCTGATGGCAGCTATTTCGCCATTTGTACCAATATCTATGAAAACAGCATTGCTTTTCATCTTATTAAAGCCTGATGCAGTAATGCCGGCTATGATGTCCGCCCCTACATAAGCAGAGGCACCAGGCAGAGTAATAACCTTTCCATTTGGATTTATTATAATACCTGCCTCTGATGCCTTAAATATGCAAGTATTCAACACCACAGGCCTATAGGGTGCCATTGCCATAGAGGATGGATTTAGGCCCAGAAGTAGGTGAATCATTGTAGTATTTCCAGCAATAGTCAAATTGTATATTTGATCAGTTGAATAAAGATGTCCTGTGAGCTCCTTCAGTATTCTGTTAACTTCATCAACTATCAGCCTTTGAAGCTTTAGTGTTCCGTTTTCATCCTTCATGCAAAAGTTTATACGGGATATAACATCTCCACCATATTCAGTCTGTGGATTTAGAGAGGAAATTTTTTTAAGTATATCTCCATTTTCCGTGTTGACCAGATATGCTGAAATTCCTGTAGTTCCTATATCCACTGCAGCAGCCAGGAGCTCACTTTTATCCGTGAGTATATCCAAAAGTTCATTATTATACACCACTCCGTATAAGGCTCCAGAGTTTTTCAAGGTTTCAGCCATTGCCAGCTTTGAATAGATATCCATAGTACTAAACCTGTATTTTATGGTTTCTTCCAAGGGAACAGGGCTATTGAAATCAATGCTTCCAAGCTCTATGAGCTTAACTTGACTATCAGGCTTTATATTTAAGGATAACCCTGAGTTTATTGTCTTTATTTCCTTGTCCCTTTTAATAAGACATACAGTAGTATCCCCTATAACCTTTGCACAGCAAGCAAGCCTTTCATTTTTATTTATATCTATAAACCTTTTCTCATCCTCCAGAGCTTTTTCCATTTCCCCTTTTGCTGTAACCAGGCATTTTCCGCAGAAGCCCATACCATTACAGGGAAATTCAAAACTTATACCTGCCCTTTTTATTGCTTCTGAAATAAGAGTACCTTCTGGCACATCTACACTTTTTTCTTCTCCATCATTAAGGAATTTAACTTCCGGCATTGAATAATTCCCCTTTCACATATGCTGTCATTGCTTTCAGATTTTTAACAGGGGTACTCATGCCAAGGCCACAGGCAGGAGCTATGATATCAGAGCCTGAATTCATGCAGTGTGCAGTATTCACAGCTACCTGTTCCGGCGATCCATCCTGCAAAAGCTGAGTACTTACATTCCCCATGATTTTTGTATTAAGCTTAGGTTTTGCATTTTTTATACTTACAATAGAGTCAAAGCTGTAAGCATCTGCACCGATAAGACTAAGGCTGTCTATTATTCTTGTGGTATCGCCGCAAATGTGAATTATTATGCTTGCACCTGCATTATGGACCTCATCAGTTAGCTTTTTAAACATAGGTACTGCAAACTTTTCAAAATTTATTTTACCCAATATCTCTCCTGTGGCGGTTGGGTCAGAAACCGCAATAATGTCCGCCCCGCTATCAAGCATCTGCAGACCATACTCAATGAGCTTTTCATTAATAAATTCTATAAATTTATATGCTCTGTCCGGTTCCTTCCTCATCATTTTCAGCAGTACCAGCGGATCCACTATTGATGTTGCAGTGCTCACTGCTCCTGTTATATTGCCTATAACAGGAACAGATTCATTTTTTAACTCTTTTATTGCCTTTAAGACCTCTGGAATCCTATGGCTGTTAAGACTTATGTTCTTATATTTTTTTATGATTTCTTCTACTGGCATTTGATTATACTCAGTTACCACCGGTTCCCGGTCCTTGCTTCCAAAATCAAGCTTTACTCCAAAGGGCTCCGCTTCCACTGTCATACAAAATGGCACGCCGTAATTTTCAAACCCTGTAAATTCTCTTACTTTTTTTGCAGCTGTAACCATAGGTCCCCATGAAACATTATGATTGCCATCTATATCCTCAACTATTTCTGTTACTGCTCCATTCATCATTCCTCCCGGGCATATCACCGGAGGTCTGTCCGGTGTCCCCTGACCCTTAAGAACCTGCAGCAGCCTGCTTTTTTCATTAATCCTGACCATATGACACCTGAAGTCTTTCCGGATTAATAGGATAAGCACCAAAATCCCTGGCTGCATCCATAAATGCTATTACATTTTCTATTGGAGTTCCAAGAGGAATCTGACAGCCAGTACTTAAAACAAACCCCTTTGGGCTGTCATAAGCCTTTCTGATGCATTCCCTGGCTTCACTTCTTATCTCATCTATTGTTCCATTTCTCATTGTATCCACAGGTTTCACATTTCCAGCAAGGCATACCCTGTTTCCGATGATCCTTTTTGCTTCCTCCAAATCCTCACAATTATCTATACTGAAGGAAGTAATTCCTGTTTCCATTAATGGTTCCCATATGTCCCTGCTCTTGCCGCACATATGTATTGAAGTACCGTTACCCGTTAATTCTCTCATCTTATCAACGCACATCTTTTGGTAAGGCATTGCAAATTCCCTGAATTGCTTCACACTTATAAGGCTAGTGGATGCCACTGGATCAGACATACCTAAATCTACTCCGATTTCTGCAAAAGCCCCTATGACCCTTAAATTGGTTTCAGTAACTACTTCCAAAAGAGTATGAACCTTCTGAGGATTTTTAATCATGGCCTTAAGCAGATTTTCTGTGCCAATTACCATGGCAGCAGCGCTTAAGGGTGCAGGAATGTCACTTCCCACATCCACCAGATGTCCTATTTCTTTTTTAACTATTCTAAGTGCTTTAAGAAATAATGGGAGCTTACCATCCTTATATGGATCTGCAGGAGATAAATTATCTGCATCATTAATATTTTTAAGCACAGGTTCCAATAAGTATGGTATTCCGTTTTCAGGATATGCAATTTTACTTCCCATTGCTTCTGCAATTCCCCTTAAAGAGGTTCCTATTCCAGCACTGTCAGGCTTTATTTTATGAAACAAAGCTATTTCCGCCTCAGCCATTTTTTCTCCGGAGGTGTAATACATATGGGATGGTACTCCCACTGCAGGGGCCATGGTAACACCCATTTGAGGCATACACGGAATTCTGTCTATTTCCTGTCCCTTACTGAAAGCAGCCATTCTCTCTTTAGGAGTCATTCTATCCTGCATAGTTGAACACCTCTTTCAGTCTTTTTACTGCAGAGTTTGCATCAGCAGTATATATATCCGCACCTATGCTGTCTGCAAACTTCTGTGAAACCGGACCTCCGCCGATCATAACCTTATACTTATCCCTGATATTTTTTTCTTTAAGAATATCAATAACCTTTTTCATACCAGACATGGTGGTGGTCATTAATGTGGACATACATATGACATCTGCGTTTTCCTTTTCAGCAGTTTCTACGAACCTGCTTAAGCTTACATCCCTTCCCAGGTCTATAACATTAAAACCTGAGGACTCCTGCATTATTTTGACAAGGTTCTTTCCTATGTCATGAGTATCTCCTTCCACTACTCCAATAATTATTTTTATTTCCTTGTCCAATATGTGCCTGTCTAAATGTGGTTTTAATATGTCCAGGCCAGCATTCATGGCATCAGAACAAATCAATATTTCAGGTAAAAAATATTCACCTTCTTCATAAAGCTTCCCCACTTCATCCATACCGGTTATGAGACCATTATTTATAGTTTCATAGGCAGGGATTTCTTCCTCCAGTGATTTTTGGCAAAGTTCACTTACTTTATCATCATCCATGTTAACAACGGCATCTCTTACCTCTTTAAAAAGTATCGTATTTTCCATATAATTCCCCTCCAAACTTAAATTCATGTTAATTCTATGTTTTTTACAGCCATAAATCAATTTTAATAAAATAAAATGATAGTTAGACCTCCGATTATAAGCATTTAAAATATGTCAATAAAAAAGAGGCTTAACCAAACTATAATTAGTTCTGTTAAAGCCCCGTTATATTTACTTAAATCTAATTTGCTTAGCTTCCGCCGGCTAATCGAGGATTTCTACATATCCTTCCGTTCCATTTACCCGGATTCTCTGTCCATCCTTTATAATCTTTGTAGCATTCTCCACACTTACCACTGCTGGAAGTCCGTATTCTCTTGCTACAACTGCTCCATGGGTCATCATTCCGCCAACTTCCATGACCAATGCCTTAATGGATACAAATACCGGAGTCCAGCTTGGATCAGTAAAAGTAGTAACTAAAATATCTCCTTCCTCTATATTGGCATCCTCTATTTTTAGTATTATTCTTGCTCTGCCCTCAATGGTGCCTGCAGATACAGCTACTCCTGCCAACGCACCTTTCGGGATATTGCTTATGTCGTATACACTGGATATAACTTCTCCATCAGAAGTAATTACACGTGGAGGTGTAAGCTTGTCATAAATTTCGTAGTCTTCTTTCCTCTTCCTTATAATATCGTAATCCAGTTTATTAGTTTTAATTACTTCTTTTAGCTCCTCATATTTAAGATAGAAGATATCCTCTCTCTCTTTTATTAGCCCTTTCTGTATTAAGTCTTCAGCTTCTTTCATAATAATCTGTTTTACAACCCATTGGTACCAGATTAAGGTATATTTGTTAAACTCACGATACCCAGCATAATTACGAAGAACACTGATAGCTTTCTTTGCCTTTTTTGCTTTTGCTCTGCCCAAAGGCAGCTCCTCCAGCTTTCTTAATATCTCCTGTTCCTTCTCCTTAGCTTCCTTTAATCCCTTTTCAAATTTAGCCGTTCGCGCATTTGGAGGATATATCTTAATATTAGAAAGAATCATTGGAATAAGTATAGTTGGCTTTTCATTCCATCTGGTTCTCCTCATATCTATTTCAGCAGAACAACGCATGCCATATTTATTAAGGAATTCTTTTAAAGCAGCGGCAACCTCAATTCCTCCTTTGAGCTTTGAAAGATCCTGAAAGAAACTTTCATCCTTAGGATTGTCAAAATATTTAATGACTTCCGGATACTTTCTCACTACATCTGAGACATCAAGTAGTTCAAGGCCCATTTCTGAGGTAACATTATTTGATACTGATTGTGCAAGAGTATCCGCCAGGTTTTTTTCACCTATCCACTTTTCAAGCCTTTTATTAATCCAGGTTGTAGCATAAGCACCGGCAAAAACCACCCCATAGGTGTCCATCATATTATCCTTTATTCTAGCAATGCTTTTATCAACGAACTCAAAGAGCATCATTCCAGATATTTTTTGTGCCTGCTGCTCCAAATCTGACATCATGGCCTTGCTTCTATCCATAAAATATTCTGCAATAGCAGGATCATTTTTCCTATAGTATTCTATAGTTTTAAGAAGCCAAAAACCTATAAGTTTTGCGGGAACCATGGACTTCTTTGACTTATAAAGATTTTTCATGATATCATCCCGCTTTATAACATTGTAAAAGGCATTCTGCATAAGAACATCTACAGTATTAAGCCCTTTAACATAGGATGTTCTAATAATTGGAGATCTTAATTCATTTGATGTATCCATATAAATTCTTCCACCAGCTTCGCAAATGGGGGATTCTGTCACCATATTTAATAAAATCTGAAAGAAGGTTATGCTTAAGGGTGCCATTGTCTCAGTC
This sequence comes from uncultured Clostridium sp., assembly GCA_937927335.1. GTDB lineage: Bacteria > Bacillota > Clostridia > Clostridiales > Clostridiaceae > UBA699. The sequence continues at coordinate 45,786 of CALBDU010000030.1, forward strand.
ATCATCTGGCGGTGTGCAAAGGAAAGGTATATATGAGTCTTATCATCCTGAACTTCCGGTGCAGGATATAAAGTAGTAATAGGGCGGCTTTGAACTACATATATCTTACCATCATACAGACACCATTCTATATCCTGTGGACATCCAAAATACCTTTCTATTTTTCTGCCTGTTTGTTCAAGCTGTAAAATCTGCTGGTCTGTGAGCGTTTGAGTATTCTGTTTGCTGGCATCAATATCCCTCTGCTCGGTTCCACCTTCCTTCAAGCCATAAACAGCCACCTTTTTTGTAGATATCTTTTTCTCGATAATCTTGCCTTCCTTAACCTTATAAATATCCGCATTTACAAGTCCTGACACCAGTGCTTCACCAAGGCCAAAGCTTGCATCTATAGACACAACCTTTCTATTTGCACTTATAGGATCTGCTGTGAACATAATTCCAGAAGCCACTGGGAAGACCATCTTTTGAATAACCACAGAAAGATATACCTTTTTGTGGTCAAAGTTATTTTGCATACGATAAATTACTGCCCTGTCTGTAAAAAGTGATGCCCAGCACTTGCTGACAAATTTAAGAATAGATTCTTTTCCTATTACATTTAAATACGTATCCTGCTGCCCTGCAAAGGAGGCCAATGGTAAATCCTCAGCTGTAGCACTAGAACGAACAGCAAAGGCATTCTTTTCACCAAGCCCTTGCATAAATAAAGTTATCCCCTCATCTATATCCTTTGGTATAGTTATTCCTTCTATTAATCTGCGAATTTGACCACTAATTTCACCTATTTTCTTTCTATCCTCCACCTTAAGATAAGATAATTCTTCTACCAGCCTGTTAAATTCCTTATTATCTTCTATTATTTTTTCATAAGCTTCCGTAGTTAAACAAAAACCTTCCGGAACCCTTATTCCTTCGATTCTGGAAAGTTCCCCAAGATTTGCACCTTTTCCTCCCACTAGTGGCAGCTTTGACTTATCAATATCCGTAAAGCTTAATAAATATGAATCCATACCTGTTCTCCCCTCATTATTGCACTTTAAATAATTCTTTACACCACCTACAAATACTCCTCCTTGTAAAAGTTGTTTTTAATCATATCCAGGCATTCATTAAATTCTTCCAGCATTGTATCAATTTTATTTACTGGTATATTTGACATTTGCTTTGTATATCCCTCAGCCATCCACACCAGCATTTTCATAAGGAGTTTTAGATCTATTCCCTCTTTGAACTTCGAAGTATTCATACCATCAAAAGCTATTTTATTTCTAAAATCTTCTCCACCATTAAAGATACCTTGTAATTCATCTTTTACTTCCACATCATTTTCAAAGTAAGCACTTGCTAAAAAGGATGGTATCGCAGTATGTCTTTTCATAACTGAGATCTCAATACTGGATGACATTTTAATTCTTTCAAAGAAGTCAGTAATGCTGTTATCAAATTTTTCATCAACTTCATTCATCATGATACTGCCGCAAAGGTTAACCAAGTAAAGGTATAATGCTTTTTTTGTGCCAAAGTAGTGAAATACCATAGCCTTTGAGATTCCTGCCCCATTGGCGATATCGCTTATGGAAGTCTTTTTATAGCCATTAGTACCAAAAGTTTTGAGAGCGGCGTCTATAATCACGTTTTGTTTCTCTTTAGGTAAATTTAAAAATTTCTCCACAAATTTCACCTCCAGAATTTAATAAACCGATTCGGTTTATATTATTATAATCTTATAAACCAAATCGGTCAATAGTTTTATTGCCTTTCACCCACAAGCGGTGTCAGCCTCCCCACATAATATACATTCAATACATGAAGGGCTCTAGTGCAGACTGTGTAAAACAACAGTCTCTCCTCTTCAGAGCTGTAACTTCCATCTCCCGCGTTATATACAAGCACTACATCAAACTCCAAGCCTTTCGCAAGGTAGGCTGGAATAACTAAAATGCCGTTTATATACTCATCATCTTCTTTAGCTAAAACCTTTACTTCTGTTTTATTCTTTAAAAGGTTGTAGACCCTGTCTGCTTCCTTTCTTGTTCTTGTAATTATTCCAATGGATTTATATCCTTTTCCCTTGTACATTTCTATATCCTTTAGAACTCTTTCATTAATAGAATTCTCATCTTTAAACCCAAGAATTATTGGCCTATCACCCCTTCTTTCCACATATTCGCCATTAATCTCATGGATCAGAAGCCTTCTTGAAAATTCAGCAATCTCCATTGAGGATCTGTAGCTCTTTGTAAGATTAATTATGCAGGTATTAGCCTCAGGGAATATATGAGCAATGTTGCTATAATCCCCCACATTCATAAATGGGTTTATAGACTGATTTAAATCCCCCAGCATTGTTATATTAGCATGGCCAAAGAGCTGATAGAAGATTTCATACTGCAGCGGGGTATAGTCCTGAGCCTCATCGATTATTACATATTTAATATCTGTAGTTTTAGGAAGATCCCCAAAGACTCCCTTTAAATAAAGCAGAGCCACCTGATCCTCATAGTTAAGGAATTTAGAACCAAGACTTTTTAAAGTATAGCTTTTAATTTCCTGCTCCAAATTTTCAAAAAGCTTCTTATAAATATCAAGGATATCAAACTCGGTAATTCTGTGAATTTCCTCATATATATCCTTAGTTTCCTCACTAGTTGCAGCTGCAGCCTTTTCTTTAGCTTCCATCTCATCAACAAAAGAACCTGTATCCCATAATTCCTGATAGACCTCATTTATTCGTTGTTTTTCATAAGGCTCTAATAAAAATATAATTCTTTCCCTTATCTTATTAAGCCTTCTTTTAAGAGGAAGATTTATATAATCCTTCAAATACAGCTCCTTAATGTCCCCTGCTGACACTATTAATCTGTCCCTGAAAACTATATCTTTAAAGCATTTATCCTCCATTTCAATACTTTCTGCGTGTCTTTTTAAGACCTTAATAAACTCAAGTGAGGATTTATATTTTATATTTCTGATTCTTATCTCATAATCCGAAAACTGCTTTGCTGTAAGAATATATTCCATCATATCAGAGTAATCTTCTTTAATAAATTCTTCACCTAAAGCCTTGTGCATATATTCCTTGAAGGTAGTCTGGAGCATATTGTCCTCTCCAAGACTTGGCAGTACGTTTGATATATAGTCATTAAAAATCTGGTTTGGTGAAAATATTACTATATTTTGAGGTGTTACCTTTTGGCGATGCTTATATAAAAGATATGCTATTCTGTGAAGTGCAATGGAGGTTTTTCCGCTGCCTGCCGGACCTTGAACAATGATATTCTTGTATTCTTCATTGCGGATAACTTTGTTCTGTTCTCTTTGAATAGTTGTTACGATAGCTTTCATCTTGCTATCCGTGCTTTTGCCTAGGATTTCCTGAAGTATTTCGTCATCTATGGTAAGGTTGCTGTCAAACATGTACTCTATTTTACCCTTACTGATCTTGTACTGTCTCTTTAAGGTCAAATCTCCCTCAATAGTTCCTTCCTCACATTTAAAGCCTGCTTTTCCTATTTCATAATCATAAAACATGCTTGAGGATGGAGACCTCCAGTCGTATATTAGAATATCACACTCCTCATTTATAAGATTTGATATACCAATATAATACTTTTCTGCCTTTTCCTCTCCCTTTTTACGAAAATCAATTCTTCCAAAGTAGGGTGACTGAAGCATACTTTCGTATTTTTCCTGAAGTTTCCTTGTGATTTCATGGTTTCTCTTTTGATATTTCATCCTATCAATGAAGCCCATAAAGCTGACTATCTGCTCAAGCCCATTTATTACAGATACAGAGCCTAGCTCCTCCCACATTTCCTTTTGAGTTTCAAGAGCATCCTTTTTAAATCTGCCCTTTAAATCAAGCTTTTCCTCCAGCTGCCTTTCAGCCTCCTTAAGCACAAGCCCAAGCCATTCATTTTCCAACTTCCACTCAATGTCATTAATGTTCATATACATATGCCTCCTTACTATTATTAACGAGTCATAAAATCCTTTTTAAGTATACCGTCATAATAGCCCAAATAACAGTCTGTAAATTATTTTTTGGTCATGGTATAATTAAAGTGGGGGATGAAATAATTCTTCTTTACTATTGCAAAAAAATAGAACTTTTGTATCAAGCACAAAAGCTACTTCTTTGGCTGTGTTTAAGAATAATATGGATATTAAATGAAAAATGGAAGGGACCTTATGGGTTCTTTTTTACGTTTAATGAGAAGGTTGCAAATTAACCTCCCGAAGAGCGTTACTTTATATGTCGAACTGGTTTTATCATTCCAATCGGAAGCCCAACTTCATGTCCGCACCCCCATATGTGCAAAATTTCAAGTAGTGTGCAGATTTTTAGGATCAATAATCAATTTTCGGCTATATTTTGTGTAAATTATGGGTTTATACGTTAAATTTCAGATATATTTACGTTTATATTGAACATTAATTGAAATTTTGCTCACTTTCGCCCAAAATTCAGGGCTGGCATTTCTCAAGCCTCTAATGAAGGATTCCCTATCTCATAGGCAAGGCCAGACATTCCCATAGCCTTACCCACAAACTACTGCTTGTCCATGCCCTTTTTACAGATTTTAAGTCTTCAAAAATGCAAATGTGGTATATTGGTTAACCACTAATACTAAAGCTCAATGGTTTTATATTGGCTTTATTACATTTAATATTTAAAGCAACAAGAGGCAAGTAATATACTCGCCCCTTTATAGAAATTATTTTTGCAGAAATATTACAAGCAACCTCTACCAATTTGAAGTTGCAAACATATCTGCAGCTATACAAAGGTAATAGGAAAGCCCAATTTGTTGATTTTCAAGCATATTCCTGTGAAAGTCATCCTCTAAAAAGAACCTTGCTTGAGCTGCGAATGATTTTGCATCGATATTATGTCCATGGTTATTTAAAAATGCAATATGATTTTTAAATATCTGCCGAAGCTGCTTATCGTTTGCCTTTAAGCCATTTTTTAGAGCATCTGAGACACTAATAATAAACTGTTTTGCTTCTGCTGATTGTTCATTTAAATTATCAACTTGAGCATCCTCTAGTTCCGGCATATCATATCCATATTTATCCTTAAGGTATTCGCTCTGTTCTGAAAGTGCATTTTCCCATTCCTCTTTGTTAAGACCATTAAACATCGCTGATTTATCCATAATTGCTCCTTTCTCGGAGAGGATCATAGAATCTGCAATAGTCTTTATTAAACAATCCAGTCTCTGCTTGCGCGCAATGAGCAGTTCCTGTTGTTTAGTTAAGCATATTAATCGATTCGGTTCATCCTCAAGTGCTTTTTTGATATCGTTGAGAGAAAAATCAAGTTCACGATAGAATAATATCTGCTGCAAACCCTCAAGTTCTTTTTCACCATAAAGACGGTAACCGGCATCTGTTATCTCACAGGGCTGTAATAAACCAATTTTGTGATAATGATGGAGTGTTTTTATGGTAACTCCCGCCATTTCTGCAACTTCTTTAACCGTGTATAGCATAATTCTTCACCTCATGATAATCATAAGCCCTCCTCCAAGGTAAGAGTCAAGGTTTTTATTATTCTTTATAATTTCTTTATTTACATTTTGATACGTATGTCACGCAATTTTATGAGAAGGTTGCGAATTAACCTCCTGTAGAGTGCTACATAATATGCCGGACTGGTTTTATCATTCCAATCGGAAGACCGACTTCATGTCTGCACCCCAATCTGTGCAAAATTTCAAGTAGTGTGCAGATTTTTAGGATCAATAATCAATTTTCGGCTATATTTTGTGTAAATATGGGTTTATACGTTAAATTTCAGATATATTTACGTTTGTTTTGAACATTAATTGAAATTTTGCTCACTTTCACCCAAAATTCAGGGCTGGAGTTTCTCAATCTCTAATTAAGGTTTCCCAATCTCATAGCCAAATCCGTAGTAACAAATTATTCCTAAAACAGGACTGACAAACTCATTTAACTGCAATGGTATGCCAACAATAAAAACAAACGAGGGATATATTATAGCATATCCCTCGTCTTACTTTTTCAATATTTTTATGAAATAGGTATTGATAAAAGGAAGAAAATCTCGTCTGCTTCAACAATACCCCTACAGTTTTTTAATGTCCTTTTGTTCATAGTAAATTATATTAATAACTTTGACTGTTTCATCAGTGTTATTAATATAGTTATGATCTACGTTTGCTAAAAATTGAAGGGCCTCACCTTCCTTTATTGCATATTCTTTAGCTCCTACCTGAATGATAAGATTGCCTTTAATTGTTATGCAATATTCTCTTAACTTCCCTGTATGCTTTGATTTATATATAGTATGAGGCATAATTTCCTGTCGAAACACTTCAAAATGTTTGTTCTCATCATATGGAAAAAGAACAAACATATCAAATCCTTCTTGAACAGTGAAATGTCTTATGTCTTCATTTGTAACTAATGAAACATCTTCATCCTCCATTTTCATAAGTTCTGAAAAAGGTATGTTAATGCCATTGCATATTTTCCAAAGAGTAGATATTGTAGGGCTTTTTGTTCCTCTCTCTATTTCACCTACCATACTTTTGCTTACACCTGCTTGCTCTGCTACTTGGTCAAGGGTTAAACCCTTTTCGTTTCTAAATTTTTTCAGATTTATTCCAACAATTTCGTTAATTTCTTTCATGGAGCATCTCCTATGCGCAATAGTATATTTTATCCAACTATAATATAGAATATCATTAGCATTATTTGATGTCAATTCTTCAAAACCTATATACGTTAAGCCATTGCAATTAAATGCTTTACGTTTAAAAAGCTATAAAAACAAGTCTAAAATTTTTGGGCGATCTACATTTTGATCGCCCAAATCTTTTTAACTAATTATTTATCTTTCTTCTTGATTAGTAAATAAATTGGTATACCAGCCAAGGTAATCGCCAGACCTATAAGTGCATTCTTGGTGTCTGTCATCAATGTGCTATAAAGTATAAATAAACCTCCGCCAATACCTATTATTGGTATTATTGGATATAGTGGAACCTTGTATTCTGAAGTCAGCTCCGGATGTTTTTTCCTAAGTACAAAAACTCCTGCAACAGCCAATACAAAGAATATCCAAAGTGCGAACACAACAAGGTTGGTTAGCATATCAAAGGATCCGGATATAATATAGAGTATAGTGAATACCAGCTGAACTATAAGTGCATTAACAGGTGTCCCTGATTTTGACTCTTTTCCGAAGAAATCTGCAAATGGAAGAAGTTTGCCTTTTCCCATTGCAAAAGGAACTCTTGCTCCAACCAATAAGAATCCATTTAACGCTCCAAATATTGATATCATTATACCTGCAGAAATTATAGCTGCTCCTACTGGTCCAAATAATATAACTGCAGCATCTGAAGCTGCTGTTTTAGAAGCTGCTACAGCTTCCATTGGCATTACATTTACTATTGCTGCGTTGATGCCTATATAGGCAATCATAACTATTGAAATACCAACAATAAGTGCCTTTGGAAGATTCTTTTTAGGGTTCTCAACTTCACCGGCTACGTTGCAAACAGCTTCCCAGCCTGAATATGCCCATAATGTACCAAGTATTGCTGCTCCAAAGCCCGTTGCAGTGGCAGTTGGCCCAACCATAGGAGTATAGTCATGAACTGTTCCCATTATAAAGCCAAATATGATTATAGCAAATATAGGAATAAGCTTTGCAATTGTAAATACTACCTGAATCTTACCTACCAGTTGTGTTGATATGATATTAACAACTGTAAGGAATATAGCCAAGCCTATTGCAAGGATTTTTTGTGTCATATCATTCATAGGAATAAAGAATGTTGCTTGTGTAGCAAAAATAATAGCAAGTGCCGCGTCAGTTCCTGGAAAATAAATTACAGTCTGAACCCATCCTAATAAATATGATACTGATTCTCCGTAAAGTTCTTTAAGGTAAGTAAACATACCTCCGGTTTTTGGTATTGCCGAGGCCAGCTCAGCTAAAGTCAGGGCAGCTGCCATTGTTATTATACCTCCGGCAACCCATGCAAGTATTCCCAAACCTGGAGAACCTGCCGCTCCATATACCTTTGCAGGCTTAAAAAATACACCTGAACCAATAACAACACCAACAATAATTGCTAAGGTTTGGAAATAATTAAGTTTTTTCTGAATGTTTCCTGTTGTGCTTTTTTCGCTCATATTAACCCCCCTAATTTTGAATATTTCGATAATTAAAATTGCTCACATGCATGCTTCTGTCAATTACACGTATATACTTAATGCAAGTATATATTATATAGGCGTCACTGTCAATTACTATAGTAAAATATAATATACTATAGTATACAAATATTTTTATAAAATATGACAATGCCATAACAGGAGTTAAAAGTTCAACAGTATACCATTAATGCAAAAATGTAGCTTTAGTACAATAACATTAAAAAATTGAAAGTCATTGTACTATAAAATATTTGATTTTGTGAAATATTTTAACAACTTATTGAATTATAATTAATTTAATTTGGTAATGAATAAAATGTTTTTAAATGAAAACGATTAAGCCTAAAATGTTTAAAGTTTTTAATTACTAGAATTTTAAGGGGGAGTTATTTTGACAAATAGAATTTCTGAACTGCCTAGACGTCTTCAACTTTTGAAAGAAGCATATTTGAATGTTAAGCCAAGCATAACAATAGATCGAGCTTTGGCATATACCGAAATTGCAAAAAAGTATCCAGATCTTCCACGGAACGTGCTCAGGGCCAAAGGGTTCAGAAGAGCATGTGAAACTGCTCCAATGCTTATACAGGATCATGAGCTTATAGCAGGCCATCCCTGCGGCAAACCTCGTGCTGGGGCTTTTTCACCTGATACTGCATGGAAATGGGTCAAAGACGAATTGGATGTGATTGATACAAGACCCCAGGATCCTTATTTTATAAGTGAAGAAGATAAAAAGGTTATGAGAGAAGTACTTTTCCCATTTTGGGAAGGTAAATCTCTTGCTGAAGCCTGTGAAACTGAATTGAGAAAAGCAGGAATTTGGGAGTATGCAGCAGAAGCTGCTATTACAGATTTAACCTATCATGTAACGAGTGGAGGTGGAGATTCCAGTCCTGGCTATGATATTATCTTATTCAAAAAGGGTATTCTTGGAATAAAAGCAGAAGCAGAAGAACATCTGGAAAACTTATCTGGTACATATGAAGAAATCAATGAAAAGACTGCCTTCTACCAGGCTTCTATTGAAATTTGCGAAGGAATCTTAATTTATGCAAAACGTCTTTCAGAGTATGCATATGAACTTTCAAAAAAGGAGAGTGATCCAGCAAGAAAAGCTGAACTGGAAATGATTGCTGAAGTTAATGCAAGAGTGCCAGCAAACCCTCCTGAAACATTTCAGGAAGCCTTACAGTCAGTGTGGACAATACAATCACTGTTTTTACTTGAAGAAAACCAATGCAGCACATCCCTTGGACGTATTGATCAGTACATGCTGCCCCTTTATGTTAATGATATTAAAAATGGCTGTATAACGGAGCAGCAGGCTTTTGAACTGCTTGGTTGCTTCATGATTAAATGTTCGGAAATTATTTGGTATACTCCTGGTGCTACTGCTAAATATTTTGCTGGATATATGCCTTTTATTAATATGTGTGTTGGTGGACAGAAACGTGATGGCGGAGATGGCACTAATGAATTGACCTATTTGATCATGGATGTTGTAGAAAAAGTTAAAATGTATCAACCGTCTCTTGCCTGCCGTATCCATAATCAATCGCCAAGGCGTTATTTTGAAAAAATTGTTGATGTTATAAAGGCTGGCGGTGGTATGCCTGCATGCCATTTTGATGATGCCCATATAAAAATGATGCTTCGAAAAGGATTTAGCTTTGAAGATGCCAGAGATTATAGCTTGATGGGTTGTGTTGAGCCTCAGAAAAGTGGAAAAGTACACCAATGGACAGCAGGAGGCTTCACTCAATGGCCCATTACTATTGAGATGGCAATGAACAGAGGTGTTTTAAAATCATATGGCAATAAGCAATGGTTAGATACAGGTGATATCGACGAATTTAAAACTTATGAGGATTTTGAAAGTGCTGTAAAGAGACAACTTGATTATTTAATCCACATTAATTGCAGAGGTACTGTAATAATAGAAGAAGTATTTAGAGATGTGACCCCTACTCCATATATGTCTATTTTCATGGATGGTTGTATGGAAAATGGTAAAGATGTAATGGCTGGTGGTGCTGTTATGTATGAAGGCCCAGGTACTATATTTGCTGGACTTGGAACTTATGTTGATAGTATGGCAGCCATAAAGAAATTGGTTTATGAAGATAGAAAGTATACCCTTTCTCAGATCAAAGAGGCTATGGATTCCAACTGGGAAGGGTTTGAACAAATTAGAAGAGAATGTTTAAATTCGCCAAAATATGGCAATGATGACGATTATGCAGATATGATTGCAAAAGAAATTGTTGATTATACTGAACAAAAGATGAATTCATACAAATCTCTTTATGCCAGACAGATTCATGGTACATTATCTCAATCATTTAACACTCCACTTGGTGGAATGGTTGGAGCCACTCCTGATGGAAGATCTGCTTATGCACCACTTTCAGATGCAATGAGTCCTTCACAGGGTGCAGATAAAAAAGGCCCCACAGCCGTAATAAAATCTGTATCCAAGATAAATGTTGAAGCAATGAGCTTGGGTATGGCTCATAACTTCAAGATATGCAAAAATTCTCTTGATGGAGCTGAAGGTCGAAATGCTGTTATTACATTATTGAGAACTGCATCAGTAATGGGTAATGGAGAAATGCAGTTTAACTGTGTAGATAATGAAACATTAATGGATGCTCAGCTGCATCCTGAACATCACAGGGATTTAATTGTTCGTGTTGCAGGATATTGTGCATATTTTGTAGAGCTTTGTAAAGAAGTTCAAGATGAAATCATCAGCCGTACTGTATTGGAATAATTTTAATCAGAGTATAGGTGTATCCCAATACCCTAATACTCTGATTTTTTACTGATTACTTCAACCAGACAATTATCATTAACTCATTATTTTATACAATAAGCTAACAATCTAAAAAATTTTCCTACATTCTTAAAAGAAACCATATTGCACAATATTTCAGTGAGCTTTCCAAACTTTCGATAAAATAAATTGAAAGCCAGAAACGGAACCCACTGTTTTTTAGATTTTGGAAGTCTTTTTATTATATTTTTAAATGTATATATTTCTTTATATATCCATAGGTAGCCGTTATATAATTCTTCTTCTGTCATTTTTTCAGGCTTAAATACCACATGGGCAGTATTATAATTTGACAAATTGTAATCTACTATTCTATTTTTCTCTAATAATGATGAATATAACCTGGTGCCGGGATACGGTGTAAGGATATGGGAGGTTACTGTTTCTACCTTATTTTTAACTATCCACTCCGATGTCCTCTTAAATACTGAGGTATCATCTTCATCTAGGCCGAAAACAAAACTTGCATTTATCATTATTCCTCTTCTATGAATTTCATCTACCAGTTTCTCGTATCTGTTAACACTGTTTTGAACCTTATGAACACTACCTATTGATTTACTATTTATACTTTCAAAACCAATAAACAGACTTTGGCAGCCAGCCTCCTTCATCTCATCTAATAAATCAGGCATGTCCACTATATTAGAGGTAACAGCTGCATTCCACTTTAGTTTAAGTGGTTTTATTTCATTTAATAATTTTTTTGTCCATATGGGATTCCCAATAAAATTATCGTCGATAAACATTATGTGTCTTGTTTTCAATGCTTTTATATCTGTAAGTATATCTTCCACTGGTCTATTAATATAAGTTTTTATTGCAGCTTTGCAGCTGTTGTAGCAGAAATCACATTGAAAAGGACATCCTCTACTTGTACTTATTATATTTGTATACAAATACTTATTATTATCAATAACATTATATTTAGGTGATACTACCTCATTTCCATCGAGGTTTTCCATATCATAATATATATTTTTAAGTGAATTATTACCTTTATCTTTAAGAATTTTTGTCCAAACTCTCTCAGCCATTCCTACACATATTGCGTCAAAATAATTAGCAGTTCCTTCTGGATCTGCCGTAATATGTATCCCTCCTGCAATTACAGTAACGTTGCGATTTTGAAACTCCTTTGATATTTCCACAGCTCTATTCATAACATCAACAGTGACAGTTATTGCTACTAAATCCACAGGTTCATCAAAATCTATGCTTTCAACATTTTCATTTTCAATAATAACTTCATGGTCCTTTGGCGTAAGATTCGCTATTGTGAGTAATGCCAATGAAGGCGACATTCTTGTTTTTAACTTTGTATCCATAGGTCTTGGCAGCATTGCAGGCTGAATTAATTTAATTTTCATATATTACCTCATTAAACAGACTGATCATTTCTATATTCTAAAATATCCCCCGGCTGACATTCCAAGGCTTTGCATATTGCTTCTAAAGTTGAAAACCTGATAGCTTTTGCCTTTCCATTTTTCAATATGGAAAGATTGGCCATGGTTATTCCAACCTTATCAGTAAGTTCAGTTACACTCATCTTCCTTTTAGCCAGCATCACATCAATATTCACTATAATTGCCATTTTACTCACCTCATATTGTTAAATCATTTTCTGATTTTAAGTCTATGGCTTCTTTTAAAAGCTTTTGAAGCACAGCTGCAAAAACTGCAATCACAGTTGAGGTAAAAATAATAATAATTGGAAATGCCACCAGTCCAGGAGCATCATCTGCATCAGCTATTGGAAACAGAAATGGTATCAGTGCTGCATATATTATGCTGATTGTGATTGCACTGAATTTTATATTCCTTAAAGCATTTACAGATAACTCTGAGAAAGCTTTGTTCCGGTCAATATAACTCAAAAGCTTTAAAGCCTGGTAAAGAGCAAAGAAAAACGAAATGGCCGATATATATGCACTGATTAGAATAGGATATGATAAATAATTTACAAATCCAGGCAGCCAAAATATACATAATCCGAGTACCGGAATGCCAATAAGAATAACAGCTATTTTTAAGAACAATGTGGTTCCTTGTTTCATGATAAGTACCTCACTTACTAATTCTTTGATGAATCTATAATATCAAATTATTTATCGTTTATCAATATATATTTATTACATTTTAATAAATATATATTGAAATAGCCATTTTCAAATAGTTAGCAAGGTTAGCAAAACGAGCAAATAGTATACTATTTCAATTGAACAATATAATCCTTCCCCATTTTTCAATATCAATTAAATATGCTAAAATAGTACTAACTAGACAGATTCATTGTCAATCTATCTAAATAAAATATACTGGAGGACTTCGCTATGAAAGAAGTATATGAATTTTTAAAGGATTGCAAAACTTACTATCTCGCTACTGTAGATGGAAATCAGCCCAGGGTTCGCCCTTTTGGAACTGTAGATATCTATAACAACAAACTATATATTCAGACAGGCAAATCAAAAAATGTTGCTGAACAAATTTCTCATAATTCTAAAATTGAGATATGTGCATTTAATGGCAATCAGTGGATTCGAGTTCAGGCTATTGCCGTTGAAGATAACGATATTAATGCCCAGGCACATATGCTTGATGCATATCCAAGCTTGAAGAGCATGTATGCTCCGGGAGATGGCAATACTTTGTTATATGAATTAAGAAATGCAACTGCAACAATTTCTTCCTTTACGGAACAACCAAGAACAATAAAATTTTAGGTTTTAAAACAATGCCCCAACACCACTTGATGTTGGGGTATTATAAATTACCTCTCAATGATTATTGCTGTGCCCATACCGCCACCTATACAAAGTGTAGCTAGACCCCTTTTAGCATTACTTTTTTCCATTTCATAAAGAAGTGAGGTCAATATTCTTGCTCCTGAAGCTCCTACCGGATGTCCCAGAGCTATGGCACCTCCATTGACATTTACAATACTCATGTCAAAATTTAGGTCTTTTCCAACTGCCAGACTTTGTGCTGCAAAAGCTTCATTAGCTTCAATAAGGTCCATGTCCTCTATGCTCAAATGAGCCTGTTCCAGAGCTTTTTTTGTAGCATAAAATGGTCCGTAGCCCATGATGGCAGGATCAAGCCCTATTGAACCATAGGAAACTATTTTTGCCATTGGCTTAATTCCGAGTTCCTTTGCTTTTTCAGCACTCATTAGTACTATTGCAGCAGCTCCGTCATTTAATCCCGATGAATTCCCTGCAGTCACTGTCCCTTCTTTTTTAAATGCCGGCTTTAATTTAGATAATGTTTCAACACTTGTTCCGAACACAGGAAATTCATCTGTATCAAATACTATTTCACCCTTCTTACTTTTTATCACTACAGGCACTATTTCATCTTTGAATTTTCCTGATTTTATCGCTATTTCCGCTTTCAGCTGAGATGCGGCTGAAAATTCATCCTGCATTTCCCTGGTTATTCCCCATTTTTCAGCAATGTTTTCCGCAGTAATTCCCATATGGTATCCGTTAAATGCATCTGTTAGTGCATCATTTACCATTGTATCAACAAAAGTACCATTTCCCATTCTTTGTCCCCATCTTGTCGTTGGTAGAACATATGGTGCTGCAGACATATTTTCCATACCCCCTGCAACAATAACATCTGCATCACCTGCTTTAATTATCTGAGCCGCTAAACTAACTGCCCTAAGACCTGATCCACAGACCATATTTAGTGTAAAACCCGGGATTTCTTCACGAAGTCCCGCTTTTATAATAGCTTGTCTGCTTACATTTTGTCCCAAACCAGCCTGAATTACATTGCCCATTATTACTTCATCAACCAGCTCAGGGTTAACTTTTCCCCTTTTTAGCGCTTCCTTTATAACTAAGGCTCCCAAATCTACAGCTGGTACATTCTTGAGATTCCCTCCAAATTTACCTATGGCTGTTCTTGCAGACCCCACAATTACTATTTCCCTCATAAATACCTCCTGTGTATATTTATATATCCATGTCTAATAAAACTGAACTTAAAGTTTTTCCATGCATGTCTATTGATAATGTCCTGGTAACTCCACCACCTAATGCATCGTACATCACAAAATTAAGAGCACCAATTGTAGGTAATTCATATCTGATTACTTCTCCATTAACTATACCCTCGAACCAGTGTTTAACGGTTTCAGCAGTAACCTTCTCTTTTATTAATTTGTAATCCTTAGCATTGTAAACTATTAGTGATATATTAGATGTATTACCCTTGTCGCCAGATCTTGAGTGTGCTATATTTCTTAGTTTCATTTTTAAACCTCCTCATAAATCACCTTTATGTTTATATCGTCACTAGATACAAATATTGATGCAATGGAGATAATCTCTTTAATATATTTTCTTGCTCCTCCACCACCTGCCGGACCATTAGTATAAAGCGCCTCCACTTCATTTCCTATTATTTCTGCAAACTCTTTGTTCGATGTTCTTGCAGCAATTCTAACCCTTACTTCATTATAGTTATTTTTATATCCGCCTAATTTTTCACTCAAGGAATTCTTGTATAGTGAATTTACTCCAATAAAATCAATTCTCAATTCTTCCACTTTTATATTCAAATATTCCAATCTTTTTTTAATAATATCACTCGCCAATTTAGCTCTTTCATAGGCACCTGATCCTCCATAGCTTATTTCACCTTCTCCAATATAGCAATCCTTATAACCAACACTAACTTTAAATAAACCAGTTTCTTTTCTTCCATGTGCTTTCTTTATTAAAACTTTATTTACTCCAATCTTTTCAATAGTTAACTCTGAAAAATCAGCTATAACATCTGGTGTAAAATAACTTGATGGATCATGAATTTCATATAATACTTGTTCTTTACAAGTTTGTTCATTAACAATTCCTCCGGATTGCTCAAGTTTTGTTATAACTATTTCACCATTTTCAGTTACCTCTGCTATAGGGAACCCCAAATTCCATATATCTGGTACATCTTTATATCCTGGGTCTGCGAAGTAACCTCCAGTTACTTGCCCAGCACATTCCAGGAGATGACCAGCTAAAGTTCCTTTTCCTAATAATTCATAGTTATCTTTATTCCAATTAAACTCGAACATTAATGGAGCTAAAGTTAAAGCAGGGTCAGCTATCCTGCCAGTTATTATTATATCAGCTCCATTTCTTAGTGCTTCAATTATCCCCCAAGTCCCAATATACGCATTAGCAGAAATTATTTTTGATCTAATAGATTCTAATTTTTCACCTGTTTCTTGTATTTCATGGTCCATATATTTACTTATATTTGAAAATATGTCATCACCCAACACCGCTGCTATTTTTAGTCCCTCTATTCCCAGTTCTAATGCAATTTTCTTAACAACCTTAGCTGCAGATAAAGGATTGGCCGCACCCATATTGGTTATTATTTTAATGCTACTCTTAAAGCATAGTGGCAATGCTCTCTTAATACGATGTTCAAGAAACTCATTATATCCTTTTTCCTTGTTATTTAATTTTTGTAGTTGACCCATTGCTATTGTTCTTTCAGCTAAACATTCAAAAATTATATAATTAATATTTCCTTTTTCTATCAGTTCTAAAGCAGGTTCTATTCTATCACCTGCAAATCCTGCACCTGCTCCAATTCGTATCTTTTTCAGATTAATAACCTCCTTATATTATGATCTCATATCATAAAAAGCATCAGTATAATATTGATTCACCTTATTAAAAAGGTTACTGATAGTTTAATATCAGCAACCTTATATAAATAAGAAAACTTTATATTTTAAAAACCGAAAAGCTGAAGTATAGCCCAACCTGAAGCATAAAATGTCATAAACTGCACACCAGTATGAATTCCAAAATATTTATTAAGTATTCCTCCGAAAACAGCTATTGTTGAAGCAATAGCGATACCAATAATACCGGCTTCATAGAATGATATAACTGCAATCAGTCCTATAAACATACTGATTATTGCTTCCTGGCTAATATATTTCAAAACCCACATGCTTGCCCGCCTTGCATAATTCATTGCAAATGGATATGCTACTATAAATGCTACAAAGACACCAATAAGCCCACATATGAAAAATTGGCCAGTTGTCATAACATGATGCAGATTATGTAAAGGTACTGTAGTAAAGACTGGTGGTGCATTGTATAAAGGAGCAGCAGGTCCAACAGCCATTGGACTTAATGGTAGTCCAAAAGCAATTAATGGTATCATCGCCTCGCCCATGTAAGTAGCTTCAGTTGTTGCATTCATTACAGCCAGGGAACCTGTTAGTTTTTGGTATAAACCACTTGTCTTTGTACTAACAGCTTCTCCCGCCATTACTGTCATACCTACAGGACTAAAGGTAAATGTAAGTCCAGATATAAATGATGCTACAGAGGAATATGCCAGTTGTTTATGAGTTAGTATTTTGAATGGATTAGGGAGCCATCCTTTCCATCCCTTTAATTCAGGCGCCAACCAAAATTCTCTTGGTTTCTGCACTATAAGACCATTACGGGTTTTGGGAGAAAGCAATGTAACTAGGTCTGCAAACATCGGCCCAATAGCAATTCCTAAAAAAATGCAAATGGAAATAGTAAAGTGTGCAGCACTAGCCATCTTAATCATTCCCTGCATGAACATGGCAAATGGCAACAAAACCAATATACTTGCCCACTTACCTTTAGATGTATATGCAATTATAATAGCTGCAACCACAAAAATCGGTCCCGCCCAAGCTTTAGCTATACTACCAAAAGGGGCAATTAGTGTGGCAAACCCTACTGAAACTGGTAATGCGATCATTGCTCCGATAATTGCTCCTGATATCATTTTACGTAAAGCAACATGAGGAACACCTAATCTTCTCAAAATATTTGCATTTTCCAGCAGTGGTACTGCCATTGTATCTCCTGGTACCCCCATTAAAGCTGTTGGTATTGCATGAGTCATATGTTTGGAAACTGCTGCTGCAATAAAAAACGAATATATACCTACTGGGGGAAATCCAAGTAAAATGATCAATAAAGTTAATGGTGCAATTGTTGCAGTTTCATCTGTTCCAGAAATAAGTCCCATAAATGAAAATATTAATCCACCTAGAATTGCTGAACCAGCAGCCCATACAATCATATCTATAGTCATATTTTTTACACCTACCTTATATTATTTTTTCCTGCAAAAAGATCATAGATGCCCAGCTGTTTCATCTCTTCGATTATCTGTGGATCTGCATTCTTTAACAATTCAGCTTCTTTTTTTAGATCAATTCCCAGTTCCTTAATTACTGCATGTTGGTCTTCCTGAACGTAATTGCTGCCTTCATTTATAATACGTTTAGGTTTAAATAGCTTTGCGGAGATAATTGCTGATAACAATGATCCCAACATACCAATTAGTAATCCATAAGCCTTATTTAAACTTGGTGTTAGTGTAGGTAAACTTAAATGAATAATTTTCACTCCAATGATGTAAAATGATAAACTAATAATTAAACCTATTAAAATAGCACAAGCAAGATGCTTAATATCCACTACGTCGCCCCATATTTCTGCATATGTTTCTTTTTTTATATCGATAGGTTTTTTCCCATCAATAATTAATTTATTTTCCATACTAATTTAACCTCCACTTAATTATTAATACGATATGGAAATTATTGATAACCTATTGTTTATTCTTAACCTGTGTAAATACGCCATGTGGCATTTACACAGGTTTTTTAATTAAATTTTTGGGTTTTCGCTAAAGTATGACGGTGTTTTCCAGATAATTAATATAATCTTTAGCTGTAGTTTAAAATTTATTTTGAGTATTCTTTCA
Organism: uncultured Clostridium sp.; assembly: GCA_937927335.1. GTDB lineage: Bacteria > Bacillota > Clostridia > Clostridiales > Clostridiaceae > UBA699. The sequence continues at coordinate 64,624 of CALBDU010000030.1, forward strand.
TAAGCTCTTGTGCAAATTCTAATCTAACATTTTTTTCCTTTACCATTCTGCTTACGATAGCCTCAAGCACTTCACCTTTAGCCCCTGCAACAGAGGCAATATTTCTGGCATGCAGGGACATATGACCTCGCTGAATACCTTCTGTGGCCAAAGCCTTAATAGCGGCGAGATTCTGTGCTAACCCAACTGAAGCAATTATTTCACCTAGTTCTGCAGCACTCTTAACACCTAACATTTTTACAGCTACCTGAGCTGTAGGATGTATTTTGGTAGCTCCACCTACAAGGCCAACTGCCATAGGAAGTTCTATTGTTCCTACAAGATCTCCATTTCTGTTTTTCTCCCAGGTTGTAAGTGATGTATATTGTCCTGACATTGAAGCATATGCATGTGCACCTGATTCAATAGCTCTAGTATCATTACCGGTTGCCATAACTACTGGAACAATTCCATTCATAATTCCCTTATTATGTGTAGCAGCTCTAAATGGATCTGCTGCAGCGAAAGCATAAGCAGCAATTATTTTGTCAACTACTTCTTCTCCTCCTAAGGTTTCCTTCTTAATTGTCACTCTAGAGCGAGCAAGTCTATGAATCGCTAAATTAGATAAAATTCTTAAATATACCTTTCCACCTGTTATTTCTTCAATATATGGTGCGACAGCTTCAGCCATTGTATTTACAGCATTAGCGCCCATTGCATCTAAGGTATTAACCTTAAGGTGGACAATAACCATGGATCCTATTAATGACTCTATTACTCTAACATCAAGATCCTGCATTCCGCCGCCGAATTTAACTAAAACAGGATCCTTTTCATTACAAATTTCAATTATCTTATTTTTGTTTTCATAAATTTGCATCTTGGCATAATTTGGATCAGCAACATCTATAAGCTGAATTTGCGCAATCATGATGGAACCTGTGTTACTAGTAAAAAATCCTCCGTTTTCTCTAGCCATCTTAGCAGCATTACTAGCAGCTGCAACAACAGATGGCTCTTCGCTAGCCATTGGTATAACATAATCCTTGCCATTAATTTTGAAGTTTAAAGCTACCCCTAAAGGAAGCTGAAAAGTTCCTATAACATTTTCAATCATGTGGTCTGCTTTATCTATATCAAGTGCTCCTGGTAAATTTATAATTTTTTGTTCCTCTTCAGAAATACCAGTGAATTCACTGACTTCCTTCAGTCTATCCTCTGGTGATAGTTTAAAAAATCCTGAATAGCTACTTGTTTTCATTCATTTCATCCTTTCTATATAATAATTATTTATTACTCCTCAGTGTTTATTTTCATTCTCATAAAAGCGGATCCCATTGATTTGCCAAGAGAATCTAACCTGATAGAAAGCGTAGCCCCTCCGCCTAGTGCATGTTTCATAACAAAATTAAATCCTTTCAGTGAATCCACATCATACCTTATGATTTCACCTTCTACCATATCTCCAAAATGTTCTCTTACTTTCTCAACTGTTAATACTCTCTTTAAAAACTCATAATCTCTAGGATCTCTTGCAAAAACACATACATTACTTGTGTCACCTTTATCTCCTGATCTTCCATGTGCTAAATCTTTCAAATAAACTTCAGCCATTTATTTCACCTCCAAAATATTAGCACTTAAATTAACTACATCCCTTGGTACAAATGTTGGCCACAGTCCAATAACTTCCTGTACTTTAGCACGGCCACCAAAGAAACTTGCACCTGGAGGGCCGTTTAACTGTAATGGAGAGATTTCAGGGACAATCTTGTAAGCTTCCGCTTTATCGAGAGTTCGAATGGCAATTCTAAGAACAACTTCATTCATGTTATTTACTAATGCTGGATCCATGTTAGCAACCTTGAGATGAAGTGCATTTAAACCTAAATAGTCAATTCGTATTTCTTCTGCCTTTAAGCCTTTGCGTTTCATCTTTTTCATTAATATCTCTGCTGCATATTTTGCTTTTTCGTACGCATCTGGCCATGCATAACATAAATATGTTTCAACTTTGTATCCTGCATGATACCCGACACATAATTTTAGTTGATCGGGTCGTTCTTTACCTTTTACTCCCTCTACCTTAACTCTATTTTCACCAGCTTGCGTAAGAGTAGCATGACTTATATCTACATTTACATCAGGGGTAATATAATTAGCAGGATCATGAACTTCATATAAAAATTGTTCTTTACATGATTGTTCACAAATTATTCCTCCACAATCTGGAGCCTTTGTAATGTAAAGTTCACTATCAGTAACTTCTGCAATTGGGAAGCCCAACTCATCCATTTTCGGCACTGAACGCCAATCATAATCATAATTTCCTCCTGCCCCCTGTCCTCCGCATTCTAGTAAATGCCCAACCATAATACCCCTTGCAAGGTTATTATAATCGTCTTTTGCCCATCCGAACTCATGTATAAGAGGTGAAAGAAATAGTGCTGAGTCTGCTGCTCTTCCTGTTACAATAACATCTGCACCTTGTTCTAGACATTCTACAATAGGCTCATGACCATGATAAACATTAACATTTAAAATCCTATCTTGTATATCAAGAAAACTCCCATCATGATCTATATTTTTAAATTCTATACCTTGAGCTAGGAGTTCAGGAATTCGGAATTTTAAATCATCTCCTAAAACATATCCAATTCTATAGCCGTTCATCTTTTGTTCTTTAGCAACTTTTTCAATCTCTTTTACAGCACCGGTAATATTCATACCGCCTGCATTAGAAATAATTTTAATGCCTTTTTTATAACTCTCATAACCAACTTCTTTAAGAAGATTTATAAAGTCTTTTGCGAAACCTGCTTCGGGGTTTTTATTTTTTTGCCTTTGCATTATTGATAAGGTTAGCTCTGCTAAGTAATCGCATGCCATATAATTAAGATTACCGTTTTTCACCATATGGATTGCAGCGTCATTGCTATCACCCCAAAACCCCTGGCCTCCGCCGATGCGTATTTTTTTCTCGTCCATTATTGTCCCTCCTTTTTTTATTCTATAACTTAAATAGCAAATATCATGCCAGCTATTATGAATATAAAAGAAATGGCTGTTTATAATGGTTTAAGGACTATTAAAATGTATTTACGATTTACATTGTGACAAATATGCCACAATAGTAATTGTTTACATAAAAATAATGTGGCAATAACGCCACATGTGTTTACTTTTCGCCACAATTAATATTATAATCTTTTAATTTTCTGTAAAATGTTCTTCTACTTAATCCTAATAACTCCATTGCCTTAGTTTTGTTATTATTGCTTGAAGAAATCGCATTTAAAATTACCTTTTTTTCTAAAATTTCAACTGCTTCTTTTAATGACATATTTTTATATTCAAATTGGCTTTCTTTTATATCAGTTTGGCTTAGTAACTCTTTCATATGTGGTGGCAGCTGCTTAAGTTCAAATTCTCCCTCTAAACACATAATTACGCCATACTCAGTACAATTTTGTAATTCACGAACATTCCCTGGCCACTTATATGAATGAAGAAATGATAGAACCTTTTCTGAAAAGAATATAGATTTTTTATATTTTTTATTGTATTTTTCAAGAAAATAGTTTGCTAGCAAGCCAATATCTTCACCTCTATCCCTTAAAGGTGGTACATCGATTTCAACAATATTCAATCTAAAATATAAATCCTGTCTGAATTTTTTCTCTTTTACCATATTTTCAAGAGGTTGGTTTGTTGCAGCAATTAGTCTTATGTCCACAGGAATATTTTTTTGTCTGCCTATTTTTTCAATTTCGCCAACCTGTAATACTCTTAAAAGTTTTGCTTGCATTGCCAGTGGCATATCACCAATCTCGTCTAAAAACAAGGTTCCGCCGTTTGCTAATTCGAATTTCCCCATTTTACCTCCGCTTTTTGCACCAGTAAATGAACCCTCTTCGTAGCCAAATAACTCACTTTCAATAAGACTCTCTGGTATAGCTGCACAGTTGACCATTATAATTGGACGATTTTTCCTTTCACTGTTTGAGTGAATAAGTTTTGCAATTAACTCTTTACCTGATCCGTTCTCTCCTTTAATCAAAACGGAAGCTTCTGTTTTGGCAACTATTAAAGCTTGCGAAACAGTATTTAGAAAAATTGAACTTTTTCCAATTATCTTTAATTTTGACAATTCATTTAGTGCCTCTGCTTCCCTTTTATATGTCATAGCCATTTCATTTGCCTGTTTTACTTCTTGACCTAATTTAACCATTTTTGTAGAATCCCTAAATATTGATACTACTGCCTTTAATTCACCTTCTTCCTCAATTGGATATATTTTAACTGAAACATATTTATCCAATGTTTTTATGTATTGCTTATCTTTAGATATAGATTTTCTTGTTTCAAGCACACTTAATATTTCAGCACCTGGTTCAACGTATTGCATTTTTTTACCAATAACTTTGCGTATTGGAATCCCTAGAATTTTAGCGTATGCAGTGTTTAAATGGAATATCCTTCCTTCAAGATCAATTGCAATTACAGCATCTTGAAACATATCAATAATATTACTTAACATTGTTGAATGTGATTTACTTATAAGATATAGTAAAATATCTTTATCAATTTCCCCAATTTTGTTATTCAAATTATCAACTATCTCAATAATTTGTCCTTTAAAAATTTCACTATCTGTTTTTAATTCATTTATTTCAAAATTTCCATTTACTCCATCTTGTAAATATTTCACTCCATTCCACGGATTCATGATATCTATTAATTTCATTAGCAATTAAGCCCCTTCCATGTTTATATTGAATAATATACTCACTTTTATTTGATACTAAGGTAATTAAATGGTCCTTATACTCATTTTAGTTTGTTAAGCTTTTAGTGTCTATAAAATTAATAATCTAAATTAATAATCTTATTAAATTAAATCACTCTTAGCTTGAAATATTTGTTTAATAGGATATATAATTAAATTAAATTTGCATTTTATGCCAGAATAATCTGTAATACAATTTTTGCAAATATTTTCAATATAGGGGGCCAAATCATGGACGTTAAAGTTAATCAGCTGATGGATCTACCAGAATTAATGGATTTAAAGCTTGTAAGCGGAGATAATGGAATTAATAAAGCAGTAAAATGGTTTCATTTTATAGAAACCCCTGATGATGTGAGCTATATACAAAGCGATGAGTTGATATTGCTTACGGGCATCGGAATTCTGGATAATCAGGAATGCTTTGTGGAGCTGATAAAAGGCGCAATAAATAGAAATGCAGCAGGTGTTCTGGTTAATACAGGTAAATATTTCAACCATGTTCCTAACTATATAAAGGAATTGTCAAATCAAAATGACTTTCCCGTTTTTGAAGTGCCGTGGGAGGTTAATCTTTCCGAAGTGACTAAAAGCATTTGCAATTTTATTGTAAAAAATAACCCCAAAACCCTTGCCTATCAAGATTTATTAAGGGATCTAGTACTTAACGACAAAGCTAACTATGAAGATTTTATGGATAGTATTTCATTATGGGGCCACGCTTCCTTAAACTCATTCAGAATGATTAATGTTAAAATTGAAAACCTCCAAAATTATTTATATTCTAAAAATATCAGAGATGAAAAAGGAATACTTAAAGTTAAAGATAAATTTTTTACATCTGTAAATAATCTAATATGGAATGTGTATTCTTTGCCTATGAGTTTCCTTAGAAACGAATCTGCAAATATTCTTATAATCAATGAAAAGGAAACCTCCACTGATGTAAAGTCCCTTGCAGAATCAATATGCAAAACCATTAAGCAGGAATTTCCTGAGATGAATATAAATATTGGCATTAGCAACCTTCATACACAGTTTTCTAAAATTAAAAAAAGTTATATTGAAGCAGAAAAAGCAGTTAAGTCATTAACAACAGAAAATTATCTTAATGAAATTGCCTTTTATTCCAATATTAAGGTATATAAGCTTATAGATGAAGTACAAAACATAGAGCAGCTTAAAGAATATTATGATGATACTGTAGGTAAGTTAGTTAAATATGATGAACAAAATAACACTGATTATTTAAACATCCTTTACGTATTTCTACAGGCTGACGGTAACAGCATCCGCGCTGCACAAAAGCTTTACCTTCATCGTAATACATTAATGTATAAAATCAACAAAATACAGGAAATAATTAAAAATGATCTTTCAGATATAAACGTACGCTTTGAGTATTATCTTGGATACATTATAAAAAATGCCAATAATTTTTAACTTGTAAATAAATGGAGGCAGCCTTTTAAAGCTGCCTCGTCATAATTATAAGGTGAATTTTTCGATAGATTTCATCATTTCCTTGCTCATGTCATTTAAAGTGCCTGCTGTAGCTGCAACTTCCTGTGATGATGCAGCCAGCTGCTCAGAGGAAGCTGCTATTTCTTCAGAAATAGCTGAATTACCTTCTGCTACATTCGAGGAAAGCCCCACTCTTTCAATTATACCATCCTTTTCTTTGCTAATATCAAGTGCTGATTTAGTTATCTCCTGAATCTGTGGCATAATGTTCTCAATTGCAATTATAATTTCTTTAAATGAACTTAGAGAATTTTCAATTATGACTATCTGATTGCCTAATTCTTCATTAACACTTTCTGTTGTATCTACAACCAGATTAGTCTCTTTCGAAATACCCATTACAAGGCTGCTTATATTTTCTGAGGATGTCTTGGATTGCTCTGCAAGCTTTCTAATCTCATCTGCCACCACTGCAAAGCCTTTACCTGCCTCCCCTGCTCTTGCTGCTTCAATAGCTGCATTTAAAGCCAGTAAATTTGTTTCATCTGCAATACCGTTAATAATTGAAGTTATTTCATTTATTTTATTTACACTGATTCCCAGGCCATTGATTTTTAGGCTGACTTCCTTAAAAGAATCATTTATGTCTGATATTGAACGACTTAAGGAATTCATGGCTTCGTTACTTTGGTTAGCCTTGTTGTTCACATTTAAGGCATCTGCATTTGTAGTTTCTGTCAAACTTACAATTTGTTCAAGACTGATTCCGAATTTTTCAATAATTGCTGCGATCTCAACTAAATTTTCAGCCTGAGAACTTGTACCACTTGCCATGTTTTGTACTGCATTGGATACTTCCGAAGACTGTGAGGACATCTCTTCTGAAACTACTGATAAACTGTCCGTATGGCTTGAAATAGTTTCAGAATCGCTTTTGATTCGGGATATTAAGTTTTTCATGCTTTCTGCCATTTTATTAAAGCTGTCCCCCAGGACTCCAACTTCATCATTGGAGACAACAGCTACAGAGGCATTAAGTTCTCCATTTCCTGCATTTCTCATTGCAGTTACAAGCTCCGCCAAGGGTGTTGTAACTCTCTTTTTCACTATGAAAGCAATGCTGAAAATTAAAATTAGTATGGATATTAATATGGTAATTATGTTTGTAATTCGCAAAGCATTGATCCTTGAAGCAAATTCCGATTGTGGGTAAGTAAGCACAATAATGCTGTTCCCTGTCTTTTCAAAGGAAGCATAATTAAAGGAACCATCAGAGGTATACGTAAATTTACCCTTAGGCTGAGAAAGAACCTCCTTGCTCCAATCAAGCTTTGCAATACTTTTTCCTATTTCAGCAGATTTTTTGTGGGCTGTAATTACACCCTTATCATTTACAACGAATGCATATCCAGAACTGCCAATATGGACTTTTTCTATTAAAGTCTGCATTTCCATTCGTTTTGTTAATTCCTGTATGGTCTTTGGTTCTATTCCTATTTGTACAATTCCCGGTGCATCGGCTCTTGAAACACCAATGTATTGAAATAAGACCTTATCTGATCCTCTTGGTGTTGGTGCTTGAGCAAGAGTTGCACTATTGTCTGTCAGTATAGGCAGGAATGGTTTGGTTTGGTCTGTGGTATTAAAATCAAAACCCAGGAATTCCTTAACTGAACTGCTAATTATAATTCCTTTTCCATCAGTGATATGAATTTCTGATACATCAAATTTTTTTGCTGTTTCAATCATCTTATCTGTACTCATAAGTGACTTGTCTCTTGCTATTATTTCAGCAACGGACTTTGCCAGCGCAATATTTTTCTTATCCAATTCCTCCTGAACTATTTTCTTGGTATCATCGTTATTTTTTATAGTATCAATAAGCGTGCTCATCTGATTATCAAGATTGGAATTAACTACATTAAGCAGTAAATTATCCTTGGTTTGCAGATATGTATAAACACCCGAAATACCAAGACATGCCGCTATTAAAATGACTATCGGTATTAATATTTTATTGGCTAATTTCATGATACATCCCCCCTTTGATTTTAAACATAAACACCATATTTAAAAGTCTATTCCGATGTTAAATATTAGTCAATATCAAACTATTAAAATTTCAATTACTGTGCCTGTTCACCAATGCCTTTGTCATCCTGCTATAGATTTATGGCACTTTGTTCAATAGCTTCGGCATTTTGCCATATATTTATTTGTTAAAACATTGTCTACAAATTAACATTTTCAGCTGATATTTAAAAATAATATTCTGCAGTTACATGTAAAATTGTTGTATCTTAATTTAAAAATGATAATATATTAAGTATGTCTGCAAATATTAAATACAGGATGGGGAGTCTATTTATGAGAAAAAAAGATATACTTGAGTTGAAAAGACGTTTAAAAAAAGATCATTGCACCTTCACAAAAATGTGCGGCTGCTATGTTAATGGAGAAAAAAATATTATCTTAAAATTTAGAGAAACCTTTTTAAATTTGGAGGAGGATGAATACTTTAAATACTTGGAAATTGCCAGAAAGGTACTTTCCGGAACTATTGGAAATAATATTTTAGAGCTTAACTTTCCAATGAATGAAGAGCTTATTAATGAAAGACAAATGTATTTAATGCAGCTTAAAAAGAGTCAATTAAAGGACGATGCTCTTCTTGATGATTTTTATAAACTGATTATAGATAATTATAATTATACTGGTAATTTCTTAATACTTATTTTTCATGACGCTTATGATGTAATTACTAAAACCAAAGATAATTCAAAAATTGATGAATCTGAAGAAGTTTATGAATATATGCTTTGTGCAATATGTCCAGTTTCACTTTCAGAACCCGGTCTAAGGTACTTTGAAGAGGAAAACAATATAAAAGCTCGAATCAGAGACTGGGTAGTTGAAGCTCCATCTCTTGGTTTTGTATTCCCTGCCTTTATAGATCGTAGTTCTGATGTTAATTCTATTATGTATTACACGAAAAATACAAGGGATACCCATCCCGAATTAATGGAGAAAGCATTAGGCTGCTATTCAAAACAAACTGCTGCAATACAAAAAGAAACATTCCAGACAATTATTAAAGATTCATTTTCAAGTGATGAAAAAAAGGCTGATAAAATATTTATGGAAATCCAGGAAAATCTAAATACTATGATAGATGAAAATAACGCAATTTATAATGACACAGAATCCGATCCTATAACCTTAACAAAAAAGGATATGCAAAACCTTTTGATAGAAAGTGGCGTTCCTGAAGATATTACTGCCAAGATCGAAGAGTCCTATGTGGATACCTTTGGTGACGATCTTCCTATAGCAGAAAATCTAATTGATTCAAAGGCACTTAAGGAAAATGCTCAAAGGAAAAAGGAAGAACAGCTTGAAAAGCAAGTAAAGATCCTGCAAAGCAGACTTGAAAAAGTAGACAAATTGGACTCTGAGGATAATGAGCTTTTAGGTGAAACTGTAGAAGAAGCATCTATTAAGCCGGAAAAAAATAATTCTGCTTCTCACTATGATGTTGTGCTTCAGGTTAAACCAGAAAAAATATCTCAAATAAAAGCTCAAATAATTGATGGACAAAAATGCATAGTAATTCCTGTTGAAGAGGATGAACAGGCCATTGTAAATGGCTTGGAGGATTTGATTTAAGTATATTAATTATGGAAGGGGTATGTAAATGATAAAAGAAAGTTTAGAAAAAAAGGTAAATAAGCTAGATGGAGACATAGAAGCTTTAAGAAGGGCAAAATATTACTTGTCCAATAAAGAAGAAATCAATGAGATTATTGATGCTCTAAATAAAGAAAGACAAATTTATTCAGATGAAATTTATCTTGAAGATGGAAAAGCATATACAGAATGTATTGATGCTGTACAAAAATTGATTGCTAAAGAATTAGGTAAGGATGAGCAGCTGGAATTGCTGGAATTCATCAAAGAACAGCATGGCAGAAAATCTCCTAACATAAGTAAGAAAAGTTATGGACTTAATGCCTGGCTTAAATATTTAGATGTTGATTGCCAGTGGATTGATAACGCAGACAACGACTGGTCCACATTAATTATAACTGGCTATACACCTCGTATACAGAATTAAATTAGTCCGAAATTATGTAAACCACCAGGCTGATTAATAATAAATTAAATCAGCTTGGTGGCTTTTAGGTAAAGAAGGATTGGAGCTCAGCAAAGTGTTTTTATACATTGCAAGTTCCTTACATTTTACAAACCTTTAAATTTGTCAAAGTCTGTGATATCATAAGTAAGTAAAATTATAGCTTAACTATTTCATGTAAATTTAGTGGAGAACGATTATGGATAAGATAAATTTATTATATAGGCCCAATTACCTTCTTTCAAAAGATCAAAAGCACAAAATTATTCATGATATTAATATTACAAATCTTGTAAGAATGAAATTGATTCTTATTATTTTTATGATAGTTGAAATTTTATTTATACTTTTTAATGACATACCTAACATAACAAATCTTGCTTCAAATATAGTTTGGAATGACAGCAGATATTTCATACTGCATCTGCTGCTTTTATTTGTTTCTATTATAGGATTTATTCTGACAAATATTATAGCTAAAAATAAACAACATAAATCTGAAAACATTAACAAATTATTAATCCCGGCATTAACCATTATACTGTTGAGCATTATGGCTGTAATTAATGGCTTGGATCAAGCTGCTCATGAAAATGTAAGCAGTGTTTTTATAGCTAACCTTCTTATATTCAGTGCTGTTATATTGATGAGGTTCCCATTGAATTTAGTTGTATATTCAATTTCATTTTTAACTTATTTAGGTGGATTAGTAGTATTCAGCCATAATATTAATTCATTAATATCAAATAGTATAAACGGATTAATCTTCTTTTTTGCTGTTATCTTAATTTCAACAATAATTTATAATTACCATTATGAATTAATATCCAAAAACTTAGCTTTAGAAGAAACTATCTCTAAATTGAACTTTATGTCGAGCCACGACCCATTAACAGGTCTTTTGAACAGAAGGAGCTTTGAGAAGCAAGTTGCTGAAAAAATGAACATTAACCCTGAAGCTAAAAGAACAGCAGCTCTTATTTTGATAGATGTTGATTATTTTAAACATATAAATGATAAGTATGGACATCCTATAGGAGATATGGTACTTAAAGAGGTAAGTCAAATTTTGATGAAACATACAAAAAATAATGATTTAGCTACCCGTTGGGGAGGGGAAGAGTTTCTAGTATTTCTTTTTCAAGCTTCAATTGATGAAGCTTATACATTTGCTGAAAATATAAGATTAGCAATTCAAAATAATGTTATATTAATAGAGAAATTCCAAATAAATATTACTGCAAGTTTTGGAATTTCTCTATTTAAAGAAAATTTTTCAAATTCTTTTTATAATGCCTATAAAGCTGCAGACACTGCCCTTTACCAGGCTAAAAACAATGGTAGAAATGAAGTTATAATCGCTGCCTTAACTGCTGAAGAGTAATTTTTTATTAATAATGTAAATAGCTGCTACAGGCAAACCATTTTACACCAAATTACTATTTTTCAAATATTTCTGCAGCCTTCTTAAGTTCATCGATAATTTTTATATGCTGTGGACATACTTTTTCACATTTACCACAGGCAATGCAAGCACCAGCACCACTTAAGCCATTTCCTTTAGTGTTCCAATTATAGGAGCCTGTTGCAGCTTGCTCATTATTATAAATGCTTTTCATATTCATGGACTTAAATATACCTGGTATGGCTATAGATTGTGGACAGCCAGGCATACAATAACTACAGGAGGTGCAGGGAATAGATGGAATTATGCTAAGTGTCTTTTGTGCTACACTTATTATTTCATGCTCCTTTTCACTGAGATGCTTAAAATTTTCCATAAACGAAATGTTGTCCTCCATCTGTGCAACATTGGACATTCCGCTTAGTACTGTGATGACACCTTCCAGCGATGCTGCATAGCGAATTGCCCAGGAAGGTAAAGAAGCGCTGGAATCCGCATCCTTGAATATCTTTTCAACAGCTGGAGGAGGTGAAGCTAATAAGCCTCCTTTAACGGGCTCCATGATGATGATCGACTTGCCGTGTTTTCTTGCAACCTCATAACACAGTTTGGACTCAATCATCGGATTGTCCCAGTCTGCATAATTGATTTGAAGCTGAACAAACTCCATTTCTGGGTGTTCTGTGAGAATCTTATCCAGTACATCAGCTTTGTCATGGAATGAAAAACCAAGGTGACGAATAAGTCCCTCTTGCTTCTTTTGGTCCAGAAAATCCCATATGCCAAATTTATCAAAGGTTTGTGTACGGGACTCACCTAAATTGTGTAATAAATAGAAATCGAAATAGCCTGCACCTGTTCTTTCCAGGGATGTATAAAACATCTGCTGTGCTTCTTCCCTAGTTTTTGCCCCTGCCCATGCAGGAAGCTTTGTAGCAAGCAAATACTTGTCACGAGGATACCTGTCCACAAGAGCCTCTTTTATAGCCCGCTCAGAATTTCCATCAATATAGCCATATGCCGTATCGAAATATCTGAATCCCTTTGCCAGAAACAGATCAACCATCTTTTTCACCTGGCCCACATCCACCTTACCATTCAGCATAGGCAGACGCATCAATCCAAATCCAAGCTTTGGAATTTCTTGTCCAAAATAATTATTCATAAATACCTCCATACTTTATAAAATAATGTGTAAACTTCTTTAATAATCATATTATAAGCCTTATAGCTAACTTTAAGTCAAGTAAATTTACGCTACAACGCCATAACTGTCACCGCCCAAACCGCCCTGTGACATTAAGAAAAAACCTCCTGTCCATAAGCAGAAGGTTTTAGTGAGCTATATTTTATTTAAGAAATCCAAAGCAAATTGTGAGTACAACGCAGTGCCGTATTTTAGATAATCTTCATCAATCTTGAATTTCTCATTATGAGGCGGATAAACGGATCCCTTTTCTTCATTGCCAAAGCCTACTAGTGCATAAACACCTTTGGCATATTTAAGATAGTAGGAAAAATCCTCTGAAGCCATCTGCCTTGGCATTGCAACATTTTTATCATCTCCAAGGACTTCTGCAGCAGCCTTGCTGGCTATTGCAGATAATTCACCATCATTATAGGTACTTAAGGTGCTTTCTTCTATTACTACCTCAGCTTTAATTTCGTACCCATCAGCAATTGCTTTCGCATGCCTTTTTATAGCTTCATGAACAATTTTTCTTGCGCTTGGATCAAAATATCTCATGGAAATATCAAGCTCAGTGAACTGTGCAACTATATTGGCTTTAGTGCCTCCTGTAAATTTGCCTACTGAAAGCACTATAGGCTCCTGGGCGTTGATGTTTTTAGTAACAATGCTTTGTAAATTGCTTACAAAAACACAGGCCGGGTGAATAGTATCCTTTGCAAGATGGGGAGTTGAACCATGTCCGGATATTCCCTCAAACTTCACGAAAATGGTATCACAGCCTGAAAGCCTGTAGCCTTCCTGAATATTAACAAATCCTGTTTTTATTGTGGGCAGACCATGCATCCCAAAGCATGCATCCACTGCTTCCATTCCACCGGCTTTAATAATTTCCTTTGCCCCTTTAAAGGTTTCTTCAGCTTCCTGGAAAAAGAATCGAATCTCTCCGTTAATTTCACTCTTCATTTCGGATAATAATTTAGCTGCCCCAAGAAGCATTGCTGTATGTGCATCATGGCCGCAGCCATGCATTACTCCGGAAACCTTTGATGAAAATTCCAAACCAGACTGTTCAATTATTGGGAGAGCATCCATATCTCCTCTTAAGGCAACTACTTTGCCGCTTTTCTCACCTTTAATACTGGCTATCAGTGAGGCGTTGCCAGCTTTGACATAAGATATGCCAAGCTTGTCTAGCTCCTCCATAATTTTCTGCTGTGTCTTGAATTCAGCACCGCTTAACTCCGGATGCTGATGAAAATCTCTTCTAACATCTATAATATAATTTTCAATTGATTCAGCTTTTTCCAGAATTTTTTCCATACTAAGCCTCCTTGCTTTTATCTGAATATACATTGCGTGCATTTGTTTCAGTAGTAAAGAAGGATGCAAGCATGCTTACAGCTACCAAGGCTATTAAAATAAGGTACGCCTTATGATATCCCACTATTGGAGTAGCTTTAAATGCATCAAGGACCTTACCCATATATACAGGTACAATTGCTGCTCCTGCAAAACCTATACAGTTAACAACACCTGTGGCTATTCCCGAATACCTTCTGTCATTAACTTCGTTTGAAAGTGTCCAGCACATTGTGAAGCATGACATAACAAATCCCATTATGAACAGGAAAGGAGTTAAAAGAGGTATGGGAAGCTTCACATATATAAACACTATCCAGCATAAAAGTGTAGCTGCACTTAAGAATATTATAATAAACTTTCTCTTTTTTATCTTATCTGAAATATACCCTACTATAAGACCACTGGCCGCTGAACCAACAACAGCTGAAATAATGAGGTTGGCAGCCTGTACTTTTGTAAACCCATATGCAGTAATAAGGTATGAAACTCCAAACGTTCCAAGCAGCACCACATAACCTGTATATAAACCTATATATGAAAGTGATATAATCCATGTTCTCTTATTTGACATAACAGATTTCAAGGCCTCTTTAACAGATATACCCGAGCTTGCAGCCGGCCTTCCTTCCAATTCATCCATGCCAGGCAGGCCCATGTCTGCAGGATCGTCCTTAACAAAAACAACCACTAATATTGCAAATACTATCATGGCAAAACCCATATAAATGAATGTGCTTCTCCAGCCGAAGGTACTTGCTGCCAGAACAAGCGGGGTCTGAGCCAATACAGCTCCAAGATTTGCTGCTAAACCTGCAAAACCAACCATTAAAGCGAAATTTCTTGAGTAGAACCAGCGAGATTGGATTTTAATTAGACAAATGAAAACTACCGAAACTCCTATACCAACAAGAAATCTTCCTATATACGCAATCATTATATTAGGAGCCCAGCCAAAAACCACTGAACCTATAGCAGCCAAAATTGAAAATGAAGCAACGGTCTTTTTAGGTCCTAGCTTGTCTGCTAATACACCAGATGGTATCTGCATGATAAAATATGCATAAAAGTACATAGAACCAATATTTGCAAACTGAGCAGCCCCAATATTAAATGCTTCCTGGAGGTCTGTCTTTACAACACCGGTGGCCATACGATGAAAAGTTACAAAAACATAAACAGCAGCAAGAACTATCCAAACTACCCACCTGTAACTTTCCACCTTCCTGATGTCTTCCTGCATAACCTTTGTATTTTTGGATTCCATTTTATTTCCCCCTATCACAACTTTTTATCATGATAACATTTACATTCAGGCCATTCAACGCAAATACTTTTCTTTATTTTCTTAATATTGTAGCAGTGAAAAAACTTTCTATATTTATAACAAAAAGTGAAAACTTTTTCAAGATGGATAAAAAAAGCAGTCCGCAAAATACTGCGAACCACTTTTAATTAAACAAACAATTTCAATAAAATTTCTAGCTTTAATCTATCCATAGGATTTTCCAGATCCAGTTTTATCATGTCGGTAATTTCTTCAATACGCTTACGGACTGTATTTATATGTATAAATAACATTTTGGCAGTTAAGCTATAATTCATTTTACACTCGATATAGATCCTAAGAGTATGAAGCAGCTCTTTATGCTCATCACTTTTTAGTAAAAAATCCAGATCCTTCAGCATTAAATTTATTTCATCAGCTTTAATATCAAACCATGCAAATGCCCCTAGCTGGGAGTATGTCCAAAACACATCCTCAGGATACAGCAGTTTCCCCATATTTATTGCCTGCTCAGCTCTTTCATAGTTTCTATTTATATAATAAACAAAATCGGGGCTGTCGGATAATCCAAAGTCCAAGCTGATATCATGAACAACCAGTTCAAGACGTTTTTTAATATTTAATGATTTTTCTTTAATCAAAACATTGTTTTGTTTTTCAGAAATATTTTCATCCTGTTTTATAAGGAAAAGGCACTTGTTATTTTCCACATATGACACTCTGCAATCATTGTAGAAAAATTCATCCCGGATGCAGTTTTTCAGAACATCATGGCAGCCTGACAAAGTTATATTTTCGTTATTCTGCTCCATAATTAAAACATAGTATTTACTGTTTATTTTTAAATTAATCTCGTTTGACGCATTGGCAATATCATCTTTTTCACTTAAAGAGAGACTTAATATATTTTTTATAAATTTTTGGAAGTCAGAATCAACAATATTTCTGGCAACAAGAAGCTGTTCATATAATTCCTGGATCAGCAAGAACCCCGTCCTTAAGGCAAACTGGTCAAAATAATCAATTAAATCAATAGCTTCAAGAACCACAAAATAAGCCTTAATTTTTCTATCAACTGTTATAGGCACAGTGATCCAGCTGAACGGTTTTTCATACCTGTCATCGTAAAATCTGTATCTTGCCATTTTAAGACTGTCACAAAGTATTTCCTTGCTGAAATTAAAGCTGGGATTCCAAAAATCTTCGTTCTTCAACCCATTTGATACCTTTTTAAAATTAGGTGAGCTATAGTAGGGGTTTTCAGTAGACAAATCATATACCATTGCTGGAAAACTCATTTCATATTCTACAGCCCCCAGAATCTTATTAATTTTTCTCACATTATAGGATAAATCATTAAAATTGTAAGAGTTTATTTCACCTAGGTTAAACTGCATTATATTTTTGTTCATTACCATGACGTTTATGGCATTCATAATATCCATCCAGGAATCCTTGGATGGAATATAGATGAGGGGTATATTCAATTCATTGAAGGTATCTATAATTTCATCAGGGACTGCCTTCAGATATCTGTCAACCTTTAATCCAAAGCAAGCTATTTTTTTAAAATTATCTGCGTGGATGATTTCTTTAAAAAGTCCCGGATTCTGCTCAAGAACATATCCTGAAGTTAAGGCAAATTCACGTCCCTTAGTCCAGAGAAATCCATCGGGAGCATCAAGCATGGCAAAGCCCTGTATTTGGTTATTCAAGCCGCTGAAGCCTGCCAAGACCTTATAGTCCTTGAAAAATTCGCCGTCAAGCATTTTGCTTACTGATATACCCATAAATCCACCAACCTTATAAATCAAATGCTTTTATTTGAATTATATCATAATTAAAGAAGGTGCAGCAAAATATAAACTTTGCAGCACCCTTTACTTAGTTGTTCAACAATTCTGTTCTGATACTATTTAAATCTGCTAACTTGATATTATCAACTACCTTCATAACTGATATAAGACTTCCATCCTTTATTATCAGGTAATTGCCTGCTTCCTTTGTCTTGAAAGCAACATTTGTAATGCCCTTTTTTCCGTCAAAGGAAGCTATTGCTATATTCGTTTCACTGTTTATTATTTCAAACTTACTCTCCGGATTATCAAAGGAATTTAAATCCAAGGTCATTTTAGTTTCAAAATTGCTGTTTGCTACAACAATCAGTGGTTCAAATTCATAACCTATTCCTTTTATGGCTATAGACTGACTCTTACCTGATACCACTGCTTTTTTTATCAATCTTTCGGTTGGAACCTGGCTGAGGTCATTTCCATAAATGCTTTGCTGAGCTGTACCTGTTCCTGTTCCATTTCCTGTACAGCATGGCATTCCACTGTTAGGTGCAGGAATTGACGGATCATTTTTTGATGTATCCACTGTATCCAAATTATCTGAAACCTTTATGACTCCTCTGATCATTCCCATCCAGCAGCTGAAGGTTATATCCTTATCTCCTGGAGTAAATTCTATTACATTATCCCCCGGTTTAAGAGTTTTCTGTATATTTAGTGAAGGTATAACAATTACATTGTTGCAGGAATTCAATGCGTCTCCCTTTATTATCCACTTTACAGGAACATTCTTTTTTACATAAAGGCCATTTGGGGTGTAGCCATTACTATCTGCTGTCATGGTTATTTCCTGTATGCCATCCTTTAATACCGCCTTTGCAGCTGCAGATTGATCCTTGCTTCCTGCAGCAAAAGCCTCATTAAAGCTTGGAATGCCTATTCCAGCTAAGGCCAACCCCCTGCTTCCCATTATTAGCCCTAAAATTATTACTAAAAACCCACTGAGCCTTAAAAGCTTTTTTGTGTAGCCTTTGCTTAGAAACCCTGTTACAGCTCCAAAGGTTAGCAATAAAGGTACAGTACCCATTGAAAACAAGAACATGGACAATGCGCCATTTACTGCACTACCTGTTCCTAATGCATAAAGCTGCATGGTTTGTAATGGTCCGCAGGGCATAAGTCCATTTAGTACACCTACTAAGAATGGTGATTTGGGCTTTTTCCTAATTTTGCAGGATGACCATGGAAGCTTTATGTTAAAACGTTTGAATAAACTGAAACCAGCCAAATTCAATCCCATCATTACCATGAATATTCCTGCTGCCAGCTGAAGGCCAGCCTTCACATTCAAGGAAAGTGAAAACACTGAACCTAAGGCTCCTGCAATTCCACCAATTATTGTATATGAAACAACCCTTCCAGTGTTGTAAAGAATGGCTGGGTAAACAGCCTGAAATCTGCTATTGCTTTCTTTGGTTATACTTTGGGAAAGCATTATTCCTCCGCACATACCTACACAATGGATGGAGGTTAGGATACCCACAACGAACAAGACAAAATAGGAAGCTCCATTTAGTTTTGCATTCATATCAAAGCCTGTTGTTGAATTGCCAATCAGTATTATTGCAGCAGCTATGATAAAAATACCTGCCAGCTTATAGGTATTAGTTGTTTCAATACTATATCCAGCAGATTTTATGCTGTTTTTTATTTCTTCCAAACTGCATTGTTCAGTATTATATTCAACTTTGACCTCCTGTTTTTTGAAGCTGGCAGCTGCACTGACTATTCCCGGAAGCCCCCCTATTGCTTTCTCCACACGGCCTTCACAGGAGGTACAGGTCATATCGTAAACCTTGACCTTTTCTTTCTTAATACTCATCATATCCCTCCATATTGTATATTCTTTTTTGAATATACCAGAAGGATGTGTAGATTTAATGTAGTTTTAGTGATTTTTCAAAATATGACACATGATTATCCATTTCGGCCGACAAATAAA
>CALBDU010000031.1 GCA_937927335.1 uncultured Clostridium sp.
TTTATTTATGAACGCAGAAAGGGCCGTTGCAAAATTTTCATTTTGCAACAGCCCCCTTTAAAATTAATTATTCAGCTTTAGTCATTTTGCCTTTTCTTGAAAGGTATATTGGTAATCCGATTAGTGCCAGCACTAAACCTATACCAGCATTCATAGGCTGAGTGATTATAGTGTTTATAATCATATATACTCCGCCCAGTATACCTATCAGTGGGATTACTGGATACAGAGGAACCTTGTATGGTCTTTCCATATCTGGTCTTGTTTTTCTCAGTACTATTACTGCAAGGAATGTCATAACATAGAATATCCATATTACAAACATAGCCAAGTCTGTTAAAAGGTCAAATTTACCTGTGAATGACATTGCAATTGAAATTACTGTTATCAGTATTCCGCAGTTTACAGGAGTTTCATATTTAGGGTGCAGCTTTGAAAAAGCACCGCTGAATGGTATTCTGTTTTCCACTGCCATAGCATAAGGAATTCTCATACCAGTCATTATATAACCGTTTAATGCGCCAAATATAGATACTAGTATACCTATAGTTATTATTTTTCCGCCGTTTGCTCCAAACAATATTTTAGCTACGTCTGCAGCTGGTGTGTCTGTAGCAGCCAATGCTGTTGCAGGCAGTACAAAAAGGTAAGCAACGTTAATTAATACGTATATTGCCATAACTATTGAAAGTCCGCCGATTATTGCCTTTGGAAGGTCCTTTCCAGGGTTCTTCATTTCTCCGGCAATAGCTCCAACATTTATCCATCCGTCATAAGCAAACATGATTCCGATAAGAGCTGATCCCATGCTTGTTGCAATTGGGTGATCTGCAACTGTAATAGGTAAAAGGTTTGCAGAACCGCCGTCACCGCTGATTAAACCTATTATTATGATTGCTATAAGAGGTATTAATTTTCCGATAGTGGCAACTGTCTGGATTGCTCCACCAGTTTTAGATCCTAATGAGTTCATTACTACCAAAAATATAATTACGATGATTGCTATTGGAATTAACATTCCAGCTGATAAATTTAATAATGAAAGCACTTGCTTTGAAAATATTATTCCAAGAGCTGCAATTGTAGCTGGGAAGTATATTACTGTCTGAGTCCAGCCTAAAAGGTATCCCCATATTGAACCGTAAGTTTCTTCCAAATATGCTACCATTCCACCTGTTCTTGGAATAGCTGCAGCTATTTCAGCTGCTGTAAGTCCGCCGGCTATTGTGATTATACCGCCTACTACCCATGCGATTAATCCAATACCAGGTGCTCCTGTAGCAGTAAATACTGCATGAGGCTTAAAGAAAACTCCTGAGCCGATAACCATTCCGATAACGATTGCAAGTGCAGGCACAAAGCCTATGGTCTTTTGCAAACCATCCCCGGAGGTTGCATTTTTTGTTGTTTCACTCATGTTATATCCCTCCATATAATTATTATATATTCCGCTAAAATTTTAACATGAATCGAAACAATATTCAATACATTTTATCAAATTATGTTGCAAATCATTCATGAAAATTTCAATTTGCATAATTTTATTCTTATTTTTGCGAAATGCACTATTCAGACAATAGAAACTATTCTAAACATTAGTTTTTTCTCTGCAATTGTCATGATATTTTAAAAAAAGCATGAAAGTAGATACTTTCGTGATGTTAATTTAATAACATTATCTTTAAATATTAAACAAGATTAATGTACCATTGAATTATTTCATTGCCAAATAACACATTTATCAAAGCTGCTGATGCGATAAAAGGAACAAAGGGCATCTTCATTTTTCTTGCTGCAGGATTTAGTAACAGAAGAATTATTCCTGCTGCTCCGCCAAGTATAAAGGATAAGAAAATTAAAAGGATTGTTTTTTCAATTCCCAAAAATAAGCCGCAGATAAAAAACACCTCTGCATCACCCCAGCCCATTCCATTGGTAAACACTATTATGACAGAAATAATCAACAGCGCTGCAATTCCTCCGGCCCCATATAAATATGGCGGCACTGCATTAAGACATGAATCTGCCACCATAAAGAATATGGCTGCCAGCATTGCAGGAATTATTGTGATCAGATAAACCTCCCCAGTGACAAAATCAAGGATACCGGTTAAAATCATAACACTTAAAAATACCACCCATTTTAAAAAAAGTATTCCCAAACCATACTTTAAATAAACTAGAACAAAAATTACTGCTGTAATAGTTTCCGATGCAACTGCAAGCTTCAAACCGTTTCCAGCTCCCGACAGCATTTCAGTCCATTGCCTTATAAGGCACCCAGCTGCTACTCCTGATATAAATATTAAACACATATAACCTCCAAAAAATAATATATAAATATTATTGACAAAATTTATTTATTTATCTTAGAATTTGATGTAAAATATAATTAGTACTTGTTATTTTTTAAACAAAGTTTGGAGGTAATTTTATGATTACTATTAGAGTATGTGTCGGAAGCGCCTGCCATCTCAAAGGGTCATATGATGTTATAAACAAATTTCAGAGTTTAATAGATACTTTAAATAACGGAAGCCAGATTCAAATAATGGGCTCCTTCTGTCTGGGCCACTGCAGCAACGGAGTTTCTGTAAAGCTGGACGACGGGGAAATATACTCGGTGACTCCTGAAAGCGCAGAGGATTTCTTTAAGGAAAAAATCATAGGAGGTGCTTTACGATGAAGATAATGAACTTTTCTCCGGCAAACTGTAAAAGCTGCTACAAATGCTTAAGATCCTGCCCTGTGAAAGCCATAAAGTTTGAGAATGACCAGGCAGAAATAATTGAAGACCGATGCATAGCCTGTTCTCACTGTCTGCTCATTTGTCCTCAGAATGCCCGAAAGGTTGTCAGCGACCTTAATGATGTAAAAAAAGCTATTTATTCCGGAAAAAAAATCATAGCAAGCATAGCACCATCTTTTGCAGGACATTTCTCAATGGATCCTGGTGTATTTGTGGCTGTGCTTAAAAAGCTTGGATTTTCATATGTAGAGGAAACTGCAGTAGGTGCTGAGCTTGTTTCAGACTTTTACATGAATTATGTTAAAAGCAGTAAACAGGATGTATATATCACAACTGCATGTCCATCAGTTAACTACCTGGTGGAGAAGTATTTTCCTCAGCTGGTAGAGTACCTTATCCCTGCGGTTTCTCCCATGATTGCTCATGGCATGCTATCAAAGGAATGTTATGGTGATGATGCATATGTTGTTTTCATAGGTCCATGTATGGCTAAAAGAACAGAAGCTGCAAGTTATTTCAATAATAACTCAATTAATGCAGTTCTTAACTTCGATGAAGTGCAAAACTGGATAGATGAATCAAATATAGATATAGAAACCTTAATATCGGTGCCCTTTGACAGGAACACAGCCACTCGAGGACGTGAATTCCCTAAGTTTGGCGGAATCATTCAGTGCATGGGCGAGGAAATTAAGCATCAAAGCTTTAAGGTTATAAGCGTCAGTGGTTCAGATGAATGCATAGACCTTTTTACCAGTATTCAAAACGGTGATATAAGCAACATTTTTGTGGAGGCAAGTTCATGCAAGGGAAGCTGTACCGGAGGACCTGATATGGTAAAAGGCAATCATACCTACTATAAAAAACTGGAAAAGGTTAATAATTATTTATCATCAAGGTCTGCAAATATAGATTGCAATACAAAAATGCAGGACCAAAATGTTTTCCTGACCAGAACTTTTATCGATAAAAGCTTCAAAAGCAATGCAGCCTATGAGCATGATATAAAGAAAATTCTCCGGGATATGGGAAAACATGCCCCTGAGGATGAGCTTAACTGCGGTGTTTGCGGATATAATACCTGCCGTGAAAAAGCACAGGCCATTCATGAAGGCATGGCCGAACCAACCATGTGCCTCCATTACATGAGAAGCAAGGCTGAAAGTTTGACAAATGTTATTTTTGAATATACAGCAAATTGTATAATGTTTCTTGACGGTGATATGAATGTTATCGAATTGAATCCTGCTTGTGAGGATATATTCGCTGTAAAGGCTGATAATATTAAAAATCTGCCTGTTTCCATTTTAATGGATGACAAGGATTTCAGAAGGGTTAAGGAAACTGGTGAAAGCATAATCGGTAAAAGGGTTTCTTATCCGAATTATAAGGTTATTTTCATTCAAAGTATAGTCTATCTTCCAAAGCAGAATATGATAATGGTTTCAATGGTAAATATAAATGAACAGGAGGAAAATAGAAAAAAATTCAGTCTCCTTCGAGAGAATACCTTAAATTCCACTCAAGAGGTAATAGATAAGCAAATGAGAGTTGCCCATGAAATAGCAAGTCTTTTGGGTGAAACTACAGCTGAGACAAAAATTTTATTAACTCAATTAAAGAAATTTGTTGAGACAGAAGATGGTGAATAATATGGGTTGCTTTTTGGATGTTTTTTACCACAGTCTGAAAAAATCAGGCGAAGAACTCTGTGGTGACATGGTTAATGTTATTAGGCTCTCCGATTCTACAATTATAGTACTGGCCGACGGGCTGGGCAGCGGTGTAAAGGCTAATATACTGGCAACACTTACTTCACAGATAGCCGGCACCATGCTTAAAGAAGGTGCTGATATATATGAAACAGTAGATACTATAGTTAAAACTCTGCCTGTATGCAAGATAAGAAAGATTGCATATTCAACCTTTACTATTGTAAAGATCAATGACGATGGCACTGTTTACATGGCCGAATATGATAATCCTCATTTCTTTTTAATCAGAAACGGAAAGCATGTTGATATTCCTAAAAATGATGTGATTATCAATGACAAGAAGGTTTCAGAATACTTATTCACTCTTGAAGAAGGTGATATTTTTACACTGGTCAGTGATGGCGTAACCCATGCAGGGCTGGGAGAAATATTGAATTTGGGCTGGAGATGGGAGAACATAAAGGAGTACCTGGAAAAAATCTATTCTCCTGACAAAAGCGCCCATGAAATTGTAAAGAATGTCCTGGAGGTATGCATGGCATTCGATGGAGGCAAACCTGGAGATGACACCACAGCCCTTACAGTAAGGGTAAAAAAGGAACAGCACGTTGACCTTTTTGCCGGTCCTCCTAAAAATCCTGAAAATGACAGCATTGCAATAAAAAGCTTTGCTGCCGGATCTGGTACAAAAATTATTTGCGGGGGCACTGCGGCAAATATTGCTTCCAGGGAGCTGCATAGACCATTGAAGGTTGACATGAATTATGCAGATAAGAATATACCCCCTACCGCCAGTATGAAAGGAATAGATTTAATCACTGAAGGAGTACTAACTTTAAGCCGAGCCCTTGAAATTATTAAGAATTACTCAAGCTCAGCTAAAAATCTGAAAGACTACGATTTAAGCTTTGGTGAGGATGGCGCCTCCTTGCTTGCAAAAATTTTAATATTTGAATGCAGCCATCTAAACTTATGGATTGGGAAAGCAATAAACCCTGCACATCAAAATCCTGATTTTCCTTCAGACCTCAGCATCAAGCTCAATATCATCCTGGAAATAAAGGAACAGCTTGAATCCTTGGGCAAGAAGGTATTTTTAAACTATATATAAAGGGCTTCACATTACGTGAAGCCCTTTTAATTAGAACTTGTCTCTCTTTACATAAGTTGTGTGAAGCAGTTCATGGCTCTTGTGTCCATTAGGTTCTCCCAGGTATTCCTCATAAATCTTAGTGATGT
>CALBDU010000032.1 GCA_937927335.1 uncultured Clostridium sp.
TTCCGACTGATTTGTTATCAATGTTTCTAACTACATTATACGAGGAGTGATAAAATGTCCAAATATGTAATGTCATTAGATCAGGGAACCACTAGCTCAAGATGTATTTTATTTGATTGTCATGGCAGCATTATCAGTACAGCTCAAAAAGAATTTAAACAAATATATCCTAAGCCAGGCTGGGTGGAGCATGATCCTATGGAAATATGGTCCAGCCAGATTGGGGTTGTAACTGAAGCCATGGCAAAAATTAATGCTGCATCGAAGGATATTAATGCCATAGGAATTACTAATCAGCGTGAAACAACTGTGGTATGGGATAAGAGAACAGGAATTCCCATATATAACGCTATTGTGTGGCAATGCAGAAGGACTGCAGATATGTGCAGGGAGCTCAAGGAAAAAGGTTTTGAAAGGCTCATACGAGATAAAACAGGGCTAATCCTTGATGCATATTTTTCAGCTACAAAAATCAGATGGATATTGGATAATGTTCCTGGTGCAAGAACAGATGCGGAAAGAGGAAATCTGCTTTTTGGAACAGTGGATACCTGGCTAATATGGAAGCTGACCCGGGGAAAAGTTCACGTCACTGACTATTCAAATGCCTCAAGAACCTTATTATTTAATATTCATGAGCTTAAATGGGATGAAGAGCTTCTTGCGCTGTTTGATATACCAGAATCAATGCTTCCGGAAGTTAAGCCCTCAAGTTACATATATGGCTATACGGATTCATCAATAAATCCATCCGGCATTCCTATTTCAGGTGCTGCTGGAGATCAGCAGTGCGCTTTGTTTGGACAGACATGTTTCCAGGAAGGTACTGCAAAAAATACTTATGGAACAGGCTGTTTTATGCTTATGAATACCGGTGAAAAGGCAATAACCTCCACAAAGGGACTGCTAACCACAATTGCCTGGAATTTAAATGGCAAGGTGGAATATGCACTGGAAGGCAGTGTTTTCATCGCCGGTGCAGCAATACAGTGGCTCAGAGATGATCTTAAGCTTATAGATAATGCTGCAGAATCGGAAAAATATGCAGCATTAACCGAGGATACCAATGGAGTGTATATGGTGCCTGCTTTTGTTGGTCTTGGCGCCCCCTATTGGGATCCTTATGCCAGAGGTATAATTGTAGGCTTAACCAGAGGTGTGAAAAAGGAGCACATTATAAGGGCTGCTCTTGAAGCTCTGGCATACCAGACATATGATGTGCTTAAAGTTATGCAGCAGGAATCCGGGCTCCCTTTAAAAGCCTTGAAAGTAGATGGAGGGGCCAGTGCAAATAATTTTTTGATGCAGTTCCAGTCTGATATTCTTAATGTACAGGTTCAAAGGCCTGAAATAATTGAGACTACAGCATTGGGAGCAGCATATCTGGCTGGTCTGGCTACAGGTTTCTGGAAAGACAAGAATGAAATATCCCAAAATTGGGCTGTATCAAGGATATTCAATCCAAATATGAAAGAAGAAAATATTGAAAAACTTATTAGTGGTTGGAAAAAAGCAGTAGAAAGATCAAAGAGCTGGATAGATTAAAAAGGTGCCTTGGCACCTTTTATACTTCCTCAGGAATTTTTTTAGTTGTAAAAGAAATGTTTTTTATATTCTGCAGCTGTGAAAACAGGATACCTGCCAACATCAAAAGACAACCTGAGCCTATCCTGAATGTAAAGCTTTCATTAAGGATTATAATTCCTCCCAAAGCTGCAAACACAGACTCCATGCTTAAAATTAATGAAGCATGTGAAGGCTTGGCATTCTTTTGTCCTATAACTTGAAGTGTATACGCAATTCCAACTGAGAAAATTCCGCCATACAGCAATGGTATTGCAGCAAGCATAATTGAATTTATTGTTATCGTTTCAAAAATAAAGGCTGTAGTAAGGCTTAATACTGAACATGTAACAAACTGTACCAGCGATAGTTTTATTCCATCCACTTTTTTAACAAAATGGTCAATTAAAAGAATATGCACAGCAAAGCATACTGCTCCCCCAACCTGAAGGAGATCGCCAAAGGATATTGTAAAGCTATCTGTTATACTCAGGAAATATAAGCCGGCTATAGCAAAGATTACTCCTATCCAATTGCTGGTGCTGATTTTTCGTTTTAAAAACACACTGAATATTGGAACCATTACTATATACATTGCTGTTATGAATGCCGCTTTACCTGCGGTGGTATAAGCAAGTCCAATTTGTTGAAGGGAGTTGCCTATAAATATCACACAGCCAGCAGCTATTCCTCCTTTTAATGGACTTTCATACTTCATTTCATTTGGCTGATTCTTTGATTTTTTGTTAAAATAAATAATTATCGGTATAAGTGACAAACTTCCTAGTGCAAATCTGATTCCATTAAATGCAAATGCCCCTAAAAAATTTGCCCCAACCTTTTGAGCAACAAATGCAAAGCCCCAAATTAATGATGCAAGTAATAGAAGCAGATTTGCCCGCAATACTTTTTCGTTCATAATCTCATCTGCCTTTCAATTTTATATAATCTAAGTTTTATTAATAATTTCTCGGTTTTAGTGTATATATTATTATACTCTTTGTATATCTATGTATCAATATACATTAGATTTTTTTTCTTTTCATGAATATACAAAATATAAAACAGTAGTGAAGCAGTGAGCGCAAGAACAAATACTACAGGCCACCCATCCTTAACGGCCCTGTTTTTTATATACATTCCCATTATTGCTGGTCCTAGAGCAAAGCCTGTACTGGATATCAGAGGTATAACTGCATTGAATCTTCCTCGATGGGTCATAGGGGTATGGTTTGCTATATAAACATTAGAATTTATTGTATGTATAATTTCTCCTATTGTCCATATTATTGCTGAAAGATAAAACATCTGCCTGCTTTTTATAAAATACATCATACCAAACCCAAAAGCATAAAATACTCCAGCGGCGGCAACATTTTTAATCGGAGATATCTTTCTGGTTACTCGTGTCAGAAATGTTGTGAAAAGAAATACTGTAAAGCCGTTCACCGCCATAATCTGACCGTATATCACAGCTCCGTTGTTTTCAAAAAGCTCATTAACCTGAAGAGGTATACAGTATGGATACTGGGCATAAACGAAACTGTATATGGTTGAAAACAATAAAAAAACCAATAGGCATGGCCTCTTAATAAGGGCATTTATGAGACTGCCCTCTTCTGCATTTTCATCAATATTACAGTTGCTTTCCATATTATTTGGTATAGATTCCTCAACGAAAAAATATAATACGGCTGTTGATATAAATACAGCAGCACTGTTTCCAATAAAAAGCATGGTAATATAATTATTGTACAGAAAGCCTGCTATCATCGGTCCAATTGAAAAGCCCAGGTTAACTCCCAGGTATAGCAAGGAATATGCACTTTTTCTGTTTTTCACATTGGACAGATCCGCAGTCATTGCGCCAAAGGCAGGCTGTGCTGCCGAGTTGAAAAATGATGCCATTATAAGAAGGTATGGGATTATTTGGGACCTTTCAAAAAATGCACATAGCAGGTATGATGTCCCTGTAAGGAGCTGGAACGCAATCAATATCTTTTTTCTCCCCAAAATATCAGATATCTTCCCGCCTATCATGGCTCCGGGAACCATGCAAAGAGAATTGGCCATAATGAATAAGCCTATAATATCATTGCTGTATCCCAGCTTGTTTGATAAAAACAGAGTTATAAACGGGCCTACAAAAGCCCCCAGGGCATTTATGATTCTAACTATAAAAAGCACATAAATGCTGGCTGGAAGGCCGTCATATATCCCTAAGGATTTAAATTTCATAATATCTCCCCCAAAGATGCGTAAAAAAACAGAACTTGGGGCGACCCAAATTCTGTTTATAAAACTTCAATTTGTATATCCAGAATTTCAGCATCAGTGTTTTGTTCAATAAAATTTATTACATTTTGAATTGTGCTCTGGCAGTGTTCCGAACTATTGCTTACACAAGCTATTCCTATTACAATGGATTGGTGCAGGTCAAGGTCCTCCACTTCTGCAGCCGATACATTAAACTTATTTTTCACCTTTGCAAGAATGCTTTTGACAATCATTCTTTTTTCTTTAAGTGAATGGACCCAGTTTGCATGAAGATGAATTTTTCCTGTTCCAATAATCATAATTTATACCTTGTTATATTTCACAGGGTTGTAGGGCTCCACAGTCAAGTGGTTCACTTCAAGCCTCCAGGCTCTAAAATGGGCTGTCTCCCTATGCTTTAGCTGATCGTCCGGAGTCTTGTAAATTTCATTAAAAACAAATTTTGAAGGATCATCCTGCTGCTGCAATACATCGAATTCTAATACACCTGGTTCGTTAAGACTGTTTTTTGCATTTATCAGGGATATTTCTTTAAATCTCTCTATTTTATCAGGTTTTACATTAAAGTATACATGAACAATATGCATTTATATCACTCCTTTATACTATTTTATCACAAATTTCTCCGGAGCGCATAAATACAGCCTGAATTCCTCCAGTATGCCATATAAGAATATTTTCTCCCTTTTTAAACCTGTCCTTTCTAATCATATCCATGAGAGCTCCCATAGCTCTGCCATTGTAAACAGGGTCCATAAGAATTCCCTCGTACTTACCGGTAAGATATAACGCATCCTTTTCTAGATCTCCTATCACTCCGTAGCCAGCTCCAAAGTAACTGTAGTCCATTTCAAAGTCCTCAGCTGAGTATCTCTTGTTAAATTCTATTCTTTCCGCAGCCTTATTGGCAAGCGCCGCCAATTCAGCTTCATAACCCCCGGAGACATTCTTATCTATACCAATTCCTATTACCTTGGTCTTCAGCCTGCAAAGGTCCACTCCAAGTACTATGCCTGCATGGGTCCCTCCTGAACTGGATGGAGTAATTATATAATCAATATTTGTATTAATTCTCTCAAGCTGCTCTGCAATTTCACATACTGCCGTGGCAAAGCCCAATACTCCGGTTGAATTTGATCCACCATATGGTATAATGTATGGCTTATGGCCTTTTGACATTAGTTCCTTTGCTATTTCGGGTACTTTTTCACCATTTGCATAATCCCCGCACCAATGAATTTCTGCTCCAAAAATATAATCCAGTAATAGATTCCCTTCAGCAGCTACTGGTTTTTTCCCGCTTAATGCAAGATGACATTTTAGGCCTGTAGCGGCAGCGGCAGCAGCGGCCTGCCTGCAGCAGTTGGATTGTATGTCTCCATGCATGATAATGGTATCACAGCCCATTGATATTGCTTCTCCCAATAAAAACTCAAGCTTTCGTGTTTTGTTGCCTCCAAGGCCAAGACCTGTAAGATCATCCCTTTTTAGGTATATTTCAGGCCCTCCAAGATATTGTGATAATCTGCTAAGCTTTGATAGCGGTGTGGGAAGATTAAGGATATTTACCCTTGGTATGTTGCATAATAAAGAATCCATAATTAACCTCCTTTATAAATTTTAATCATTATTCATAATCAATTTATCAACAGCCCTTCCAAGCCTTTTTATTCCTTCTTCAATTTCAAGTTCGTCTAATGCAGATATGGAAAGCCTTATATAAATTCCGTCATTGCTGCTGTAAAAGTAACGTCTTCCCATTGATACAACTACGCCGAAGCTTTCAAAATATTCATTTGGCGGATACTTTTTTATAATTCTAAGCTTAAGCCATATCAGGTATCCTCCCGATGGCTCCAGCCAGTCTGCCAGGTTTTTGTCTACGTATTTATTTAACGAGTCCAGGGCAGTTCTCATTCTTTTTCTATAAGTTCTGTGAAGCTTTGCCAGATGCTGGTTGTAATAGCCTTTGGTGCAAAAATTATAGAGTCCTGCCTGTAGTATCATGTTGGGAGCAATTTCACTAAAATACCTAAGGGAGGCAAGCCTTAATATCAGTTCTCTGTCAGCAGCAATCCATCCTACTCTTACCCCAGGAAAAAGAACTTTTGAAAAGGTGCTGCAATATATAACTGTCTTATTTTTATCCATTGACTTTATAGGCAGCACAGTTTTCCCAAAGTATTTCATCTCCTCCTGGAATCCATCTTCAATAATTGGAATACCGTTTTTTTCCGAGATGCCAATAAGACGTTCTCTATGTGCCTGGATTGTAGTAATTCCTGTGGGATTTTGAAAATTAGGCATTGTATATATAAGTGAAGGCTTTTCTGTTATAATTTTTTCTTCTAAAATGTCCAAATCCATACCAGTTGGACTCATTGGTATTTCAACAGGCTTATACTTATAGTAATCAAGTAGAGGAAGGATTTCCTTATAGGTTGGAGCTTCTATTACGATACTTTTTCCTGGGGCCGCAGCAAGCCGTAATATCAGGTCAATAGCATGCTGGGTTCCGTTTGTAATCATAATTTCTTCAGGGTAGACTGATATTCCATGGCTTTCAAGATGCTTTGCAACATATTCTCTTAATGGATTATAACCCATAGTGCTGCCATACTTAAAAAGATCGTTTCCCTGTTTTTTAATAATTTCATTCAGACTGCTCCTGAAGCTTTCAATGGGAACCATGGAATTCTCCATGTTCATGGTGCTGAAATCGATGATATTTCCATCCATTGACTGGATTTTATCAAAATTATTTTCTATTGAAGAAATTTTTGACCATTCTATCAGGCCCTTACCTTCTAAAGGGCTTTTGACTATTAATTTTTTTCTTGAACGAACTACTGCACAAGCGCCAGGACTCAGGTCTATATACCCTAGAGACCATAGTTCCTGATATGCTAAAGCAACAGTAGATTTATGCACTCCCAGCATCTGTGAAAGATTTCTGGTGGATGGAAGTCTGTCTCCTGCCATCAAAACTCCATTGTTTATTTTTTCAACAACCTGGCTGATTATCTGTTTATATTTAGGCTGGGCGGATTTTTCATCTAAAGTTATAATAAACATAGCACCTCCGGAAATGATATTTATAATATAAAAATATCACTAATCTGTCCTGTTTTAAACAGACAGTTTTTATATTATTTAACCAGACCAGTAAAAAAGACAGGTTATAAACCTGCCTCATTAAAAAGGAATGTCAATTTTCCGGTCAAATAATACATAAGATTATCTTTTCCATCAATAATCCACTTTCCATCCTTTAATACCATATTTATTTTTGTTGTACCTTGGAACTTTTCGTAGGCGCCGTTAACAATATCCTTTTTCACCCTGTCTTCAAGGAATGCTTTGATTTTATTTAATGCCTCTGCTTTTTCAGCTTCACTGCCAATGGCATATTCTTTTACCATTGGATTAAGTTCCTTTGAGTATTTGCTGTAAAAGCTGAAAAGATCTACGGCCTCCATTTTTATTTTAACTACTGCTTTGGACCCATTCACTGAAATATCCTCGATACTGTAGTTTAATTTTGACAGGATTGCTTTTGAAAGTTCCTTATAGGAACTTTCATTTAGCTTTGATTCAAGATCTGAATATTTTTTATCAACCTCAGCATATTTTAGGGCCTGATTTACATTACCATTCTTAAGCTCCTTAAAAAAGCTGTCTACTGAATCCTTTATGTCAGCTTTGCCTGCTGTTTGGTACAGGTGCGGATAGCTGATATAGAAAATGACTGCCATAAAAAGTAAAATTAGTATAAATGACTTCTTACCTTTTTTCTTTCTATTTGTCAAACAAACCACCAGATTTTTTACTTATTTTTGCTTTTTTAGTTTTACCCATGGTTTTGTCAGCCCGTAAATAGGAGCCTTTCCCATTGCCCTTTTCTTTTTTTTCTTCAATTAATTTTTTCATCATTTCTATATTTTTTTCATTCATATTAGTTCTCCTAATTTCCTATAAGTTTAATAAATTCAGGGTTGTTTTTTACCGGATTGAAATCAGCCTCTGATTTAGCTTCGTTTTTAGTTTCCGGATTTAATTCCATGGCAAGCTTTAAATATTTTACGGCATTTGCTCCGTCGCCCCTCCGTCCATAGATGCTAGCAATACCATAATAACTCCATTCTTCCTTCTGGATTTCCAAGGCTTTATTATACCATACCAAAGCTTCATCATAATGCTTATATAGCTCAAGGGAAAGGGCTTTATTAAATCTCGCCATATAGTCATTGGGGTTTAAGCTTAAGGCTTTATCAATATTAACTGCTCCTTCTGCATAATTACCGCCATAGCATTGGGTTATGCCCTTAATGTAATAAGCCTTAAAAAATGAAGGGTCTTCCTTAATAACTTCATCCTCCATTGCAATTGCTTCATTATATTTTTTCTGAAAAAAAAGCTTATAACCATCCTGGGCTTTTTGTTCCAAAGCTGCTGCCTTTTCTTTGGCAGCTTTTTGTATTTCAGTCTGTTCATTTTCTGCATTTGTTGTTGTTTTAACTTCAGTCTGCTGTTTTTTGCAGGCTGTAAAGGATAAAATAATAATTATGCAAAGGATAGCTGTTATTGATTTTTTCATATTTCCCCCTAATTAAATTTATAATTTGGATTTGTAAGCCTATCTCTAAAAATCTCCATTTTGTGAAATGTGCTTATATATACTCTATCCAAGGTTAATATGCCGTCTTCCTTATCAGACCATCTGCCGTTAGTTGTAAAAGCCATTTTATAACCAGCTGCTTCAGCTGCTTTAATTGTATCCTTATTATATTTTCCAGTGGGATATGCCAGATAATCCACCTTCTTGCCAAGGATTCCTTCAAGATATGCCTTAGAATCCGATAACTCCTTTAACTGTTCATTATAGGATAAAGTATCAAGGTCCCTGTGGGTTACAGTATGGCTTTCAATATCAATTCCAGCATCAGATAGTTCAATGAGCTGCTTTGAAGTAAGGCATTCAGGGTTTATATCCACCGTTGAAGTTACCACAAATATTGTAGCCTTCATTCCATACTTCTTAAGAATTGGATAAGCTTTTTGGTAATTATCCTCATAGCCGTCATCCAATGTTATTACAACTGATTTGTCCGGTACAGGAACTTTGTTTTGGAAATAATCATAAAGCTCCTTCAAGGTTAAAGTTGTATACCCGTTTTCTTTAATGTATTTCATTTCCGCATCAAATTGTTCTGCAGGCATTCTTATGGGATTGCCTTTTTCAACACCAATTGAATGGTAGGTAAGAACAGGAATTCCATGAAGGCTGTATGCCGGATTTGTTTTCACCGGAACAGCTGTATTTTCCTGCTTCTTTACTACCGAACTATTGCTGCAGCTTGAGGTAATTACACAGAGCATTATAAGAATTAATACAGAAAATTTTTTCATATATCCCCCTGTTTCTTATATTTAAGGAACCCGTCTACCATTTCAGGTACAATGGCTCCCGACTCATCAAGGTACTGAATATAGGACCTAAGCATCCTTTCCACCACCGAATATCTATATTTGTTATTTACCCAAATTCTGCATTTTTTTATTACTGCCTTAAAAATCTCCTCCATTGTCATTTCGCCTTCGATAACACTGTATATTACCTCAGCCCTGTATTTATAAAACATAATATTGTCCGCCACAAGCTTTGTGATGTTATCATACACACCCTTGTGGGCCACGATATACTTGCTGCATTTTAAATTATAAAGGCTGCCCTTGCTTTTCAAGTCCTCTTTAAGCACAAATGCATAAGGAAGCTTGGAGCTTTCCATAACCTCATAGCTTATCAGGGCATCTCCCAGATATGCAGCATTATCAGGGGTTATTATGCATATGTGATCCGGGCTGTGGCCAGGAGTGTGTAAAATGTTGAATTTAATTCCACAAAGGGTGATCTGGTCATTGTCCCGATTTATAAATATGTCAGTTTTACATATCATACTGCCAGAGTGCTCCATTACTTCTGATAATGTTTGAGTATTGAAATAAAGCTTTAAATTTAATGGACTGCTGCAGATATGAGCCTCATATGCCGGCATTGCTATTATTGAGTTATATTTTTCCTTAAAATATGCATTATTGCCTACATGATCTATATGAGCATGGCTGCAGAGGATTCCGGAAACTTTAAAGCCGTTATTGTTCAGAAGCTCTTGAAGTCCATCTCTTTCACCCTTTGCCCACCCGGTATCCAGCAT
Organism: uncultured Clostridium sp.; assembly: GCA_937927335.1. GTDB lineage: Bacteria > Bacillota > Clostridia > Clostridiales > Clostridiaceae > UBA699. The sequence goes on from CALBDU010000032.1 coordinate 10,056, forward strand.
TATAATTTCCTCATTATTGATTTTATAAAATGGTATGTAGCTCATACCGGTATCAATAATATAGGTATTACCCTTAACTTCCAATATCTTCATTTGTAAATCCTTCCTCATAATTTACCTGCCTGATTCTTTCTTTGTACATCCAGCTATGGCATTAAACACAGGTTCTGTAACAAAAGGAAGGATATCCCGTCCATATTTGTAAAGATCCATAACCATTGATGAGCTTACAAAGCTTAGATTACCAGCTCTTATGTATATTGTTTTGAGTCCGAGGGTTTCATTTATTTTTGCAAGGTTTTCCTCATATTCATAATCCATGCCATTTCGTATCCCTCTGATTAAATAAGTTGTGTTTTCTCTCTCTGCCAGGTCCGCAATAAGGCCCTGAAACCTGATTACTTTAATTTTATCCTTATCATATATGTCATATACTGACTGCCTTATAGCATTAAGCATTAGTTCGGAATCAATTCTTCTCTTTTTTTCCGAATTTTCGGCAATTGCTATAACAACTCTGTCAAACAGTATGGTAGCCTCCTCCAGAATACTTAAGTGCCCTATTGTAAATGGATCAAAGGAGCCTGCATATATTGCTGTTGTCATGATAATTCCTCCCAGTGTAAAATACTCTAGTCATTATTATAACTAAATAAGCATAAGGTTTCTACCACTAATTTAAACAATTTGTTAAACTTAGCCTATAGTGCTATAGTTTAATAAAGGATGTGTTAAAATGGGCAGGTTGTATAAGGATAAAATACCTCATGTAAAGAATTATTACCGAGGCGGTAGTTATTTCTATACCACAAACTTTTCAAATACAGAAAAGGAATTATTTAAATTGGAAATGAAATATCTGTTTCATTTTATTCCGGAAAAAAAGCATTTTTTTTCAACTGAATATATAAACCCTTCCATAAGCCCATTTATCAGGCACTGCATTTCTGTAAGATATGCCGGTGAAACTCTGAAGGATATAACCACTCAGCTTAAAATTCATAACTTTTATTCTGAAAATTTTAAGGTTTATTATATAAATATAGAAAATGACGGCATAGGCTATCATGAAAGAAGGAAAATTGAAGGGATAGTTGGTTCATATATTAAAGGAAGCCCAGCCTTACAAAACCCGGGGATTATTTACGGAATATCCCAAATATCAGGTTTGTGGATTTTCGGTGAATGTGAAAGCAGCGATTTCAGGTGGCAGCAGCATAAAAGGAAACCCATTTCCTTTTCAAATGCATTAACCGTTGAGCTTTCAAGAGCTGTTTCAAACATCTCCGCTGCAAAAACCATGGTGGATCCCTGCTGCGGTGTTGGTACAGTTGTTATAGAATCTCTGGATCTAGGGCTTAATATCAAGGGATACGATCAAAATCCTAAAATTTGTTCCGGCGCAAGAAAAAATCTTGAATATTTCGGTTTTGAGGATGTGATTTATAATAAGAGTATAAATTCCATAGATAGTCATTTTGATGCTTCTATTATAGATCTGCCCTATGGTTTATTTACTGATACATGTCTTGATAAACAGCTGGAAATAATAAAATGTGCACGAAAAATATCAGACAGTATGTGTTTAATCACCACGGAAAATATGGAAAGCCATCTTACTGATTCGGGATATAAAATTGAAGATCAGTGTTCCGTTTCAAAGGGAAAATTTCAAAGAATTATTTCAGTATGCAGATAAGGACGAATCTTTTGATCCGTCCTTTTTATTATTCACCCATATTATAAATATCCAGTCCTTTGGCTGACTTTTCAAAGCCAAGTTTTTTAGTAACTTCCACTAAGGCTTTTACTGTGTCTAAAGTTGTTATTACATCAATATTTTTTTCTATTGCTGCTCTTCTTATTACAAATCCATCCCTGTGACTATCATTTCCTTTTGTAGGTGTGTTTATAACAAGATCCACTTCGATATTTTTAATTGCTGTCAATATATTTGGTTCTTCTTCATTTATTCTGCTGATTTCTTCTGATTTTATACCATTATCTGACAGGAATTTTGAAGTGCCCTTTGTGGATATGAAGCTGTATCCAAGTCTCTCAAGCTCCCTGGCTATGGGCAGGAATTCATCCTTATCGTGATTATTTACTGTAGCCAGCACTTTGCCACGTTTTTTCTCAAGCTGCATTCCTGCTGCCAGAAAGCCTTTATACAAGGCTTCATCCAGGCTTCTTCCAATACCCAATACTTCACCTGTGGATCTCATTTCAGGTCCTAAGGATATTTCAACCCCTGGAAGCTTCTGTGTAGAGAATACCGGTACCTTCACACCAACCAGGTCAGGCTCTTTAAATATGTCAACACCATAATCGAGATCTTTAAGCTTTTCCCCAAGCATAACCTTTGTTGCCGTCTCAACTATTGGAACACCGCTTACTTTTGATATATAAGGCACAGTTCTGCTGGCTCTTGGATTAACTTCAATGACGTAAAGCTCCCCCTTGTATTCTATGAACTGGATATTTATCATTCCCTTGATGCCAATAGCATTAGCAAGCTTTTTAGTAAACTCAAGTATTTTATCTTTTATGGCCGTGGTAACATTTTGAGTGGGATATATGGTAATGCTGTCTCCGGAATGGACTCCAGCTCTTTCCAGATGCTGCATTATACCAGGAATCAGAACATCTTCTCCATCACAGATGGCATCCACTTCAAGCTCCATACCCATCAGATATTTATCTATAAGCACAGGATTCTTTTTATCCTTTTGGAAAGCGTTATTCAGATAGAATGCGAGCTCTTCCTTTCCGTAAGTTATCTCCATTCCCTGTCCGCCAATTACAAAGGATGGTCTTACAAGTACAGGATAGCCAAGGGCATCTGCTTCCTTCAGGCCTTCCTCCAGAGTCCAGATGCCTTTTCCCTTTGGCCTTCTGATATCAAGCTTTTCAAGCAGCTGGTCAAACTGCTCTCTGTCCTCTGCAAGATCGATTTGTTCGGAACTGGTCCCAAGTATTTTTATATTCTTTTCATAAAGGAATTGTGCTAACTTTATGGCAGTTTGCCCTCCGAACTGGAGAATAACTCCATAGGGTTTTTCCTTATCAATTATATTCAATACATCTTCTTCAGTAAGGGGCTCAAAGTAAAGCTTATCTGATACGTCAAAATCCGTACTTACTGTTTCAGGATTGTTGTTGATTATTATGGTTTCGATGCCCATCTTTCTTAAGGACTTTACTGCCTGCACTGAAGCATAGTCAAATTCAATGCCTTGGCCTATCCTTATAGGCCCTGAGCCTATTACTATTATTTTTTTTCTATCGCTTACTTTAACTTCATCATACTTATTATAGGTTGAGTAGTAATATGGAGTCATTGCTTCAAATTCTCCGGCACAGGTGTCCACCATGTTGTATACTGGATGAATGTCCCATTTTTTTCTCAACCTGTATATATCATTAGGACTTACATTAAGAAGATCTCCTATGCCTTTATCGGCAAAGCCCATTCTTTTAAGATCATAGAGCTGTTCTCTTGTGAGGTCTTTAATTGAGGCTTTCTTAAGGGACTCTTCACTGTCAACAATATTTTTTATCTTTTGCACAAAGAACCTGTCAATACCTGTTATTTGTGATATCATTTCAATCCTGTAATTTCGTCTAATCATCTCAGCAAGAGCAAACATTCTCTCATCATCCGGGGCCATTACCAGTTCCTTAAGCTCCTGCATGTTGAATTTTTTCATACCCTTATGTTCCATTGTAAACCTTCCAAGCTCCAGGGAACGGATTCCTTTAAGAAACGCGGCTTCAAAATTGCTGCCGATGGCCATTATTTCACCAGTAGCCATCATCTTGGTGCCTAATTCTCTTTCTGCGCCGTAAAATTTATCAAAAGGCCACTTTGGAATTTTAATAACCACATAGTCCAGTGAAGGTTCAAAGCATGCATAGGTCTTCTTGGTGACAGCATTTTTTATTTCATCTAAGCCATAACCTAAAGCAAGTTTTGCCGCTACTTTTGCTATTGGGTAGCCAGTAGCCTTAGAAGCTAGTGCAGAAGATCTGCTAACCCTTGGATTTATTTCAATAACACCGTACTCAAAGTTGTCAGGATTCAGTGCAAATTGCACATTACATCCACCTTCGATTCCTATGGCATTTATTATATCTATGGATGCGCTTCTAAGCATCTGGTATTCCTTATCTGACAAGGTCTGGCTTGGCGCTACAACTATACTGTCACCTGTATGAATTCCAACCGGATCAATATTTTCCATATTGCAAACTGTTATGCAGCTGCCATATCTATCTCTCATAACCTCATATTCTACTTCTTTCCAGCCCTTTACGCTCTTTTCAAGTAAAACCTGTCCGATGGCTGAGAGCTGAAGGCCCTGTCCTAGAATTATTTTAAGTTCATCCTCATTGTCCGCAATTCCACCACCTGAGCCTCCTAATGTATAAGCAGGCCTTACAATTACCGGATATCCGATTTTTGAAGCAAAGTTGATTCCCGCCTCCATATCTGTAACAATTTCACTTTGTATGCAAGGCTGGCCGATCTTTTTCATTTCTGCTCTGAAGAGTTCCCTGTCCTCGCCTTTTTTTATTGATTCAATGGAGGTCCCGATTACTCTGACTCCATATTTATCTAATATTCCTGCATCATAAAGCTCCACAGCAAGGTTTAATCCAGTCTGTCCACCCATGCCGGCTATTATGCTGTCAGGTCTTTCTTTTGAGATTACCTTCTCAACAAATTCAAGGGTTAAGGGCTCAATATAAATTTTATGGGCAACCTCCCTGTCAGTCATTATGGTGGCTGGGTTGCTGTTTATAAGTATAACCTCAACCCCTTCCTCTTTTAGGGCTTCACAGGCCTGGGTTCCTGAATAGTCAAATTCAGCAGCCTGACCAATTACAATGGGGCCTGAGCCTATTACCAATACTCTTTTAATGCTTTTATCTATAGGCATTATCTCACCTCCAAAAACTTATCGAAAATATAGTCTACATCCTTAGGTCCTGGACATGCTTCGGGATGGAATTGGACGCAGTATATGGGCAGTTTTTCATGCCTCATACCTTCTACAGTACCATCATTAACGCTTACATGGGTTACTTTCATGTCCTTTGGAAGTTCACTGACATAATATCCATGATTTTGAGTAGTTATATAAACCTTGTTTTCTTCAAGGTCCTTTACAGGATGGTTGCACCCTCTATGGCCAAATTTCAGTTTGCTTGTCTTTCCACCCAGTGCCAGTGCCAGAAGCTGATGTCCAAGGCATATGCCTACAATGGGCTTTTTACCTATAAGACCTTTGACATTTTCTATAATATCGGTCAAGTCCTCTGGGTCTCCAGGACCGTTTGAAAGAAATATCAGATCAGGATTTACCTTGAGGATTTCTTCACAGGAAGCATTTGCGGGAAACACAGTGATTTTGCAGCCTCTGCGCTGAAAGGACCTTAAAATATTTGATTTTATTCCAAAATCCACTGCTGCTACATGAGGTCCCTTTCCTGGTATGGTATATGAGCTTTCAGTTGTGACACAGCTAACAGCATCCTTATTACTGAATTCCTGAAGAGTTTCTTTAATGTATGCTTCACTGAGCTCCTCAAGGGTTATGATTCCCTTCATGGTGCCATTATCTCTTAATATCTTGGTAAGA
>CALBDU010000033.1 GCA_937927335.1 uncultured Clostridium sp.
AATCCTTAATTCCTGTTAATGCATCATTAACTACTATATCCTTTAACTCTGTCTCCCCAGTATTGGTTACTGTTATTGTATATTTTATTGTGTCACCTACATTTGCTGTCTTTTTATCTGCTGTTTTTTTGATACTGAATGCCTTTTCAGCAGCATAAGTAACTTTTAAATTTACAGTACCTCCACCTTCATTTCCTAATTCATATGAGACAGATTTTCCGTTTATTTTAACGTCTGTAATATCGCTAGAAGCAAATTCCTTATTATCACCAACGGAATATAGTGGTGAGCCGCCCGAATTATCCAAATCATAAGTAATGCCCTTCCAAACTACCTGAACAGTAGAAACTGCACTTGCATCACCCTCAACATGAACATGGATAAAATTTGTATTGCCTGCAAATACCAGATTTGTTGCACTAAACCCCACATTAAACACAAATAAAAATGCAAGTAATAACCTAAATAGCTTGTTATTATTCTTTTTCATCTTCCTTCTCATCTTTTCATCCCCCTTCTGTAATTTATTTAAAGGCCCTTATTATTTCTAATTTTAGAAATAATAAAAGCCGCCAGAAATAAAATCTGGCGGCAGGACGATCATGGTATCTGTTATGTTCCAAAGTAGGAAACTATAACAAAAACGTTAGACTCCTTGCTTTGCGTCCCCATCTTTCGATGGGTTTGCCCTTTTCAGAAAATAAGCTTATTGATTATAAGTCAGGATAATAATACCATTATTTTATATATTTTGTCAATAAATTTTAGTATTCCTTTTGGGAATTGTACTGCCCGCTGTCTTTAATCATAGATGGATTCAGCCCAGCTGCCTTTGCCTGAGAATCATAGCTGTTATCTACAACTACCCAGCTTCCATTTAGATAAACCTCATTCCACGCATGGTATCCATTGACATTGCTGGATGTGCCCATAACCAACTTAGTAGGAACTCCCACTGATCTCATCATAGCAGCATATGTGGAAGCAAAATCATAACATATTCCCGTTCTTTCAGAATAAACCTCATCCAGGTCGGGAACGTAGCCTGTCTTGATAGTCCTTGCTTTATCTATACTGTATGACATATAGCTTATAAGATAATCATGTATGGCTTCAGCCTTTTCCTCGCTGTTATCCAGGTTTGCTGCTATTTCTTCAGCTTTATCAACAGCATCAGTTGATTTGTCCCAGTTAATTAACTGCATTGAGCTTAGGAAAACGTCAGAACCATCCTTAAGAGCAACATCAAAGGAATTTACCACTGAGTATGAGTTGCCGCTGATATTTTTCAGAACTGTCACAGTATAATCTCCATTGCCCATCTGTAATGGATAATACTCATAATCTGACTCAGAAAATAAATCGTATATGTAATTTGAATTCCCCTTCGCAATTTTAACTTTAACCTTTAATGAAGAGGAATGTGTATACTTAACACCTACTGTTCCATCATCCAATGTGTCTAAATCTAACTGAGCTTGTCCATTATCAATAGTAGTGTTATTATCGGATGCATTATTCAATGTATCTTTTTCACTTTTGGACTTAGATTTTGAGTTTTCATTTGAAGCTGCGGCTTTAGCTGCAGAAGAGGCTGGTGTTTCCTCGTTAGAAATTGTTTCCTTATAGCCCTTTGGCTGAACCTGACTATATACGGAAGCTTGTACAACATTTTCACCTGTTTTAATTGGGTTATATATATATGAATTGCCAAGTATCAATGATGCTGCTATAACAGCTGATATGATGGGTGTTCTTCTTTTCATGATAATTTCCCCTTTCACAAGTAACTAAACCTTTTAATTAAGGAAGTTTTACTTGCACCGTTTGGAAATTACCTATAAGCTTATAATCTGAGCATAAAGACACAAAAAACTTCCTTTTCGGTAACTGGCTGTCATATACCATTTGGTACTTAGACCCTTTAGCTTTGCGCCCTATATTTTCATATAGTTTGCCTTTATCGCTCGAAAGCAGATAAAGAATATATAATTAATTTAATAGTATCACTATTGTGAATACGTGTCAATGGTTTTTACTATGGTGCTGAATATGGTTGGCATGTTTTCTTTATAATTACTTTCCCTTACGAAAAACGAAAACCTTACAATCTCACCATTAACGTTAACAAAGTATTCATTGCAAATATACAAATTGGATTTGGACTCTATTTTATAATTAATTAGAAACCCATTATAATTTTTAATTTTTATGGTATTAATATTATAATTGTAAATCTTGTTTTGTTTTTGGGAAATTATTCTGCTTTGGTCCAGGTATGTCTTTAGATCCTTTTTTATATTTAAAACTTGTACATACCCGTGAATAACTGAATTGTCAGACTGAAAATCATTGTGGTACAATATTTCACCACCGCTGAAATTTTCTACACTGTTCTCCCATTCAGAAGGCAGCTTATATATAATGTCCTTTACACCAGTATTGTATTGTGTCATATATTTTATATCATTTTGTATTAATAGTGTAAGCTTCAACTTATCATCAAAATTTTTTTCAAAAACAAAAAGAATAAGCATAAGGCCTATTAATATAATTGTTACACCTAGCTGTCTCCTATTGATAAATACTACTCTCATATAATCACCATAAAAATTATTTTTATATTATATGATAAACAAATAATAGGTATGCATATCTGCACACCTATTTAAAAGGCACCACTATTGTTGAGGTCGTATTATCATAAAACATGAGCCAGTATCCCTCATCACCTTGTTTCTCCGGGATCCAGGTGACAAATCCGGATTGGCCGTTTAAGGGCTGATAATCCTTTTGATTTCTGCCGGGAATTCCATATATAATATATTTCAAGTTTCCATCCTCGGCATATTTTCCTCCTAATAATATATATCCGTTTTCCATAATATTATTTTGAAGGTTCATAACAGGATAGTAAAGTTCTTCGGATTGTACTATTTCTTCCGCTGGAACTCTGTACCATACACAACGTTTTATTTCATCGCTTATATTGTCAAAGGGACTGTAGTTTTTTATAAAGGATCTGAACATGCCGCCGTCTTCAAGAGCAAGGTTCCCCAGATTATCAGTTGATTGAATATTTTCTTCATATTGATCAAAAATGTTTTTTTCGGGTTCTTCAGGCATTTCCTTCTTGATCTCTGTTCTTAAAAGTTCGTATGTTTTCCAATCAGGAATTTCCGTGGAGGAAAAACCACTCATTACTGAAATTATGTTTTCGTCCAATATTTTGATCACTGCAGCTCCGGATACTTTATCCATTGGCACTGAGGTATCAGCAATATTATCATAGGGATATTCAAATGATATATCTGTCCTGCCATGTTCATCTATTTCCATTTCACCTAATTTTATTATCTTTTTTATCTCCTTCTTATTACATATCAAAACCATATAATAGGGTGAGCTTCCCTTTTTTAAGTTTTGTACATAGTAAGATACCTTACATTTTTCATTTTTCAGCTCCAGTTTTACATATCCGGAAGGAAGCTTGTCATTTGATAAGGAAAAACCTTTTTCATCTTCCTGCAGTATTATAAAGTATCTGCTATAACCCTTCTTTTGAGCCACCTTTTATACCTCCGCTATTTTTTATTCATTATAATATATGAGGTATATGTGAAAAAGTGAACCTAAAGCAGAAAGTTTATGGAATCAGACAGCTTTCCAAACTCCTCAATGGAAAGAGTTTCTCCTCTTCTCCTTGGATCTATACCGGCATTTTCAAAGGCTTTATTAAGCTTTTCCTTATCCAGGCCAATATTTCTCAGAGAGTTTGAAAGTGTTTTTCTTCTCATATTAAATGATTCCCTGATTACCTTGAAAAACAAGTCTTTATTTTCTACTTCACATCTTGGCTTTTCCATTTTATTCAGCCTTATTACCATGGATTCCACCTTTGGTCTTGGTATAAAGGCCTCCGGACCAACTTTTCTTACTTTGTCCACAGTGCAATAGTACTGGACAAGCAAAGTTATCGCCCCATATTCCTTGGTGCTTGGGTTAGCTGCTATTCTTTCGGCAACCTCCTTCTGAATCATAATTACAATTGATCCAATATTATTATCTTCAGTAAGCAGCTTTGAAATTATTGGAGTGGTTACGTAATATGGCAGATTAGCTACTACCTTTACACTTTTTTCATCTCCTATAATGTCTTTAAAATTAACCTTAAGAGCATCTCCATGTATTATATTAAAGTTATCAAACTCCTTTAGCTCTTCCTTTAATATTGGAATGAGATCATCATCCAGTTCAATGGCGCAAACCTTTTTTGCCTTTTTCAACAGAAGTCTGGTTAGGCTGCCCACTCCAGGACCAATTTCAATTACAAAATCATTTTCACTTATGTTAGATGCATCTATTATGTCCTCCAATACTGTGTCGTCCATAAGGAAATTTTGCCCCAGGCTTTTTGAAAACCTGAATCCATATTTATTAACAATACTTTTCGTTGTATTTTCATTCATATTATTTCTCTCCATCTATCAGCTTTAAACCTCTTTCAAATTCTTCTCTGGTTATCCCATAATTATTAAGCCTTGTAATGAACTGTGAAGAATTACAATATCCTATTCCCAGAATATTGCCCAATCTGTCTCTTCTGTCTTTAGCACTTTCATTTCCGGTCAATCCATAGAGCACCATATCCCTTGAATTAAATTCTTCCCTTTTTTCTGCTATTTCACACTTGGCGGAATTTAAAGCTTTAATAATTGCCTCCGGCTTTGCATTTTCCACTCCTATATCCCCATCTTTATAGCCTTCCTTTTGGGATATATACGCATGCTTTATTCCTGGTACCCTTTTTGATATTATTTTTCTGATCTTATCTCCTGCAAAATCCGGGTCTGTTAAGACAATAACCCCTTTTCTTTTTTGAGCCTCCTGTATTCTTTGAATAACCTTCTTATTTATACCAAAGCCGCCAACAGCTATTATCTCTGCATCAACTGCCCTTTTAACAGCAGTAATATCATCTCTTCCTTCTACAACTATTACTTCCTTTATCAACTTTAACCCTCCATTAAATTTTTAAAACAGAAAAAAATAGGAGCAAATGCTCCTATTTAATTCAGTACGTGGACATTTACATATTTCACTCCCCAGCTTCTGCATTCGCTGGATGTATTGAAGAATACGTCGATTATGTTGCCTTTTATGGCACCTCCGATATCTTCTGCTATGGCATAGCCATAACCTTCTACGTAAACTTTGGTTCCAAGGGGAATAACTCTTGGATCCACTGCTACGGAACTATACCCGCCGCTGCTTCTTCTTGCCTTGGTGCCGGTAGCGGTTCTTCCGTTACCATTACCATCTGCTGCTGAATATGCAGTAGCTTTCATTCTTACCGATTTAGCAGAACTAAAGCTTGCTCCACGGGAAAAACTCATTGAGCTTGTTGTACCTACAGCTACAATTTTTTGAACAGGCTGTGCCTTTACGGTCTCAGCAATAACTTTTTTGGAAACCTCTTTACCATTTTCATATATTACCCTGGTTACAGTTTCCTTTTCCCCTGATTTTCCCTGCTGAATAACCCTGCTGGTTCCCTGTTCCATACTGCTGTCATTCTTAACAACAGTACCATAAGCTACAGTGCTTAATTGTTTTATGTCCTTTGACACAACTCTTACAACTTCCACTTTAATGCCGTCTTGAAGTTTTGAAGTTTTTGACGGATATACCTTATCAAGGTCATTAAGCCCTATTCCCTCGGCTTCAAGCATCTTTTCAACATTATCTTCCGCGGATTTAATGCCAATCTGCTCGCCATCAACTTCAACCATTACATTGACTGCTCTTTTAATATTAATTATGCTTCCATCTTCAACTTTACTGTCTAAACTTGGAGTTGCTTTGTCTTTTGGCCCAACTACTATGTTGCTGCTTTTTAATGCTGCTCCATAGGTAGATTTGAATGTTATAACTTTATATTCTTTACCATCCACTGCAACAGTTATTGTTTTCATGTAGGTAAATACAGAAATGGACAATACCAATATTGTCATTACAATAGCTAAAGTTATATTTGAGCCATTAGAGAAATGATTTTTCAAGTATCCTTTCAATTTTTCCACCATTATTACCTCCTCTAGGCTGAAGCAATACTGTACTTGCTTCTCAGACTGTTAATACTTAGGGGATAATGCAACCATGTGCATAGGTATAATAAAAATAAAATATAATGGCGTTTTTTACAGTCATCTATTTTGGTGGATTATTGTCTTATTAATAATATGCATATATATTATGAAATATCTATTAGCTATGTAGTATTTAAAAAAATTATAAACCCAAGAAGATTATAACTTATAAATTAATACCCAGCAAATTTCTTATATTCGAAAAAACTGCATTAGCTGTAATATCCTCAGGGTATCCTTTAATTTCTGATATTTTTTCTATAATTTTCACAATATACTCAGATCTATTCCTTTTACCTCTATAAGGAACCGGTGCCATATATGGGCAGTCAGTCTCTACAATCAGCCTTTCCAATGGAATTTCCTCAACAACCTTAAGTACTTTTTTAGCATTTTTAAAGGTTACCACACCTGTTATTCCAATATAGTATCCTAGGCTTACACATTGTTTTGCTAATTCCGCACTGCCGGAAAAGCAGTGTACCTCACCAATAACCTCAGGGAATTCCTTTATAACCTTAAGAGTGTCCTCATGGGCGTCCCTGTCATGGATAATAACCGGAAGCTTCAGTTCCTGTGCAAGTTTCATTTGTTCCCTGAATACCTTTAATTGAATTTCCCTGTGAGGGTTTTCCTCATAGTAGTAATCCAGGCCTATTTCCCCTATGGCCTTAACCTTATGGAATCCAGCCAGTTTTCTTAGGTCTTCTATTGTTTTCTCAGTAAACTGGTTTGCATGCTCAGGATGTATACCTACCGCTGCATAAAAAAAAGGATATTTTTTGGAAAACTCTACAGAGGCAAGGGCTCCTTCATAGGAGGAACCACAATTCAAAACCCCTGTTACACCATTTTCCTCAAGTTCGGATAAAACTATTTCTCTGTCTTCATTAAAAGCATCATCATCATAATGTGCATGAGCATCAAATATTTTCATTTTATCACCTATATTATTATCAAATCATAATCCATTGTGCCTATGCCGATTTTTTCAGCATGCTTAAGGCCTGTTTCCCAATTTGTGTTTACATGTATATGCCCAAATTTGTCGTCTCCGCAGTTAAAATGCAAATCCTCCAGTACTGATCCATGAACAGCAGGGGCTTTATTCACAAGGTCTACACAAGCCTTATCCAGAGCCACAGGATCAAAGGACGCTGCTATGCCTATGTCCGGCACAATAGCCATATCATTAGAAGACCAGCAGTCACAGTTTGGAGATACATTCATTATAAAGCTTATATGGAAATTTGGCTTTCCCTTAAGAACAGCATATGCATATTCTGCAATTTTCATATTTGAAATATCTGCAGATTCATTCCATACAACCTGGGCGGAATTGAACTGGCAAATTGCCACGCATTGGCCGCAGCCCACACATTTGTCATAATCTATCTCAGCCTTGTTTTCATCAGTTATGCTTATTGCCCCGTGGGAGCAATTAAGCATGCATTGTCTGCAGCCCACACAGTTCTTTTTTTTAATTTTAGGCTGAGAAGCTGAATGCATTTCAAGCTTTCCTCCACGGGATCCGCAGCCCATTCCGATATTTTTTATAGCACCGCCGAAGCCAGTCATTTCATGTCCCTTGAAATGGTTCATGGAAATAATTATATCCGCATCCGCAACAACGGTGCCGATTTTTGCGCTGCGGCAGTACTCCTGATTTATTTCTATTTCCCTGTAGTCTGTGCCCTTCAAACCATCTGCTATCAATACATTGCAGCCCACAGTCATGTAATTAAAACCATTTTCCATGGCTGATTCCAGATGCTCCAGAGCATTAGCCCTTCTCCCTGAATACAGCGTATTCGCATCGGTTAAAAAAGGTTTTCCATCAAGATTCTTTATGACTTTTACCATTTTTGCCGCATAATTTGGCCTGATATATGCAAGATTTCCAGGTTCACCAAAATGAATTTTTATAGCAGTAAACTTATTTTTAAAATCAATATCATTTATGCCTGCCTTTTTAACAAGGTTCTCAAGCTTATCTAACAGGTTCATTCCTGGCTTAGTTCTTAAATCGGTAAAATATACCTTTGACTTTTCCATACTATTCACCTCATAAAATCATTTCTCATAATTATATCACTAATTATAGAATAAGGCTATTTTTGATTATATCCAAAATAATTAATATTAATCAAACATAATAAAAAATTAATATTTTAAATAAAGGTAATGTAACAAATATATAGAAATATAATAAGTGAATAAATTTCAGGAGGCGTATTATGTTTAGGAACAAACTTATTGTATTATTATTAAGCTCCATGATGGCTTTAGGCATCCCTGCCTTTTCAAGCTCTGAGGCATATGCAGCAGCGCCGGAGGGATGGCAGCTAAATGGTACAAGCTGGTTTTATTTTTCAAATGGAAATAAATCTGTTGGCTGGCTCAATTGGAATAACAAATGGTATTTTTTTGATCCGTCAGGCAACATGGCCCACAGCCAGTGGATTACATATAATGGGAAGCAGTATTACCTTAATTCAGGCGGTGATATGGCTGTAAATACTACAGTAGACGGATGGGCAGTAGGTTCGGACGGCGCATGGGACGGGTCCCCTCAAAAGGTACAAGAAGCACATGAAAAGGGATATGTATATAATCCAGAGCTGCAATTAGATCTGAAGGTAAGATCCACACCTGATTTAAACGGAACAATACTTGGTTACTTATATAATTTTGAAAGAATTGATATTCTTAATACAGTTTTAGATAAAAACTCCAATGTATGGGATAAAATAAATTTTAATAATAGCACTGCATACGTAGCTGATGCTTACATCCAGCATTACGACTCACCACCTGACAGTGTAGTGAACATAGCTGTATCCATAACAAGACAGTTTGAGAGTGCTTCTTCCCAGGCAGCTGGAAACTTTGACGGGGAGGGATTGTCCCTGGGGTATCTCCAGTGGTGTATAGGACAACAAACCCTGCAGCCTCTTTTAAACAGGATGGATAGAGAGTATAACAGAGAATTCAGAGCAATATTTGGCTCTAATTACGACTCAATTCACGCCATGCTTCTTGATACACCAGCAAATCAGATTAAATGGGCAATAAGTATTAATGATTCTACAAATACTATTGCTGAACCTTGGCTTGCACAGTTCACAGCGCTATGCAGCAATACTCACTTTATAAGCATTGAAAAGGATGCTGAAGCATATTTCATTAAACAGGCAATGCTGATCTGCGACAAATATAAAATTAAGACTGTCCGCGGGTTTGCACTGGCTTTTGATATTGTGGTGCAAAATGGCAGCTTGAATTCCTCAGCTGCTGCAAAAATAGATGCTGCTTTAACAGAAAACCCAGCTATGGCAGAAAAAGACCTTCTAAATTTAATTGCTGGTGCAGTTTCTGAAAGTGAAGATACGAACTCAAGAAAGACAGCTATAATTGCAGGCCAGGGAACTGTTCATGGCTCCATGCTGTATCTTGATAATAACTATGGCTTAAGCGACAATCTTTGGAGATAAGAAAAGCTGATGCATCTGCATCAGCTTTTTTCTATCTTACTACGCTTCCAGTATCAATATCTCCTGCTATGGAAGGCAGCTCCAGCTTACTGTCATCATCACTTACAGCAGCAAGTATCATGCCCTGTGATAATTCGCCCTTTAGCTTTGCCTCCTTCAAATTTGCCACAAGTATTACTTTTTTGCCCACAAGTTCTTCAGGCTTATAGTACTTTGCAATTCCTGAAACCACCTGTCTTGTTTCAGATCCAAGTTCTACCTTAAGCTTAAGCAGCTTATTAGATCCCTTAATTGCCTCACATTCCAAAACCTTAACCAGTCTTAAATCTATCTTTGCAAAATCATCGATGGTTATTTCCGGTTTAATTTCCTTTATAGTTTTTGGCTGTGCTGCCTTAAGCCTTTCCTCTCTTATCCTGTTAAGCTCTTCAATTTTTGCATCAAAATCTATTCTTGGGAAAATTATTTCTCCTTTATTTATTTTATCTCCAGGTACTATTCCATTAAAGGCTTTTATGCTTTCCCAGGTTGTTGCTTTTGTATTTAACTGTTCATTGATTTTTTCACTGGTTCCAGGCAGGAATGCTGACAGGCATACGGATACAATTCTCAGGGATTCAGCCAGATTGTACAGCACGGTACCCAGTCTCTCCTTTTTATTATCATCCTTAGCCAGTATCCATGGAGTGGTTTCATCAATATATTTGTTGGCTCTTCTTATAAGGGCCCAAACCTGATCCAGGGCTTCCGGTATTCTAAGATTATCCATAAACCTTTCTGCTAAAGCAGGGGTTTCAAGGGCTATTTTTATTAAATCTTCATCTACAGCTTCCTTTGCCGCAGGTACAGGAACTGTACTGTCAAAATATTTTTCAATCATTGTAACCGTTCTTGACAACAGGTTACCTAAATCATTTGCCAGATCTGCATTAACCTTTTTTATAAAGATTTCATTGTTAAACAAGCCGTCTGCACCAAATGGTATTTCCCTTAACAGGTAGTATCGTACAGGGTCTGTGCCGAAATGCTGCACCAGTTCCACTGGATCCACCACATTTCCTTTGGATTTTGACATTTTGCCTCCATCCACTAAAAGCCATCCATGCCCAAATACCTGCTTTGGAAGGGGTACGCCCAAAGCCATCAGCATAATAGGCCAGTAAATTGTGTGGAACCTCAAAATATCCTTACCTACCAGGTGCACGTCCGCAGGCCAGTATTTTTTATAGAGCTCATCGTTATCCCCTGCATATCCCATTGCTGTTATATAATTTGCCAGTGCATCTATCCATACATATACCACGTGCTTTTCATCAAAGGACACCGGAATTCCCCAGTCAAAGGAGGTCCTTGAAACGCAGAGATCCTGGAGTCCCGGAAGAAGGAAATTATTGAGCATTTCATTTTTTCTTGATTCCGGCTGTATAAATTCAGGATGGTCGTTAATGTACTGGATAAGCCTTGGAGCATATTTTGACATATTGAAGAAGTAAGCTTCCTCACTGTCCTTCTCCACCGGCCTTCCGCAGTCGGGACATTTTCCATCCACAAGCTGTGTTTCTGTCCAGAAGGATTCACAAGGAGTACAGTACCAGCCTTCATAAGTTCCTTTATATATATCTCCATTATCGTACAGTTTTTTAAATATCTTCTGAACGGCCTCCACATGATAGTCCTCTGTAGTTCTGATAAATTTGTCATAGCTTATATTCATCATATTCCATAGTTCTTTAATGTCAGCAACAATAGGATCAACATACTCTATAGGAGCAATTCCCTTTGCCTCAGCCAGTCTTTGTATTTTTTGCCCATGTTCATCAGTACCAGTCAAAAACATTACATCATAGCCTGTAAGCCTTTTAAATCTTGCCATTGCATCTGCGGCTACAGTTGTATAGGTGTTTCCTATATGAAGCTTTGCTGATGGATAGTAAATTGGCGTTGTAATATAGTATGTTCCCTTTTCATTTGTCATTTTTCATTCCTCCTAAATTTAAAATAAAAAAACCTCTATATGGATATATCCATATAGAGGCGATCACTCGCTGTACCACTCTACTTTATCTTTATTTCGCAATAAAGATCTTAATAAGTGACTCCGGCTTAAGCCTTTTATCACCCTGCAACTTAACGGTTGCTGCCGTGTCCTGCTAAATAAATTCGCAGAACCTGCTCCGGAGCCATGTTCATAAACTTCATTGCTGCCGGCTTTCACCTAACCCGGCTCTCTTATAGCAAATTCATCTATTACTCTTTCCTTCCCTGCATTTAAAAATATAATAGTACTTTAATTTATCCTTGTCAATAACAATTTCATTATTTATTTGTTTATTTTCACAAAATACAGTAACATATTAATATCAGAATTTTGGGGGATTGTATTATTATGTTTAATTTTAAAACCATAAAGGATGTGTTGTCCCTGGCCCTGCCTGCTGTGGGCGAAATGATCCTTTATATGATGATATGGGTATTTGACACCATGATGGTTGGAAAATATGGGGGCAACGTAGCTGTAAGCACTGTAGGCTTAAGTTCGGAGATACTATACACATTCGTTAATATTTTTATTTCTGTGGGGATCTCTGTAGGAATAGCATCATTAGTGGCAAGATCCATCGGTGCTAAAAAATTTAACTACGCGGAAGAATATGCAACTCTTGGGCTTTTGTCAGGAACAATCCTGGCATTGCTTCTTTCTTTATGTATTTTTGTTTTCTGCGGTTCAATATTGAAGCTGGCTGGAGCAAACCAGCAGGTTCAGTCTTTAGGTGTAATGTTTATGAGAATTGCCTCTGCAGGCATATTTTTCAATATGCTTATGAATGTGCAAAATGGTATCCTTAGAGGTTATGGAAATACTAAAACTCCTCTTATTGCCTCAGCCTTTGTAAATATAATTAACATAAGCCTTGACTGGCTTCTGATTTTTGGACATTATGGCTTCCCTGAGCTTGGAATTAAGGGATCCGCTATTGCCACAGCCACCTCTCAGACTCTAGGTTTTTTGTTTATTTCATGGTATATGTTTAAAAGATCTGAAATTAAGCCTAGATTAAAATATATTGAAAACATAAATTTTACTAAATTGAAAGCATTATTAAAGCTTTCGGCACCCTCTTCCCTGCAGCAGGGTGCGTCAGACTTCGCCAGGCTGTTGACAGCCTTTATGATAATGCATCTTGGAACTGTCTCCTTTGCTTCAAACCAGATTACAACTACCATTGAATCAATATCCTTTATGCCTGGATGGGGCTTTGCCATTGCCGCTACTACTCTGGTAGGCATAAAGACTGGTGAAAATGATATTAAAAAAGCCAAGGAATATGCATACACCTGTACTGGATTAGGTACTCTGTTAATGACATTATGTTCGATTTTGTTTTTAATATTCCCAACGTTGCTTATCAATATGTTTATAAGCAATAATGAGCATCAGGTTATTTCCCTAGGCTCCATGTGCCTTATGATAGCATCCCTTGAACAGCCAACCATGGCTGTGGCCATGATTTTGGGAGGGGCTTTGAAAGGCTCGGGAGATACAAAAACCCCTTTTATTGTATCGCTGATTTCAAGCTGGGTCATACGTATTCCATTGATTTATTATTTAATCTTCTGCCAGGGCAGACCAGTTACTTTTGTATGGTGGATTACTGCTCTCCAATGGTGTTTTGAGTGTATAACGCTTTTGGTGCTGTTTAATAAAAGGCTTAGAAAATATTATTCACTGAGCACTTGAAAATAAAATGCAACAATGATACCATTTATACTGGAATAAATAATCGGGAGGATAAATAATGACCATAAGGGAAATTATGAAGTATATCGAAAGCGAGTATTCTGTAATAAACGACACCCCCTGTGAAATATGCGGCGGTGACTATTTTGCAGAAGAATTAACCATAGATATAATTGATGGTGTGCCTTACGATGTATGTGACTGCGTCTGCAGCAACTGCGGCAGGGAAAAGACTTTTGAGTTTTACGCACCATTTTTTGATGATAAGGTATTGAAAAATTTAAAGAAAAATATGAATTAAAGGAGTTATTATATGAGGGAAACAAATCTGGAGACAGCCAGGAAGGACATAGAGGATGCTTTAAGTGCAGTGGAATCTATGGAGGAGATGCTCAAGGACAACACTACAGATAAAAGGTCTATTAGGGAAAACTTTGTATTTCTGTCGGAAAAGGTTCAAAAACTTGAAAATATTTTAAAAGAAGAAGGCATCCTGGACTAGTCCTGATGCCTATTTTTTCTGAAAGGAGCAAATTATATGGATAATGGCAGCCACAAAATTCATCACACTGATGAAAGAAATATTATAAGGATAAATAAATATTTAAGCGATCGGGGAATTTGCTCCAGAAGAGAAGCAGACAGACTTGTGGAACAGAAACGTGTAACTATTAACGGCGTACCTGCGGAGCCCGGGTCCAAGGTAGCCATTGGGGACCAGGTTATGCTTGACAATAGGTTATTAACAGATAAAACCAAAAAGCGAATCTATATTGCCTTTAACAAACCACCAGGAATAACCTGCACCACCGACAGATCCATACCCGGTAATATAGTGGATTATATTAACTACCCAGAAAGAATATTTCATATAGGGAGGCTGGATAAGGAATCACAGGGCCTCATACTTATGACAAATGACGGCGATATAGTAAACAAAATCCTACGTGCTTCAAATAACCATGAAAAGGAATATGTCGTAACAGTAAATAAGCCTGTAACTGATGACTTCCTTGCAGGCATGGCCTCAGGAGTTAAAATACTTGACACAATAACCAAGCCTTGCAAAGTAACTAAACTTGATAGAAACATTTTTAAAATAATTCTAACCCAGGGTCTAAACAGGCAAATCAGAAGGATGTGTTCCGTTTTTGGCTATAGTGTTGTAAAGCTTAAAAGGATTAGAATAATGAATATACACTTAAACTCGTTAGCTTTAGGCAAATGGAGATATTTATCCGATAGTGAGCTCCATGACCTGGATCTGCTAATTTCCTCGTCAGTAAAAACAGAAGAGGCTTCCTGTTAAGCCTCTTTATTCAACTAATTTTTTGAATTGCTCCATACTGCAGCTGGCATTAATTCTCACCCTGTTTAATGTAAATAACCCGTTGCTTTTTCCTGCACGGGAGTTTTTTGTAGTAAAGGCCATTTTGTAGCCTGCATTTTTCGCTGCTAGGATAGTATCATTATTCCATTTACCTACAGGATATGCCAGATAATATATTTTCTTGTTTAAGATGCTTTCCAGGTAAAGCTTTGATTTATTTAATTGGGCAAATTGCCTGTTGTAAGGCGGTTTGTCCAGTTCTA
The DNA here is from genome assembly GCA_937927335.1 of uncultured Clostridium sp. Classification (GTDB taxonomy): domain Bacteria; phylum Bacillota; class Clostridia; order Clostridiales; family Clostridiaceae; genus UBA699. Next base: position 14,976 of record CALBDU010000033.1, read on the forward strand.
AATGGTCTGCGGTATGGCTTTCAATATCTATGCCGTTATTTTGCATTTCTTTTAATTGTGATGAATTAAGGCATTTTTCATTTTTATCCACAGTGGTTGTAATTACAAAAACAGAAGCCTTAAAGCCGTACTTTTTCAATACCGGAAAAGCGTTCACATAGTTATCTTCATAACCATCGTCAAAAGTCAAAACTACAGATTTACATGGTATAGGCTCATTACCATTTAAATATTCATATAACTGATCAAGTGTCAGTGTTTTAAAATTATTTTCTTTTAAATATTTCATCTGCGCTTCAAATTTTTCTACAGGTACCCTGAGTTCATTTCCCTTCTCATAGGCAATGGAATGGTACATAAGCACAGGTATCAATTGATCACTGCCGACCTTTGGCTTCAATACCTGTTTATTTTCATTATGAACTGCAGCCAGGTCCTTAGCAACCCCTGCATTTGCTATACTGACGAAAATTATAAGCAGCAGAAGGGCTGGGATAATATAACTTTTTTTCATAGTAAATCTCCTATTCCACAAATTTACATCTTAATAATAACAGATTTATATGTGAATAAGTTGTTAGTGGTAACTTTTAATACTTTTTAACTAATTATTACTATTAATTATACCCATAGTTAATAACATTATCCACAGAAAGCATGTTAATAACTTGTGAAACTAATGTTAATTTCACATATTTAGCTTCAATAATAAGTAAAATATTGTATATTATACAGCAAAATTTGTAGAATTATTTTTTAAAATATAAATATTATGAACATTATACACAGATTTGTGCATAAGTTGTGCATAACTATCAAAATTTAGTATAATAAAGGAAGTAATTGAGGAGGTATGGAAAATGAGGATAGGAACAGGCTATGATGTTCACAGACTGGTAGATAACAGACCGTTAATTTTGGGTGGAGTTGAAATACCATATGCAAAGGGACTTTTAGGACACTCCGACGCAGATGTTCTTGTACATGCAGTTATGGATTCACTTTTAGGAGCGGCCGCACTAGGCGATATAGGTAAGCATTTTCCAGATAGTGATAACAAATATTCCAATATATCCAGTATTCTGCTTTTGAAAAATGTAGGAAAGCTTTTGGAATCAAAAAATTATAAAATCATAAATATTGATTCCGTAATAATTGCCCAAAGCCCTAAGCTGGCACCTTTTATTGATAAAATGAGACAAAATATATCAGAGGCTCTTGGAATAGATCTGCACCAGGTAAGCATCAAAGCAACTACTGAAGAAGGTCTGGGATTTACAGGCAGATCTGAAGGGATTTCATCTCAGAGCGTATGCCTTATAGAAAAAAAAGAATGAGCCAGGCTCATTCTTTTTTACTGCTGTAATTTACACCAATCAGGTCAAGCAGGAACATAAATATGGGCAAACCTACAAGGAGTCCCCATAGACCGAAAAAATGCTCTGCTATTATTAAAATAATAAAAACAAAAAATACAGGGATTTCTGTTTTTGATGACATAAACTGTGGATTCAGCACATAGCTTTCCAACCCATGAAGTATTAAAATAAGCCCTATAACGTAAATCACTTTAATTATTCCACCAATGTTAAAAGCGATAATTGAAAGGGGAATAAGTGATATAATAGTGCCGGCGATTGGCACCAGACTTAAAATGAAAATCATGAACCCTAAAGCAAGAAGCTGAGGAAAGCCTAAGAAGTAGAGCACTATCATGGATAATATGCTGTTGGTAAAAGCTATTAGGATTTGCGCCTGAATTACCTTACCAAAGGAATAAAAGAAGCTTCTTCCAAAGTACACGATGCCCTTATAGAATTCTGAAATTCTGCTGCTGTAAAATCCATCCAGAAAGGATTTTATTTTTCTCTTGCCAAGAATAAAAAATAAGCTAAGCATAATAGCAATGAATATATTGAGTCCCCATTTTCCAATATTGGCAGCCATCTCAAAAATTGAATTAAATTCATTCTTTATGTAAGCGGTAATGTTAAATTGTCCTATTAAAGGCTCCAGCTGCTTTTCAATATTATAAAGGCTTTTATTTGTATTTAAGTCTGATATTTGATTTATTATAGCTAGAGTCTGTCCAACTATTATTGGCACATATTTATACGCGAAGTATCCTAATGCAGCAAAAATTACCACATATAATAATAAAATCAGAAATAATTCATTAAATTTTATATGCTGCCTTATCTTTTTCAGTAAAAAAACTTCAAAGCTATATATGAGATATGTAAATAAAAAGGTCAGGAGAAACAAATCCATGAGACCTTTCATGCTGTATATTACTGCAATTAATATTAATATTGACAGAACTTTTTTAACTATGTCCTTATGTAATAATTCCTTGAAAGAATCCATGCCGAATCAACTCCATATTGTAGAGGATAATAAAATATACTTTAATTTTAGGCTAATAACCATAAAACGTCAACCTGGCAAAAAAAGTGCAGGTAATCCTGCACTAATTTCCAAGGGTTGCCACCATAACAGCTTTAATGGTGTGCATTCTATTTTCAGCTTCATCAAAAACTATTGAATATTTGCTTTCAAATACTTCATCGGTAACTTCCATTGCTTCAAGTCCATATTTATTGAAAATTTCTTTTCCCATTTTTGTTTCCATATCATGAAATGCAGGCAGGCAATGCATAAATTTTACTTTTTCATTTCCACTTGCCATAAGCATGTCCATATTAACCTGGTAAGGTTTAAGCAGCTTTATTCTTGTTTCCCATACTTCATCTGGTTCTCCCATAGACACCCACACATCAGTATATATTACATCAGTATTAAGTACTGCTTTTTTAATATCATCAGTGATGGTAATTGATGCCCCTGTCTCCTCAGCTATCTTTTCACATTGCTTTACCAGGTTCTCATCAGGAAATAACTCTTTTGGAGCAGCTATTCTGAAATCCATACCCATTTTAGCACAGCCAATCATTAATGCATTGGCCATATTATTTCTTCCATCGCCGGAATAGGTCAATGCAACCTTTTCAAGAGGCTTATGGAAATGTTCTTTAATAGTCAGCAGATCTGCTAGAATTTGTGTTGGATGATCCTCATCTGTTAGCCCATTCCACACGGGAACTCCCGAATACTCTGCCAGGGCTTCAACTGTTCTCTGGCTGTAGCCTCTGTATTCTATTCCGTCATACATTCTCCCTAGTACACGAGCAGTATCCTTTGCAGATTCCTTCTTTCCCATTTGGCTTCCTGTAGGCCCCAGATAAGTTACATGAGCTCCCTGGTCGAAAGCCGCAACCTCAAAAGCACATCTGGTTCTTGTTGAATCCTTTTCAAATATCAATGCTATATTTTTTCCTTTTAAAGCAGGCTGTTCAGTTCCTGCATATTTTGCTTTTTTAAGTTCCGCTGCTAAATCAAGCAAAAACTTAATATCTTTAGGAGAGTAATCAAGTAATGTCAAAAAACTTCTATTTCTTAAATTGAACATAAAGTATATACCTCCTTTTTTATAATTATACCTTATTGTGTATAATTATACTATTAATATTTCTGAATTTCAACCCCTATCCCTAAATATTTTCCCTGTATATAGGCATAGACATGCATCTTGGGCCCCCTCTTCCTCTGGAGAGCTCTGAAGATGGAATAGCAATTACTGTAATATTATTCTTTACCAGGGCTTCGTTAGTCACATAATTTCGTTCATAGGTAACTACCTTCCCCGGCGATATGGCCAATGTATTGGACCCGTCATTCCACTGTTCCCTTGCTGATACAATGGTATCCTCTCCACCGCACCTTATAAGAGTAACATCAAAGCCAAGGTACTTGGACAATATATTTTCAAGTCCTCCATTTTCATCGTTTATCACTATAATCTTTTTATGGGCGTCATAGGTTACAGCTCTAACCTTCAGCTGTTTGTCTATCTCTTTATGAATTGTGAATTTATCGTAGTCTACCATGGTAAAAACAGTATCCAGATGCATGAAGGTTCTTGCTTTTGGTATTTCAAACATTAATATAATTTTAAAGGTATCCTGTCCCGATAAAATGTTTTCTGCCAGCTTGAGTATAGCCTCCTTATCAGATCTTTGGCTATTGCCTATAGCCAGTACATCTCTGGAAAGTACCAGAACATCTCCTCCTTCCAGAGAAAATGGCTGGTTTCTCGTATACCATAAAGGAATGTTGGCATTAGCAAATTCTTTATGGTATTTGAATATATATTGTGGAAATATTGATTCCCTTTTCCTGGCTGTAAATTTCATGGAGTTAACCGCTACTCCCCTGCCAATAGAAGCAAATGAGTCCCTTGTAAAGTATAAATTAGGCATTGGATCCAGTATAAAAGGGTATTGATCCTGGTCCTCATTCAAGCCAGCCTGGCTTTTCCTGAGACCGGATACTAGTGTATTAATTATTTCTTTTTCAGAAATATTATTTAGAAAGTTCATGATTTTCTCTGCTGATTTACTGTCATCCACACTGCTTTCAGCAATAAAATCATTTAAAAACTTTAACCTCACTACTTTATCCCTAAGAACATCTGCTGCAAGCTCCTCAAGATAAAGCACCTCAACACCGTTATCACTTAAAACCTGGGCAAAGTAATCATGTTCCTGCCTGGCAACCTTCAGATATGGGATATCGTCAAATAAAAGCTTCTCCAAATAGCTGGGGGTCAGGTTTTCTATTTCAGGCCCAGGCCTGTGAAGCACAACAGTTTTTAAAATGCCAATTTCTGAATAGACATTAACTTGCCTGTGTTGCTTTATAGTCATGCTATACCCTTCCATTTTTAAGTTCAAATTCGGTGATTATTTGCTGTACCAGCTTTTTTATTGCACTTGCCTGGCAAATAAGGTTCATTACTGTAATAAAAACAGTAATCCTTTCTTCATCCTTACTTTCCAACCCCAAATCCTTAATAATGCTGTTAAGCTTATCGTCATTTAGAGGGTTCTTTGATATATAATCCTGAAGGCTTTCTTTTTGCATATCCGAAAAAATTTTATAAGCCATTTCCCAGGAGATTATATCATCCGCATTATCATTTATCTCATTAAAGGCTAACCTGAAAACTTTTTTCATTTCCTCAGTGGTTAATATAGGCCTCATATAGCTTAAAAGCACCAGCTGAGCCAGATGAAGTTTTGTATATCCTCTCTTTTTTCCATCCTCAGGCTTAGATATAACCTCACTCTTTATATAATTCTGAACAATGTTATTTGTATATTTTTCACCTTCGAATCTGTCATTTAAATAATCTATTACTTGTGATAAAAACAAATCGTATTTAGGCAGATCTTCAAAAGGAACTATTATTTTGTCAGAGATTTTTTCCAGGGATTCATTAAGGTAATCCGATACTTTCAGCTGTTTTTCCATAGTATCTCCTCCTATATTTATATATATATTTACATTATAAGGTGTTGCAAACCTTATTACAAGTTATTTCTAATCTGCAAAATACGTAGTATCACTTAGAATAGAAGAGTAATTTAGAGATATTACTGTTATAACCGCACCCATATATGTTATATGTGTTAATTTCATACTTGTTATACAGTAATTATTACCATATAATAATGTCATGGTTATTTTAACTGATTATAAGAAATATAATAGTATTGCGGGGGGCGAAAAAAATTAAATTTAAGCGATTATTTCTGACTATTTCTATTTTAATTATTTTTATATTTGGAGGGGCGTTTGCAAATATTGGAACATATAATTCTGTATTCGCAAAGGGAACAACTTCCCACAGTGCTGGAGGGAGTTTTAAATCCGGAAGCTTTTCTTCACCAAAATCATCTGGTAGTACCTACAAATCAGGCAGTTTTTCAAATTCAAAGAAATCTGCTTCAGATACCAATAATACTAACACCAGCACCTATAGCGGCGGAACAAAAAGGTCATTTTTACCTATACCGATTTTTATACCCTGGGGCCACAGCTACTATGGATATGGATCACCTATTGTCAACATGGTACAGCTTGTAATTTTTATAATCTTAATTATTTTCATAATAAGATTATTTAAAAAATATA
>CALBDU010000034.1 GCA_937927335.1 uncultured Clostridium sp.
TATTTCATCCACTACGGATTTTGCATACTGCTTCATATCCTTGATAAATACATTTTTGTTAAGTCGTCCTTTAGATATGAAATTTAGCTGCTGTTCCCACTCTGCCGTAAGCAGAGGTGATTTAAGTTCCTTGGGTACAAGCTCCAGCAGCTGTTTTCCCTTGGAGGTTATATATATATCCTTGCCCTTTTTTTCTATGAGAAATGTGCTGAACAGCTTTTCAATAATATCCGCCCTGGTAGCAACAGTACCTATGCCGTGGACCTCCATCATGGTCTGTATAAGCTCCTTGGAGCTTGTGCTCATATACTTAACCGGATTTTCCATGGCAGATAAAAGAGTACCTTCATTATAACGGGCCGGGGGTTTTGTCTCACCCTGGGTTCCCGTAACATTGTCTATTTTTATTATATCACCTTTGTTAAAACATGGTAGGTCCTGAGATGAATTTGTATCGTCATCCTCATCATAATCAAAGTCATATAATTCTCTAAATCCAAGGGACAGTACCTTTTTCCCCCGTGCGGTGAAGCTTTGGCCGGCAATTTGGGCCTTTATGGTTGTCTGTTCATATTCAAAAGGGGGCAGCAGTACGGATAGAAATCTGCGTATTACCATATTGTAAATTTTACTTTCCTTATCACTGAAGGCATTAGTATTCGGAATCTGCTCTGTTGGAATTATTGCATGGTGATCCGATACCTTGGAATTGTCAACAAAGTTCTTGCTGCCTTTAATTGGATTCCTAAGTATTCTCATACCGAACTTTGAGAATTGGCCTGCAGCACAAGCCTTAACCCTGTCGCCTAAGGTATCCACTATGTCTGTTGATATATATCTTGAATCAGTTCTTGGATAAGTCAGTACCTTATGATGCTCATAGAGGCTCTGCATTATTGACAAGGTCTCCTTTGCAGAAAATCCGTATAATTTGTTTGCATCCCTTTGAAGCTCTGTTAAGTCATATAATTGAGGGGCAAAAGACTTCTTTGCAGTTTTTTCAATTTCTATTATTTCACAGTTTTGATTTTTTATACTATTAATCAGTTTATCACGGTAATCCTTGTTAAAGGTCTTGGTATCCTTGGTTTTGCCGTCTTGCCAGATGAATCGTACCCCCTTTGCCGAAGCGATAATACCATAGTAGCTTTTTGGCACGAAACCTTTAATTTCTTCCTCCCTGGCTGCAATCATTGCAAGAGTAGGGGTCTGAACTCTGCCGCAGGAAAGCTGTGCATTATATTTGCAGGTAAGAGCCCTGGTGGCATTAATGCCCACGATCCAGTCAGCTTCCGCTCTTGCAACAGCGGAATGATACAGGTTTTCATAATCCCTGCCGTCCTTTAAGTGACTGAAGCCTTCATTAATTGCCTTGTCTGTAACGGAGGAAATCCAAAGACGTTTAAGTGGTTTCCTGACGTTGGCTTTTTCAATGATCCATCGGGCTACCAGCTCGCCTTCCCTGCCAGCATCGGTAGCAATTACAATCTCGGATACATCCTTCCTGAACATCAGTTCTTTTACGGTACTATATTGTTTACCTGTCTGCTTAATAACAGTGATTTTTAAATGCTCCGGCAGCATAGGCAGGTCTTCAATATTCCAGCTTTTATATTTATCATCATAGGCTTCAGGGTCGGCCAGAGTTACAAGGTGGCCAAGGGCCCAGGTAACCAAATATTTCTCACCTTCAAAAAAGCCATTTCCCTTCCTGGTGCAGTGCAGCACTCTGGCAATATCCCTTCCTACTGAGGGCTTTTCAGCCAGTACTAAAATTTTACCCATAAAAACATTCCTCTCACTAAAATAGTCAAAATAATAATATCACAAAGATAATTATTTATCAAAAATCTTTATTTTTTACATAAACTTTGATATACTATTGCAGTGAATGTCAAATTAAATAAGAGGTAGGGAATATAGTGATTAATGTATCAAATGTAAGTTTAAGATATGGAGCAAGAAAGCTGTTTGATGATGTAAACCTTAAATTTGTTCCTGGAAATTGTTACGGAGTTATAGGAGCCAACGGAGCTGGAAAAAGTACATTTTTAAAAATACTTTCCGGTGAGATTGAGCCTAACACCGGTGAAGTAAACATAGCAAATGGTGTAAGGATGTCCGTGTTGAAGCAGGACCATTATCAATATGATGAATTCAAGGTTCTTGATATTGTAATAATGGGAAATCCAAGATTGTTTGAAATAATGAAGGAAAAGGATGAAATATACAGCAAGGAGGACTTTACTGATGAAGATGGTATAAGGGCTTCAGAGCTTGAGGGCGAGTTTGCAGACTTGAACGGATGGGAAGCTGAAGCTGAAGCTTCATCACTGCTTCAGGGACTTGGAATACAAACGGAACTCCATGACAAGTGCATGAATGAGCTGCAAGGCGGTGAAAAGGTTAAGGTACTGCTGGCACAGGCGTTATTTGGAAAGCCAGGGGTGCTAATACTTGACGAGCCTACAAACCACCTGGATATTAAATCTATTAACTGGCTGGAGGAGTTCCTTATTAACTTTGAGGGCACAGTTATAGTAGTATCCCATGACAGACATTTTCTTAACAACGTGTGCACCCATATGGCGGATGTGGACTTTGGTAAAATCAAGCTTTTCCTGGGGAACTATGATTTCTGGTATGAATCCAGCCAGCTGGCTTTACAGCTGATGAAGGATCAGAACAAGAAAAAGGAAGAGAAGATAAAGGACCTTCAGGACTTTATTGCAAGGTTCAGTGCAAATAAATCAAAATCAAAACAGGCCACCTCAAGAAAGAAGCTTCTTGAGAAAATATCAGTGGACGACATACAGCCCTCCAACAGGAGATATCCTTTCGTAGGCTTTAAGCCAGAAAGGGAAGTTGGAAATGACATTCTGATGGTGGAAGGCCTAAGCAAGACAATAGACAATGAGCTGGTGCTTAATAATGTCAGTTTTATTGTAAATAAAGGTGATAAAATTGCCTTTGTGGGTGATAATGAAATAGCTGTTTCAGCATTATTTAAGATACTTGCAGGGGAAATGGAGCCGGACAGTGGACAGTATAAATGGGGTGTAACTATAACAAAAGCATACTTCCCAAAGGATAATTCAGAGTACTTTAATGACGTGGAACTTAACCTGGTGGACTGGATGAGACAGTATTCAGAGGAAAAGTCCGAAAGCTATCTAAGAGGTTTTCTTGGAAGAATGCTTTTTTCCGGGGAAGAAGCATTGAAGGAGGCCAAAGTGCTTTCCGGAGGTGAAAGAGTAAGGTGCATGCTGTCAAGGATGATGCTTTCCAGCGCTAACGTGCTTATACTTGACCAGCCTACCAATCATCTTGATTTGGAATCAATAACTGCAGTTAACAATGGTCTTAGTGACTATAAAAGCAATATACTATTTGCATCCCACGACCATCAGTTTATACAAACAATTGCTAATAGAATAATTGAGATTACAGCTGATGGCATAATCGATAAACAAATGACCTATGATGAATATTTAGAAACCGTTAATTAAAAAAAGACCTAAGGGTCTTTTTTTTAGCTTATTTCCTTTAATTCAGGCTCCATATCCTTATCTGAATTAAAGTAGGTCAGTTTCCCGGTCCTGATTAGCTTTAAAGAGCTGCAGGTTCTAAAGTCCTTGGGAGTAGCAAGCCCAAAGGGTTTGTCAAGGATTGCAATTCCGCTTTTTTCAAAGGCAAAGGCTACAAATTGGGAACAAAAATAGGAATAAGTCCTATTAATAGGATAGCCTAAATATACTCCAAGAAGGCCCATGAGGTTGTAGCTTGATCTTTGCTTATTTTCTCCAAATTCAGCCATGATTTGCTTAAGTTTTTTTAGTTGATGCTCGTCCACCGAAAGAGAATATAAACTGTAGGTTGTATCACTGAAAATGGCATAGGTTCCATTTCTGATATCTTCAACTATAAATCCTGCAATTAACGGATTCCTGGGATTTTTTCTCCCGAAGCTGTAAACTTCAGTTAGATCCAGATCAAAGGAAATAGAAACATGACTGTAGGGCTCCTTCGTATGTCTCTTTATAAGTTTTGAAAGCAGTGAACCGGTATGTGTCAGTAAAATATATATTTCACGATCATCCATGATTTTTCTCCTGAGTATAATGAAATCGTTGTAATTAAGATACCATTTTTTAAGAATTCTTTCAATAAAAATATTTATGATATAGTTGACATTTATTACTAATGACATTATACTGTATATAGTGTATATATACAGTATAATCAATATTAACAATAGGAGCATAAAATGAATATAATTATATCAAATTCATCCGGAGAACCAATTTATGAACAGATTGCCTCCCAGATAAAGAAGAGCATTTTGGCCGGTGAGCTTGCAGAAATGGATATGCTTCCTTCCATAAGGACCCTTGCTCAGGAATTGAGGATTAGTGTTATTACTACTAAAAGGGCCTACGAGGAGCTGGAAAAGGAAGGCTTTATCTTCACCATGCCGGGCAAAGGTTCATTTGTATCAAGCCACAATAAGGAATTGATTAGGGAAAAACGGCTTAAAATTGTAGAAGAAAAGCTTATAGACGCAATTGAGGAAAGCCGGCTCCTTGGCCTGAATATGGAGGAGCTTATGGATATGGTCAGGCTATTATATGAAGAGGATAATTGCAGGAGGTAGTTTAATGGAGTATGCATTGGAAATAAAAAATTTATCAAAAAATTATACTGATTTTCAATTAAAGGATATAAGCTTTACCTTGGAAAAGGGATTTATAATGGGCTTTATTGGGCCAAATGGAGCAGGAAAAAGTACAGTAATCAGACTTATTATGAATCTTATTAAAAGGAACAGCGGTGAAATAAAGGTTTTTGGCCTGGACAATTTAAAATTTGAAAGGGATATAAAACAACGTATTGGATTTGTTTATGATGAAAATTATTATTACGAGGAGCTTTCAATGGAGGCAATGAAGAATATTATTGCTCCATTTTACAGAGGCTGGGACGAATATCAATATAAAAAGTACATGGTGGAATTTAATTTAAATGAAAAGTCTAAGATTAAAACACTTTCAAAAGGCATGAAAATGAAGTTTTCCTTAGCAATGGCACTATCACACAATGCTGAGCTAATCATAATGGATGAACCTACAGCAGGACTTGATCCGGTTTTCAGAAGTGAACTTCTGGATATAACAAGCTCCCTTATTCAGGATGAAAAAAAGAGCATATTTTTTTCTACCCATATAACAACGGATCTGGAAAAGGTTGCGGATTATATAACATTTCTTGATAAGGGCAGTGTTGTATTTTCAAAACCAAAGGATGACATTTTGGAAAGCTACCATATTGTTAAGGGAGATAAGTCTTTATTGGACAGTGATACAAAAAAACAATTCCTCAGTATAAGAGAAAACAGCTTTGGATTTGAGGCTCTTACAGACAATATATCAAAAATCAGGGAGGTGTTTAGAAACAGTGTAATAATTGAAAGGGCAACACTGGAAGAAATTATGGTTTATATGGTCAGGAGGCAGATATGTTAAATTTGATAATTAAGGATATAGCAGTTCAAAAGAAAACAATTCCCCTGGCACTGCTTTATGTGGTTTTCTTCCTTGTATTGGCGGGTGAAGCCTATAAAAAGGGAAGCATATATGTGATTGGCGTCACTCTCACATACATGTTTTCATTAGGTGCAATGCAATATGATGAAAGATATAAGGCTGATTGCATAATAGCCAGTCTTCCAGTAAACAGAAAGGATATAGTGATTTCCAGATATCTGGCCACCATATTTTTTACAGCTGCTTCCACTGCTTTTATGCTGATTATTACCTGGGTTATGAGTATCTTCAACGTAATGCCAAGTATTTCATGGACTAATATCCATGACTTGAAATTAATTATTGTGATATCACTGTTGCTAATGGCTGTAATTATACCTTTAAATTACCGGTTTAGTGCAAAAAAAGTCAGGTATATAAACGTACTTTCGTACCTTGCCTTCTTCTTTGTCATTATATCCTTTTATGATGAAAGCCAGATATTTTTCAACAGCAGCCTGATGTTATTCCTTAAGCAATACAGCGTGCTGCTATCTGTAGCTGCGTTTGCGGTATCCATTGGCTGTTCGCTGCTCATTTATCAGAACAAGGATTTGGTATAAAGGAGAATGGAACTATGATTAATCTGATATTAAAGGATCTGCGGCTGACAAAGAAAATTATTGTGCTGGGTTTGATTTATGCTGTTTTTGTTGTAGGCATGACAAAGATGATTTCTATTGAAATAGGAAATATAGCATATTGCTTTCTAATCATCTGCATGATTTATCTTTCCGTACTATACGCAGATGGCTATGACGAGACAAATAAGGGGTTTCTTATGCTTGCAAGCCTGCCGGTTAAAAGAAGCATGCTGGTGTGGGCGAAATATTTAAGTCTTGGATTATATTTTTTAATCTATTCAGTTTTCCCGACATTATTGATGGCTGCTGTATCAGCCTTCAGCCAAGGCGGATTTAAAACCTATTCACCTTGGTCAATGGGTGTAGCCTTTATAATTGCGGGCATACTATACTCAATTTACTACCCTATATATTATAAATTTGGATATAATGCTCTAAGGGTTTATAAAATAATTGTGTTTGTTTTTATTATATTGCTGCCTAAGCTGGTTGAATGGTCTGTAAAGCACTCTTATCTGCCAATAGTATTAAATATGAAGACTTTTATTGTATTTATGATTGCTGCTGTTTTCATATTATTATTGTGCTCCTGCAGAATATCCGGATTCATATATGAAAAAAAGGAACTTATTTAAGCTCCTTACTGATGCTTTGATTCTTTGTAATACGCATTCAGCTTTTTAAGATTAGAAACCCAAAGGTATATTACAAAAGGAATAAAGGCAAGAAAAACAACTTCCACCTGAAGCATTAGAATAAAATCAAAAATACCATGAAGTATTGCAGGCACCAGGAGAGCATTTCTTAAGTAGGAGTGGCATAGCCTGGGCTGAAAACAGAATTTTGCCATGGAAAGATAATAACCCATGGTAATGGCAAATAGCATATGGGCAGGTACTGAAACAAATCCCCGGAATAAACCCACGTACGGATTTGAAGCAAAGGCAAAAACTACGTAGTTGATATTTTCCGCTGTTGCAAATCCAAGTGCGGCAAAAACTGCATAGATTATACCATCCAGTTTTTCATCAAATTCAGGGTTGTTGAATGCAAATTTCAGAACAACCTGACGTTTTATAAGCTCTTCTGTGAGGCCCGCTACAATGAAGGCTGTAAAAGCAATACCAAGTACGCCGGCAAAAGGGTTAATGAAAATTAAAAGCTGTTCTATTAAAGCTGTGGGGATAACAGAAAGCATGCCAATAAAAAATATTTTTATTAGAAGGAACAAGGGCTCACGGTCAAACCTGTCAGTTAGATAAATAATTAGAGCCAGAGCTATCCCCGGGAATATTGCTATAAGGAATAATCTTGTATCCATAATCAACCTCCTGGTGCTGATAATTATAGTATGCTCATTATAATAAACATTATAAGAAAGCCTGCAGCGTTAACTGCAGGCTTTACCTCTAAACCAGATTATTATTCATTTTCTTTTCAAGAAATTTGTCCTTGTAATAGTGTGTATATCTGTATATCAGCCATATAGGTGCAGGAGAACCATAAAGGATAGCTACAAGCAAAGTTACAATAGGATTGCCTCTTACCATAAACATAACGCCTGCTATAAACCAGCCGATAAACCAAGCTATACATAAAACATCGAGAACCTTGTTTAATAATTCATTAAATGCTTTTACCATTTTAGTAGATTTCCTGCTCAAATTGCCATCTCCTTATAATATTAATAATATTCTGAATAAATAATTCCACATAAATATAATATCATATTTGAAAGTATCAGGCAACGAAATTTTGACCGGGCCGCAGATTTCAATAGCAAAACGGATTAATTTGAGTATATTGATTATGAAAGAATTTTTAAGAAGGTAAACTATTGCAGATTTATGTTGTTAAACCCGGAGATACTATATGGAATATTGCCCGGAGATATAGAATCCCGCCCCAAAGTTTGCTGGTTACTAATGGAATAACCGGTGCTGCAAGGCTGGTAATAGGTCAGACACTGGTAATCCCTGTGGGAGGTGTGCCTAAAGCTTATGGAACCATAGAAGCAAATGGCTTCATTCAACCCTCCAACCCCCAGCGGGAAAGGAGTGTTCTTGCAGAATCCGCAAGAAGCCTGACCTATGTTACCCCCTTTAGTCATCATGTAAACCCTGACGGTACCTTAACAGCTCTTAATACTGGCACTATTGAAGCGGTTTCAGCAGCAAACAGAGCCGCACTGCTTCTCTCGGTAACAAACATAACAGGTACTGCAGGGGCCAACTTTAATACTGTGCTCATTGATACAATTATAAACAGCTCCCGATTAAAACAGAACTTGATAAACAATATTCTTATACAATTAAGACGAGGCAATTATAAAGGCGTTATAATCGATTTTGAAAAAATATCTCCCTCAAACAGAAATAAATATAATCAGTTCCTGAGAGAATTAACAGCCAGATTACATCCAAGGTATTTTACAGGAGCAGCATTAGCTCCCAAGACCTCTGATGTAACCACCGGAGCCTGGCATGGCGCCCATGATTACAGGGCCATTGGGGAGATTGTGGACTTTGTGGTTATAATGACCTATGAATGGGGCTGGTCTGGTGGTCCGCCTATGGCAGTGGCACCAATAGATCAGGTAAGAAAGGTAATTAACTATGCAGTTTCAGTGATAAGGCCAGGTAAAATTATGATGGGTATTCCTCTTTATGGCTATGATTGGACTTTGCCATATGTGGAGGGTGGAAAGTTTGCAAAGGCAATTGGAAATCAGGAGGCTATTGACTTGGCAGGGGCTCAAAATGCAGCCATCAGCTATGATTATAAAGCTCAGTCACCTCATTATGGATATACTGACAGAAATGGTAGAAGGCATATAGTTTGGTTTGAAGATGCAAGAAGTGTGGAAGCTAAATATAAACTTGCTGCGGCCTATAAGCTGAGGGGTGTAAGCTTTTGGTCACTGGCAAAGCCATTTCCACAAAACTGGAGAGTACTGCAGAATATGTTTACAATTAGTAAATATTAAAAGGGAGCCTCAGCTGAGGCTCCCTTTTACAATAAAAAATGCCGGTTTAACCGGCATTTTAACTAAAATAGATTTTTCAATTCCAAAATGTTTTCAATGACAAGATCTGCCTCCTCCAGCTCCTGAGGATAACCATATCCGTAGTTGCAGCCAATGGTGTATATGTGATTTCTTTTCCCCGCCTCAATATCCTGGTGACGGTCACCGATTATAACCATATCCCTTGGGTATTCATCAATAACAGCTTTAATAATTTCATACTTTGGGCGAAAATCATATTCCTCTGAGGCTATTAGCCTCTCAAAATATCTGTCCAGTCCGAAAATACTGTTATGGCTTTCCTTGTAGTAAATTTTGCAGTTGCTTATAAAAATAAGGTGATAACCTTTATTTTTCAGGTATGAAAGCACCTCCAGGGCATCAGGGTATAATTCAGCCTGGCCGGAAAGAGTTGAAGCCTTCATGCTTTCGGATATTATTTTACTGCACCTTTGCCTTTCCTCCTGGTTTATATGGGGCATAAACTTCTGCCACATTTCCTTTGGATTGAAGCCCAGCCAGTAGCTGATGTCATCCTCACTCCATTTCCTGGGTTTGGCATAACCTTTATCAACCAGGTAGGAATATGCCTTCCTAAAAGCGGGGGCATATATTTTCATACCGTTATGGAGGGTTCCGTCATAGTCTAAAAATATTGTTTTTATGTTATCAAAGCTAATCAAAGCAGGCTCCTGTCCTAGAACTGGCTCAGAAGGTTTGTCATCTCAATAGCAGTTACTGCAGCATCATATCCCTTGTTGCCTGCCTTTGTACCAGCTCTTTCAATGGCCTGCTCAATGGTATCTGTTGTTAAAACACCGAATATTACTGGAATTTCAGTTTCAAGGGATACATGTGCAATACCCTTGGAGACTTCACTGGATACAAAATCGAAATGGGGGGTAGAACCTTTTATAACTGCACCAAGGCATATAACAGCATCATATTTATTTGATTTTGCCATTTTTTTTGCAGCCAAAGGAATTTCAAAGGCACCCGGTACCCAGGCTATTTCAATGTCATTCTCATCTACGCCATGGCGTTTCAAGGCATCCAGGGCTCCGGACAAAAGCTTACCGCCTATAAATTCATTAAACCTGCCTACTATTATTCCATATTTGGCTTCCTTTGATATCAGTTTTCCTTCATAAATTTTCATATTACTTTTCTCCTTTTTCCTTATAATTTAAAAGATGACCCATTTTTTGTTTTTTTGTTTTTAAGTATGCTTCATTTATATCATTAAAATCAATTTGTATTGGAACCCTGTTCACAATTTCAATGCCGTAACCTGATAAACCAGCCATTTTTTTGGGGTTATTGGTCAACAGGTTTATTTTTTCCACGCCAAGGTTAACCAGTATCTGCGCTCCTATACCATAATCCCTCATATCTGCAGGAAAGCCTAGGGCAAGATTTGCTTCAACAGTATCCATTCCCTGATCCTGCAGTGCATATGCTTTAATTTTATTGATCAGGCCTATACCTCTGCCTTCCTGTCTCATGTATAACAAAACACCTCTGCCGGTTTTTTCGATCTGCTTCAAAGCTGAAGCAAGCTGATCACCGCAGTCACATCTCATGGACCCGAAGGCATCTCCTGTAAGGCATTCAGAGTGAACCCTTACCAAAACAGGATCATCTCCGCCAATATCCCCTTTCACCAAAGCAACATGATGCTCCCCGTTAAGAATGTTTTCAAAGCCAATTAGTCGGAAATGTCCATACTTTGTAGGCATATCTGCTTCAGCAACCCTTTTTACAAAGACCTCCTTATCCTTTCGATAGGCTATGAGGTCTGCAATAGTGATTATCTTTAAATTATGTTTTTTTACATAATCCATTAGCTCAGGAGTTCTGGCCATGGTGCCGTCGTCACTCATAATTTCGCAGATAACTCCTGCCGGCTTAAAGCCTGCTATCCTTGCCAGATCCACAGCAGCTTCAGTGTGGCCGGCTCTTTTTAAAACTCCACCTTTTCTTGATTCCAGGGGGAAAACGTGTCCCGGTCTCCTAAAATCCTTTGAAGATGAATTTGGATCTAGCATCTTTTTTATTGTAGCAGCCCTTTCAAAGGCTGATATTCCAGTGGTAGTTTCCGAAGCATCAATAGATACGGTGAAGGCGGTTTGATGATTATCTGTATTTTGTGAAACCATCTGTTCTATTTCAAGCTCCTGTAGAATTTCTCCGGAAGTAGGTGTGCATATCAGCCCCCTTCCATGGGTAGCCATAAAATTAATTGCCTCGGGAGTCACCATTTCTGCGGCCATAAGAAGATCCCCTTCATTTTCCCTGTCCTCGTCATCTACAACCACAACCATTTTTCCAGCCCGGATGTCCTCTAATGCTTCCTCTATTGTATTAAATTTATACATTTGTTTCTCCTCCTCTATGCAAAGCCGTGTTTTGCCAGAAAGTCAACATCAATTCCATTTCCTTCTGACGGCTCATCTTCATGCTTCATAAGCTTTTCTATGTATTTTCCAATAATGTCGCACTCCAGGTTTAATCTGTCACCGATTTTTTTCTTTAACAGTGTAGTTGCATCCTTGGTGTGAGGTATTATAGAAACCTTAAACCTTTCATTGTCCACATAGGCTACTGTTAAGCTCACTCCGTCTATGGCAATGGAGCCCTTTTCAACTATATATTTAAGCAGGGCCCGGTCCGTGTTCACAGTGATCCAGACTGCGTTGTCTTCCTGCATATAGCTTTCTATCACCCCTGTGCCGTCTATGTGCCCGCTTACAATATGACCGCCCAGTCTGTCGCTGAGCCTCAGTGCTCTCTCAAGGTTAACCAGGCTTCCTTTGGAAAGTCCACCCAAAGCACTCCTTCTCATGGTTTCAGCCATTGCATCAACTGTGAAGAATCCTTTGCTAAAGCTGGTAACGGTGAGACAAACACCATTGGTGCATATGCTATCACCAAGCTTTACATCTTCAAGAACCTTTTCAGCCTTAATGGTAATTTGTGCAGATTTATGGGATTTTGTTATGCTGTAAATTTCTCCGATTTCCTCAACAAGACCTGTAAACATGCTATTCCTCCTTTACAATATAACCCTCAATCATTATATCCTTTTCAAATCTTTTAACATCAATATTGTGAAGGTCTATTGCATCTCTCATTAAATGGATGCCAGGTCCCCCCACTGGAGTTTTGGCATTTTCACCACCAATAATTTTAGGTGCTATAAACGCATTAACCTTATCCACTATTCCTTCCTTTAAGGCACTGTAGTTTATTTTGCTTCCGCCCTCCAGAAGTATACTGTCTATTTTTTTATCACCAAGGAGCTTCATAAGGCATTTCAGGTCTACACCCCCATCCTTTAAAGGAGTGGTAATGATTTCTGCTCCCTTAGCCTCCAAGGCCTTGATTTTATCCTTGTGTGCCATTTCGGTGCAAGCTATTATGGTTTTTGCTTTTGAATGAAGATTCAATACCTGTGCGGTTAATGGTATCCGTGCACTGCTGTCTATGATTATTCTTACCGGGTCCTTACCTTCTATATCTTTAAGTCTTGTGGTGAGACTAGGATCATCTGCCAGAACTGTTCCAATGCCGGCCATGATTCCTGAAACCCTGTGTCTTATGCGGTGCACATAATCCCGGGATATTTCATTAGTGATCCACTTAGAATCACCGGTGCAGGATGCAATTTTTCCATCCAGCGTCATTGCTGTTTTCATAATGACAAAGGGCAGACCTGTTGTAATATATTTTAAAAATATTTCATTTAATTTTTTCCCCTGATCCTCCAAAATTCCTGTTACAACTTCTATGCCGTTTTCTCTAAGGATTTTTATGCCATTTCCCGCAACCAGGGGGTTGGGATCCACTAAGCCTATTACAACTTTTTTAATTCCCTTTTCAATTAAGGCGTTTGCACAGGGCGGGGTTTTCCCATAGTGGGAGCAAGGTTCTAGAGTTACGTACATGGTTGCACCCTTTACATCCTCAGCGGCATTTTTGAATGCATTTATTTCTGCATGGCTGCTGCCATATTGCTGGTGCCAGCCTTCTCCTATAACTTTTCCATTCTTGACAATCACGGCACCTACCAGCGGATTGGGATTGGTAAAGCCAGCACCTCTTTCAGCAAGTTCAAGGGCTCTCTTCATCATGATTTCGTCCACAAAATCACCTCATTTAATAAAATAAGCCCTGAGAAATTATTCTCAGGGCACATAATGCAAAAATACAATTATAGTATTACCAAAATATCTTCTTTCATCCAGACTTTACTGTCGGCTTCGGAATCTAACCGAATCTGCCTTACGGCTCGCGGGCTTTACCGCCGGTAGGGAAACTAACCCTGCCCTGAAGACCTATTAAATTTTACAAGTAAATAGTAGCACTATTATTTTGATTAGTCAATAGTGTAAAGTTCCTTGGGATAATTTTAATGCTCAGAGGTATCCATGGAGTTTCTGCGGGTTATCCATGTTACCAGAGCAGAGATAAGAAGAAAAACAGGAATACATAGCAAAACAGCATTAGTACTGTATTTGATTGAAATAACTCCTCCCAGAAGAGGGGCTAAAGCAAAACCTATGTTTCCTACAGTTCCCTGAATTCCAAATAAAAAACCTCTCTTGTTAACAGGAGTATACTCTGTAGTTATTGACATTATAACAGGCTCCACACCTCCGGTTACAAAGAATACAAGCCCTAAAACCAGTGAGAAAATCCACAGGTTGCTTATAAACATTAAGGGCAGTGAAAGTATAGTGCCGGAAATCAGATAAATAATAAGCAGCTTCTTTTTGTCATACTTATCTCCAAGCCGGCTTAGTGTTAGCCCTGATAATGCTGTAGTAAAGGACAGGAATCCGTTAATTGCACCGGTAGTCCCCGATATTCCTTTGGCACTTCCCATAATTTCCTGAATGTAAATAGGCAGGTATGGATAAAAAACAGTTCTACCAATACGCAAAAAGAATAATACAATCAGCATGGATATGGTTAAAGCAGTGAAAACAGATATGAGGGAGGAATCCTTTTCTTCTTTTGGTTTTTCCAGTACAACTTTGGATTCTTTACTTTCCTTCACCACAAGTACCACCAGAAGAAAGTCCAGAAACATAAGGAGGCCGCCTATTATAAAGCTAATCCTGTATCCCACAAATTCAGCAAGAACACCACCTACTACAGGCCCAATGGATTGTCCTATAAAAGTGGAGGATGAGAGAAAACCCAGTGCATAGGCCAGTCTGTTTTTTGGAGTATTAGCGGCAATCAAAATGGTGGCCGCAGTAACAGTTCCTGTAAAAATACCCTGGCAGAGCCTTAATATAAGCAGCTGGTTTACATTGGCTACTATTCCCATACCACCGATAATAAAAGATGCAAAAAACATGGCTCTAATCAGCATAAGCTTTCTGCCGAATTTATCAGAAATAATGCCCCAAACCGGAGCCATCACTGCCATGGTTAATGCAGGTGCAGCATTTAGAACCCCTGACCAGAATTTAATATCGTCTGGAGAAGTTATGCCAAGCTGCTGTATGTAAAAAGGCAGAAAAGGCATACCGAAGCTGAAGCTCATAATTGATATAACTTGAGAACACCATATGGTGTAAAGATTAATTTTCCACCGTTCCATTGTTGCTCCTTTCAAATTTTAATTATTTAATCATTATAACTCAAATTTTATTGAATGATAAAAATATTCTAATTTTCTAAAAATTTATGTTGACATTTATTTTCCATGCGTTTATTATACTTAATAAGGTTAATGACGAGAAGTAGTAAGTATGGGAATTTGGTTTAAGCGAGTCCGGAATGGTGTAAGCCGGGCACTGTAGCCTGTATTGAATGGATCTCTGAAATGCAATGCGAAACAATAGTAGCAGAAGCCGGCAGTCCACCGTTAAAGGGACAGGGTATCGAGAAATCTGTACCTGATAAGAGAGCTTTTACTAAGGTGGTATAGCGAAATTCAGCATTTCGTCCTTTGAGGATGGAATGCTTTTTTGTATAATGCTTAAGCTTATAAAAGCTAAAATGGGTGGCACCACGGCTACTTCGTCCCATGTTTTGGATGAAGTGGCCTTTTTTGTCTGAAAAAATTAATTTGAGGTGGATGAAATGATAAATTTATCGGAAAAAGAATTTAATGAGCTTAAAAAGGGGAAGAAAATATTTCCGTTATTCTTAAAGGTTAATGGAGATCAGTTTACTCCAATAGGTATATACTACAGCCTTAAAGGTGAAAACAGATTTCTTTTGGAAACAGTCTATTCAGAAAGGGAAATTGGAAGATACTCCTTTATTGGAGAAAATCCATACCTGAAAATAAAAAGCAGTGGTGATGAGGTGACTGTAGCAGAAAACTCAATAGATAAAAAATACAGGGGCAGAGTTTTGGATTTTATAAAAAAATATATGGAATATGAGTATGAAGCAGCAGGACTTGATACTTCCTTCACGGGAGGAGCAGTAGGCTATATTGGCTATGATGTGATAAGACAATATGAGACATTGCCTGAGATTAACAGAGATGAAATAAATTTACCGGAAGCTTATCTTATGTTTTATAAAACGTTTATATGCTATGACCATTTTGAACATAAGGTTATTATGATTTATAACGTATTTCCTGAGGACAAGGAGCATTACCAGTCAATTGTAACAAGGCTTGAAGGTATATATGAAAAGATAAGGAGCAATAGCACAGTCCATGAACTTAAGCCAGCAGATAAAAATAAGGAGCTGCAGTCAAATTTCACAAAAGAAAAATACTGCAGCCTTGTGGAAAAGGCCAAGGAATTTATAAAAGCGGGAGATATCTTCCAGGTGGTTTTATCCCAAAGATTAAAATTTAAAACAAGCTCATGTCCCTTTGATGTATACAGAAGACTCAGGTCTAAAAATCCATCACCTTATCTTTTCTATATGGATTTTTCTGATTTTCAGCTGGCAGGTTCTTCTCCAGAATCACTGGTCACTGTAAAGAGGGATATAGTGAGGACGAACCCTATAGCAGGTACCAGGACAAGAGGGAAAAATCAGGAAGAGGACATTAAGCTTAAAGCAGAGCTTTTAGATGATGAAAAGGAAAAGGCAGAGCATGTAATGCTGGTGGACCTTGGGAGAAATGACATAGGCAGGATAAGCAAATTTGGCACCGTCAAACTGGAAAGGTTCATGGAGGTGGATTTTTACTCTCATGTAATGCACATCGTTTCAATGGTATCCGGAAAGCTGAAAAAGAACTTAAACTGTTTTGATGCATTAAGTGCATGTCTTCCTGTAGGAACCGTTTCAGGAGCCCCAAAAATCAGGGCTATGGAAATAATAGATGAGCTTGAGGAAAGCAAAAGAGGAATTTACGCCGGGGCTGTGGGATATTTTTCATATAACGGTGACATGGATACCTGCATTGCCATTAGGACAATACTGTTTAAGGATAAACATGCCTATGTTCAGGCAGGAGCGGGAATAGTTTACGACTCTGTGCCGGGGCAGGAATACCTGGAAACATTAAATAAAGCTATGGCGCTGAAGGAGGTGATTTAAGTGATATTGCTTATAGATAATTATGATTCCTTTACCTACAACCTTTATCAGTATATAGGAGAAATATATGAGGATATTTCAGTAGTGAGGAATGATGATTTAAGCATTAACCGCATTAGGAAAATGAATCCTGAAGGCATTATTTTATCACCTGGTCCGGGAATCCCTGAGGATGCAGGTATCTGCATAGATGTCATAAAAGAGCTGGGGCAAGAAATACCTATTTTAGGAATATGCCTAGGCCATCAGGCAATAGGCTGTGCTTATGGAGCAAAAGTTATAAGGTCACAGGTTATTAAGCATGGTAAAACATCGGTGGTTAAACATAAAGATGACATATTATTTAAAAACATTGAAAAAGAAATAAAAGTTATGAGATACCATTCACTGATTGTTGATGAAAATACTCTTCCTGATATTCTTGAGGTCACTGCAAAAAGCCTTGAAGACTCTGCAATAATGGCTCTTAAGCATAAAAAGTACCAGGTATACGGAGTTCAGTTTCATCCGGAATCCATTTTTACAGAACGAGGAAAGGACATAATAAGAAATTTTTTAATGGAGGTTTGCAATGTTACAGGATGCAATAAAAAAAATAGTAATTAATAAGGATTTAAGTGAAAATGAAGCCTATGACGCCATGAATGAGATCATGCATGGACAGGGAACAGATTCACAGATTGGAGCCTTCCTGGTGGGACTTAGGATGAAGGGAGAAAAAATAGAAGAGATAACTGGCTGTGCAAGGGCTATGAGGGATAATGCAGTACCGGTTAGGCTGAAATCAAATTTCGTAATTGATACCTGTGGTACTGGGGGAGATGGTGGAAAGACCTTTAATATATCCACTGCAGTGGCAATTATAGCAGCTGCAGCTGGAGTAAAGGTGGCCAAACATGGAAACAAGGCTGTTTCAAGTAAAAGCGGCAGTGCAGATGTATTGGCGGAACTAGGCTTTAATATAGAACTGGAATCAGACAAAGCTGCAAAATGCATTGACGAAAAGGGCATGGCTTTCCTGTTTGCTCCCAAATACCATCATGCTATGAAAAATGTTGCAGGTACCAGAAAAAACCTTGGAATAAGAACAATATTCAATATACTGGGGCCTCTAACTAACCCGGGTTTTGTCAAGGGACAGATACTAGGGGTATATAATAAAAACCTTACAAACACTTTGGCTAATGTACTCCTTAATCTTGGATGCGAAAAAGCTATGGTGGTATGCGGCGAAGACGGCTTGGACGAGATAACTACCACCACATTTACCTATGTAAGTGAAATTAGAAACGGAAAGGTTCTGGACTATAAACTAGATCCTGAAGAATTTGGAATGAAGCTTGCACAACCTATTGAAATAAGAGGGGGAAGCGCCAAGGAAAATGCCGGGATAATAATTGATATATTTAAAGGCCTTAAGGGTGCAAAAAGGGATGTGGTTGTTTTTAACAGTGCAGCAGCTCTTTATGTTGGAAATGCCTGTAAGGATATAAAGGAGGGAATCAAAATCTCAGAGGAAATAATTGATTCAGGAAGAGCTCTTGAGAAACTTGAAGAGCTTATTAAGTACAGCATGTCAATTCAATGATGGAGGATTCTTATGATTTTAGATGATATTGTACAGTATAAAAAAATACAGCTTAAGAAGGAAAAAGAGATAACTCCTCTTAAAAGTTTAATACCCCATCTGGAAACCTTTGAAATCAGAGATTTTAAGAAAGCCATAAACACAGGAAATATAGCTTTTATAGCGGAAATAAAAAAAGCTTCTCCTTCAAAAGGAATCATCAAAGAGGCCTTTGACCCCGTTTTAGCAGCACAAGTTTATGAAAAATTGGATGTTCAGGCAGTGTCTATCTTAACCGAAAAGCAGTTTTTTAAAGGAAAGGATGAGTATATTGCTAAAGCTAAGGAGGTGAATTCAAAACCTGTGCTCCGAAAGGATTTTATAATCGATGAATACCAGCTTTACCAGGCTAGGGCCATTGGGGCAGATGCAGTACTGCTCATTGCTTCAGTTTTGGGCAGGAAAATGAAAATGTTCTATCTTCTTGCAAAGGAACTGGGACTAAATGTGCTTGCAGAGGTACACAGCGAAAGTGAGCTGGAGGAAGCCCTTAACTGTGGCTTCAGCATAATTGGCATAAACAACAGGGACCTTAGAAATTTTAGTGTAAGCCTGAAAACTACTGAAGAACTTATAAAACTCATTCCTGAAAATATATTGACCGTATCGGAAAGCGGCATTAAAAAAGCTGAAGATGTAAGGTATTTAAAAGAGCTTGGCGTTAATGCAGTACTCATTGGTGAAACCTTTATGAAAAATCTCGAAGCTTTTCACAGAATTGAAAAATTTATAGCGGAGGCAAGAGGATAAAGATGACAAAGGTAAAAATATGCGGATTGCAACGAAAAGAGGACATTAACTATTTAAATGAGCTTAAGCCAGACTATGGAGGTTTTGTATTTGCAAAAAGCAATAGGCAGGTATCATTAAGCAGAGCCAGGGAGCTGATAGGCCTACTTGATAAATCCATAAAGACTGTAGGGGTATTTCAGGATGAGAAAGTAGAAAAGGTGATATATGCTGCAGAATATTTAAACTTAGATGTAATTCAGCTTCACGGCAGCGAAAATGAAAGCTATATAAAAAAAATGGAGGGCTTAAAGGTGTGGAAGGCGGTGGCTGTGGACATTGAAACCTCCACACTGATGAGCAGTATAGATTACGAAACAGAGGGGATTCTGCTGGACAGCCAAATAACTGGGATTATTGGGGGAACAGGCCTAAGCTTCGATTGGAATATAATAACCAAGCTGAATATAAAGAAGAAGCTGATTTTGGCTGGAGGACTAAACTGTGAGAACATAGAAAATGCCATTTCGAAGGCAAAGCCCTATGCAGTGGATGTATCTAGCGGGGTTGAAGAAAATGGAATAAAGAGTTATGTAAAATTAAAAAAATTTATAGATAAAGTGAGGAATGGAATATGAATGGACGATTTGGAAAATTTGGCGGACAATACGCACCTGAGACTATCATGAATGTACTTATGGAATTGGAGACGGAATACGAAAAAGCAGCAAAGGATATAAAGTTTATGGAGGAATATAAGTATTATCTAAAAGAATACTCGGGCAGAGAAACACCGCTTTATTATGCAGAAAATCTTACAAAAAAGCTTGGCGGTGCAAAAGTATACTTAAAAAGGGAAGACCTTAATCATACTGGTGCACATAAAATTAACAATGCATTGGGACAAGCTCTCCTTGCCAAAAGGATGGGTAAAAAAAGGGTAATAGCTGAAACAGGAGCAGGACAGCATGGAGTAGCTACAGCAACAGCGGCTGCTATGTTCGGCATGGAATGTGAAATCTTCATGGGAGAGGAGGATATTCAAAGGCAGGCCCTTAATGTTGTAAGAATGAAAATGCTGGGAGCAAAAGTTACATCTGTAACCTCTGGTACAGGTACGCTGAAGGATGCGGTTAATGAAGCCATGAGAAACTGGGTGGAAAATATTGAAAATACGTTTTATATAATGGGTTCTGCAGTGGGGCCACATCCTTACCCAACTATAGTAAGAGATTTTCAAAGAGTAATAGGTGATGAGGTTAAAAAACAAATACTGGAAAAGGAGGGGAGACTTCCGGATTATATTGTGGCCTGTGTTGGGGGTGGAAGCAACTCCATAGGTATATTTTATCCATTTATTGAAAATAAGGAGGTTAAATTAATAGGGGTTGAGGCTGCAGGACATGGGGTTGATACCGATATGCATGCCGCAACTATAGCCAAAGGCTCCCTGGGAGTGCTTCATGGAATGATGACCTATCTTCTTCAGGATGATGACGGACAGATAATGCCTGTATATTCAATATCCGCAGGACTGGATTACCCAGGAATAGGACCAGAACACGCATACCTTATGGAAACCGGAAGAGCTGAATATGTGCCCATAACAGATCAGGAATCCATAGATGCTTTTATGGAGCTTTGCAGCACAGAAGGAATAATACCTGCCATAGAAAGCGCTCATGCTCTGGCAGAGGCAATAAAATTTGCACCAAAACTCCCAAAGGACCAGATTGTTGTGGTTAATTTGTCTGGCAGGGGTGATAAAGATGTAGATACAATTGCCAGGGTACTTAATATATAAATTTGAAAGTGAGGTTCAATATGAATAGAATTGATAAAAAATTTAAAATGCTGAAAGGATTAAACCAAAAAGCAATGATTCCCTTTATTACTGCTGGAGACCCTGATTTAAACACCACTGTGGAGCTGGTGGTTGAAATGGAGAAGGCCGGGGCAGATATAATTGAGCTTGGAATTCCTTATTCAGATCCTCTTGCAGATGGCATCGTTATTCAGCAGTCTTCCAGTCGTGCATTAAAAAATGGTGCAAAAATAGCGAAGATAATGGAAACTGTAAAGGAAATCAGAAAAAAAAGCCAAGTGCCTTTGATCTATCTTGTTTACTATAACTCAGTTTTCAAATACGGAATGGACAAGTTTATAAAGGAATGCATGGAGGCTGGTGTGGACGGTATAATAATACCTGACCTGCCTATAGAAGAAAGGCAGGATATTTTAAAAATTGCTGATAAATACCAGGTGGATCTTATTCCTTTGGTAGCACCAACCTCTAAAGAAAGAATAAAAAAGATAACTCACAATGGAAAGGGCTTTGTATATTGTGTATCAACCAATGGTGTTACTGGTGCTAGGCAGGAATTAGGAACGGATATAAAAGAATATATGGATATAGTATCAGGATATACAGATATGCCTAAGGCTCTTGGATTTGGCATATCCAGTTCAGAAATGGTAAGGAGCTACAAGGATTACTGTGATGGAATTATTGTAGGCAGCGCTGTAATTAAAAAAATTTCTGAAGCAAAAAATAAGCAGGAAGCTGTTGAAAATACGGCTAAATTTATATCTGAGATAAAAAAAGCATTAATAAATAATTAAAAAAGTTCATTGACAATTAAAATTATGGTGCTATAATAACACTTAATACAAATTCAATTAACTGGAGGTTCCTATTATGGATAATATCATTGGAAAGGGAATAGGCAGAAAATATTATTTTTACTTTAGCTGGGGCTATTATTATTTTAGCGCTGGTTATTCGTTCTGCAAAAAATTATATATTCCACTTTACAATGAGTTATATAAATTTAGGTATAGTAAGGCAGTAAATTTCTGCTAATATTTTGGTATAAATTTTGTTTTTATATAAGGCTCATTGAGCCTTATTTTTTTTTAATAATTCCGAGCCGGCAAAGGGATTATTAATAATATTAAAATATATTGGAGGGTTACTTATGATAGTTATAATAAGACCTGATACTAATAGGATTGAAATTGAAGAGATAAAAAATAAAATCGAAGGAGAGGGCTGCAAAGTGAGTGAGATACAAGGTGAAAGCCAGTGCATACTGGGCCTCACAGGAGATACTACGAGAATTGATCCAGGGAAAATTGAAGCAATAGACCATGTGGAGAAGGTTACAAAGGTGCAGCAGCCATATAAACTTGCAAACAGACTTTTCCATCCTGAAAATACAGTAATAAGCATTGGTGATAAAACCATAGGGGGAGACCAGCTCACAATGATTGCAGGGCCCTGCTCTGTAGAAAGCGAAGAACAGATAGTGGAAATAGCTAAACAGGTTAAGGCCTGTGGTGCTGGTTTCTTAAGAGGAGGAGCTTTCAAACCCAGAACTTCACCATACAGCTTCCAGGGATTGAAAAGAGAAGGTTTGGAGCTTTTGAAAATTGCCAGAGAGGAAACGGGGCTTCCTATCGTTACTGAAATAATGTCCCAGGATATGATTGAAGAATTTGCACTGAATGTTGATATTATTCAGGTGGGTGCAAGAAATATGCAGAACTTCGAGCTTTTAAAGGAGCTTGGGAAAATCAATAAGCCGATACTTCTAAAAAGAGGGTTGTCTGCTACCATTGAAGAGCTGATTATGTCTGCAGAATACATTATGTCTGAAGGCAATGAGAATGTAATTCTTTGTGAAAGAGGAATAAGGACCTTTGAAACCTACACAAGAAATACCCTTGATTTAAGCGCAATACCAGCAATAAAAAAGCTGAGCCACCTCCCTGTTATAGTTGATCCTAGCCATGCAGCAGGAATGTGGTGGATGGTGGAGCCTCTTTCAAAGGCTGCAGTAGCTGTAGGCGCAGATGGTCTAATAATTGAGGTGCATAATGATCCAGGAAATGCAAAATGCGACGGACAGCAGTCAATAAAGCCAGAAAGATTCAAGTCACTAATGGAAAGCTTGACTGTTATGGCAAATATGGAAAAAAAGGTGATTTAAATGGAGGACTCAGATTTTAAAGGCTTAAATATGAAAATTGCTGTGGCTGGACTAGGACTAATAGGAGGTTCCTTAGCTCTGGGGCTGAAAAAGTTAAATCCACAAGAAATTATAGGTATTGACAAGGATGGCAACATATTAGAAAAGGCCCTGCAGGATGGTATAATAGACAGAGGAAGTATAGAGGGCGGAGAGCTGTTAAGGGATGCAGATTTGATAATAGTTGCATTATATCCCAGAGACACTGTAGAATTTATTAAAAAAAATATTCATAATTTTAAAAAAAATGCAGTGATAACTGACACCTGTGGAATAAAAGCTGGAATAATTGATGAGGTTATTTCATTTCTGCCGGAGGATATAGATTTTGTGGGCGGCCATCCTATGGCAGGAAAGGAAACAAAGGGTTTTAACTCAGCATCCGCAGATTTATTCAGGGGAGCCAACTATATTATTACTCCTGTGGAAAGAAATAAGGAAAGCAGTATAAAACTAATTGAAAAAACAGCCAGGGCTATAGGCTGCAAAAATGTTGTATCCATAAGCCCTGTGGAGCATGACAGGATAATTTCCTTTACAAGTCAGCTCCCTCATGTAATTGCAGTATCACTGATGAGCTCAGGCATCCTAGAGGACAACATTGGATTGTTTACAGGTGGCAGCTTCAAGGATGCTACCAGGGTGGCAGCCATTAATTCAATACTATGGTCCCAGCTGTTTACACTGAATGCTGAGAATCTCATAGATGAAATCGAAAAGTTTGAAAACAGTATAAATGAAATTAAGAAGGCCATATTGTCTGAGGACAAAAGAGCGCTGGAGGATATTTTTAATAATGCCTCATTAAATAAAAGAAGGATGATGGTGTAATTATGAAGGTAATGGATATAAAATTGAACAGCCACCAATACAAAATATTTTTTAAAAGAAATATTTTAAATGAGGTTCCCCAATATCTGAAAGACCACTTTAGCAGCAAAAGGATAGCAATCATAACTGACCACAATGTAAGGAAGCTTTATGGAGAAGGGCTACTTAAAGACATTTCAGATACGGGCTTTGAAGCCAAAATTATATCCATAAGACCTGGAGAGGAAAGCAAAAATTTAAATACATTGGAGAAGGTTTACGGACAGCTTTCAGCCTTGGGTATAACCAGGGGAGACCTAATAATTACCATGGGCGGTGGTGTAACCGGAGATTTGGGAGGATTTGCAGCGGCTACCTATTTAAGGGGAGTGCCCTATATACAGATACCAACCTCACTGCTTGCACAAGTTGACAGCAGCATTGGAGGTAAGGTGGCGGTGGATCTGCCGTGGGGCAAAAACCTGGTGGGAAGTTTTTACCATCCAGAAGCAGTGTTTATAGATCCTCAGGTGCTAAGCACATTGGACAAACGATTTTTCAGTGATGGTATTGCTGAGGTTATAAAATATGGATGCATAATGGATGAGACAATTATAAACAGTCTAATGAACCTTAAGGGTTTGGAAGATGAGTCTATGGACTCCTTGATATATAAATGCTGCGGCATAAAAAAAATCCTGGTAGAAAAGGATGAAAGAGATTTTGGAGAAAGGATGCTGCTGAATTTTGGTCATACCCTTGGTCACGGAGTTGAAAAATACTATGATTACAAAAGGTTTACCCATGGCGAGGCTGTGGCTATAGGTATGGCTCATATAACCAGGAATACGGAAATACTTGGAATTACTGAACCTGGGACAGTAAAGCGCCTAGAAGAGGTTTTAGAAAAATTTGAACTGCCAAGCACAACCCCTGATATGGAAATGGAAAAGGTTTATGATGCAATAAATTTAGACAAAAAAAATAGCAGTGGGTTTATTAGTATAATAGTGATTACAAAAATAGGAAATGGCATTATTAAAAAAATAGAAAAAAGTAAAATTTCTGATTATATATAGAGAAAAAGGAGGCTGAATCATGAAATATGTTATGCTTATGCAAAGCAAGTTAAAAGGAGCGGTTACGGTGCCTTCCTCCAAAAGTATATGCCACCGTGCTGTTATCTGTGCTGGCCTTTCAGAAGGCAGCAGCAAAATCAGCAATGTGAATTATTCTCAGGATATAGATGCTACCTGCAGCGCTATGGAAAATTTAGGGGTTAATATAGTTAAATCAAATAAGAGTTTAAAAATCAGAGGAACAAAAAAAATCAATCCGGCACATAACCATATAGAATGTAGGGAGTCGGGTTCCACTTTAAGATTTCTTATTCCAATCGCGTCACTTTCCGGAAAGGAAGTAGTTTTTAAAGGTGAGGGTCAACTGGCGGAAAGGCCTCTTGGTCCATATTACAATATATTTGAAGATAAAAAAATAAAATATAAAAATTCAGATGGAAATCTTCCCCTTACAATACAAGGCAGACTGGAGCCCGGGGAATACAGGGTTAAAGGAGATGTAAGCTCACAATTTATAAGCGGTTTACTGTTTGCATTGCCTTTGCTGGAAGGGGATTCCAAAATCACAATTACAACAAGGCTGGAATCAAAGCCTTATGTGGATCTTACCATAGACACCTTGAAGGATTTCTCCGTAACAGTTGAAAATAATAATTACAAGGAGTTTATCATTAAAGGAAACCAGAAATTTAAAGCAAAAGACTATTGCGTAGAAGGTGATTTTTCTCAAGCTGCCTTCTGGCTCACTGCAGGAACACTAGGGGCTGATGTGGAGTGTCTTGGCTTAAAAATGAAATCTCTTCAGGGAGATAAGGTGATTGTATCAGTAATTGAAAAAATGGGTGGGAGAATAGCAGCCTCAGAGGAAGGTATAAAGGCAATACCCGCCAAAACAAAAGGTATAGTTTTTGATGCTTCGGAAAGTCCGGATCTTGTACCAATTATTGCAGTTTTAGGGGCTTTAAGTGAAGGAAAGACAGAAATTATAAATGCAGAAAGGTTAAGGCTTAAGGAATGTGACCGATTAAAGGCCATATCCACGGAGCTTAGGAAAATAGGGGCTGATATCCAGGAGAAGGCAGACGGACTAATCATTAATGGTAAAAAGTCACTAACAGGAGGCAGGGTGAACAGCTGGAATGATCATCGCATTGCCATGGCTTTGGCTGTTGCTTCTTTAAAATGTGAAAACCCTGTTATTATAAAGGATGCACTATGTGTAAGAAAGTCATATCCCGATTTCTGGAAACATTTTAAAATGCTTGGAGGTGTCATGGATGAGTGGAGTCTGGGGGAGGAAAATTAAATTTTCAATTTTTGGCGAGTCTCACGGAAAAGCAGTGGGAATATCTATGGATGGACTAAAACCGGGACTTAACCTAGATCTTGATAAAGTAAAATTTGAAATGAACAGGCGGGTGCCTGGCAGAAGCAAGCTGGGTACTGCCAGATGTGAGGAGGATAATATTGAAATATTAAGCGGGCTTTTTAATGGAAAGACCACAGGAACGCCTCTCTGTGCAGTGATTTATAATAAAGACCAGCATTCAGGTGACTATGAAAAAACAAAAAGACAAATGAGGCCTTCTCATGCTGATTACACTGGTTTTGTAAAATATTCAGGCTTTAACGATTATAGAGGAGGAGGCCACTTTTCTGGAAGACTTACTGCACCTTTAGTATTTGCAGGAGCAGTGTGCAGGCAGATTCTTGAGGATAAGGGAATATTTATCGGGAGTCATATAAAAAGCATCGGCAAAATCATGGACAGGGATTTTATCCAGGATGTAGATAATGATTTGCTCAAAAGCCTCAAAACAAAATCCATTCCTGTGTTTGATGAAATAATTGAGAGCAAAATGGAAAAAGCAATACTTACAGCAAGAGAGGAAGAGGATTCCCTGGGAGGTATAATAGAGTGCTTTATACTTAATGTTCCAGCGGGGATAGGAGATCCATTCTTTGATTCACTGGAGAGTTCCATAGCTCATCTGCTATTTTCGGTACCAGGGGTAAAGGGAGTGGAGTTTGGAACCGGCTTTGCCATTTCAGAGCTGAAAGGGTCCGAGGCAAATGATGAATTTTATATGGAGGGGAGTAATGTAAAGACCTTCAGTAATAACAACGGAGGAATTATAGGAGGCATAACCAATGGGATGCCGGTAATTTTCCGGGCTGCATTTAAACCAACTCCTTCAATAGGTAAGGTACAGAGAACAGTAAATATAGAAGAAAACAAAAATGAACTATTACAAATTAAGGGACGTCACGACCCTTGCATAGTGCCTCGGGCAGTGCCAGTGGTAGAGGCCGTGGCAGCTATGGCATTGCTGGATAATATTTTGTAAAGGATGAGATAATGTGGATGATTCTGGTTATAAATACAAGGTTGGATTTCAGGGAGTTAATGGCTCTTTCAGCCATCAGGCATTAATTGAGTATTTTGGCAGCGGCATTGCAGCTGTAAATTATCCAAGCTTTAAGGACATTTTTAATGCTCTGGGAAATGGTGAGGTTAAGTATGGAATAGTGCCCCTGGAGAATTCATCCACTGGAGGTATATCAGAGGTATATGATCTTTTGGGCGAATATGGATACTATATAACAGGTGAAAAATGTCTTAAGGTAGATCAAAACCTTTTGGGAATAAAGGGGACTGATATATCTCAGATAAAAGAGGTATATTCCCATATGCAGGGCTTTCTTCAGTCAAAGAATTATTTTGACCAGCATCATGAATGGAGGTTAATACCATATCATAACACAGCAAAGAGCGCGATGTATGTAGGTCAGCAGAAATCAATAAACAAGGCCTGTGTAGCAAGCAGGAAGGCTGCTGAAATTTATGGTCTGGAAATATTGAAGGCAAATATTAATGACAATAACAATAATTACACAAGGTTCATAGTAATTGGAAGAGATCAGGAAATTGGACAAGAATGTGAAAAGATAACCATTGTCACATCTCTGCCTCATAAGGCGGGATCATTATACAAGCTGCTGAAGCATTTTGCTGATAACAAATCAAACCTTTTTAAAATTGAATCAAGGCCCATAATGGGGAGGCCTTGGGAATATTTATTTTACATAGACTTTCAAGGAAATATGAAGGAAAAGATTACAATGAACATATTTAATGCTATGAAAGAGGATGGACTTAATTATAAATTTTTAGGAAATTATAAAGCAGAGGAGAATTATAAATGAGCAATTTTTATGGATTAATTGGTGAAAAATTAGGTCACAGTCTCTCTCCGAAAATACATGAAAATATTTTAAAAATGCTGGAGCTCCCAGGTAACTACAGCTTATTTGAAATAAAGCACCAGGACCTGGAGACTGCTGTAAAGGGCTTAAAGGCGCTAGGCTGCAGGGGGGCCAATGTAACAATCCCTTACAAAATAGATATAATGGGTTTTCTTGATAAAATATCAAAAGAGGCGGAAAGAATCGAAGCTGTTAACACCATAGCCTTTGGCCCAGAGGGACTTACTGGGTATAATACTGATTATTTTGGATTTGGCTGCACTTTAAGGCGGGCTTCCATAGATATATCCGGCAGGAAGGTTGTGCTGATGGGGCCTGGCGGGGCGGCCAGGGCTGTACTTCAGTATCTTTTAGATAATAATGCTTCAGAAATTACGTTTGTAAGCAGAGATCCCCATAGGGCTTCAAAAAAGGTAAAAGGCCACGAAATCATATCCTATACTGAACTGAAAAATATGGATGATAAGGATATTTTAATAAATTGCACCCCATGTGGCATGTATCCTATAATGGATGCAGCTCCTGTTAATCTGGAGGTAATTAAAAAATTTTCAGTAGTAGTTGATTTGATATATAATCCTAGAGAAACTGTTCTTTTAAAGGCTGCCAGAGAGGCAGGGCTAGTAACTGCAAACGGCTTGTTTATGCTGGTAGCCCAAGCAGCAGCGGCACAGGAAATATGGCAGGGGGAAAAATTTTCTGCTGAATTTCTTGAGAAAATATACATTTCGGTGAAAGGCGGGCTTTAAAATGGCAAAAAATATAGTATTAATCGGAATGCCAGGGGCAGGCAAGACCACAGTAGGTAAAATGCTCTATGAGAGACTTGGTCTGGAATTTGTGGATGTGGATGAATTCATAGAAAAAGAAAGCGGCAAAACAATACCTGAGCTTTTTAATATTAGTGAAAATCACTTCAGAAATGCTGAGACCATGGCGGTAAAAAAGCTGAGCAGGTGGAATTCTTCAATAATTGCTACTGGCGGAGGTGTTGTAAAGAATCATATTAATATAGAAGAATTAAAGAAACAGGGAATAATTGTTTTTATAGACAGGCCAATTGAAAATATCGCTTCAGATGTGGAAATATCAAAAAGACCTCTTCTCAAAGATGGAGTACAAAAATTATATGATTTATATGATGAAAGATATGAACTATATAAAAAATATAGTGATTTCCATGTGTTTAATGATAATACAATAGAGGAAACTGTGGACGCAATTATAAAAAGATATACACTGGCAAGCAGCTAGTGTATATCTTTTTTTAAAATATCAGCGGTGTTAAAACAGATAAAATTTTTGTTTCCTGTTTTAGAGGATTTATCCATATGTGGTCAATGGTTGATGGAAAGTGGATGGAATCCCCCATCTTAACCAAATATTCTTTGCCGTCCAGCACCACAATTAGGGCTCCCTCCATGACGTATATGAATTCTTCCCCAGGATGGTTGAAGTTGCTGCCATGCTTATGCTCCGGAGGAATTATTGTAATCATAGCTTCAAGCTTTCTATTTGGGAAATTGCCGCTAAGTCTTATAAACTCTGAATCAGAGCCTTCCATTTTAAAAATTTTTTCATCCTCTGCCTTAACTAGGAAGTTATTTATTTCTGGTACCTCAAAAAAATAATTTATGTTAATTTCCAGAGCCTCAGCAATTTTTTTTAGAGAGGTTATAGCAAGAGAGGAAGAACCATTCTCTACCTGGGACAAAAAACTTACCGAAAGGCCGGTTTTACTGCTCAAATCTTTAAGGGTGAGGTTCTTTTCTTTTCTTAAATCACGAATCTTTTGTGCTATTTCGTTAATCATATTTACCTCCAGGTTACATTTCATTACTAATCATGATATCATAATAAGCAGTTTTGCACAAATGCAAGAATCCAATTTAAGTATTACCGAATATATTTTTGTAATACGGTAATTTATTATGTACATACTTAAAAATATGTGATAATATTAAAATAATTAATATACATAAAATATGTATGGAGGGGATTTCATGATACAGGAAAGACTAAAAAAAGTGTTAAAAATTATGGATGAAAATAAGCTGCCTCAGATGCTGGTATCTGATCCTGCTGCAATCTTTTATCTTACAGGGAAATGGATTCACCCTGGCGAAAGAATGCTTGCTTTGTATTTGAATCTGAATGGAAAGAATAAACTGTTTATAAATGAACTGTTCCCGGTTACAGAAGATCTGGGTGCAGAGATGATATGGTTTAATGATACTCAAAACCCTGTGGAAATATTGGCAGGCCATATTGAAAAGGATAAGCCTCTTGGTATTGATAAAAATTGGCCTTCAAGGTTTCTTCTAGGACTTATCAATAAGAAAGCCGGCAGTTGCTTTGTAAATGGGTCAGAAATACTTGATAAGGTAAGAATGTGCAAGGATGAAAATGAAAAGGAGCTTATGCGACAGGCTTCCAAGCTTAATGACCTTGCTATGGATAAAATGATAAAGCTCGTACCTCAAAAACAGTCTGAAAAGAAAATGGGTCAGCTTTTGTCAGGAATATGGGAGGAGCTTGGTGCAGACGGTCATTCTTTTGATCCGATAATAGGATATGGAGCAAATGCCGCCGACCCTCATCACGTAATGGATAATTCCACTGTAAAAGAAGGAGACAGCGTTGTAATAGATATCGGCTGTGTAAAGAATTCATATTGTTCAGATATGACAAGGACAGTATTCTATAAATCTGTTTCAGATCATGCCAGAGAAGTATACAATATTGTACTTGAGGCTAATAAGAGAGGTATTGACAAAGTAAAGGCAGGAGCAAGGTTTTGCGACATAGATGCCGCTGCAAGGGATTATATCACTGAAAAGGGTTATGGAAAGTACTTTACTCATAGATTAGGACATTCCATAGGCATAGAGGTTCATGATTTTGGTGATGTTTCTTCAGTAAATACTGACAGAGTTCAGCCTGGCCAGATATTTTCAATAGAACCGGGAATATATCTCCCAGGGGATGTTGGTGTGAGAATTGAAGATCTGGTAATAGTAACAGAAGATGGTTGTGAAGTTTTGAACCATTATACAAAGGACCTAATAGTAGTAGAATAAATTTAAGCGGCGCTTTGGCGCCGCTTTTTTGCTTAAGGATAAACTCTATTCCATGACTAATTCTACGGGACAGTGGTCTGATCCGGTTATATCCATATGTATTTCCGCTTTGGAAAGCTTATTCTTTATCCTTTCCGATACGCAGAAATAATCTATTCTCCAGCCCGCATTATTGGCCCTGGCATTAAACCTGTAGGACCACCATGAATACGCTCCGGTTTTATCAGGGTAAAAGTACCTGTAAG
This sequence comes from uncultured Clostridium sp., assembly GCA_937927335.1. Lineage (GTDB taxonomy): Bacteria > Bacillota > Clostridia > Clostridiales > Clostridiaceae > UBA699. The sequence continues at coordinate 31,590 of CALBDU010000034.1, forward strand.
TATCAATAAAACCAGATTTTAAAAACTCGGTAAACTTTCCTCTCTCCTCAGGAGTAAAGCCGGCATTTTTTACGTTGGTCTTAGGATTTTTGAGGTCAATTTCGGTATGAGCTACGTTTAAGTCGCCGCATAAAATCACCGGTTTCTTATTATCAAGATTTTTGATGTAGGCCCTGAAATCATCCTCCCATTTCATTCTGTAGTCAAGCCTTACAAGCTCTGGCTGGGAATTTGGTGTATAGACATTTACAAGATAGTAATCATCAAATTCCAGTGTAATAACTCTACCTTCTTTATCATGCTCATCTATTCCAATTCCTTTGGTAAAGCTCAAGGGCTTAAGTCGGGTAAATACAGCAGTACCGGAATAACCCTTTCTTTCTGCATAGTTCCAATACTGATAATATCCATCTATATCAAGCTCCAACTGGCCTTGCTGAAGCTTTATTTCCTGCATGCAGAAAATATCCGCGTCCACTTCCTTGAAATAATCTAAAAATCCCTTTTGTATGCAGGCTCTAAGTCCGTTTACATTCCATGATATAAATTTCATATACTCAACTCCTATTTCATTAATTAATATTAGTCTATCATATTTTTCAATAAAATTATTGACAATAAGCAGGATTTTGTTAAAATATATTTAGGGGGCTAAATAATATGAAAACTGATTTTAGTAATCACATAGGATATTTTGTTCAGGAAGTGGCAAGAAGATCAGCTCTTTCGTTAAATGAAGAGCTGGATACCATCGGTATAACTTATTCACAGTTCAGAGTTTTAAACTGTCTTTTAAAGAGAGGGCCATTATCACAAAAAGAAATTTTAAAGATAATATCGGTTACTCCAGCTACATTGACGGGCACCGTAGATATTCTTGAAAATAAGAAGCTGGTGTTTAGGAGAGCTGAAACTGAGGATGCCCGAACGAAAAAGATCTATTTAACTGATGAAGGCACAAACATACAAAGAGATGCCTGGACTATAGTGGAGAATTTTGAGAAAAGAACAACCGGGTTTCTTACCCAGGAGGAAAGGGAAATTGTAATCAATTGTCTTAAAGAAATGGACAAAAGGCTTTAAAATTTTAATCATTTATTTAGGAACCTAAATATAAAGGGGGTAAAAATATGGAAAAGTTATCATTGGATTATGCAAGAGCTCTAGACAGGGAGGATAGCCTGGCAAAATTCAGGGAAAGGTTTTACTTGAAAGAAAATGAGATTTACATGGATGGTAATTCTCTTGGACTTCTTTCCAAGGATGCAGAGGAAAGCGTATTAAGGGTATTAGATGAGTGGAAGAGTCTTGGAATTAATGGCTGGGGGAAGGCTGAGGTTCCATGGTTCTATTTTGCAGAAAACCTTGCAAAGCTTCAGGCTCCTATGATGGGTGCTAAGGCTGAGGAACTGATTATTCATAGTTCCTCCACAGTAGACCTTCATTGTGTATTGAATACCTTTTATAGACCAACAAGTGATAGATACAAAATTTTAATAGATAATTTGAATTTTCCTACAGACAGATATGCTGTTGAGAGCCATCTGAAATCCAGGGCACTTAATGTAGAAGAAAACCTTGTAGTTGTAGAGAGCTGCGACGGTGAAACATTAGATGAAGATTTTATAATATCACAAATGGAAGAGGACATTGCATTAATCCTTCTTCCAGGGGTTTTATACAGGAGTGGACAGCTTCTGGATATGGGAAAATTAACTGTAGCAGCCCATAAAAAAGGTATAATTATAGGTTTTGACTGCTGCCATTCAGCAGGTTCGGTACGTCATGAGCTGGATAAGTGGGATGCAGATTTTGCGTTTTGGTGCAACTATAAACATTTTAACAACGGACCTGGTGGTACTGCCAGTCTGTATATTAATGAAAAGCACTTAAAAAATGGCCCCGGCATGGCAGGGTGGTTTGGCTTCAACAAAGAAAAGCAATTTGACCTGGCGCAAAAATTTGAACCGGAAATGACCGCAGGTGCATGGCAGGTAGGCACGCCTCATCTGTTAAGTATGGCACCCTTGGAGGGCTCCTTGAAGGTTTTCACTGAAGCTGGTATTGATAATATTAGAGAAAAATCACTAAAACTTACAAATTATCTGATGATGCTCATTGAAGAAGTCCTTGTGCCATATGGCTTCAGCACTGGTACCCCTAAAGATGAAAATAGAAGAGGGGGTCATGTTGCTCTTCAGCATTGTGACGCAGTAAAAATAAATGAAGTAATTAAGGAAAAAGGGGTTTTGCCTGATTTCAGATATCCTGATGTAATAAGACTGGCACCAGTTGCCCTTTATACAAGCTTTGAAGAGGTTTGGAAAGTGGTGGATATAATTAAAAATGTAATGATTACCGGGGAATATAAGAATTATTCATCAAAAAGGGGTACAATAGCATAAGTCAGTTAAAGGGGTTAGCATTTGCTATACCCCTTTAATAAATTCAACTATCTTTTCATAGCTGTTTTCAGCATCTGTATAACCCTGATTAAATAGTTTTTCCAGTTTTTCAGGTTTTCTTTCAAGTCTTCCTACCTTAATGCCTGAGCTTTGCCTTATAACAAGAGCTTTACTTTCCTCCTCCAGCTGATCCACATAATCCAGGGTTTCATTATAAGCTTTATATCTGTTTAGCAATGCATCAGCCAGCTTAGGATATTTTCTATACCAAAACCTGATAAGGTTTCTATATTTGATGGGACTTTTTCGGTACTGCTTATCCCTGGTTAGAATAATGATATTTTTACTGTTACCGTCGCTGATGGATTTTTTTATAGGAATTGAATCGGATATTCCTCCATCAAGGAGCTGAAACCCTTTATATTGGATTACAGGGCATATAAGGGGCAGCGACGAAGTAGCTCTCAAGGCATCAAACCTTCCGTTGCAGTCGTTTTTAGTCAAGTATATAGGTTTACCTGTATTACAATCGGTTACTCCCACCAGAAAATTACAGTTGGATTTATAAAATTCGTTAAAATCAAACTTAACATGTTCAGTGGGTATTTCATCAAATATATAATCCATACCGATAAAGGAACCTTTCAAAAGCAGATTTCTTAAGCTCATATATTTCCAGCTTCTGCAGTAATCTATATTTACTTTTTTATTTCTTCCTTTTTGTTTTGATATATAAGACACAGCATTACAAGCACCAGCGGATACGCCAATTATATAATTAAAAAACAGGTTTTTTTCCAAAAAGAACTCCAGCACTCCGCAGGTGTATAATCCTCTCATGCCGCCGCCTTCCAAAACCAGACCAATGTTATCCATAAATACCTCCTTGCAGCAGATATTTATATTTTAACATAAATCTTATTTTATCTGTTATCTATTTTTTCAGGATACATATCATGCTGGAATAAGCGGTTTTTGGCCATGTCTTCAAACATTGTACCAGGTTTTCCGTAATTGCAGTAAGGATCAATGCTTATGCCGCCCCTGGGGGTAAACTTTCCCCAGACCTCTATATACTTTGGATCCATAAGCTTAATAAGATCCTTCATTATAATATTCATGCAGTCCTCGTGGAAATCACCATGATTTCTGAAGCTGAAAAGATAAAGCTTCAGAGATTTGCTCTCCACCATTTTTTTATCTGGTATATAGCTTATATATATTGAAGCAAAATCAGGTTGACCTGTAATTGGACACAGGCTTGTAAATTCCGGACAGTTAAATTTAACAAAGTAATCATTGTCCGGGTGCTTATTATCAAACACCTCTAAAATTCCAGGATCATATTGAGTTTTGTATTTTGTTCCCTGATTTCCAAGCAGGGTTATTCCTTCTATGCTTTCCCTCATAACACACCTCTAATTACTTTTGGATTTTAAATAGTTCTCAAGGCCTCTTTTTCTCAAGACGCAGGCTGGGCATTCCCCACAGCCGTCTCCCTTAATGCCGTTATAGCAGGTCAGTGTATTTTCTCTTATATATTGGAGGGCTCCCAGTTCATCTGCCATTTTCCAGGTTTCCTCCTTGTTAATCCACATCAAAGGTGTGTGAATCACAAAGGGGTAATCCATAGCAAGATTTAAGGTTACATTAAGGGATTTGATAAATATGTCTCTGCAGTCGGGGTAACCGCTGAAGTCTGTTTCGCATACCCCTGTAATTATATGGCGGATTCCCAGCTGTTTAGCAAGTACGGCAGCAAAGGTCATAAAAAGCATGTTTCTTCCATCCACAAATGTGTTTGGAGGTGCGCTGCCTACTCCATTTTTAATTTCAATATCAGCTCTTGTAAGGGCATTAGGTGCAAGCTGTGACAAAAGCGTCATGTCAAGAATATGATGTTCAAAGCCTAAGTCCTGAGCAATATTTTTAGCACAATCCAGCTCTGATTTATGCTTTTGGTTGTAGTCAAAGGACACTAACACCACATCCAGGAAGGTCTTTCTTGCCCAAATTAGACAGGTAGTAGAATCCTGGCCGCCGCTGAATACCAGTAACGCCTTTTCATTTTTCATTGATATATCCTCCTAAAATGCTAAAAACTCATATCTTAAGCTTTCGTTATTTTCATACTGACCTTTAAACACTGTAGTCCTGGTTAAAGTTCCGGCTTTTTTTATCCCCCGGGCGCTCATACAGCTGTGTTCTCCTTCAATCATCACTGCTACATCGCCGGATTCTGCGGCAATAGAGATGATATCAGCTATATCCCATGCAATTCTTTCCTGAAGCTGAAGTCTCTTGGCTGCCATATCGGCAATTCTGGCAATTTTACTAAGGCCAATAACCTTTCCATTAGGTACATATCCCACCTTAACCTTCATATTGTACATGAGAGCCAGATGGTGCTCACAATAGCTGAATATGGGTATGTCTTTCACCACAACCATGTTTCTGCCTGTGCTCACTGAAAAATCTTCATCCTCAAAGACCACCCCAAATTTATCAGCTATTTCTTTATTAGTGTATTTCATACCTTCAAAGACCTCTTCAAACATCCTTGCTGCACGTTTAGGAGTATCTATAAGACCTTCTCTTTCAGGGTCATCTCCTAAAGCAGTTAGAATATCCTTTATAGCCCTTTCGATTGTCTTAATGTCAATTTCCTTTGTCATTTTTATACCCCCCTGGTTTCCGGCGGCCATATTATTTTGTGGAGCTGTAGCTGCAGCCTTACTTTATTAAGGTTATGAGCCTTCATAAATTCCACTATGGCTAACGGGTGGATTTTTCCCCATACAGGACTTAAAAAAATGGAGCATTTCTCAATAAGGTTGTATTTTTTAATTACCTCCAGAGCTTTTAATAAATCCGTTTCTGATGCAACTACAAATTTACAAGCGTCCTTTTTTTCAATAAGCTCGTAGTTTACACAATCCATAGAGCTTTCCATATTGCTGCCAGGGAGCTTGTAATCAAGTACAAAACATACATTATCAAGATGCTTTATGCTGGTAAGTTTGTGCACCGAAACTGAACCATTGGTTTCAATATGAATTATGAGGTTTTTATCCTGAGCGATATAGTAAATAAGCTCCTCTATACCATTTTGGATGAGAGGCTCGCCCCCTGTAATTGTTACATTGGAAGCTCCGCTTTCCTTGATAAATTTATATATATCTTCTTTAGTTAAAGTCTCGGTGTCTGGAGCATCATCAAAGGAATAAGCTGTGTCACACCAGCTGCAGCGGAGATTGCAGCCTCCAAATCTTATAAATACAGCTAGCTCACCTGCAGAGGGACCTTCCCCATCTATGGATATAAATTTTTCAATTATATTGTAAAGCATGCTATTCCTCCCGATATTTACAGCTGTTTGATGGAGTTTCGAAAAGCTCCACTTCATCTACAGCTAAGCCCTTATTCCTTAAAATATTGAAAATATGTCTGGACATTTCTTCTGCGGTGGGCCTGTAGGGAACCATCATATAGGCGAAACTTTGGTCAATTTTGTATAGTGCTTCTGCCAGCATTCTTCCTTTTTCCGTATCCTCCAGAATCAATTTGTGATCGAACATAGTGTGCACATCTTTAAGGATAGCCTTTATAAAGCTGAAGTCCTCTACCATCCCCCGACTGGAGCCATTTTCCGCCAGTTTATTTCCTTTAACCATCACAACAAGCTTGTATCTGTGTCCATGGATGTTAGAACATTTGCCTTCATGCCCTTCGAGAAAATGTGCAGAATCAAATTGAATTTCATTTTTTAATAAAAACATATGGTCCTCCAAAAATTAATAATAAAAAAAAGGGCGCAAGGCGCCCTAAATTACAAGAGTAATTTAAATTGCCTAGTTTTGTTTTATGACAGGAAGCTTACGAACTGTCTATTCAACTAAATATATTTATATCAAATTTCTCATAACTATTCAATGGAAAAATAATCCTGAATCTTTTCAGGTCCACTAATAACCTCTCTATTAAATACTGTAGTATTATTAAATATCTTTGAAAACCATCTTACCAGAGTTATATTTCCATTATCAATTTCTATAGCTGTTATTCCCTCAGGATATACACAACAGCCGGTATTAAAGTAAGGAACTCTTCCCTTTTGCGGGAATATAAAGTTATGGGTGTGTCCCGCGATGAGACCTTTATTTTCAAGCATACACCAATCCATAAGTTTTATGTCCATTGTTCTTTTTCTACAAAAGCTTAAGGAGGTATTGCCTGGACTTATAATACCAAGCATCTGAAGAGGTCCCCAAAGGTATCTCACTAAAAATCTGCTTATTTTCCATAGTTTATCATTAAAAAAATCTACCTGATGGCCATGTATTAGCATCAGTTCTATATCAGAATCCTTCATGCTCATAACCAGGCCTTCATGAATTTTAACAGGCCCTAAAGCAGGAACCAGGTAACTATTAACAACCCCAATGTCCTTTTTAACCACATCGTGATTTCCGTAAATCAAATACAATTTATTTCTTCTGTTAAGGCTAGCCAAAAGATTATACACATCCTTATGGGTTTCTATTATTTCTTGATAGTTATCATTTTCCCACAATTCATCTCCATCACCAATTTCAATATATATATAATCTTTGCTATTGTAGTAATTTAAGGCCCTGGAATAGATATCTTTATTTTTATAAAAATCATCTCTGAGGCTTCCGGTACCCCTATGACAGTCACTCATGAGAACAAAGCGGGAGAGACTGTCAAAGTAAATCTTTTCCGAGGCTTCATATACCTGATAAACTCTTTTCAATTCACAATTCATCTGGAACCTGCCAATATGCTTACTAATTTGCTTAACTCCGGAAATTGCTCCTCCATATATTTTAATTTGTCCATTGAATTATTATAAGGCAAGGTATAGAGGTTAAATAAAAGGCATAATAGTTCATTTTTTCTCTGAATTAACCAATCTGTTCTTGTATTCCGGGTCAATGGCTGGGGTGTCTTTGGTGTTCCATAGATGAAGGTAACAGCATTATCATCTATGGTTATATCGCCATCAGAATACCCGGCTTGGTTAAGGCCGCCAATAAAGGCATCTCTCATTCCCCTGCTCTTTAAGTCAATAGAAATATTCATTTTCAGCTCTTTAGGCTCTGAAAATTCAGCAAGTTTAAAGCCAGCCAGCCACCAGTGCCGTCCTTCTCTGGTGAAAAGTTTTTCATCATTTTTATAAAGGATATAAGACATGTCCAATAATTCTTTATCTGTTATGCTTCTATAAAAGGGTCCTTTGTATATGCCTGGGATATTAATGTTTGGCTTATCAGTATAATAAATACCAATTTCACCGCCAGTGGTCATGCCATACTGACCTTTCCAAAGGCCTACTAACCATCTTTTATTGTCATAATCGAAATAAATAGGCTCACAGTCTATGATCATGCTTAAAACTGCAGAAGCCTCATCAAAAAGCCTGCAATAGCCAAAACGCCTCTGCCAGGGGTATAAGGATGAGTAGAAGATATCTTGTTCAGGGTCATAGGAGTAGCCTGCTGCATTTATAAGCTCATCTAGATTGTCTTTGTCCTTTTGCTCCGAAATTGCATTTAAAAGAAGGGTTATATCATTGGGAGCGCCTACGTGTAAAGTATCATCTTTTCTTACAATATATATTGCTCCAAGACCCAATATAAAGGTGAGGTAAGCCCATGTGGAATTATCTATATTTTGCGATTTACGCATAAAATCACCACCAAATATTTATTTTAATTCATCATATTCAGTGAATTTCATTTATGTGTGTAGAGGGTATTTACAAATTATTATATTTGTTATATATTATATATAACAAATATAATAAGAAGGTGATGATTTGCTTTTAAAAATAGATTTTGAATCGGATACTCCAATTTACGAACAACTCAAAAGGCATATAATAATAGGAATAGCATCGGGAAAGCTAAAATCCGGAGAAAGCCTGCCATCTGTAAGGCAGCTGGGCGAAGACCTTGGAATAAACCTGCATACAGTTAATAAGGCATATAACAACCTGAAATCTGAGGGGTACGTTATTATAGACAGGAGAAAGGGTGCTGTAATAAATGACAAACTCCCTGAAGCTACTGAAGAATTCAGGGAAAATTTATTAGAGGAGCTAAGCTATATAATTGCTGATTTTAAGTGCCATGGGGCATCTGAAGAACAATTCTTAAGTTTATGCAGAAAAATTTTTATAAATTATAATTCGGAGGGTTAAAATGGATGAATATATTTTTCTAACAGGGATTGCCTTGTTTACCATGCTTTTAACTTTGGTTATTCAAATTCTCACATTGAATCTCACCAGAAAAAATGTTTTCCTGGGAGTCAGGATACCTGAGGAAAACAGTGAGGATCCAGAGTTGAAGGAGCTTGGAAAAAAATTCGTTAAGTCAAATATATTAATTGGCGTGCCTGCAGCCGCAGCACTTTCAATGTTTGTTTATTTATGTAAAAGCCTAGTTTTATTTATGTGTGTTGTATTTGGATATATTTTTATACTTTTTTTAATATATTACAGCTTCAATAAAAAGGTTAAGGCCATAAAGACAAAAAATTTCTGGCTTAACACAAAAAAGCAGGAGGTTATTATAGATACAAGCTTCAGCAGGGAAAAAAGAAAATATTCCATGCCATCCTCCTGGTGGTTTTTACTTCCGCTGATAATAATAGCAATCAATCTTATAATCAACTTTAATTATTATCCATCTCTTCCTGACAGGGTGGCTACCCATTGGGATATTAACGGCCATGTTAATGGATGGCAAAATAAATCTGCTCTGATAATTTATGAAATGCCTCTATTTCAATTATTTATGACAACAGTATTATTCTTTAGCTACAAGGGCATTGGCTGGGCAAAGCAGGAAATAAGCAGTATAAATCCAGAAGAGTCAAAAGAGCGCAACAGAATATTCAGACGTGCATGGAGCATATATTTTATATTATCCACTATAGGAATCAACCTGATTTTTACTTTGGGTAACCTCGAAATTATGCAGGTGACCCATATGGACAGCAAACTGTCCATGGCACTAATTTTAGCTTTTGCAGGAGCTATGATAATAAGCTCACTAGTGCTTTCAATTAAAGTTGGCCAGGGTGGCAGCAGGCTGAAATTGAACAAGGGAGAAAGCCAGAAGGCTATTTTCCATCGAGATGATGATAAATATTGGCTGCTGGCTAACAGCATCTATTATAATCCAGAGGATCCTTCCTTATTTGTTGAAAAGAGATTTGGTATTGGCTGGACTATAAATGCCGGTACTGCAGCAGGCAAGGCAATTTATGTATTCACAGTCCTTCTTGTTATATTTACTTTTGTCATTGTTATATTCAGCAAAAGTTAGACCAGCTAATAAAAGTCAATTATTTTTGATGAAAATTTCTTGTACTATTTT
>CALBDU010000035.1 GCA_937927335.1 uncultured Clostridium sp.
ATTGGTATTTAGGCCCTTTAGCTTTGCGTCCTACACTTTCATGTAGTTTGCCATTATCGCTCGAAAGTTATTATAGTTAAGTACCTCAAACACGCAAAAAAACTTCCTTTTCGGGAACTGGCTGCCATATACCAATTGGTATTTAGGCCCTTTAGCTTTGCGTCCTACACTTTCATGTAGTTTGCCATTTTCGCTCGAAAGCTTTAGGAAAATAACAAATTTGTTATTTTCTCAATGCATTTATTTAAATATAATATATCATTGAATGCGAATCATGTCAATAAATTTAAAATATTTTTTTATTTAATTAAAATTTTACTTAAAATATCTGAAAACTGTTTTTACCTTAATCTTCAACTTCTCTGAAACTTTAGAAAGAAAAAATGATATAATACAAAGCAAAACAACTGATCTTTTATAAATTAGTTTTATCATAATCTGTTCTAACTTTCCTTTGCTTTTATATATATATCCAAAATCATATTCTTTAAAACAATTTATCACAGTATAATTGTTTACAATACCTGAAACAGTACAAATCTTATTTTTCATACTGCAAGTATTATCTTTATCAAATATATATTTTATACTCCCTTGAACTTCTGTAAGGAAATTACCTGAAATTTTCTGATTTATGTCTACTGTATTCATGTTCCAAAGTTTGGCATATTGCTTTTTATATTCATATAATCTTAAAGATAATTTAAATGCATCTTTGCAATATTTTCTCGAAGCACTTTTCGGAATATCCCTACTATAGTGATAATAGTAATTTGGTAAAAAAAGTAATACTTTTGCATTGTTAAATATATCCATATTGAAAAAATAATCTTCCCTTAATGAAATATCAGAATTAAATTTAATTTTATTTTCTTCAATGAATGATTTTAAATAGATTTTATCATTAACAGAAGTAAAAAGCTCTCCTAATAGAAGTCGTCTACATACTTCTTGCTTTATTTCATCTCTTTTAAGCAGTACATTTGCTTTTACTGGATATTCTGTTTTCCAAATAATTTTATTGTTATTCTCAAAACTAGTATTGCACGCCACAATATCACAACCGTATTTAATAGCTTCATTATAAAGGGACTTATACATTTCTTCATCAACCCAGTCATCTGAATCCAAAAATGAAATATATTCACCTTTTGCTATTACTAGTCCAACATTTCTGGCTATACTTACTCCCTGATTCTTTTGATGTATACCTTTTACTCTTTGATCTCCCGCTGCAAAATCATCAACTATTCTTCCACTGTCATCACTGGATCCATCGTCAACAAGAATTATTTCAATATTTTTTAAGCTTTGATTTAGAATTGAATTCACAGCTCTTGATAGATACTTTTCCGAATTATAGATAGGTACAATAACGCTTATACATGGTTTCATCTTTTATTTCCCCTTGAATTAATGTATGCCAAAATAAACAATAAATTTATCATTTTGTATCTTGTAAATATTGAGAATATCCTTTGTTTAATAGGAAGCTTATAAATTGGATATTCTCTTAATACATCCTTCAATAAGCTATCAGAGCATATTTTGTATATGTTTTTTTTTGTATTTTTTAATCCACTTTCTTTACAATTATCCACTTCCTGCATAATACATACTCTTGAATTTGCTATAAATGTTCTGTCTACATTTAGCTTGGCTTGATCTTTAATATCAAGAAATTGAATTCTCCTAGTTATTTCCTCATAAAGAATCTTGCATTTTTGAAAGCGGTTTCCTTTGTAGGACTTTGTCAAGGATGTAACATTTTCACAGTAATAATATAATGGATCAGGTATTATAGCTGCTCTTTTAGATTTAGAAAAATAATCTATATTGAATAATGCGTCTTCTGAGATATATTCTCTCTCTGAATAAAACCTTATGTTGTTTTCAGTGATTATCTTTTTCGAATATATTCCCATCCAAGAAGACATACCAATAAAATCGTCCTTTGGATAATCCGGTGGTGCTCCAAGCATATTTGCAAGTATATCCTTTAAAACTGCATCCTCAGTATAAATACCTTTATTCATTGGATTACTATATGCCAATATAATATTGTCATTAATTACTCTGTTAAAGCCGCATAAACAAACATCAGCATGATTTTTTTCTGCTTCATTATATAATATATTATACATTTCCAATGAAACAAAATCATCTGAATCCACAAATGCAATATATTTGCCTAGTGCTGTCTCTATACCACTATTTCTTGCAAAGCCTAAACCCCCATTAGCTTTATGTATAACACGAATACGATTGTCTTTTCCGGCATAAGCATCGCAAATTATTCCGCAATTGTCCGGCGATCCGTCATCCACTAATATAATTTCAACATCTTTGAAAGTTTGATTAATTAGACTTTCAATGCACCTATTAAGATATTTTTCCACCTTGAAAACCGGCACTATTATACTAATTTTCGCCATCATTTACCTCCGAGCCTAAAGCATCAATTAATGCCCCATTCCTATACAGGGCAAATGGCATGGATAAAAAGAAATAAACCAGGTAGCCCGCCTCGGTTCTTAGTGTGCTGTTATATATCAAAAGCATGCAGCTAATCACAGCGAAAACCTGAGTCATCACACAATAGCTTAAATACTCATGCCTTTCCTTTCTAATTCTAAAACAAGCCGCTGCTGTGGATATAAAAAATACAGCTACGCAACACAAACCAATCCATCCAGTTTCAATTAGCAGAAAAGCCTGGGACAGCCATGTATAATGGAGATAATTACCATAGTCAATATAAAAATTGCTTGTAAACACCTCCACTTGAGAGATTTCAGCACTTCCCAGCCCCAGGCCGAATAGCAGTCTGTATAAATCCCCGCTTAAAAACATGTCAGTAACCCTTTTCGCTGCACTGAACCTGCCAAGATCAGTGGAGGAAGCATAGTTCTGCCCAGAGGAAATAATTTTATCAATTCTGAAAAAGTTCTGCCAACTTGGAAAAATTGTATAGAAAAACTGTATTCCGAAATAAACTCCAGCAGCACATGATATCAGTATAAGCACCGTCTTTCTACTTGGCTTGAAAAACAATACAAGACACAGCACAATAGCTGCTACTTCAATATAAAACACCTTAAGTTCGCCAATGGCAGATATATAAACATTGGTGAAAATTGTGAACACTACCTGCCAGGCAGGCAGCCTTTGGTATATGAATCTCACTACTGTAATTACAGTAGTTATACATATAAAAACATTAAGATATATGTTAACCCCGACATTTGTGCCGAATATCCCCCCCAGGTTATCAACACTGTAATGCTGAATATTGTATTGATATAGGCAGAATAATAAGTTTATAACTGAAATATACATTATTGAATTTATTATGAAATCAATATCCTTTTTCTTGAGCAGCACTGCACATCCAAAGAAAAAACCATAAAATCTGAAATTATTCCTTATGCCCCATAAAAAAAGCAATATGGACTGACCATTTATCATAAGTCCTGCTACAGTTGTGAAAAAAAATATTATAACTATGACCATCGGCAGCTTTATATTGGAGCTGCCCTTTTCCTCACAAAGCCTTTTCAATGCAGCAATTACAATACATATGGTTATTATATCCGTTAAGTAATTGGCGGCCGAAGGCACTCCAAGAGTTCCGATGGCGAATTTAACAAAAAGATTATAGAAAACCTGAAAATAAATAAGTCTTACCGGACTTTTCATGAGGTAGTATAATAAAAACATCCCAGCAACAGCCGCACATAAAAAAATCAGGTAATCCTTATAAATCACTGCTGCAAGAAGAAGCATAAAATCAAATAAAACTATAAAGGTAAATTTATAATTACGCAATATGACCATTTAACCTCCTATAAATCAGATCCTCATAAATTCCAATAATTTTTTTATAGTAAGTTTCCTTGTTGTAAATTTTTTCAATATAAGCTCGGGAATTTATCCCGTACGTGTCAATCACACCTTTATCACTGAAAAGCTGGCTGATTTTATCTGAAAGCTCCATGACATTCAGAGGTTCGAAAACCAGTCCGGTTTCTTTGTCCCTAACCAGCTCTGGAATTCCTCCGATGTTTGAGGCTATAACGGGCTTACCCATTGCCATGGCTTCCAAAATAGAGTATGGAGCATTTTCATACCATACTGAAGGCACCACAACAAACCTGGAGTTTCCTATTATGTCGGATAATTCTGTTTTTGATTTGTAGCCTAGGAAATTAATTTTTTTGTCCATCCCCATGTCTTTAACATTATCCTTCAACTTTTGTTCCAAGGGTCCCGTGCCAATAATTTTCAGTTCTGCATCCACATATGCAGCTGCCTCAATAAGGGTTTTCACACCTTTTTCACTAGAAAGCCTTCCAAAATAAGAATAGTAGCTTTCATAACCTTGATGATATCCAATCTTATCCTCATCAATAAAATTAGGAAGATGTACAATCCTACTGCTATCTATTCCAAAATCCATAAATATCTCCCTGTAAAAATTGCTAGGTGTTATGATCATATCTACTATATCATAGCTTTTCAGGAGCTTGTGAAAATATGCCTCCGCAGTCTCCACAGCGCTTCCGGCCAAGGAACCCTTGACGCACCGGTTCTTAATGCATTTATAGTACCTTTCACCTCTGCATTGCTGGCAAATCTCACCTGAATCAAGTAGCATCTTATAATTTGGACAAATCATCTTAAAATCATGGGCTGTATATACCACTGGAATATTGTATTTCTTAAAAACCCCAAGTATGGAAGGTGATAACTGGTGCTGGAATATATTGAGGTGGGCAATATCAGGCTTATACCGCAATATCAGTTTTTCAATCTTATTCCGTGCCTCGAAGGAATAAATAAGTTTGGCAGCGAGCCTAACCTTCTCCAATATGGATTTGCTTTCATTATAATCAATATTTTCCACAAAATATTCAGAATATGGACTTGGTAGGTTTAGGGAATCCTTCATGGAAAATTCCAAAACCTCATGGCCATGCTCCTGGAGAACGGACTTCAAGCTAAAATAATAGGTTTCACTGCCCCCCTTCAAATAGTGAAACTTATTAACCATTAATATCTTCATTTTATCACCTGTGCCTTATTTGCATTTTCCAAATACCAATTTACAGTTTTTATAATGCCGGTATCAAAACCGGTTTTGGGAAGCCATCCCAGTTCTGTCCTAATCTTTGACGAATCTATGCCGTACCTTCTGTCATGGCCCTTTCTGTCTTCCACAAACATAATAAGCCTATTGTTTATTTCATCATCTATATCATTTAGACAGCAAATTATTTTGTGAACAATTTGGAGGTTTGTTCTTTCATTGCTTCCTCCAATATTATAAACCTCACCGATTTTTCCTATATTGATAACCAGATCAATCGCACTGCAGTGATCCTCCACATACAGCCAGTCCCGGATATTCATGCCGTCACCATAAACAGGTAGCTCCTGATGCAGGAGACATTTTGTTATCAGCATTGGAATCAATTTTTCAGTCAGTTGATGAGGGCCGTAATTATTTGAGCATCTTGTGATATTTGTAGGAAGTCCGTATGTATCATGCCATGCTGTCACCATTAAATCTGCAGCTGCCTTGCTTGCAGAATATGGACTATGAGGATTCAATGGTGTTGACTCTGTAAACAGCCCAGTATTGCCAAGAGATCCATAGACCTCATCTGTAGATATCTGAACGAATTTTTTTCCCGGCTTAAATCCTGATTCTTTACTCCATGCCTTAAGGGCAGCATTCAGCAAAGCAACAGTGCCTTCCACATTTGTTTTCACAAAGACCTCTGGAGATGTGATACTCCTATCTACATGGCTTTCTGCGGCAAAATTAACTATATAGTCAATATCATAATTTTTAAATAGCTTTTCCATTAGCTCCATATGGCATATGTCTCCATGAACAAATATATATTCGCTGCTATCCCTTAACTCAGTTAAATTATTCAAATTGCCTGCATAGGTGAGCTTGTCACAGTTGATAATCCTTATATCCTTATATTTAGAAAGCATATATATAATGAAATTAGAGCCAATGAAACCTGCTCCGCCTGTAACCAAGTATGTTTTCATAACCTATCCGCCTCCTTATTACTATAATGATGCTGCGGTTTCTGCGGCAATATCCTGGGACTCATCTGCAATATTAAGAAGGTATTTACCATAGTCCACCTTGCTCAAGGGTTCTGCCAGCTTGATCAGCTGAGCCCTGGTGATGTAGCCCTTTCTATAGGCAATTTCCTCAAGACATGCCACATAAAGCCCTTGCCTTGTCTGCACCGCTTCCACAAAATTTGCGGCAGCCAGAAGCCCCCTATGGGTTCCAGTATCTAGCCATGCCATTCCTCTGCCAAGGATTTCAGCATGCAGCTTTTTTCTTTTAAGATATTCATTGTTTACAGAAGTGATCTCCAGCTCTCCTCTCATTGAAGGCTTAATCAAGCTTGCTATTTCTATCACACTGTTATCATAAAAGTATAAACCAGGCACTGCGTAGTTGGACTTTGGATTTTTAGGTTTTTCTTCAATTGATACCACATCCCCAAGATCATCAAATTCTACAATTCCAAATTCCTCGGGATTGCTTACGTGATACCCGAATATGGTGGCTCCATCTCTGACGTATGCCCTTTCTAGCCTTCCTGTTAAACCGTAGCCATAAAAAATATTATCACCTAAAACCAAAGCAACCTTATCTCCCCCTATAAAGCTCCGACCTAATATAAAAGCCTCCGCGACACCGCGAGGCTCAGACTGTACTGTATAGCACAGCTTCAATCCAATTTCACTACCGTCTCCAAGGAGTTCCTTAAAGGAGCCAATATCCCTGGGAGTAGATATTATCAGTATTTCCCTAATTCCAGCCAACATCAATACTGATAATGGATAATATATCATTGGCTTATCGTATACTGGTAAAATTTGTTTTGACACAGATTTTGTTACAGGATATAGTCTTGTGCCTGATCCTCCTGATAACAATATTCCTTTCATAGAATATCACCCACCTTTAAACCTATCTAGCTCCATCATCTCCAAACAAAACTGCCATTGTTTTAATAATGAGCTTAATATCAACCCAAGTGTTCCTCTCTTCTATGTACTTCATATCAAGCAGCATCCAGTCCTCAAAATCAATATTACTCCTGCCCATAACCTGCCAATAACAGGTTAAACCAGGCTTTGCCATAAACTTCTTTTTTTGTTCCTTGGTAAACTTTTCAACTTCTCTTGGAAGGTTAGGTCTTGGTCCTACCAGAGACATTTCACCCTTAAGAATATTAAACAGCTGCGGTAGCTCATCAAGGCTAGTTTTTCTTAAGAATCTTCCAATGTTTGTTATCCTTGGATCATTTCTCATTTTAAACATCGGTCCAGACATCTCGTTGTTATGCTTAATCGCATCTAGCCTGTCCTCCGCATCTGCACACATCGTCCTGAATTTATACATTTTAAAATGCTTTTCATTAAGGCCTATCCGTTCCTGCTTAAATATGACAGGACCTTGGGAATCAAGCTTAATTAAAACTGCAATAACAAATAAAAGGGGCATGAATATTATAAGCGAAAATAGAGAAAAGGTCACATCTATCAAACGCTTAGTAATAAAATAAAATGTACTTTTTCCTACTCCGTTACAGATATTCTCTGACTTTATCATTTTACCCCCTCCATTTAAAATAATCACCTGAGTTTTCTTCTTTTTCTCCTGTCATGCTTGCTGTCGCTATC
This sequence comes from uncultured Clostridium sp., assembly GCA_937927335.1. Classification (GTDB taxonomy): domain Bacteria; phylum Bacillota; class Clostridia; order Clostridiales; family Clostridiaceae; genus UBA699. Next base: position 7,729 of record CALBDU010000035.1, read on the forward strand.
ATAATAGTAGTTGCTGTAACGATCAAAATAACCCTTTTCTGAAAGCTTTACCTTATTTAAAATAACGCCAAGTATCCTTGAATTAACTTTTTCCAATAGCTCCTTTGCCTTAACAGCAGCATCTCTGTCTACCTCTGATGACGATGCCACTAGAATTACACCGTCAGAATAACCAGATAAAAGCTGTGCATCTGTCACCATCAGCACCGGAGGAGTATCTAAAATTATATAGCTGAAGTCCTCCCTAAGTTTCTCAATAAAGCTGTGCATCTTTTCTGAAGCAAGAAGCTCAGAAGGATTTGGGGGATGAGTGCCTGTGGTTATTATATATAAATCCTTGATATCTGTTTCATTTAATATATCTTCATAACTGCATTGTTCCGCTAGTATGTCAGATAAGCCCTTTGAATTTGAAACTTGAAATATCTTATGCTGTCTTGACTTTCTCTGGTCGCAATCTATTAATATAGTTCTATTTCCCGATTCCGCAAGCACTACTGCAAGGTTTGCGGCAATTGTGGATTTACCTTCTCCCGGCACACTGCTGGTTACCACCATAACCTGTACCTTCTTATCTATTGATGAAAACTGAATGTTAGTTCTTAAGGTTCTATAAGCCTCTGATACCGGTGATCTTGAGTCTAAAACCGTAATCAGGTTTAATTTGCCCATTATATCACTCCACTTCCTTGATATATTTATGTCTCCTTAGGGATAACTCCAATTACAGGCAGTCCAAGATATTTTTCAACATCATCCTCATTTTTGATAGTTCTATCCATTTCTTCAAGCATATAAGCCAGCGCTGTAGATATAAACAGCCCTAAAAGCGAGGCTAATGCAATATTCAGCTTCTTTCTTGGCTTAGCTGGTTTCTTGGGAAATGCTGCATCATCCATAACCTGGATATCCCCCCCAGTAGGAAATACTCTTTTTGATTCGTCAATAAAAGCAGTAGTCATAGCATTTACTATACTGACTGCCTGCTGAGCATTACGGTTCTCTGCCTTTATATAAAGGAACTGTGTTCCTTCCTTGGTACTGATTGTAACATTATTCTGAAGATCTTCAACTGAAATATAGAATGACAATTTAGATTGGGCGCTTTCAGCCACAGACCTAGACTGGGCTATTACGCTATAGGTTTTTGCAAGATTCTGGTACATGATTATATCATTGAACTGCTGAGACTTTTCTACAGGCTGAGGTTTGCCAACAATTAAGCTGGTCTGGGCCTCATATGTGGGTTTAATAACATAAAAGCTCAGTATTCCTGAGGTTAAACCACATATTATGGTAATACCGATGATTAAGAGGATCCTTTTTTTAATGATGAAATATATATCGCGTAAGCCCAAAGAAGAAGTTTTCTCTTCCATTGAAAACACCTCCGCCCCTTTTTTATAAATTTTAATTTCATTCAAATATTCGGCAACATTTACCATATTTTATAACATTTTATCATCTTTTGTCCTTCAAGTAAAGATGGTAATTATTTATTTTCCAATGCCTTTCGGGTCTTCTTCAATTTTAATGCTATTTTAGTAACAATCGGGTATCTGCCTTTAATTCCTATAATATACCTGTACTTTGGCTTAAGCTGATTGAAAAACTCTAAATAGTCCTCACCCAAAGCTTCCTTGAATCTGCCTTCTGATAATAATATTCGGAAGTTCACCAACTTTTTAGCCTTTTTGACAGCATTGTCATAGTTGTAATTTGAAAAGCTGTTTACTTCATCAAGCATATTAATGATCTGATTATTGTGCTGAATAAAATTATCCTTGTTCATAAGTATCCTGTCTGTCCATGAACCTGGAGTGTTGTTCCTATAGGCTGACATAAATTCATCAATATAATAAACCTGCCCTTTTAATCCAAGGAAAATAGTTAAAGGATAATCTCCTACAGGCGCATTAAAATAAAATTCCGGTAAATCATCTATCAGCCTGGCAGGAAATATCATTGATGATGTATGAATATATCCGTAGTCATCATAAACAATTAAATTTTCCATAGGAACAATACATCCCTTATGAAATGGCCGTATATCTTGCTTCATATCCAACTTATCCACTGACACACGCTTTGTGGCATGCACACACAGAGAGCACAGGGGGTTGTTTTCCAGGTAGTCAACCTGCTTTTGCAGTTTTTCATTATCCAGCCAGTAGTCATCTCCCTCGCATAAAGCAATATATTTCCCCTTTGCTCTTTCCCAATTTAAAAGGATCAATCTTTTATTTCCTTTAGAATACTGATTTTCAGTTTGAAAATAAGGCTTGATAACATCAGGATACCGTTCGGCATAATTCTCTATTATCTCACGGGTATTATCTGTAGATGCATCATCATGTACCAGCACCTCGTACTTGAAGCATGCCTTTTGCATAATGAAGCTATCCAGGGCATCAGCTATATATTTTTCATGATTATATGTTAGGCAGATAATACTTACTACTACTTCCTCCACAATATCACTTCCTTTCCTGTGAAAAGTTAATTAAGTATAATTGTACAGATACGGTCCACAGTTTCCAAGTCCATGTCGGCATAAAGCGGTAGAGACAGCACCCTGTCTGCCACAAATTGAGCAATCGGTGTTCCATTAGCTCCAAACCTGCCCTTATAGCACTTAAGGCTGCTGGTTAAAGGATGAAAATATTTCCTTGCATTGATATCCTTAGCCTTGAGCCTTTCCATCACCTGCTCCCTGTTCATTTTAAAGCCGTCAAAAACCACTGGAAAATATGCATAATTGCTGGTAACTTTAGGCTGGTCATGAACTAGTTTTATTCCTGGAATATTATTAAGATTATCTATATAACGGTCAACCACAGCTTTCCGCTTTTCAATTTCTTTATCTATATGTCTCAAGTTGCAGATGCCCATTGCTGCCTGGAATTCGTTCATTTTGAAGTTACCGCCTATGCATTCCATGTCATCACGCCCGGAAATACCAAAATTTTTGAGCTGATTCAGCTTTTCGGACAATGCCTTATCCTTATAGGTTACAGCGCCCCCTTCAATGGTATTGAATACCTTGGTAGCATGAAAGCTGAACATGGATGCATCCCCAAAATTTGCAATTCCTTTCCCATCAATCTTAACACCAAAGGCATGAGCAGCGTCAAAAATCACCTTAAGCTTATATTTTTTTGCAATTTCTTCAATTTTGGATATATTACATACCTTTCCATACACATGTACCGGAATTATTGCCGAGGTTCTTTCGGTTATAAGCTCCTCTATCTTGTCAGCATCCATAGTATAATCCTGAAAGTTTATATCACAGAAAACTGGTTTCAGTCCATTCCTAACTATGGCATGGGTGGTGGATACAAAGGTAAATGGGGTGGTAATTACCTCACCGTTAAGCTTTAGTGCTGCCACAGAACACTCAAGGGCGGAATGTCCGTTAGAGAACAGGTTAATATTTTCAGTATCCAGATATGCTTTTAGCATCTCCTCAAACTGAACATGCTTTTTACCCATATTGGTGAGCCAGCGGCTTTCCCATAAATCACGGATTTCTTCCACATACTCCTCAAGACTCGGCATTGAAGATCGGGTTACCTGAATTGACATATTATCACCTTCCTATTCATTATATTTGCATAATGCTTTGATTATACATAAATAGCTGCTCAATTGTATCTGTAATTTTATACCTGGGCATCCACTTTGTATCGCTGTAGAAAAGGCTTGAATCCATATATCCGTTAGAAGTAATATTCTTTTCCTCTATTTCTATTTTAACTTGGTTTTTCGTATAGCAGCCTGCAACTCTGGAAACTGCCTCAGCTATGTCAATAATGCTTATACACTTTCTGCTGCCAAGGTTGTACAGCCTGCGCCTTGATAATGTATCCAGCTGCAGCAGGGCTTTGATGCCTAAAGCAGCATCCCTTACATCCAGAAATGAGAACATCTGGTTCCCCCCGAATATTCTAATTGGCTTCGAATTAAGTACATTTATAACAAATTGATTTACCACCCTCTGGCCGTAACCTATTCCTATAAGTCCTGCAAGACGTAGGCTTATTGCACGTGTGCCTCCCCCGCTTAAGGTGTTGATGTCCTCTGCCAAAAGTTCACTGGAATATTTTGCTAAGGAATAGGTTGAATCAGGGGCGGCAGCATCGGTTTCCTTCCATGGAACAGCAGGATTTTGACCATAAACACTCCTTGAGGAAATATTTATTATGGACTTTACACCGTTTTTGCAGGCTTTATAGAAAACCTCCCTTGTAAAATCCAGGCTTCTAGCAAGCTCATAACCATCATTTGACCTCGTAAAGGCACTGTGGATAACCGTATCCATGTTCCCCCAGGGAATTTTATCTATGTCACAGTTTTCAAAGCAGATGATATTTTTGTCCAAACCTTTGAGTTTTTCCCTATTTGAGCTTAAGGCATAAACCTGAACTCCCGCTTCACTGAGACTATCAGCAAGCGTTGAGCCTAAAACTCCTCCCGCTCCTGTAACTAGTATTGTTGATACCTTATTCCCGCTCATCCTCTACTCCTCCTTATGAAAAAGCTGACTGGAATCAAATACTTCAACAAGCATTTCTTTCCCATCATCCGAGTAAACCTTAAAAGCCGTAGTAATCCTTTCCATCGCTTCCGCCAGCTTTTCAACTGAATCTGCTGTGGCAAACACCCTTGAAACCACCTGCATAAGGGTTCCTGCAGCTGCTGCCGACACTTCCTCACCTGGTTCATGGGTGTTCACCACATCCAATACTTCAGGCATGGCCCTAATCACCTCAAGTCCTTTTATGCTTCCAATTTTGCCCGGCCTCACAGAAAAAGTTATATTGCAGCCAAAGCTCTTGAAATTTGGATTTAATAGTCCTTCAAGGTCGCTGCTGCCCATACTTCCTGTTAAGGCATAAGTTATTAAAAGCTCCATTGGATTAACCCCTGAAATTTTCTTTATTATTTTGTAATCCAGAGAACCAGTTAGTCTGTAGCCCATTTCATAAAAGACGCATTGTCCATTTTTCACAAAGGATTGGATGAATAAGATTCCATTTTTGAAATCCTTGGACTTAAACATCTTTTTTACCTTCCCATCAAGTGAGCTTTGGTATGCCCTTAAGTGTTTTGAAGGAAAAATATAGGCTGAAGGCACCGGAAGAATGCTTTCGCCCTGGCTGGTGGTGTACCTGTCTGCCATGGCTGCAAGATGCAGTTCCCCATCCTTGGCAACATAATATATAGTTACCTCATTCTCTGACATATATTCCTCAGCTATAATCCGGCCCGATGCTGAAAAGGCCAATGCTTTTTTACAGCCATCAATTAACTCATTTTCATTCCTGCAAATGTAAATCCCCCGGCTACCGCTGTTGTCTACAGGCTTCACTAGCACAGGGAACCTTATTGCCTTCAGGTCATTACTAGTTATAGGATTATGAATTGGGTATTCCTTCACCACAGGAACATCATGTACCCTGCAAAGCCTTTTAAATACTGCCTTATTGGTGGCAATATCAAGCTGTTCACTGCCTGCATAGCAGGGAAGCGAAGCAGCTTCACAGATTTCCCTATAAAAGGTGAGTATGGAATCTGCGAAGCCGGTAATTACACCATCAATATGTTCCTTCTTAATTAAATTCACCACGTTATTAATATCGGACACGCTTATATCAAAGCTCTTATCAGCTATACTTTTACCCGGTGAATCCATAAGGTAGTCTGTAACAACAACATTGACCCCTAAGGCCTTTGCCTCCCTGATTATCTCGCAAGACAAGCCGCCTCCCCCCAAAACCAGCAATCTCTTATCTTTAACATTACACATTACTATCTTCCTTTCAATTCAAAACCCGTCAGCATCATATCAATATCCTCAATGGAATTAAACATCATAATATCTATAATAGAGAGGCCTGGTACAAAATCATTCTTATATTGCTTATACTCTCTGATTTCTGGCTTGAGGAAACAAAGCTCCATATTATTTGCCTCAAAAGCCTCATAGTCATATAGCACCTGGCCGCCGATGGCGTTGATATAAGTATCAGCTCCCATAATTGAGCATATATCAATAATTTTTTCCTGGCCGTGAAGGCTGTTATCCTTATTTATTGAAGATGATAATAAAATTTCAGTGTTTATTGCTAAATAGCCGCAAACCTGCCTAATGGCCTTTTCCAGATAAGCCGCCAGATTTCTTTCGCTACAGGTAATAATATCCTCGATAACCGGGTAAGCCTTATGATAGAACGGGGCCTTTCGGTAACAGCTGTGGATAGTTTTCAAAAGCTTACACCTGTAATTTTCATCCTCCGAGATTTCCAGCTCATTAATATGTTTGTTCTGGCTGGCATTATTAAGCTGGAGATTAATCATTTTTGGCTCCCCATTTAATAAAATTCGATTTCTGTTAACCCAACCACGCTTAATAAAGTTCACATCATCATATAATACAAACTTATCAACAACATTAATAAGCTGATAATACCCGACGTATGGGAAAAAATATGGCTGCATAATAGCTAATTTCATTCCGAATGCTCCCTTCTCCTTAGTTTATTTGCAAACACCTTGATTATTTCAATTATTTCTTTAAGCTCATTTAATTTTAATATTTTGCATGCCAAAAGGTAGCTGACTACTCCCACCGTTGTTTCAACAAATAGTTTTACAAGGTTGCCGGCAGTTATGATCCTTCCGCAAAGGAACACAACTGCGGCCATAATAACAGTGCACATGAATATAGGGGCAATATCCTTAATTTGCTCTGCAGCAGAATAGGAAATCAACTCCGCAGAGTAATAGGAATTAATAAAATAAGAAATATATGATACTATAACTGCTGCCCAAAGCAGACCTGATATACCAAGGTTGAAAAATAAAACCAGTGATATGGACGTAAATCCCACCACCTTTTTTATAACCTCCAGCCTTAAAAAGAGATCTGATCTGCCAACAACCTGAAGGATATCAAGGTTTAACGCATGTAGCGGAAAAAGCATCCCTGCTAGGCACAATATCTGAAAATAGCTGATGGAGCTGAACCACTTTCGGCCGAACATAGTTAGGATAATAGGCTCCGCTGCAACTGCAATCCCAAGCATTAAAGGAAATGTTACAAAGACAACAGCCCGTATTACTTTTCTATAGCCCTGCCGAAGCCGCTGCCGCTCGTCCTTGATTCTGCTTAAAACCGGATAACTCACCTTCTGCACAGAATTTGAAATGGATGAAGAAGCTATATCCCTTAGCTTTTGCGCATTGCTGTAATAACCAAGCTCTGTTGCGGTAAAAGCTTTTCCTATAATAAGGTAATATAAATTTTGGTACATGGTATCTATAACTCCTGCAGCCATAAGCTTCCACCCAAACCCGTAAAGCCTCTTGAAGGAATTCATCCGAAATACCGGCGAAGGCAACCAGAAGTTGTATATAAAAACTAGAATACATTGAATAACCTGCATAGAAACAGTTCTTATAACCAGGCTCCAAACTCCAAAACCATAATATGCAAATATTATGGCAATGATTCCTGATAATAACGAAGAGATTACCAGTACCTTGGTTACAGTCTTAAACTGAAGATTCTTGTTCATAATAGTTATTTGAATGATAGAAAAGGAATTAATAATCAGAATGATGGCTATTACCCTTATTACAGCGGTAAGCTGCGGTTCCCGGAAAAAGACGCTGATTGCATTGGAGGAAAAAAATAAAATCAGATACAAGAACAAGGAAACTGCAAAACTGAAATAAAAAACCGTGGAATAATCCTCCTGGCTTGTGTCCTTTTCTCTGATCAAAGCATTGGCAAAGCCGCAATCCGCAAAGGATTGAGCCAATGCTATAAAAACAGTGGTCATGCCTATAATGCCAAAATCCACAGGGGTTAACAACCTGGCCAGTGCTATCTGAATTACGAACTGTACTCCTTGATTTGCAATCAAGCCGGAAAAACTCCAAAACAAGCCTGATATTGTAACCTTTTTTAAGGACTGTTGCTGCATTTTATCACCTGCACTATTCAATAATTTTTAACCTTTGTTTTGCATTAAGCCATACATTTACTTACCAATTCCACATTTTAGGTTGTTTATAATATAATAGCATAACACACCAACAATTTATACATTATTTCAAATTATATTAATGTTTACTGAAAAATTTTATTAAATATGTTATAATTATGTGAACCCAAGTAATATAATATTGTTTTCAGGAGGTGCAAAAATAATGACTACGGATGTTTATTTTAGAGCATTAGAATATGACGACCTTGATTTCATAAATCAATTAAGAAATGATAACACACTTTTTCAGTACACCACAGGAAATAAATATTTTATATCCCAGGAATACGACAAAAAATGGATTGAAGATAAAATTTTCAATAACCGCGATCAGCTTTATGTTATGATCTGCGCCAAGAAGGACAACCAAAGAATTGGCTATATAGGCGTAACCGATATTGATTACATTAACCGAAAGGCCCTACTTAATTCAATAATTATCCATAAGGATCATTCAAAAAAAGGATACGGAATGCAGGTTAATGTACTAATGCTCAGACACCTGTTTCTTGAACTTAACATGAATATGCTGTATAGCTATGTCAGAACCGACCACCCCTCGTCAGTTAAAATTCTAAGCAAGCTCGGCTTTTGTATTGATGGAACTATACGAAGTTTTGTATATAAACAGAACAAATATCATGATGTATACATACTGAGCCTGTTAAAGGAAGACTATGCTCGTTTGCAGCTGGACACTGTATAATAATTCAGTATAAAAATTCAACCTGGCTGTATGCCAGGTTTTTTCTTAATCATTTCTCGGCAAAAGTATAAAATCGTTAAGTAAGACTTTTATTGATTCCGGACTGTTGAACATCATGGCATCCAGTATGGATAAGCCGGGTTCAAAATCACATCCTGCCTGATAATAGGGTTTTAAATTGATTTTTAAAAAGTTTATAATAATGCCAGCAGCATCATATTTTCCGCAGTCGAAAAATTTAATACCTCCCTCCGGATTCCAATACTCCTCAATCCCCATAGCCCTGCATATATTCAGTGACCATTCATCGGCAGCTTGAGCCACATCATACTTCAGCTCCATTTCTGTTAAAATATTAAAATTTGCTGGAATATCAAGGTACCTGCATACGGATTTAAGAGCGTGTTCATCTAGCTTAACAATACTGTCTGTATCAATGCTTAAGGCATGGTCTAAAACCTCCATGGTATCTCTGTAATATGGCGCTTTCCTTTTGTAGTGTCCTACCTGTGATAAAATTCTTCTCCTCCAGTTTACAGAATTATCCACCCTAACGTCCTTAATTTTAGCAAAGCTGCTGTGGCCAACCAATGGAACATTAAAGTACTGCCACCCGCCGTCTGGCTTAAGTATCCTATTTCTTTCAATCCATCCATGTTTGATAAACTGCACAGTATCCAAAAAAATAAATCTATCTGTATGTTTTATCAAACTAAAATAACCTAGATATGGGAAAAAATACGGCTGCATTACGGCTGCTCTCATAAGACCTCCCTTTCAACTGTGAATTCTTTATTTAACCATATAATCATCACCTTCCGCAAGGCTCTTTATTTGCTTTTCACCTTTATCGGAATTGCTGCAAGGAATTAATTATTATCATTATAATTGATTTACACTTTGATAGACAGAATTTAGATTGTGAGTCTATTAATAACCCTCCTCCTTTCAATAAATATGATAGTAGGTGGATGTTTATACTATGAAAATACTAATATCTTATAAATGAATATTTCACGCCAGCTAGGCCACCTATACGTATTATAGCTCCACCTGTATGTGAGATGAATCCACAGTTTGTTGCTTAATAAACAGAGTTTCCTCTAGGATAGCATTAGTTAAGTTTTCATTGTGATGGCAGGTAATATTTAATTACTGTGCTTGAGAAACAATCTTTGCTATGGTGTTACGGGAAACACTACAGCTAAGTGCAATGTTTCCGTTCGCTGAACCCCAGACTTTTAAGTCTGATAATTTCACTGTATTTGGTCATGTTGATGACCTCCTTAAACTGTATTTACACCATAAGATGCATATCTACAGTTTAAAGGTTGTCACAATAACTGGCTCTCGCCAACTGGAATATTGGCTCTCAGATTACCGGAACTGTGGCTCTGAACCACCGGACAGGCGGCTCAAAGTGAGCCGGAATACTCACATTATTCCGTAACTGTTGGAACGAATGTCCAGACAAAGTGATAATTCGCTGCTAGATTATTCAAATAGCTTAATTAGTGGGTGTCTCTACCGGTTTAGGAATAATTCCAAAATAATCTCCTGTTATAATCAAATCTGAAATATTATGAGCTTTCTGCAGATGTTGTATATCATCAGTTTGTCCAATAATTTCCCCAGTCGGCAAGATGACTGAGCCAGAATCGTTGTTAAATAGATTGCTGCCCATTACAGAGGCTTTATGTGTCTCTTTATCAATCCCCATTAAATATTCTAAGGTTGGCATTATATCTATTTGGCCGCCGATCTTGCTTATGGTTCTTCCTTCAAACCCCGGAATATATATAATCACAGGAATTCTTCTATTATTATCCGGCAGATTTGTTGAATAATATTTATGTATTCCCTCATGATCTCCGTAAATAATAATTATTGAATTGTTTAGATAACCCTTCTCTTTCAATTTATCGTAAAATACACCAAAGGATTTATCCATATAATTTATACTTTGAAGATACATAGAGGATTCATCCTCACCAGGCAGCTTAAGTTCCTGAAGGTTTTTTGAAATATCAAAGGGGATATGAGATGTCATAGTAACTAAAAATAAATTAAACGGCTGTTTTATTTGGCTCTGTCACAATGAATGGTTGAAAATTAGTAATATTAAACCGTTGATACCAGGCGCATCAGCGGAAAAAATATTTTGAGAAGCTTTGAATTACGTTGTTTAGTCATCTATTAGGGTTGGTTTGTGGCACGTTTATTTTAAAAATCAGCCAACGGTTGTGACCAATGTCATTTAGTTAGCATTGAGCCAATAGGTTAAGCTATATATTGAAAGTGGAAGGACTCTTAAATTAAGGAGTGCTTCCACTTTTTCAATATTTATGTGCATGCCAAAAATACAGATTCCCATCTGTTTAAAAATCAATATCAAATTAGTGTTATTTATGCTACTCTATATAAGAAGCTAATAAATGTTTTGGTAATCATATTCCTTTGTCTATGGCGGTCAGGCCTTATTGGAACTATGTTTTTGGCAATTATAGCTTCTAAATTGGGTGATGTTGTTTTTCCATAATAGAACATTCGGCACATATGAGTGGCTATGGAGAAATTGGCCTTATATGTGTACTTTCTTTGCTTTTTCTTTATGATTACGTGCGAGGTAATCATTTGAGTAAAGTTATACATCGTTAGATGTGAGTAGATTTCTTGTTGGATACACATCACCTTTTTTGAATGAAAATTCAATAGTCCTATCGTATATTTTAAATCTCTAAATGATGTCTCAATTCCCCATCTAGCTGCATAAAGCTTCTTTAATTTTTCCGGAGGATACTCATTCGCATCTAGGTTTGTTAGTAAAGTTTCATAGGATTCATCTGATATTTGAAATCTAACAATTCGAAAATTCAAGTCATAAAACTTTACCGGTTCAGCTTTCTTGTTTTTGACTGGAAGATAATCAAAAGTTGTACTTGTTGTAAGAAATTTATAGTGATTCTTATTCTTGAGTAACTCTTTTGTTTCGTTCGTCTGCTTTCTTGTAAGTTTCAATTGAATATTCACGTCAAAGCAGTTATCATCTGGTAATATGAAACTGCTTTTTATACCAGCAGCTCCATCTTTTATTCGGATGAGAAATTTCCAACCCTTTTCCTGAATGTGTGCCATATTATTATAGGACTCATATCCTCTATCAACAATAACAAGTGCTTTGGGAATAGCGGAACATTCTATCATATTAACTAAAGCCTTGTGTTCATTGTGTTCTCTCTTTTTCTGGATTATCGCATCTGAGTAGATATGTTGGTTTAAGTCATATAGAGCATTCAAATGAAGTAGGTTATAAGGTTTCTGCCCATTCGTACCTGGCATGTGAGAATCTTTATCATCTGGATTAGTGGCTATGTGTATGTCAGAGCCATCAACAGCCAGAATTCTTAGTTCATTTTCATTAGTTTCTAAAGATATATCAGTTGAAAAAGATTTGAAGATTGTTTCAAATGCTTCAGGTTTAATTTTATTCCTCTGTTGTATAAATGCAGACGAAGTAACTGTATCTGGTGAATAATCAAACATATCCAACAATTCATTTGAAAGGGTTCCACCGCCCATGCCAATAATACCTGTTAGCATTTGTTTAAGAGAAAGCTTACGATTACGGGTAAAATCAGTTCTCGGGTTCACACAATAATCTGATGGATTTGAAGCAACATTTTCAATTTTAGATAGTAATAGTTTCTTTACATACTTCGGTTTCATATGTATCCTCCTTGCAATCAAGATTTACTCTCAATTACAAGGGCCGCTTTCGCAAACTCATTATTTATTCCATAGCGAAAGCGGCCGCATATATTCTGTAAGCGCTTAATTAAAAAGTGCCTTGTAACTTAAAACGGGACCAGCTATAAAATAAAGCTGATCCCAATTTTTATTTTTTACATACAGCCTGTACTGCCTCGGACCAAGGCATGAGATCTTCCAAATCTTTTGGATGATTATGCCAGTCTGTATCTGGCATGTACAAAAGCAGATATTCAAGATATGTATACACATTAAGCTCGTTAGCCTTTGCTGTTTCTACTATGCTATATACTGCAGCACTGGCGGAAGCCCCTTTAGGTGTATCAGAGAACAACCAGTTTTTCCTTCCTACTGTAAAAGGTCTGATACTGTTCTCTGCTGCATTATTAGAAATGGAGCATCTACCGTCCAATAGATAATTCTCCATATATGGCTTTTGGTTCTTTGCATAAGTAACTGCTTTGCCAAGAGCTGAACCATTTAGGACAACTAGGTTTTCAAGCCAGCACCAGAAAGCCTCCAAAACCGGTTTTTCCAGTTCAAGACGCTTAATGTATCTCTCTTCCGGAGAAAGGTTGGAAAGCCCTTCTTCAATTTTAAATAGTTGGTTGCAGTAATCTCTTCCGATTTCTGCGTTGGTCAGTTGAGCATCCTTCGCCTTTCGCCCTGGAATAGCTTCTACAAACTTACGTCTTAGGTGTGCCCAGCATCCGCATCTTATGATTCCGTTCAGCTTGTTGTACCCAGCATACCCATCAGAATGCACGTAACCTTTGAAATCTTTCAGGAATGCTACCGCATGATCGCCATTTCTGGATGGCTGATAATCATAAAGGACCACCGGAGCTTTGGAATCATTTCCAGTTCGGTAAAGCCACATGTAAGATTTGGTCTGTGGTTTCTTACCATCTTCTTTGAGTACCTGCACAGGGGTTTCATCACATTGAATTAAATCCCGTTTCAGCAATTCCTTGCGGAGGTAATCAATTAGAGGAATGAAATAGTCTTGTGAACACCGAATAATCCAGTTTGCCATGGTTGCGCGGCTAAGTGCTATTCCTAGGCGCTCCCAATCTTTTTCCTGACGGTAAAGCGGGATACTGTTCACATACTTTTGGTACATCACATTTGCCACGGAACTTGGGGATGCCAAAGAATGATTCATCAAGGAAGACGGAGTCAGTGCTTTTTGAATATATGGATGATCTGTATGCTTGCACTTAGGGCATTCATAAGCCATTCTTACGTAGCGGACAATTTGAAGTTTCGCAGGTATGTATTCCAGTTCCTCACGGACTGTTTCCTTACCGATAGGTTTCAAAAAATTGCCGCACCGAATACAGTACTGGTCTTCAGCAGCTGATTCACAAAGTATTTCTCTAACAGGAAGATCTTTGATAAGTTCTTCTCGTTTGGTGCGGTTATCTACTCGGGCATAACCTTTAACATCACGAATGATAGGTTCAGTAACAGATGGATCTGCCTCAAGTTCTGCTTCATTAAAAAGAGAGATTTGACCATCAATATCTTTTCTATTAGTTTTTTCGCTGGTGGAACCAAATTTCTCTTTTCTTAAGAGAAGTATCATTTCCGTAAGGTTATTCACCTGGTTCTGCAGGTTTTTTATTGTATTTTCCAGTTGTTCTATATAAGCATCTTTGTTATTCATGGTATATTTCCTTATCTGTTTTATTAAGAATATTATACCACAAAATGTTGCCTAAAAGCCAGTAAATAAGCCGTTTTAAGGTGATTTTTCACTAGCAGAATGAACCTGGAATTGCAGGCTTTATCGCCTTTGGTTGTTCTACTTCAAGACCCTCCATCAGCCACTTGAATTCCTGCCAGTTAAGTGTCCTGACCTCCGTCTCACTGCGTGGCCATTTGAAGTTTCCGTTCTCCAGTCTTTTGTATAGCAGAACAAAACCATCGCCCTCCCAAAGGAGTGCCTTTAGCCGATTGCGTCTTTTGCCACAGAAAAGGTAGAGACTCTTACTAAATGGGTCCAGGTGAAATTGTTGCTGTACTATAGCCGCCAGGCCATCGATGGACTTGCGCATATCTGTATAGCCGCAGGCCAGATAGATATGCTGCGCAACGGTGATATCGCCTAACATAAATTTTTTAGTGCTAAGAGCACTGCTTCAACAGTCTGCTGGCTGCTTCCCTCCAGCACTTCAAGGGTAGCATAGGGAAGATGAATGACTACTGCTACATTATTAATGCACTGATGTGTTTTTACTTCAACTTTTGCAAAGGCAACTGGTGTTTTTTGTTCTGGAATAATGGGCAGTATTGAGCTACATGCCTTTTTTCGTATTTTACGGAGCCAGTAATAATAAGCATGTCGGCTGACGTTGTTTGCTTCACACCACTCATCTACCTTGAGGCCGCTGTTTTGGCATTCAAAAATCAATTTTTCCCATTGTTCATGGCGATATTTTGTTTTGATGTATGTGACTTCATCCATGTTTCTCAACTCCTATCTCAAAGGTTCTCAAGTTGAAAAACTTGAAAAACTTTAACACATGTTCGGAGTAATTATCTCATAGATTTACACACTAAATAAGGCACTTTGTTGTTGAGCGCTTACTATATTCTTATTCATGTCAACTATTTTTTGATAAAAAAAGACCTCTATACCATTTGCTAGTATAGAGATCTCATTTTATAGTCTTAACTTAATGACATTGACGGTTGTGACAGAGCCTTTTATTTTATCCATTACAAAAGAGTTTCAGAAAAAAGATCCTCATCCTTAATACCCATACCTTCAATACCTTTGTAATGAAATTCCTCTTCAGATATATAATCATCAAATCCTAATGCTTTATAGACTATATCTCTATTCCAAAATTCCTTATAATCACCATGGATTGCCATGGATGTGTAGCCATATTCTTTTAATACATTTGGCATTGAATTATATCTATTATCTCCAAATCGTAAAAATGCACTTCCGGTATTAAGGGGATAGATTGATGTGTTGAACATCAGCTCGGCATCTGAGCTATTACCATCATTAACTTGTTCATAAATATAGTTAAAATAAAGGCTGTTTTTTAACAGCTTGTTTATGTTAGGAGTTATCTCTTGTCCATACATAGAATCATTTATAACAAAGTTCTCCAGCGATTCCACCTGTATAGCTATAATGTTTTTTTCCTTTAACAAACCTTCCATTGTCATATATTCATCTGATGGGGCCAGGTCATGTTGATTGTTCTTCATCCAATTAAAAATTTGTGCTGCATCATTATTGGTTAACTCAGTATTTCTATCATATATAAATTTATAGAGGTCATAGAAGTGGTTCCCTAAAGGTGACATCAGCAAGGGTAGGAACCTGGTGTTCCCCAGTAAATTCCCATTCTCCAAGCCAGTAAACTGAACAAGCATTGCTGTTGAGCTAATCACTATTGATATTATAACCAATTTGATTCTGCGCTTTAAAGGCAAGCTGCCATTTATTTTTTTGCTTTTTCTGTTTAAAAAAACTATCAGAATAGGTATATCCAAAAACAATATTATATCACTGAGCTTCAACAATGAGAATATACTTGCAGACAACTCATAGGTAACATTTTTCGCAACAATCATATACAAGCTAATCAGATGTCCATATGCTCTTGAGTACAATATATCAATTAAAAAAAGTATAGATATGCAAATATTTGCAGTAACTAGATAAATTGTACATCTTTTACCTGAAAGAAAATATGAAAATGAAAGAATAAATATAATGGGCATTATATTTAATACACTATAGCTTATTATTAATAGATTGAATGAGTATATAGAAATCAGTATGTAAATTGATTTTAAAATTACTGTGATTAAAACAATAATTAACGGAATTGTAATTAATACTTCATCTTTAGTATTTTTCAATGGCTCTGTCACAATGAATGGTTGAAAATTAGTAATATTAAGCCCTTGAAATTAAGGGCTTCGTCAAAAACAAATATTTTGAAAAGTTTTAAATTAAGGTGTTTAGTCATCAATTAAGGATGGTTTGTGGCACGTTTCTTTTAAAAATCAACCAACGGTTGTGACAGAGCCTTTTCAATAAAACTTATCTCCTTCGTATATTTGACTTAAATTAGCTAGTATACATTATACCTATGCCATTTAATTAATCTGGATTGCACTACAATCAGTAGTCGTTTTTTGTTTAACTGTAAGTATTAAAAATACAAACTTAATCTATAAATATTTTTATATCTTTCGGATTTCAACTCTATCACTAATAAATTAAAACCTATCACGAAATGAACTTCTTCTTTCCTGTAGTCTAGGGAAACATTGAAGGGCAAATTCTGCAATAGCATTGAAGATTTTTTGAAACCTTTCATAACGATTTATACTCAATATGTTTTCACATTGTTTACATATTGATAAAGAAGAAAATTAATTGTTAAGCACTGTAATGTGAATAAGTGATCCTCCATATTAATCTTTTCTGGGAAAAGCAAATGATTACTTAAGAGAAATTTACGTTTATACATCCCCATCCATGCAAACACCTCATAACTTCCATATTCTATCATTATGTTGAAAAAATCTTCTGCTTTAAGCACCCTATTTAAATATTTTATGTCTATATTTGAACTACAATTGTATCTCTTATGACTCTTCTCAAAATACATTTGATATTTCCACCTAAGAATATCTAATTTATATCTTGTACTTAGATCATATAACTCTTGTATACAATCCTTATTAATGTAATCATCTGCATCTATAAAAATAACATATTCTCCTTGTGCTATACTTAATCCAAAATTTCTTGTACATGACAAACCACTATTTTCTCTAGAGTAAATTTTAATGTATTTAAATTTCTTTTGATACTTTTCTGCTATTTGAAGACTTCGGTCAGTGGAACCATCATCAATAATCTTTCCATATTATATACAGGAATAATGTATGAAATTTTTATCATAAAGATTTTCTCCTTAAGAACTATGGATGTTAAAATCAATTGAAATATTATCCTACTTAAATTATATGTTTACCTTCAAATTAAAAATAAGTATTCCAAATATTTGGGTAAAAATCTGAAAAAGATAAGCAATTGATAAACTCCAAGCTGCACCAGTCATGCCACGAGTTGGAATAAGGATATTACAAGCAATTATGCCCAAAATTAATGCCATAAAGTATGTAACTGCCAAATAATTTAATTTATCTAAAATTACTAGAATTGTACCTGAATAAGTTGCTATAGTACAAAATACTATTGCGATTACAAGGTAGTAAAAGACATTAATATTAGCTAATATCTCTGTTCCATATAACCAACTGAAGAAACATGGGCCAAATAGTAAGCTTGCAGTTAAACAAATTATGCCAGAGACAATAAATAATGCGAGTATAAAAAAATAATTGGATTTAAATGCTTTAAAATCATTATTTTTAACGTAAGTAGAAAATTTATTAATTAGTGGTGCAAACATTCCTGTTGCCATAGTAGTAATAACAACAGTCTGTGCAGATAAAGAGGAAAAAACGCCTACAAATATTTCACCATAATATTTTTGTAAATAAATTTTAGGAATAGCATTTAAAGCAATTGGAAATATAGCAGAAAGAAATATAGGAAAACACTTTTTAATTATTATCAAGGCACTTGTAATTGATTTGGGAGTCTCAATCTTCCAATTGGTAATTTTTCGACAACTAAGTATAGTAAAAGTTAAGTAAAATATACCTCCGAAAATTGCCATAAGAAAATTGAAAAAATGAGTTCTCGCGTAAGTAAATAAGTTATAAAAAAAACAATCAAACTAATAATCCCCTCAATAAATGAACCCACACCAACTAATTCAAGCCGCCCATTTATTTGCAGTGTACACACATATATTTCTGCTAATGATAAAAGATTTTTATATAGGAGATAGAAAAATATCGCAAATCCTTGAGCGGTGTTATAGTCAGCGTTGACAAAATAAAAAAAACAAAATATAAAACTTATTACAATTGTTAATAACCTAGATGTTAGAAAGCTCCCTTCAGTCTCATAAGAATAACCATTTGCAACCTAATAACTTCTCATATTAAATGAAGCAACGATATTAAAAATACTAGCGACAGAAATTGCTAAAGATAATATTCCTGTCTCAGCAAATACACCTATTCGTGGCAACAACAATATAATAAGCCATTGGCAAAACAAAGTAGCTATGTTCCCAACAGTATTTATAATTGCTTGTTGCTTATAATTCATAATTCCATTTTTATGCGTAAAATGCACCTATCCTTTCTATAAAATCAAACGATAATCATAATAGTAAATTTAAATGTAATATTTAAATTGTAATAATATTAGTCGTTGAAGTTTATTCTTTTCTCCTCAATCACTAGAGGCCTACTAATTACCCTCGTATTTATACTCATTATATACTCCCCAAGCAATCCAGTAAAAAACAACTGAATAGAACCGAAAAGGAATACTCCTATTAAAATAGGTGCTGTACCCGCTGCAAATCTTTCCCAATATAATAATTTTAATACAAGATAAACTACCGCAATAAATAATCCTAATAAAGAAAAAATAAATCCTGCTATAGTAGCGATCCTTAATCCAATTTTTGTGTATGAAGTAAAGCTTAGCATGGCCAGGTCATATAATGTATACCAGTTATTACTGGTTTTTCCAGCCCGACGAACTGGCTGTTCATATTTAATTTCTTTGCGATTCGATCCATATTCAGCAACAATACCACGTAAGAATGGAGTTGCTTCATCTAAACTACTTAGTACTTTTATAAAACTTTTATCATATAGTCCAAAGCCTGTAAAATGTTCAATTTGATCTACTTCAGACATCCTTTTTAATAATTTATAATATATGGTACGTAATAGCCTGATAAACTTATTTTCTTTGCTAGTTGCTTTAACACCGCAAATAATTTTATAACCCTTCTCCCATTCTTTAACAAAAACTGATATTAATTCTACCGGATCTTGAAAATCAGCACACATACAAATAGTGCAATCACCAGTTGTTTGGAGCATTCCATAATAGGGAGAATTGGATTGGCCAAAGTTCTTACAGTTAAAAATAGCTTTTATTTTTTTGTTTGATTTGCAAAGCGAAGTGATTTTTTCCTGAGTACTGTCTTTTGAACAATTGTCAATAAAGATAAGTTCATAGTCGTACTGAGGCAAATTAGTTTCAATCTCTTTTATTATTTCATTACTTAAGGGAACCACATTTTCTTCCTCATTAAAAGTTGGAACTAAAACACTTATTTTTTTCATATTTTTCCTCCAGCAATCATGAATTAGAATCTACAAAGTTTCATTTATTTTTGTATTTTTTATCCATTGTAATGTTTTTTCAATTCCTTCTTCAAATGAAGTATTTGGAACAAATCCAGTGTCATTTATTAAATCAGAAATGTCTGCAGCTAAATGCATAACTTGATTTTTTGAATAATCCATATTACCAATACCTAAGTGTATATCCCTGTTAATCAAATTACGGATTTGCTTAACATAGCTAATTAAGGGTCTTGTTTTTCCACTTGCAACATTATATACTTTTTTACCTATTCCCTTTTCGCCTAATAGGAATAATGCTCTTGCAGCATCATCACAAAACATATAATCCCATATTTGCTCGCACTTCGTTAAATTTGGTACCTCTCCAGCGATTATTTTATTTATACAATACATAATCATTGTTTCATTATTGTTATAAGGACCAAATACACTAAATACACGAGTCCAAATATGTTTCATCCCAAGCGTATCACATTTAATGGCGCTAAGTTTTCCTGCAGCAAATTTGGCTATACCATAAGCTGTTTCAGGATTACATTCAGTAGAAGTTTTAATAACCGAATCTTTTATGCCATATTCCGCTTGAGACCCTGCTCCTATAAAGGTTTTACAGCCTAATCTATTGGCTAAATAAACAGCATCTAGAGTGTACCCGATGTTCATATTATGTATATCAACATTATTTCTGCTTTTATTGGAAGTATCTGCCCAAGCTAAATGATAAAACGCATCATAATTTAATCCGATATCATCATTCAATTCAAGATTTTTTATGTTTTCTAGGTTACATTCTTTAATAGCTATTAATGGTGTTTTAGGAATGTTATTAATCTTAATAGAATTTTCACGGACAATTGCTAAAACCTCTACATTATTAGAAATACACAAATTTATTAACGCAATTCCTAGCATACTTGTGGCACCATTGACAACTATTCCTTTCATCAAATCACAGACCTCTCTTATAAATCATATCTCTCAAAATTCCAAGATTAGAATAAGGGCAATCAATTGCATCTATAAATATTGCCTCATCTTTCTTGATATCTTTGGTTAAAACTTCGCCCTTCATTAATTCCCTGCAGGAAATTTGTCCTTTCTGAAGTGGTATAGCCAGATAAACATCGTCATCTGTTATGTTATGTCCAGCGGATAAATCCTTTTTTGCGTATACACCTCTAACTAGTGCATCTAAATAATTTACTTCAGCTATAGTAGGAATACGCTTTGTATTGCCACTTCCTCCACATTTTCTTTTGGCATGATTATATGCCTTGAGCATTTTGTCTATATCCTCAGGTAGTGAACAATAAGGTGATACTTTTGCATCATTCCAATTAATATCAATATGTCTTTCAAACGTTCTTGCACCTTTAGCATAAGCTATATAAATTGAAGAGGTTAAATCCCCAACCTCGTGTGTTGAAAATCCAATGATATTTTCTTTGTATCGATTTCTCAAAAAATCAATTTGGTTCATTTCCAGGTTATCGTCATTTGTTGGATAAAGAGACACACAATGATTAATAGCCAATGGAACATTCCTGTTCTTAAAAAAAGTAACCAAATCGTCAATATCTTTTAAGCTAGAGCCACCAGTGGAAACAATTACAGGCAATTTAGTTTTAGCAATCTTTTCTATCAAAACCCAATCATTAATATCCGAACTTGCAATCTTGATTATTTTAATTCCCAACTCCACACATAAGTCAACTGACTTCTCGTCAAAAGGCGTGGCCATAGGAATACATCCTCCTTGAACTATAGCCTCAACCATCTTTTGATAGTCCTCTTTACTCAGCTCTGTAGATATAGTTTTTTTAATATACCTAATATCATTTCTATTAATAAAGTCCTTATGTATAAATTTTTTAACATCTCTAAGTTGCAGCTTAATTGATGCCTTCACATTATTAAATCTAACAACTTTGCTATAATCTGATATTATTTTTAACCCTCTGTTTAAATCTCCTAAGTGATTATTTGCAAGTTCAAGTACAAATAAATCTTCAAATATCTCATTATTATTCAAATATCTCATCCTTTACTCTATTGGTTTAATTATCATATTACTTAAATAATCATTTCTGTCTAAAAATGGTGCAAGATCTTCTAAGGGCCTGGACACCATTTTACCATTTTCCAACCTAATTGAAGATGGTTTTGGAGCAAATCCCTGACTACTGTCTAAAATCACTTCGCATATGCAATACCCATCTATATCAAGGGTTTCGGCTATCCGTGACTTCATTTCAGTGTGATTTATGCATCTTATAAATGGGAAACCATAAGCATATGCTATTTTTTCAATATCTGGAAAACTAACACCATTGTCCGGTTCACAACCAACTAATGGTTCTCCAAAGAAATTTCTCTGTGTTTGTCTAATAGAATGATAACCATTATTATTTAAATAAAATATTTTTACTGGTAATTTGTTATGTATTATGGTTTGCAACTCCTGAATATTCATTTGGATACTTCCATCCCCGGCAAGACAAATAACTCTACCTTTATTATTAGCTATACAGGCACCAATTGAAGCCGGCAGGTCATACCCCATAGAAGCTGCTCCTGAATTGCTAAAAAGCCTTTGTCCATTTTTAAGTTTCATTGCTTGAAATGAACATATACATGCAGTTGCATTAGCTGCAACCACAATTTCATCATCATTTAATTGATTTGACAATTCCTCCATAAAGCAATAAGGATTAACTAAAGTTTTTATATCATAATACTCTTTTAGTACAACTGGATATTTATTTTTTCTTTCTAAGCACCAATTTATCCATTCATGAAAATCTGGCAAATCATTAATCGTTCTTTTGATTATTAACTCAAGAAATTGATTTACGTCAGCATGTATTGGAAAGTCTATTTTTAGCATAGGCTTTTTCATTTCATTTTCATCAATATCAATCATAATCTTATATGCTTCTCTAGCAAAACTTTCAAAGTAGTATCCAGTTTGTCTTATATTTAATCTGCACCCTAATATTATTAATAAATCTGAATTTTGAACCGCAAAATTACCAGCCCTGTCTCCGATTGTACCCGGCCTGCCTATATATAAATTATGATTATAAGGTAAGCAATCACTTGCATTAAAACCTGCTACAACAGGTATATTGAATTTCTCAGCAAATTCAATAAATAATCTCTCAGAGTTTGACAAATGTATTCCCATTCCTGCATAAATGACTGGTCTTTTTGATGTTTTTATTTTTTCTAATACTTCTTCAATTATTTCTTTATCAATAGTTGTTGTTATCTCATCTTTTTCAATTAAATAATCGTATCCTTTTAGATTATCTGTTTCAATAATTGCACTTTGAATGTTCATTGGTATGTCTAGCCACACCGGTCCGGGCCTTCCATTTTGTGCTATATATAGCGCTTTTTCAAGGTAATATCTTATATCTTCAGGTGCAGTTATCATATTTGCGAATTTTGTCATTGAGCTTACACATTTTACAATATTGAACTCTTGATCACCTATTTGTCTAAGTTTTAAGTCAGGCAAGCTTTCAACGGTAGTCTCAAATTTGACTTGTCCAGAAATAATAAGCATTGGTATTGAATCAAGCCATGCTCCTAGAACTCCGGTTAAAGCATTGGTTCCCCCTGGACCCGTAGTGACGCAAATTGCAGTGATTTTACCCTTGACTCTAGTGTAACCTTCTGCAGCCATAGCACATGCTTGTTCATGATGATTATATATACATTTTAACCTTTTATTATGGCCAAATGCATCATTTAAGTGCATTGCTCCACCACCAGTAACTGTAAATATATGCGATATAGAATTATCAGCTAAAAAATTAGCGATATAGTCTGAAACTCTTATTTTCACTTTACACAAGACCTTTCTAATATTGAAGTAAATTAAATAAATGAATAATGGTATGCTTATCTATTAAAATAACAATTTATTTGTTTTATCATACATTCTTCCGCATTACCGCCAGAATAATATTCTTTGTACCATTCTACAGTTTTGGCAACAGCAGTTTCTATATTCCATTTAGGTTTCCAATTTAAAGTTTTATCCGATTTATTAATATTAAGTTTCAAAATATCTGCTTCTGGAGGCCCTCCATTATCTTCAACTTCATATTCCTGGCCATTACCCCAAAGTCTACAAAAATTTTCTACCAATTCACGCGTATTAATATAATCTTTTTCAGTGGGGCCAAAATTATAATTACCTTCAAAAGATTTTCTTTCATACTGTAATTTTGCCAAAATTAAATATCCTGACAAACATTCTAAGACATGCTGATATGGCCTTATAGATAGAGGATTTCTTATAAAAATTTTTTTATTTTTAATTGCAGCCCTTATACAGTCAGGGATAATTCTATCTTTAGAAAAGTCTCCCCCACCGATTGCATTACCAGCCCTTGCGGTTGAAATAGCAGTTTTCTTTTCTCCTTGAAAGAACGATTTTTTATAACTATATGTAACTAATTCACTACAAGATTTGCTACTTGAATACGGATCAGAACCACATAATTTTTGATATTCCTTAAATGCACGATTTTTTCCTTTATTCTCATATACCTTATCAGTGGTAATATTAACAAAAGATTTTGCACTTCCTATATTTCTTATACTTTCAAGTATATTTACCGTACCCATAACATTAATGCTATATGTTTCCATAGGGTAATTATATGATTCCCTAACTAAAGGCTGCGCAGCCATATGAAATATTATTTCAGGTTTAGCGCTAATTATAGACTTGTTTAAGTTATTAAAATCTCTAATATCTCCATTAATGCTTTTTATATTTTTATTAACCAATGAAACTTTATAAAAAGGCTGATCTTCATTAGGAGCTAATGAATACCCGACAATTTCTGCCCCAGCATTTAACAATATCTTGCAAAGCCAAGTACCTTTAAATCCAGTGTGCCCAGTGATAAAAACTCTCTTTCCTTTATAAAACGATAAATCCATTTTACCACTTCCTCCAAGGAGCAATGCCACTATCCCATGCTCTCTCTAGTTGTTGTTTATCTCTTTGAGTATCCATGCATTGCCAAAAACCATTATGTTTATATGCCATTAATTTATTTTCACTTGCCAATGTTTCCAATGGTTCTTTTTCAAATATTATATTATCGCCTTCTATATAATCAAACACTTCAGGTTCCAACACCATAAAGCCTGCATTTATCCATCCACCATCTTCTTTAGCTTTTTCAACAAAGGATTGGACAACATTTTTTTCACCAATATCAATTACACCAAACCTTCCACCTGGTTGAATAGCTGTTAAAGTAGCATATTTTTCGTTTTCTTCATGATATTTAATTAAATTATTAATATCTATATCCGAAACTCCATCTCCATAGGTCATCATAAAACGATTATTGCCAATATAATTTTTTATTCGTTTTATTCTTCCACCTGTCATTGTGTTAAGGCCAGTATCAACTAGGGTCACTTTCCATGGTTCCGCCACATTATTATGTATAATCATCTTGTTATTATCTGAAAAATCAAAGGTTATATCAGAATTATGTAAATAGTAGTCTGCAAAATATTCCTTTATCATATACCCTTTATAACCGCAGCAGACTATAAAATCATTAAAGCCATAATAAGAATATATTTTCATTACATGCCAAAGAATAGGCATTCCACCTATTTCAATCATAGGCTTTGGTCTTAAATGCGATTCTTCAGATATTCTAGTGCCTAATCCTCCTGCCAATATTACTACTTTCATGAGCACACCCACTTTCCTAAAACAGCTTGTACAAATATTTATGAATTATTTAAATGCCCAATATTTATTTAAAACAAAATTAAGTGGTACAGAAATGATCAGATTTGGAAACGGTGCAATTTCTTCAGGAATCATCAATACCTTAACCATTATTATTAACAATAAAGTACAAATTACAAACGATACACCGTAAGACATATATAGCTTTACAATAGCTCTAAAGTGATTTCTGTTCTCATCTTTAAACACATATTTATTATTCCAATAATACGAATTTAGAACGCTAACAATGAAACCCACTGTATTTCCTTCTAAATATAAGGCTGGATTAATAAAAACAAAAATATAATATATTATTAGACCTATTGCAGTATTAGACACTCCAACGATTCCGAATTTAAAAAAATGTCTGGCTAACTCAAAGATCTTATTCAAATTTTCACCGCTTCCGTTATAACATTAGCCATATAATCAATCACTTTATCTGTCATCCCTGGATAAACTCCAACCCAGAATGAATTGTTCATTACTAAATCTGTATTCAATAGATCACCAACAACCCGGTAGTTTTCATCAATACGCATATTATCAAAACATGGATGCTTTATAATATTTCCTGCAAAGAGCATTCTAGTTTGTATCCCTTTGCTCTCAATATGTTTAACAATAGTATTTCTATTAAATCCATGTTTACATGTTATCAAAAATCCAAACCAGCTAGGCTTTGAATCATGGCATTCTTCCGGTAGAATTATTTTATTCGAAATTGATAAAAGTTTTTCCTTAAGCCTGTTAAAGTTATGTATCCTACGTTCAGTGAAATATGTTACTTTATCTAGCTGGGCACAACCGATTGCAGCCTGCATGTCAGTAGCTTTCAAATTATACCCGAAATGTGAGTATATATATTTGTGGTCATATCCCAAAGGTAATTTCCCATACTGTTTTTCAAAGCGATGTCCACACATATTATCCTTTCCTGACGGGCACCTGCAGTCTCGGCCCCAATCCCTTAGTGATCTTAAGATTTTATGTAAAAGAGGATCATTTGTATAAACAGCCCCTCCCTCCCCCATGGTCATGTGGTGCGGAGGATAAAAGCTTGATGTGCCAATATGCCCTATAGTACCGGTATACCTATCTTTACCATCATAATAGTATTTAGATCCAAGAGCATCGCAATTGTCTTCTATTAGCCATAAGTCATTATAATCACAAAACTTCTTAACTGTATGTAAATCAAAAGGATTACCCAGTGTGTGTGCAAGCATCACAGCTTTAGTTTTCTTTGACAGGGCCTTTTCAAGCATACCTACATCAATATTGTACTGGGGAATAGTTATATCTACAAAAACCGGTACAGCTCCAAATTGGATGATTGGAGCAATAGTTGTAGGGAATGCTGCTGCTGCTGTAATGACTTCATCTCCTCTTTTTACAGCTTTTTCACCTAATAAAGGTGAAGTCAACGCCATAAATGCTGCCAGGTTTGCCGATGAACCGGAATTAACCAATGAGCAGTACTTAACCGATAAAAAATTACTTAAATTCTTTTCAAGCTCATCGGTGTATTTTCCTGAGGTAAGCCAAAACTCTAGAGAGCTGTCCACCAAGTTAACCATCTCTTTTTCATCATAAACCCTGCCGGCATATGTTATTTTGCTACTATTAGAATTTTCACACTTCTGTGTATGATATTTTTTGCAGTATATCTCCACCAGTTCTAATATACTATTCCTTGCCTGGCTTTCAGTCATATTATCAAACATTGATATACCTCCGGTTACTTTGATTTTGCTATATATTTGTAAAAAGTCGTTTCTGAGGCATTAATTGTTATAAAATTTCCTCGTCCCATATTTGGATCATTTAATGTGCCATATTTATCTGCAAGGATACCTTTGTGTTGAACAATTTGTGTATAAGACTGCCTGAATTCGGTTAATGGTGTTGCAGAACCAATAGCCAACAATATCAGCAGTATTACTGCACCCGTGTTAATCTGGATAATTCCTTTCCCTGCAGTGGATATATTAGCTAATAAATAATCCATTATATAAACCATTAGTATAAATAAAAATGGTATGGAAGCCCTCATACAGAAATCCTGGCTTCCGCCTAACATAAAGAATGGAGTGAACAGTAAGCCTAAAACACTTATTAAGAAAAAACGTTTAGTATAGCTGTGCTGCCATACTAAAATTGCATAAAATAAAAATTCTATTAAAATGAAAATATAATATATGATAAATGGTAAGTTATTAATAGCATATCCATTGCTTGTTGTTGCTGCATTTGTTGAATAATATAAATAAAAAATTGGTAGTACTGAAATAACAGCGCTTACATTAGGAGCTGAGAGTACATGGCATAAAAATTCCTTTACAGAGTTACTTTTTAAATTACTAATGAATTCAATTATTCCCCGATAAATCATAATGATAAATACTCCAATAAAAGGTATTGGTCCAAACGGCAGAAGTAGGAGTCCTAAAAAGGCATAATTTTTTATCCCTTCCTCGTGTAAAAGCATTGCTGTTACCAGCCAAGCTGGTATTGCCTGATTGTAAACCCAGCCAAGCTGTGTTGTATTTGAGCTATATTGTACAAATCCAGACCACCACTCAAGATGACTGCCAATAATTATATAGTCATTGGTAATTTGACTTAAAATGATTGGTATGATATCCATACCACTGAAAAAAATCAATACTAATACGGCAAATATAGCTGACTTCATTGTGAAAGCTTTTAAATGGCTAACTATCAAAAGTATTATTATGCATAGCATAATAATACAGTATACAGCATATGCAATATTTGCTGCTGTCCATCCGACCTGTGTACCAAATAAAAATGCTGTAGCCTTTCCTATTAATGCAGGAACTATCCAAAAGCCGATATAATAGGTTAGTGATGAATCCAGTCCATCTTCATATCTAACTGGCCATGAAAAGTTAATCATATCATGCAGTATAGCATTTCTTATATTAAGATCATTCTTTTGCGGAAATAAGCCGCCTACTCCACATAGCAATGTCCAAATTATCATTATTCCGCATATGATAAAGAGTAGTCTTCTTGTAATAACAAATTCTTTGTTATCATTCGCAATATTCTTTCTTGCATAATGATATCCCGTTAAGAGTATTATAGATGTTGGAAACCCTATATACCATCTCAACCAAGTAACAAAAAAGGCAATTATACTAACAATCAAAATATCATAACCTAATAGTCGAAGCCTGCTGTTTTTAATCTTTATCATAATGCCTCCTTTAGTTAATTGCTATGGGATATTTATATAATATATCTTTTCTTATATATATCATTAAATCATTATAAAGAATTTTATCCTTCCATATATTGTAACCCTTAATAGTCTTTATAAGAATAAAATCCTCCATATTAATCAGATGTCCAAATGTATAATTTGGATCACTGGTACTAATTAAAATTTCAGGACAGCTGTCTTTTATAAGCTGAACAGTTTCACGTCCCAATGGATCAACTTGGTGAGATAAATAACCTGCATTATTTCTTTGTATATTTAAATTGGCAATAATATTATTATGAAAATATGGAAGCATAGAAACCCCAAGAAGAAAATTATAATCATATCTATTATTCTCTGTTTTCCAAGCAGCTACTATATTTAGTTCACTTAGATTATTATCTTTAATAAATCTTGCAGCTTCCCGCCCTGTTCCATAATTTAATTTTATATCATTAACTGACGCTGCGGCTGTCCAATATATCGAAATAGTAATAGCTGTTCCCAGTAGTAATATACCAGTACACTTAATAAATTTATGAAATTGAACTTTATTACTTTTATCCTCTTCACAACACCAAAGTGTAAATAAATAGAACATAGTTATTATTCCAACATGGTGATTCCAAAAATATATATTTGTTGAAAATAAAGCAAATAGTGTAAAAGGTATTAAAAACAATGATAATTTTTTATGCTGCTTTGTTAAAATAATCATAATAAGATTTAATAAAGAACTTAATATAATTGAAATAAACAGATTTAAATTGATACTACTATTAGCTACACCAACTGCACTATTAGTAAATAGCGCATCAGCAGGCGCAATAAGAAACATATATGCCATCCTAACAATCTTTTCATCATTACCAAATACAGAAATACCATAAGTACCTGGAAATGGATATATACAAAATACCAAAATGATGTTATAAGCTAATAATAAAAGTAATGATATAAATATATTACTTCTTATAAATTCACAAAACTTATATGAAATTTCAGTTCCTCTAAATATGTCATATAGCCATGAAAGTGTAATGCCCGCAGATATTACCATTCCAAAAGCACTTGATGAACATATTAATATCATTGCAAAGACAAAAAAATATGGTTTCTTATAACGATTTTTATAAAATATTGCAAGCAGGACAAAACCTATCACCATCAAGCTGTATGGCCTGCTTATAACACCATACTGATAAAAGAAAAAATATGTAAAGGGTATGGTACATTTGATAATCCTTTTAAACGGGGCTTTGAAAATCAAAATCCCCATAGCTGATACCTGGATTACATAATTCACAGTTTTGATGCCTATTTCAAAGGGCACTCCTGACTTTGCAATAGGCATCAAAGCTATAAACCAAATTGGAGGATTTCCCTCATAATGAGTTACGCTTTTTATTAATGTAATAAAACATGAATCTTTGGCGATCATCCATGCCTGTGCTTCATCAAACCAAGGCTCATGGTATAACATTACCAATAAAAGAAAACCAGCATAAAGAAGCAATGTCAAAATTTCGGTTAGATATGGTTTATATTTACTGGATTCCATGCTGATCACCTCTTGTTAAATCGTGAATATTATTTTGTAAGTTTTACTACGCGCAACCCAAAGTCTGCATCAGGGTCATATGTAACTTCCCCAGATCCTATATTTAGATCCTCTAAAAATCTTCCCTCAAACCAGAAATCTTCACCATACCCATCAGCATGATGTACCTTTTGAATAAAGAATCCAGTAAAACCAATAATCGTAATTGGAACACTTCCATTTGTATTAGTATTTCGCTTAAGCATTGAATTCACTACAGGTATTAAAATTACGCGAGCATCACCAACCTTGGCTTTTGTATAGTCAGTATTTGCATCTCTTGAGAGTCTGTCTTCAAATGCCTGTACAGATTCCTGACCTCCGCTTGAAGGGGCATAATAGTACATTTTCTGATTTAATGAGAATGTTTCATGATAACCATTTTTTAACCAATTAATATAACTTTGGAAATTAGTATTCTTTTTTATGTATACATTCATATAATCAAATTGATATGGATAAGGATTAGATATTGGATAATTTTTATAAACAGAATCCTTGGTATAATCTGAGGGATATGAGTATCCTACTGGATAACCAGTAGTATTTGTCTTTGTTTTCGGATAATCTAAAAAATCACCTGCTCCATACATTCGCATTACATAAACATGACCATAATCAAATGAATCTGGCTTTGGTATAACAAATGGAACTATCCATGGCACACTGGCAGCTACCCCTATACTGGCAGTAGCATCTCCTGATACATTCCTGCTGTTAAAACCCATAAGTTTAGTGAACTGCAATGGCACACTACGGGTTATTTTAACGGAAATAGATTTATTATCTGTTGGTATTGTAATTGTTACAGCATCACCTGAAATACCATTAGCAGCTGCGTAATTAGTTGCAGCTGTTCTTGCCTTATTAGCATCATCCGGCAAATCTTGCGATCCTGCTAAAGCTGCTGAATCTGCAATATTTACACACTGAGCTTTTGTCATATATAACTTGCCGCCATCAACAGCCAATGCTAAAAAACCTATTGCTGCTGCCATAAATGCTGCCACTACAATAAGTGCCTGACCATTTTCCTGTTTAAAAAATTTCTTTAACATATATCTCTTTCCTTTCTAAATTATTAGCTCATATGTTCATGATATTCTGCTTCAGTATTTACATTCCAGATTATATCTTTGCTGCTTTTGTTAATAATAGATTTAACCGCTTCTATTGCTGTCAGCATTGAGTGATCCATATTATTATATCTATGTTGTCCATTTCTTCCAATACAATATAAATTATCAATAGAACTTAAATAATTTTTGACAATTTCAAATTTATCATATACACCAAAGTATCCTGGATAAGCTTTTTCAACATCAACTTTCACCTTATCCAAAACATCTTCCCTATTGATTATTCCTATCTTTACAACTTCACTTATAGCAAAATCCATGAAAGCTTCATCATTCATTTGCCATAATTCATCTCCTTCATTACAAAAGTACTCTAAGCCTATCCATACAGTATTTTTAAAGTCCATCACCATATAAGGAGACCAATTATTGAATATTTGAATTCTTCCAATTTTTACATCAGGTTCTTGAACATATATCCAACAGTCAGGCACTACATTGGAAATTGTTTTTATCTTTGTTGTATTCTTTATTTTTAGCTTGTTAACTAATAAACCTACAGTAATAAAGTCTCTATATGACAAATTTGATGCTATTTTACGTACTTGCTCCGGTACCTCAGTATCAATTGATCTTACAAAATCTTTAATTGGCATACTTGATACAATATAATCTGCATCGTATTCTTTAATATTTTCATTTGAATTAATTCTGATCTTTTGTATTTGCTTATTTTGGATTGAGATTCCATCCACCTTAGAATTATATACTATCTTCCCACCTTCCTTAATTATTAATTCTGCCATAGCCTGCCAATATTGCCCTGGTCCCTTTTTAGGATAAAAAAATTGTTCTATTAATGAAGTTTCAATATCACTTTTCATTATATCTTTTTTTTGAAAAGGTTTTGCTAAAAAAGATACTACAGCTTTTCTAAGTGATAATCCTTTTATTCTTTGAGTACCCCAGCTTGCAGATATTTCGCTTGGATTCCTTCCCCATACCTTTTCAGTATAATCCTTGAAAAATGTTTTATATAAATTAACTCCAAATCTGTTAATCATAAAATCTTCCAAGGATAATTCATTACGTTTGTATATGGTAGACACAATATATCCAACGCCAGCCCTTACAGTGTTAAGCCATCCTAAAGTTGTGATTGTCCTGAAATTTATTGATATGGGATAATCAAAAAATTTTCTCATATAGAATATTCTTGAGATCCTTGATCTAATTAAAAAAACATTATCTTCTTTTTCAGGATCAGGTCCTCCTATATTAAGAATTTTATTATTATTTAAAATTATATCATCTATTGATGGTTCTCCTTGGGTAGGCATAATTTCATTCCATATTTTTAATACCTGATCATTTTTTGTAAAAAACCTGTGCCCGCCAATATCCATTCTATTGCCTTTATAATTTACAGTTCTGGATATTCCTCCGAGAAACGCTTCTTTCTCTAAGATTATCGGCTGTATATCAGTATCTTTAATAAACTTATATGCTGCTGTTAATCCTGCTGGTCCTGCACCAATTATTATTGCTGTTTTTTTATCTGCCATTTTTTTTCAGGAATTTAATTTGCTAATTCCCTTACCTCCCGTTAAATATGTGATTACTTTTATTTTAGTTGGTATACCTTATAAGTTCCTGAAGAATAAATCAACTTATAATCCTTATCATGATCTAAATAATTATATAAAATATCATTTTTTTCCACTAAAAGAAAGTTGAAATTATATTTATCCAGCACTGTCTTATAATATATTTTTCCAGAATATAATTCAACAAATTCTTTCATAATGTCATAGGTTTTATTATTGCTTTTTAGAAACACATCTGCCCTCGGATCTATATATACTTTAAAACCTCTAAATTCTAAATATCCACCATCATTAAAACCTGTATACAATTTGATATCGCTCTTATTATATCGATCTAAATAGTTCACACATTTTACCAGATCTTGATGGGCGCTATTTGACTTTATATTATTAATAAATATAAGTATAACAACTACAAGAACCACTAATAATGAAATCAATATTTTTCGAATAAACAAGGTTTTTTTATCATTTTTATTTTCAAATTTATTAAAATTAAAATCTTTAAAATAATAGGATAATGGTATGATACTGCATATTATAAAAATAGAATAATTTCTTACTGATGAAAATGTCATATATGTTGTACCTATAGCTAAAAGGTAATATCTTAATTTACTGCTTTTGTTTTTAAAAATAACAAACGATAGATAAACCAAAAGAACAGTCATGAGCATTAATTTTCCCAAGAATGTATTTACATTAATTGGGCTCATTTCCATAATAATGCTTAATTCATCTGCTCCATAGGACGTAAACAAGTAGGTAATCGCTTTTATTCCATATGGATTAATAAGTCCAACGAAAAACATGCCAAGCGTTATCAGTAATATATTTTTTTTACTATAACCCTGCCCTTTAATAAATGAGAATTTAAACTTAAAGGAATCA
Source organism: uncultured Clostridium sp. (assembly GCA_937927335.1). Lineage (GTDB taxonomy): Bacteria > Bacillota > Clostridia > Clostridiales > Clostridiaceae > UBA699. The sequence continues at coordinate 41,738 of CALBDU010000035.1, forward strand.
ATTATATAAGGAATCATAATTACAAAAAGCATTGGCCACATCGCAGCCTCAAGATTTATTAGAAGCACTGACAAAATTAAAAGTGGTAAAATGTATATAAATTTGTTAAACTTTATATATTTTTCCAGTAAATATAATTCAAAAACTATTATTACAAACAGAAATATATAAGGCCGCTGAACCATAAAAATTCTTATAAGAAATACTACCATATAACTGATTGTATAGGATACCCAGAAGTTCCCATCAGACATTAGCATTGCCAATTTAAAAACCATGTAAACGAAAAATATGTAAACCAATATTACAATTAAAATAAGTCCAAAATTCCCCAGTATGCAATAGAAATCCCAAAATATTATTGCTGAAAGCCACTGCTGCATTACAAGAGACATGCCCTGATGAATTGTGAAGGGTTCAATGTATGGAATGCCATTATGTATAACATATCTTCCACTATTTAAAATAAACCATATATCATTGTCTAAATTTCTTCCAATAAGAAAACATGGAACATACAATAAAAAATATATCAATCTATAGCTCATGTCATTTTTACATTCTTTCATAATATGTCCTCCTGATCATGATGTAAAAAATTCAAACATATGAAGCTTATCAGCACTGATATAAAATTCCCCCTTATATGTATTCACTTTAGGGGAGCATTATTTCATACCAATTTAGAATATCTTAGCAACCTGAACTATAACAGGACCAAAAATTATAATAAATATAGATGGAAAAATAAATAATACCAGAGGAAATAGTATTTTAATTGATGTTTTCATTGCCTGTTCTTCCGCCCTTTGTTTTCTTTTATCTCTCTCATCCTCAGATTTTGTTCTTAATGTCTGTACTATACCTGTGCCAAGCTTTTCTGATTGTATTATACTGTTAACAAATGAAACAATTTCATCAAAACCCAATCGATCCTTTAAGTTTGACAATGCTTCCTTCCTTGTCTTGCCTAATCTCATTTCTTCAAGGCAAATGTTAAACTCCATAGATAGTATACCATCTCTTTTTTCAATCGTTTTAGTTAAAGCTAAATCAAAACCAAGTCCAGCTTCAACGCTAATAGTAAGGATATCCAAAAAATCAGGAAGTTCTCTAAGTGCTTTGCTATATCTTTCTTTAATTTTCAAGTTGATATAATAATCTAAAGCTAAAAAAGAAAATACAAAACCTATAAGCACCAAAATGATTAATTTTATAGTTGATAACTTTATCAACAGTCCATATGCAAAAATAAGCATAGGAAGCGCAATTCTAATAATGGTATTTATAATATAATAATCAGCTACAGTCATTTTAAATGGACTCCCAGATCTAAGTAGCTTCTTTTGAAGTTCTTCCTCTTTTTTTGATGGCATTGTATTGTTATAATAATCTCGCAATTTTTTTAGGGCAGAGTAAATAAGAGACCTGATTGTAACCTTTGTTCTGCCTCTTTCACCTTGAATGACTTCATCTTCTTTTGGATCCCTTAGCTGTACATAAGATTCAAACCGCATTTTTACTTTCCGTTTTTTATCTATTTCTATAGAGATTAATGCAAATATGAAAAGAACTACAGTCAATAAAAAAGAAAAAACCACTATCCTCATAAGCTACACCTCTATTTTTGTGATTCTATTAATAATAATAAATCCGATGATACATGAAATAAATCCATATCCCATAGCAATAAGGCCATATTTGTTGCTTAAAAATTCGATTAAATAGCTTTTATTAAAATAGAAAGTAACAAATAGGATTAAAACTGGTAACATACTAATAATTTTTCCAGAAAGTCTGCCTTGAGCGGTTAATGTCCTAACATGCCTTTCTATTTTTTTTCTTTCTCTAATTGTATTTGAAATTATCTCAAGAATTGTAGATAAATTCCCTCCGATTTGTCTTTGAATTAATGTAGCATGTATCATGAGCTCCAAATCCTTGCTTGGCATTCTTCTATTTAGGTTATTTAAAGCTTCATCCAACGTAATTCCATACGTCATTTCATTAATTAAAGTTTCAATTTCTTCCTTAACTGGTGCTTCGCTCTCCTCAGCCACAGTCTTCATAGCCTGTGAGAAGCTATATCCAGACTTTAGAGAAGATATTATTGTAGTTATCATATCTGGCAAGCCGTCATTAAACTTATCCACCCTTTTTCTACGCATAAAATTTACCCAAACTTTAGGTACAAAATATCCGCCAATCAATCCAATTAATAAAAAGTAAATGCTGCTGAACAGTACATAAAACAAGCCTCCTGCAACAGATGCTGTAAGAAATCTGAACATAATATATTCTTCAGGCTTAATATTAATGCCAGAACTTTTAAGCATCTGGCTTATTTTTTTTTGATTTCTATCAGGAAGTCCCTTTTTCATTATTTCCCTGACAATTTCATTGGAATTTTTTAAAATATCCTTAATATCATCAAAATTAGTTTTTTTAGCTTTTCTACGCCTGTATTTATTTTCAATGTCCAGATAATAGGTTAATCTTTTTTTAAGCTCTTCATTTCTTAATAGTAAGGAATAAAGTATGCCGATAATAAACAAAAATGATGTGATAAATAAAAATATGAAAATTATATTATCCACATTATCACCTCTCTGAATCAAAAATGGATGATGGCACATTTAATCCCAAAGCTTGAAATTTATCATAAAACTTTGGTCTAACACCAGTTGGTAAGAGTTCTCCTATGATTTTCCCATTAATATCAACGCCTATTTGTTTAAAAGTGAAAATATCCTGAAGTACTACAACATCACCTTCCATTGTTTGAACTTCTGTTACATTCACTATCCTCCTTGTGCCATCTTTAAATCTAGATTGTTGAACTATTAGGTCTATAGCGCCCACGATCTGCTGTCTTATAGCTTTAACTGGAAGTTCGACTCCAGACATTAATACCATAGTTTCCAATCGAGCTAGCATATCCCTGGCGCTATTTGCATGACCGGTTGCTAAAGATCCTTCATGTCCTGTATTCATAGCTTGTAACATATCCAGGGCTTCCCCGCCTCTACACTCTCCTATTATTATCCTGTCCGGCCTCATCCTTAGGGAGTTAGCAACAAGGTCTCGTATAGTAATTGCCCCTTTACCTTCTATATTCGCTGGCCTTGCCTCCAGTGAAATTACATGTTCTTGATTCATCTGAAGTTCAGCTGCATCTTCAATAGTAACGATTCTTTCATCATTAGGGATAAATGACGAAAGGACATTTAATGTTGTGGTTTTTCCCGAACTGGTACCACCTGAAATAAAAATATTAAGCCTTGCCCTTACACATGCATTTAAAAAAATTGCCATTTCACGACTCAAGGTCTGCATTTTAATTAAATCATCAATTGTGTAGGGTTCCCTGGAAAATTTTCTTACAGTTAATACAGGGCCGTTTAATGATAATGGGGGAATTATGGCATTTATTCTGGAGCCATCCGGCAGTCTGGCATCCACCATAGGACTGCTTTCATCTATTCTTCTGCCTAAGGGTGAAACAATTTTATCAATAACCTGCATAACCTGGTCATTATCAGAAAACTTGATATCTGTCAATTCAAGTTTTCCTTTTCTTTCAACATAAACCATATCAGGTCCATTTACCATTATTTCAGTAATATCAGAGTCTAAAAGTAATGGATTGATGGGCCCATATCCGGTTAAGTCATTGATAAGTTCTTGAATAACTTTTGATACATCTACAAATCTATATCTCTCAGGATCCTTCTTTACAATTTCTATAGCAATGCTTCCAATTTGTATTAAAATTCTATCAATATCTTGTGCATTGCCAAATTGATCTAAAATTTTTCTTTGAATTTTACTTTTTAATTCTCTCTCCTTGAAATTAGAAGGAACCGGGCGCTTTCTATTTTTATTCGCAGCTAAAGCATCTGATAATGCTTCTTCATTTACAGACTGATTATTAAGCTTATCTTTATCGCTATTTTGCGATGTATTAATCCTATTAAGTAATCCCATGTTATCCTTCCTCTTCTAAACTTTATTTTTTACATAGAGTATCTACTAACTCTATTATATCTTTGCTTATTCGTTCCTTCGGTTTTTCTTTTACAAAAGGAATTCCCATGGCAAACGATTTTGAAACAATTTTCGTGTTGTTGCTGATACAAATTGCATCAGTTATCTCCAACATATTCTTTACATCACTTGCTTTTATAAGTCCTTGGGCATCTGATCGATTAATAATTATATTGATTTTATTATTCATATTCAGTAGGTTTGTAATTCTTAACATTATTTTTGTATTCTTAATGGCAGTAAAACTGGTATCGGTTATTAAAAATATTTCATCTGCCATTTCCATAAAAGTAAGATTGTTTTCACTAAGCCTTGAAGGCAGATCTACCACTAAATAGTCATGCTCTTCTAATATTTTTTTGCTTATAGCCTTAATATGAATACTATCTATTAAATCTGCCTGCTCAGGTTTAATTGGTGCAGATAGAACATTTACACCATTTTTATGCTTATCTAAATAATAAGATATTTTAACATTATCTAATGATTCCGCTCCTTGGATCAAATCGTTTATGGTAAATGAGGGCATCATATCTAATGCAAGGTTTAAATCACCAAATTGAAAATCACCGTCCATTATGCAAGTTTTGAATCCCCTGCTGGCAAGTTCCATTGCAACATTTACAGAAATTACAGTTTTCCCCACGCCACCTTTGCCGCTTATAAAAATAATCATTTTACCTTTTGAATTATTTATATTATTTGATATTACATTTGTTTGCATGATTTCCCCCCCATTAAGGACCTAATTGACCTCTAAGCACGAATTTAATATTTCCAGTTTCATCTGCATTAATTATCTTAACAGCATCTGTAGGAGATACTTCCAAAGTAACTGTCCCATAATCTTCAGCATTATTGTCTTTTGATTTTGTAGACTGAATTAAACTCTTGCCTACAGCTATTACTCTAATATTTTCAAGAAGGATTGATGTCTGTCCATTTACTGTATAAATAACATCAACATAATCTTCAGGCTCAATGAGCTTTGATACTGCTTTCACATCTGAAACTCCAATTGACACAGCTCTATTTCCGCTTTGTATTTTTCTTGTTATTGTCTGATTTTCACTGTATTGATCAGTAAATCTTAAGGGTAAAAGCACTTCTCCTGATTTAATATCCGTTACAGCATATTTCCCAACTACCTCCTCGAACTTTTTCAGTGCCTGAGGATGTACTGAACTACTGCTGACTTCCTTAAATTCCAACATATCCTTTGACACAAGCTGATTCTTTTTTATATCTACTTTAGGAACAACAATAGTTATTATATTGTTTTGGCTTCGATATTTCTTTTCTAAATTAATAACATATTGTCTAAATAAAACCGTTGTGATAATTGCCATAATTAGCGCAATTATTAAAATAAGTTTCGTTTTCATTTAATCACCTGCCTTAATAATCTGTATTCAAAACCTGTTATTCAACTCTAAAAGTAGAACTAGCTGTAATTGTGTAGGGAGATGCTAATATTTTATTCATCCATGGAGTTATATATTTTATTTTATAAGAGAGTGTTACTTTTACCAAATCTCCAGATGTTCTAGTAGGCGTTGGTGTTGTTGCTATAGTTAAAGTGCTGGTGCTCGTATCAGAAACTGCAGCATTACCTCTTACGAAAGTGCTTATATCACTGTCAGTTCTGGTTGAATCTATGCTTGCATATCTTGCCGCCTGCTGGCTCATTGTAGTAAGAGCGTTTTTTGTATACAATATTCTTCCAAAGTCAGTTATTCCGCATATAACATATAACAAAATTGGCAATATCAATGCAAATTCCAATGCAGCCTGTCCCTTTTCACTTTTCATATAATCCACGCCTCCTTAAACAGCAAACATATTAAAGCACCCATTACTATTGCTGTACCATAAGGGTATTTGTTAGAAAAAGTTGATGTCGAGAAGTTTAGCTTATACTTAATACCTATAAAAAAATAAAACAACCAAGTAAATATTGTTTTAAAAAAATTTATGGTCTGTTTTCTATATAATATTATAATTAAAGCTATAATTCCGCCTGTGACTGCCATATATATAGCAGCATTTATTACAAAAATACTGCCCTTAAAAGCACCAATTATAGATAAGAGCTTAACATCTCCAGCACCTATACCGCCTATATAGTATGGCAGAATGAGTATACCCAGCCCGGTTATAAATCCTAACAAGGACATTGCAAGCCCTCCAATCCCTCCGTACCATACATTTAAAATAATTGCTGCCGCAAGAGAAGGAAAAATAACAATATTGTATATTTTTTGCTGCGTTAAATCAGTAAAAAAACAGATAATTAATACTGTGGATAATACTATGTCAAGTATCATTGTTCCTCCGATTTCAAAGGCTTCGCAATACTGCAAAGCCTTTGTTTTAAGAATTAAGTTAATTGATTGTTTACATTATTAAACATATTTTTTATTTTTGGTCCAAGAAGTGCCATTATTCCAATTGCACCAACTACAATTAATCCTAAAATCAAACCATATTCTACTATACCTTGTCCTTGTTCATCCTTCATGAACTTTTTAATACTGTTTAACATAAATATCTCCTCCTTTTAATTATTAAATGTATAGTTAATTTTTTATTAACATCTTAAATTACTCTATCTAGAAAGGCTACAACTTGTCCAACCATAATTTGAGAATTCTTAACCTTTCCATTTGGAAGTTCAACTACTGACCTTGCATTTTTAACCCATCTTCCAATTTTTTTAGGCTCAATACCTTCATCGATATGAATAATCCTATTATTCATATCCAAATATATCACATCTATGCTGTAGTTCATAAAAAATGTATGAATCGAACTGCAGGGAATGATGTGTAAAGCATTATTTACAGATAGTTCTTGTGTACACATTAAACCGATTAGTCTTTTGAAATAACTATCTGCTATTTCGACATTTTCTGATATAATAGAATTATTTGATGTATTTATTAAAATCATGATATTATGTACCTTTCTTATTATAACAAAAAAAACGCCACAATGTTGTAGCGGTCTAACTGTCATAACAACATTGAGTAATATTGTCTTAGACTTATGACTTTGCGTCCTGAACTTTCGAGCAGTTTGCCTTTAAAGATGTTACTATTACAATTTTTAATAGTTTATTAATTTTATTTTAACAAAATATAAATATTAGTCAAGCTTTTTTCTAAAATATTACATAATTCCAATAAATTTTTCAATAATTTAAAACTCACATTTAATTTTACTAATTATTAGGTTAAAAGCTCGGTAGTATATAAATGTAACCTTGTATAACTTACTTCAAGTATAACTTTGAGCAGCTATTTACCATAATATACTCATTTTAACTCTTAATGTCAATATACTTATAGCCGGTTAAAATGCTATACTACATTTCAACCGGCTATATAATGGTAGGAATCTTTTTAATTTTTAAAGCTGTGTATAGGAGCCGGTATGCTGCCACCCCTGTTTATAAAGTCAAAGCTTGAAAATTTACTAACAGGCATTATAGGTGCCTCGCCAAAGAGTCCACCAAACACTACCTTTTCTCCTACACCTTTACCATATGCAGGTATCAGCCTAACTGCAGTGGTCTTGTTATTTATAACCCCTATCGCCGCCTCATCAGCTATTATAGCGGCTATGGTGGATTCAGGTGTATCTCCCGGAATTGCAATCATGTCAAGCCCAACGGAACATACACAGGTCATAGCCTCCAGCTTCTCAAGATTCAGAGCGCCAACCTCTACAGCATGAATCATGCCTTCATCCTCACTGACAGGAATGAAAGCTCCGCTTAGTCCACCCACATTTGAGGATGCCATAATGCCTCCCTTTTTAACTGCATCGTTAAGCATTGCCAGGGCAGCAGTAGTTCCATGACAGCCACATACCTCCAAACCCATTTCCTCCAGAATTCTTGCAACGCTGTCTCCCACAGCTGGAGTAGGTGCCAGTGACAAATCCACTATGCCAAAGGGAACTCCAAGACGTTTTGCAGCCTCCTGAGCTACCAGTTCTCCTGTCCTTGTGATTTTGAAGGCTGTTTTCTTAATAGTTTCAGCTACCACATTAAAGCTTTGTCCTCTAACATTTTCCAGAGCAGACTTAACAACTCCCGGTCCGCTTACTCCTACATTTATTATACAGTCTGCTTCACCTACACCATGGAAGGCACCAGCCATAAAAGGATTATCCTCCACAGCATTTGCAAATATCACCAGCTTACCGCAGCCAAAGCTTCCTATATCTCTGGTTAAGTAAGCAGTCTCCTTAACTATCCTTCCCATATGAGCTACTGCATCCATATTGATGCCTACCTTGGAGTTTCCAATATTAACAGAGGAACATACTATATCAGTTACAGCCATTGCCTCTGGTATGGAATCAATGAGAATCCTGTCACCCTTGGTATAGCCTTTATGTACCAATGCTGAAAAGCCTCCTATAAGATTAACACCTACAGCCTTGGCAGCCTTGTCCAACACTTTCGCGTACTCCACATAGCTTGTATCAGTGCTGCTTTGGGCTACTATGGATATTGGGGTTACTGATATCCTCTTATTTATAATTGGTATTCCATATTCACTTTCAATCTGCTGGCCAACCTTCACAAGATTTTCAGCTCTTTTCGTTATTTTATCATAGATTTTTTCTCTTGATCTGTTTCCGTCCGTATCTCCGCAATCCAGCAGTGATATTCCCATGGTTATGGTTCTTATATCAAGGTTTTCCTTTTCTATCATATTAATAGTTTCTAGTATATTTCTTGTATCTATCATATCTTCAACTCCTCGCACCTATATTTCATGCATACATTTAAAAATATCTTCGTGTTGTATTCTTATATTAACGTTTAGTTCTTCCCCTTTTTTAACAAGCTTGCCCTTCAATTCCTCAAAGCCTGTTTTCATTGCAGATAAATCCACCAGCATTATCATAGTGAAATACTCCTGCATAATAGTTTGGTTGATATCCAGAATGTTGATATCATTTTCTGCCAGTACGGAGGTCACCCCGTATATTATTCCCTTCTTGTCCTTTCCGATTACAGTAATTACAGCCTTCATTTTTATCTCCTCCCAAATTAGTTTTAATAATTTTGAAAGTCTGGATGGAAACAAAAAGAGCCTAAATAAATTTAGACTCTGCAAATCAATGAAATGGATGTTCCAATTCATAAATCTCTGTCCTTTTACCTGAGAGCTTCGCCAAATAAATTTGGTTTTCCCCTTCGGTGCCCTTTCGGGTCTCTCCAGAGTCTCGTCCAATAACGGTCTAACAAGTATTCCGCTATTTTCACCCGACTATATAAAATTATTATGTTTTTAATAATAACATAATAAAATTTTAAAAACAAGCAAAAATTACTATATTAATATTTCCACATTTACTGCATCATAGCCAGCTTCTTCTACTGCATATTTAAGATCATTATCCTTAACATCGTCGGTGGAATCAAACACAGCAGTTTTTGTGTCAAGATCCACAACCACATCTGTCACTCCGTCAATCTCCTCCAAAGCCTTTTTTACCCTTGCTGCACAATGGCTGCAGCTCATTCCGTCTATTATCATTCTTTTTTTCATAGCTTAACCTCCTTTGTAAAAGTCCATATAATACATTATATCACTTTTTACCAGTATTAAGCCATATACTAATAATGTAATTCATGTTTAAATGTTTATCATTTTCAATTGATAATAACTACCATTCTTGTTCAGCTCATGCATCTTGATATTATCAAGCTTTAGTTCTATAATAATAGTATCATAAATTATCAATTGAACATATACTATATAGAATTACAATTTAAGGAGATCTTAATAATGAATAAAGTCAATGCTGCACTGCTTTCCATAATATCCAACACTACACTTATAATTTTTAAGCTTATTGCTGGATTAATGATAGGCTCCATAAGCGTCCTCTCTGAGGCAATTCACTCCTCTATGGATCTTTTGGCAAGCATTATAGCTTATTTTTCAATAAAAAAAGCCTCAGAGGCTGAAGATGAAGAACATCCCTTCGGACATGGAAAATTTGAGAATGTTTCAGGGCTTATTGAAGCACTGCTTATATTATTTGCAGCAGGTATTATAATATTTGAAGCAGTTAAAAGAATAGTTTTTGGCGGAAGTATAGATGCCGTAGGCCCAGGCCTCCTTGTGATGGCAATTTCTGCAGCTGTTAATCTTTTCATTTCCCTTGCTCTTTTAAAGATATCAAGGGAAACAAAGTCCATTGCCCTGGAAACGGATGCAATGCATCTTTTAACAGATGTATTCACTGCCCTGGGAGTTTTTGCAGGTCTACTTGTGGTTAAGCTCACCGGGCTCACCATCTTCGACCCTATATTCGCCATTGTTGTGGCCATTATGATAATCAAAACCTCCATTGAGCTAGTGTTGAAATCTACAAGAGACCTGGTAGACAGCAGCCTGAACAGTGAAGATGTGGATAAAATTAAGGATATTGTATTAAGTCATCAGGAGGTGCAAGGCTGCCATAGGCTGAGAACAAGAAGATGCGGACATACTGAAGAAATTGATGTCCATGTGGACATGGTAGAGGATTATTCCTTGATCCAGGCCCATGATGTTTGCAATGAAATCGAATATGAAATAAAGCAGGTATATCCAAAATCCTATGTACTTATTCACGCAGAACCTGTAAAGAAATAAGGTGTCCAATATGGGCACCTTATCTTTACAGCACTTCTTCTATAATTCCGCCGCCAACCAGCAAATCCTCCTGGTAAAACACCACAGACTGGCCTTTGGTTATGGCTCTTTGCTTTTCCTTAAACACTACCTTCACCTTGTCATTTTCCAGTGGATATATAACTGCCGGAGAAGCCTTGGCTGAATATCTGATTTTTACCTTCACCTCCATTGGCTTATCCAGTTTGTCAAAGGGGATAAAGTTCACGGTGCCAGCTTTAAGCTCTGTTTTGAATATATCCTCTTCTCCTCCCAGCACCACTTCATTCCTCAATTGATTTATGTCAGTAACAAATCTTGGCACACCAAGGGCTATTCCAAGTCCCTTCCGTTGCCCAATGGTATAATAAACAATACCTTTATGCCTGCCCAGTATGTTGCCTTGCTTATCCACGAAATTACCCGGTTCAACCTTTTCAGGAACTTCTCTTTTAATATAAGCTCCATGGTCATTATCTGGAATAAAGCATATTTCCTCGCTGTCTCTTTTATTATGAACCTCCAGGCCTATTTCCTTTGCAATTTCCCTTATATGTTCCTTGGTGTAGGCACCGCATGGCATAAGAGTATGAGCCAGCTGATACTGGGTAAGGTTGTACAGTGCATAGGTCTGGTCCTTTTTATCATCTTTGGACCTTCTTAGCAGATAACGTCCATCCTTTTCCTCAATGATGGCGTAATGTCCTGTGGCAACGTAATCTGCCCCAAGGGCCTGAGCCTTTTTCAAGAGCTCATCAAATTTTATGTATTTGTTGCAGGCTACACATGGATTTGGGGTGCGTCCTTCAACATACTCATCTATGAAATAATCTATAACCTTTTCTCTGAAAATTTCCTTGAAATTCAATACGTAAAAAGGTATTCCAAGCTTCAGGGCAACCCTTCTGGCATCCTCCACTGCACTTAGAGAACAACAGCTGCCTTCCCTTTCCTCGTATTCCTCATCATTTGGCCATACCTGCATGGTTACACCAATCACATCATAGCCCTGCTCCTTTAAAAGATGGGCGGTTACTGAACTGTCCACTCCTCCGCTCATGCCTACTACTACTTTTTTATTCATCCTATCACCTTTTCTATTTTAATCTTCCTACAGCTTCTTTTACCTTTTCAATTACATAATCAATATCCTCTTCTGTGGTTCCCGAGCCCATTGTAAGTCTTAGAGAGCCTCTTAGGTATTCCTTGGGCACGCCCATAGCCGAAAGCACATGGGACGGATCCAGGGACCCTGCCGAACAGGCGCTGCCACTGGAGGCGTAGATGCCAAAGCTGTCCAAAACAGCCAGCAGCATATCTCCCTCTACATTCTTAAAGCTTACGTTGCAGTTGCCGGGGAGCCTATTCTGCCCCTCTGCTCCATTAAGTCTTGAATCCTCTATCTCAAGGAGACCTGAAATTAGCTTATCCCTTAATATTGTAAGCTTTTTATACTGGCTGTCAAGACTCTCTATAGCCAGCTCAATAGCCTTTCCCATTCCAACAATGCCGGCAGTGTTTGTGGTGCCTGCCCTTTTTCCTCTTTCCTGGGCCCCTCCGTGAAGATAGCTGTCAATTTTAGTGCCTTTTTTTATATAAAGGGCTCCCATGCCCTTGGGTCCGTAAAACTTATGGGCTGCCATTGAAAGCATATGGATATTGGCTTCCTTTACATCGATGGGAATATTGCCCACAGCCTGAACTCCATCGGTGTGGAACAATATATTTTTTTCTCTGCAGATTTCACCAATTTCCTTTATTGGCTGTATGGTTCCAACCTCATTGTTGGCATACATTATGGATACCAGTATGGTATTATTATTTATGGCAGATTTAAGGTCCTCAATTTTAACCCTTCCCTTATCATCCACGTCCAAATAGGTAATTTTAAAGCCCTGCTTTTCAAGATACTGGCATCCGTGCAGCACTGCATGGTGCTCTATTTTAGAGGTTATTATGTGATTGCCCTTTTCCCTGTTTGCCATGGCTGCTCCAATTATTGCCCAGTTATCTGCTTCCGAGCCTCCTGCTGTAAAGTATATCTCATCCCTGTCTGCATTTATGGCTGCTGCAACCTGCTTTCTGGCATTATCCACCGCCAGCTTTGAAGGGGCAGTCAGTGAGTATATGGAGGATACATTTGCATATTCCTCTGTTAAAAATGGATACATGGCATCTAATACTTCTCTTTTCAGATAAGTGGTAGCTGCATAATCCATATATATTTTTTTCATTAAATTTCCACCTCGTAAATTTTATTCATTCCCTATTATAACATAATGTGATATATTTATTTATGAAAATATTAAAGTTTAGGGGGTAAGCAATTGAATCACGATAGTACCGATACTGCTAAAGCTGCTATTAAAATGGCCATATCATCCAGGGCCTCAGAGGAAAAGCTCATAACCGCCTATAAGGAAAAGGGTATCCTTGTTACCGCAGTGGATGTAGGAGGGGATTTTTCCAATTCTATTTCTAAAATCATGGAAAGAACTTTGGTTGCGTCAAAACGCAGTGGAGTTATAAAGGAAAGCTATATTAACGATGGTGCTGTAGGGGGCTGTACAAAGGAAGCTATAATGCAGATAGCTCCTAAAGCAACAGGCTTCAACGTGGGTGGAAAAATCGGTGTTGCCAGATCCGGCGTAAATGTATGTGTATGCATTTTTATGAATATTGGCCTGCTGCATTTAAACGATGTGGCAATAGGGCTGGCCCACAGACTTTTAGTTCCTGAAGAGGAATAACATTTGAAAATATCGCCTTGACAAGCCTTGTACTCTAAGATATAATGGTATTAATAATTTTTTAACAGGTATGTAGTATTGTAGAAATAAGGGTTTTCCTTTATTTGATTTAATAAGGTAGTATGGTAGTTTTGTAGGTTGTATATGTAAATACAAGCTGCCTTATTAAGGACAGCTTTTTTTATTAAAATTTTAAATTCGCCCCTCCGGTATACATGATTTTTGTATAAAAGATAAAGCTTGCTTTTAAATTAAATCATGTATGCCTATTTATTTTTTGGCGAATTTTACTATTACTCCAGCAGCTCCTTCACATCCTTAAGTACAAGCTGGTTGGAAATTCCTCCATAGTACCTGAAGATGCCGTCTATGGTTATAAAGGGCAGAGTATATCCACTCTTAAGCCACTCCCTTAGCTCCTCATTATTTAAAAGCTCCCTGGAATCTGCTTCTATAAATATTAACTCCACATTTTCCTTCACCTCAGATGCTGCAAGAAACTCCTTAAGATTATCAAAGGCCTTAATACAGGTCTGTGAAGAGGAGCAGCCGCTGCAGCCGCCCCCGCATTTGCTGTTTTCCTTGTTTTTGCTGCAGCAGGTTCCAAATAATTCATTTTCGTTGCCGTATATTTTAACTTCAATTTTTCTATCCATAATTTATCCTATAATCCCAAAACATCCTTTACTGTATAAAAGCCTGGTTCCTTTCCATATAAAAATACCGCTGCCTGGCAGGCTCCGTTAGCAAAGCACTCCCAGTTATGAGCGTGGTGAGTTATTTCAAGCCTCTCCCCCATAAGACCGAACATCACAGTGTGGCTGCTGGATATATCTCCGGCTCTCAGGGAATGATAGCCTATGCTGCCCGGAATCCTTGCTCCAACGCCTTCTCTTCCAAATACAGCAAGCTCCTCCAGTTCCTTTCCCATGGCCTCAGCTATTACCTGACCCATTTCCTTGGAGGTGCCGCTAGGGGCATCCTTCTTGTTTCTGTCATGCATCTCAATAATCTCAATATCTGAAAGGCTGCCAATGGTCTCTGTAGTGATTTTCAGAAGCTTATACATAAGATTAACTACCATTGAGGTGTTTGCTGCAAACACAACAGGAATTTCCATTGATATTTCCCTTATCCTGTTCATCTGCTCCAAAGTAAAGCCAGTAGTGCCGCAAACCACAGCCTTTTTATGTTTAAGAGCACTTTCCATGACCTCCATGGAAAGCTCAGGATTTGTATAATCCAGAATTACGTCTCCTTTATCTATAACCTGTTCCAGGTCATCATAAACCAGCGCTCCGGTAAGCTCCCCTATGCCTGCAGCCAAACCTGCGTCGGTGCCGATATAGTCCCTTCCCTTAGGGCCTATGGCTGCAGCAATATTAACATTTTCCATTCCGTTTGCAATTTTTGTGATGAGCTTACCCATCTTTCCTTTTGGTGCCATAATTATTATATCCATTTTTTATCCTCCTATGATTTTATTTTCAGGGTAGGTTATCCAGTCGCTGAAGCTGCCTAAATAAAGCCTTGCCTTAACACCAATTTCATCCAGCAGCATATAATTAAAGGCTGCATCTATTCCCGAACCGCAGTATACAGTTACATTTTCACAACCCTTTACAGCTTTAAAGACTTCCTCCAGCCTTTCTTTGGCCGGTGCCGTACCATCAGCATTCAAGAGGTTCTTCCAATAAATGTTTATCGCTCCCGGTATCCTTCCCGCTTTCTTATCAATTAATTCCTGCTTTCCAAGGTACCTTGCCTCTGTTCTCGAGTCAATAAGGCATCCCTTATTCAGGTTATTCCTAACATATTCCATAGTGGCCAGTATATCCTCCTTAACAGTAAGCTCCAGCCTGTTTCTATTACTATCTGGGACCTCTTTAATCAGCGGATATCCCAGGGCTTCCCACTTGCCTATGCCTCCATTAAGAACAAAGTTACTGGTATGGCCAATCAGTCTCAGCATCCAGCACAGTCTGGCTGCGCAGGCAATTCTTTGTTCATCGTAGGCTATCACTCTGGTTTCACTGCCTATTCCTAATAACTCCAGCTTTTCCTTGAAAATTTTTAAATCCGGAAGAGGGTTTCTTCCTCCATGAGCAGTTTCCTCCGAGGAAAGATCCTTTTTAACATCAATAAAAACAGCTCCGGGAATGTGGGATTTCTCATAGGCAGATCTCCCGTAGTTCCCATCCAGCAGATCCCCCCTGCAATCCACAATAACAGTGTTTTCATCATTAATATTCTTATATAGCTCCCCTGGGTCTATAAAGTTTTTCACATTTATCCCCCCTTTTATCATCTATATAATAATTATAGCACTAAAAATAAATGTCAAGCATAAGCACTTGACATTATCATTAATATTATTTTCTTAACCCGTAGCCGCCATAAATAATTTTTGTGTCGCTGATTGATATTACAGCGTTGATGCCGGATTGTTCTATTACCTGAATGATATGATTCTTATTTTTCCTTTTAGCATGTATCATCAGCAGCTTCTTTACATCCTTTATTCCTTCAGCATCCACCATGGTAACTCCGATATTGTGTTCTCTTAGTATCTCGGCAAGCTTCTGGCCATCCTCCACAGCAGTAATGGCGTTTATGGTTAAAACTCCTAAAGCAAGCTTCTCCTCCAGCATACAGCCTATATAATTACCACAGGCAAATCCCAGAGCATAGGCTATCATTCTTGCAGGATCCTCCTGGATGCCCACCAATACAGTGCTTACCACATAGAGCCAAATCATAACCTCCACAAAGCCAATGAGGGAACCGTATACTTTTTCACCCCTGGTTATGAGCACAGTCCTGACGGTCATAAGAGAAACCTCAATAATTTTTGCAAAAAAAATAAGCAAATAGCTTAAAAGCATATCCATCACCCCCAATTAATTATTACATAATATCATATTTCTTCCATAATAAAAATAGAAATATAATAATATTAATTTATTTTTAAGGATAATTCATGGATTTTTTAATATTAAACCTTGCAGCAGCGTTCCAGATAGCTCTTCTTGATATCGTCCTTAGCGGCGATAATATCGGGGTGATTGCACTTGCTACAAAAAACCTGCCTGAAAAACATGCAAAAAGGGCTTCAGCCTTAGGAGTAATTATAGCAGTGCTTTTAAGAATTATCTTTGCCTCGCTGATAACCTACATTTTGATGATACAATGGCTGCCTATAAAACTGGTTGGAGGGCTTTTGCTTGTTAAAATAACCTTTAGCCTGCTTAAATCCCAGGATCAAATTGATGAAAAGAACATCAACCCCTCCGGAAAATTTTTTGAAGCTGTAAAAACAATTATAATTGCCGATGCTGCCATGAGCCTGGATAACGTTCTTGCCATTGCAGGTGCTGCAGATGGCAATATAATCCTAATTATTTTTGGACTTTTGTTTAATATCCCAATAATATTTTACGGCAGCCGATATGCAGCAAAGGTAATGACTAAGCATCCCATTGTAGTTTATGTGGGAGGTGCCGTCCTTGCCCATACTGCTGTGAAAATGCTGCTGGAGGATAGGCTTCTTTCAAATCTCCTGCCTGCAGCACTGGCATCGGCCCTGCCAAACCTGGCCGCTATGGCTGCCCTTGCATATGGAATCATCTACCTTTCCTTAAGTGAAAAAAAATTTGTTAAAAACAAAAATTAAAAATGCAGAACGGATGCTTCTGCATTTTTACTTGTACAAATCGTTATAGACGATGTTGAAAACCTCCAGAGCTTCTTCAATCTTATTTTTAAGCAGGGTCTTTTTCTTATCCAGCTCAAGGAAGCCTTCATCGGTGAGAGTATAGATTTTTTGTATTTTTTTATCAGGATCATCCCATTTACCGATTACCATCTTATCCCTTTCCAGTTTTTTCAGAATGGGATATATGCCGCCGGTGCTTGGAATCCACCTTCCATTGGTTCTTTCACCGATTTTATGGGATATATCATTGCCGTTGGTTGCCCCAAGGCTCAATATATATAAAACATAAAGGGGTAGGAGACCCTTTGTAAAGACCTGGCCCACTGCCTCATTTTCCGTTTTGACCTTTTTCAGTTCAGCCAGTTTTTTCTTATATTCCTCATAAAGGCGCTTCTCCTCTGCCTTTGTCTCTATTCCTACACCACGGTCAGCCATCTATTGGTTCAAATCCTCTACAAGAACAACTCCAACAAGTCCGGGTCCGCTGTGTACTCCAGATACCGGGCTTATGCATCCTCCAAAAGTTGTTTCTGTGGCATTAGGGTGCCTTGATAAAACCTCAAGGACTTTCTCAGATTCCTCTTTTGCATGGCCATGCATCACGTAAACCTTGCATTTCTTGTCATTTAAAATGTTGCTTCCTATTTCAACCAAACGGTTCAAGGACTGTTTTCTTCCCCGGACCTTGTCATAGGTATAATATTTACCATCGTTTTTATCTACGGATATTATTGGCTTGATATTCAAAAGCTCTGCTATGCTTCCTGAAACCTTCCCTATTCTGCCGCCTTTTTTCAAGTATTCCAGGGTCCCAACCACAAAATATATGTGTATTCTTTTCTTTATTTCAGGAATCTCATTAACTATATAATCAAAGCTTTTGCCTTGCTGTACCAGCCTTGCACATTCCTCCACCAGGGCACCCTCCCCTAAGGATATGGACTGGGAATCACATAAATGGGTAATAAGCTTTGGATGATTTTCACTTACCACCTTCACTCCGTTATATATTCCCGACAACCCTGTGGACAGAACTATTGCAATAACATGGGTGTAGCCCTCCTTCTCAAGCTGGTCATAAAGTATCTCCATGTCCTCCATTGCAGGCATTGAAGAGGTGGGAATCTCAACCTGAAGATTATCATAAACCTCCTCCGGACTGATTTCCACTTTGTCCCTGTACTCCCGGCCTGTATATATTATTCTAAAAGGTAAAATCCTTATATTGTATTTAGAAGTTATTTCTTCAGGCAGATCACAGGTGGTGTCACTAACTACAGCTATCTTTTCCAATTATATCCCTCCCAAGTATTTCTAATATTATTATATCACTATTGCTACCATTATCAATAGTGATACATATCAATTAAGACAACAAAAATACCTCTCCAGGGAATCACTTCCGGGGAGAGGCTAAAACTTTACTTATATGCAATATGGTTTACAGGTCCAGTTTGTGCTCAAGGAGCCAGCTGGTGCCAACATAAAAGGCTGCCAGGGTAATTAAGTCAAATATTACATAAGCGATATTAAGAGTCAGGTCCTGAGGTGTCACTGTAACATTACCCAGTTGGTTAAGGTACATATACCCTTTTGGAGTTATGATATTCATGCTTATGCTTTGGGGAAAGGTATTTGCCAGCCAGTCACTGAAGTTCCCAATCAACATTGATACCACTATGAAGGAAATAAAGGCTCCCAGCTTTCCAAGCTTTCTTTTTCCTATGGCAACTCTGCTAAGTGTTATACAAAAGTAGATAAATACAATTATATAAATATACTGATAAATCATGGACAGAAAACCTAAGAATACTGCTGAGCCTGAAACTGACTCTCTTGCAATTTGAAGCACTCTGTTAAAATCATTTACCGCAGTTAAGTTGTATATTGAGAAAATGCCTGCAGCCAGTTCTACAATAACCATCTGCAAAAGGGCTGTTATAAACTTTGCTGCCAGTATTGAATATCCCCTTTGAGGCAGTGTAAATAAAAGGTAGCCTGTATTGCCATAAAGGTCCCGGCTGTACATGGCAATATTCCATACAAACACCACAACTGCTGCTATGGATGCTATTCCTATGGAAGCTGCTGCTATGGCTTCTCTTGGCCAAACTCCCAGTCTGGTGAAAAGAAGAAGGTTGAAAAACACCACGCAGCCAATTAAGATGGCCAGCTCCTTGTAGTATCCCTTTAATTCATATTTTATTAAATTCAACATTATTTAAAAACCTCCCTGTATAGCTCATCAATGGACATATTTTTTTCACGCCTTAAATCCTCAGCACTTCCTGTTAATATAATCCTTCCTTCAGATATAAAGGCTACCTCGTCAAACAGCCTTTCAATGTCATTAACCAAATGGGTGGTCACAATCATGGAGCTGTCTTCGGAATAATTATTAAGGATGGCATCTATGATCTTTTCCCTGGAGGTTGGATCAACTCCCCCTAAAGGTTCATCCAGCAGGTAAAGCTTTGCTTTTCTTGATAGCACCAGCGTAAGATGGAGCTTTTCCATCATGCCCTTTGACAGTGAGTTTACCTTCAAATCCTCCTGAAGATTCATGAATTTCAGCATATCCCTTGCTTTTTCCATGTTAAAGTCCTGGTAAAAATCCTGGAAGTACTCCAGGGCATCCTTTATTTTCATCCATTTGTAAAGATAATTTGTGTCAGGCAGATAGGATACTATGGATTTCGTATAAACTCCCGGGGCCTTTCCGTCTATTAAAATTTCCCCGCTGGATTCCTTTAAAACCCCTGCAGCAATTTTCAAAAGAGTGGTTTTTCCGCTGCCGTTTGGTCCCAGAAGTCCAGTAATCTTTCCCATTTTCACTTCCAGATCTGCTCCAGACAGCGCATTTTTATTAAAATAGGATTTTGTCAATGACGATATTTTAAAAATACTTTCCATTATACTTCCTCCTTGTCTAATTCTGAAGAAACTATTCCTATTATTTCTTCCTTTTTAAAACCCAGTTCCTTCATGCCCTTTACAAAGGCTTCTATTACATCCTTGGCCATTTCCCTTTTCAAATCATCTATCATCTTCAAATCCTCCTTGATAAATGTTCCTGTACCTCTTAAGGTGTAGGTTATGCCTTCTCTTTCCAGCTCCTGATATGCCCTTTGAACCGTGTTTGGATT
The DNA here is from genome assembly GCA_937927335.1 of uncultured Clostridium sp. GTDB lineage: Bacteria > Bacillota > Clostridia > Clostridiales > Clostridiaceae > UBA699. The sequence goes on from CALBDU010000035.1 coordinate 62,079, forward strand.
TACCCTTAGTTCTGTGGATATTTCCCTCACAGAGGGCAGCTTTTCTCCCATCAGTATACGCTTATTGGCTATATCCCGTTTTATAATGTCCATTATCTGTATATAGATAGGAATTTTTTCATCAAATTCAGCACTCATAATTACCTCCTAATTATTGAATTAGTGTACTATATACATAGTACACTAATTCAATAATAATGTCAACCACTTATTTAATATATTCTGGAAATAAAAAAAATAGCACCCTCTCCGGCGCAAAGGCTGCAGAAAGGGTGCATCAGGTATTAAGTATTTGCTTTTAGTCGCATTTAGCCATCATTACATCAAGAATTACATCGTCAGTATTGGACATTCCTTCTGAGGATACCTTGCCCATGTTTTGTATGGATCTCTCTACAGATTTATCAAGGATTCCGTCATTGGAAGGAACAAATATATTATTCATCGCCATTTTAGCTGCGTCAACACAGGAAGAAACTGAAACGGAAAGCTTATATGCGCATCCCAGCTTAGCTCCGTCGCATATCATTCCTGAAATGCCTGCTATCATGTTTTTGATGGAGCCTTCGATCTGTTCCATTGTGCCTCCGTAAATATACGCAAGTCCGGCGCTGGCGCCAACACCTGCAGCAACTCCGCAGCCGCAAACCGGTGAAAGTGAGCCTGTATAGGTTTTAATATATATGGTTACAAGATGGCTTAATGCCACACCTCTAATTATTTTTTCATTGCTGAGCTTCATTCCTTCTCCAATTATAGCTATTGGGAGGATTGCCACCAAACCGTGGTTGCCGCTGCCTGCACTGCTCATAACCGGAAGAGGATGTCCAGCCATTCTGGCTTCTGAAGCTGCAGCAGTTACTGCCTTTGCATACTTTTCATAATTGTCTTCATCAGTATTCAGCATGCTTCCAAGGCCCATGCCAAGCTTGTCGTGGAGTCCGTCAAAGGCAATTCTCTTGTTCATTAGAATTCCTTCATTAATAAATGCTATTTTTTCAAATTCAACAGTATCTACAAATTCCTTTAAATCTGATATTTTAAAGTCCTTGATTCTGTCTCTTAAGGATGGTTTTGCAGTTTCAACTGTAGCCTTGCTTTCAGAAATACACTGACCATTTTTCTCCATTAATGTGATGTTTAGATGAGTCTTCTGGATTATTACTCTGGAAGTATTTGTTTTTCCCTTTGCAACTACTTCAATATAGAGACCCACAACATCCTTTTTATGGTTAAGAGTGATTATATTCTTTTCAATAAGCTCCAGAGCTTTTGTTAAGCCGGCATCAGTTACTTCCTTTAATACCTCAAGCTTGTACTCAGAATTTCCAACTATTAAAGCCAAGGCAGCAGCTACAACTATACCCTTTTCATGGGTACCAGGTATACCAACTTCCTTGCCGTTTTTCAATATGTTTTTATCTGCAAAAATATCAAGCTGTAGAACCTCTTCACCTAAGATTTCCTTAGCCTTTGCTACGGCATAGGCTACTGCAGTAGGCTCTGTGCATCCTAGTGCAGGTACCACCTGATCCTTTAATATGCTGATTAATAATTCATTATCTTTCATACCTAAAATACCCTCCAATATACAATAATATACTATTTAAATAAGCAATTATTATGCCAAAGGGCCAGGTCCCTGTTTTCAATGGCTCTAAAACCTGGTAATTATCAAATATGAGAAAAATTACAGCATTTAATTTTAATCTCTTATAAAACCTTTAAAATCAACGGAAATAACAAATTCTCAAAAATGATAATCTTTTATCACTTTTGAGAATTTTACTATTCCTCTAATTTTCTGTACAAGGTTGCAGGACTAATATTAAGTTTTTTTGCAATATCTTTTTTAGCTTCCGTATCATCACCAAATTGCCTGATCATATTGCCGATAACCTCTTTTTCATAATCAGCCACCAGCTCCTTGAGGGATTTGGCTTGCTGTACAACTTCCTTATTCCCTCCAAGTCGCTTGTTTATCATATCTACGCCAATTTTTCCGCCCTTTTCAAAGTTAATGGCATATTCTATCAGATTCTGAAGTTCCCTGACGTTTCCGGGCCAGCTGTAGGAAAGCAGCGCTTTTTTTGCATCCTCATTAAAGCCCTTGATATCCTTTTTATATATCTTATTATATCTTTTCAGAAAGTAGTTGGAAAGCTTAAGCACATCCTGCTCCCTTTCCCTTAAAGAGGGTATGTTTATAGGTATTACATTGAGCCTGTAAAAAAGGTCTTCCCTGAACTCCTTCCTTTCCACCATGTGATAAAGGTTTTTGTTGGTGGCAGCTATCACCCTTGGATTAACTTTTATAGCAGCTGAGCCCCCTACCCTCATTATCTCTTTTTCCTCCAGCACCCTCAAAAGCTTTACCTGCATATGCAGGGGCAGGTCACCAATTTCATCCAGGAATATGGTGCCATCCTTTGCAATTTCAAACTTTCCCATTTTACCGCTGCTGCTGGCTCCGGTAAAGGATCCTTTTTCGTAGCCGAACAGCTCTGATTCCACAAGACTTTCCGGTATGGCGCCGCAGTTTATGGGCATAAATATTTCATTTCTTCTCAGGCTTTCAGAATGAATTGCCCTGGCAAACAACTCCTTTCCAGTGCCGCTTTCCCCTAAAAGCAGTACCGGCATATTCTGCACTGCAATTAGCTTTGCCTGCTCCTTTACCTGGGCAAACAGCTGGCTGTCTCCAATAATCTCATCAAAGGTCAGCATAGCATTTTTTTCGCTGACATTAAAAACAGATCTCTGGAGCTTGTCAAAATCCTTAAAGGTCAGTACAGCCCCTTCAGTGACATCATTAAACATGATAGGCTTTATGGAAAATAAAAACTGGATTTTTGAGCCCTTTGCTATAAGGGATACCTGCTCCTCCTCAATACTGAAGCTATTCTTTTCAATTTTATGAAGAACGCTCCTTGGCAGTATGGTATCCAGGGACTTACCTACGATATTGGAGTATTTTATTTTAAATTTTTCCTTTATATATCTGTTAAGGCTCATAATATTCATTTTTTTATCAATAATTATGATGCCCTCATTTACCGAGTCAATTACTGTAAGCAGCTCTCTGGATTTATACTGCAGTTTATGGCTGATATTTTTTTCCCTTATTTTAGATGCAATAAGCTCAGACAATCTTTTGTCAAAATCAATGTAGCTCTCCTTTTTTTCAAGAAAGGCTTCCTTTTGTTCTGCATCAAATATTATAAGTCCTATTACTCCCTCCACATTATCATCTATTATAATAGGAAAGCATACCGCAGCTTTCTCGTCACAATCCTCTTTGGATGAGCAGATATCACATTCCAGGCAGGATTTTGGATCAGAAATAAGGTACTGGGTGCCAGTTAAAACACACCTTTCAAACACTGAATTTTTAGGCCCATAGGCTCCAACCTTGTTTTTATAGGAGCCTGTGCCTGCAAGCCGCAGAAGGTTCTTGTCCATTATTGTCACATCTATTCCAACTATGGCTTTCACTGTTTCAGCTATCTGCTGTAGTTCATCAATTATCTGATCTATCATAAGGCTACCATCCTTTTATTATAATAAATACAGTATATCACTTTTTCTCGTAAAAAAAAATTCGGAGGCGAACCTCCGAGTAATCTTATTTGTATATATCGTAGCCAAACCATTTCATTGAGAGCTTTGTAAGAGTTCCGTCTGCCTTAAGATCCTCAAGAGCCTTTTGAATTGCTGCCTTAAGCTTCTGATCCTCTTTTCTTACGCCTATTCCTTCCGGTTCCTTAGTAAGCTTCTCATCAAGTATCACATAGGCCCCCGGTTCCTTTTTAGTGTAATAGCCTCCAACCTGGCCATCAACAACAACAGCGTCAATTCTACCTACAGACAGCTCATGAAAGGCTTCTGTAATCTTATCGTATCTTTTAACTTCTTTTGTGCCCTGGATTTTTAAAGCAGCCTGTTCTCCTGTAGCACCCAGCTGGCATCCGATTACCTTTCCCTTTAAATCAGCTGAGGCTTTTATTGTGCTTCCGGTCTTTACCACAATTATCTGTCCGCCGTCAATATAAGGCCCTGCAAAATCGATCTGCTTCTGTCTCTCCTCAGTGATGCTCATAGCTGATAAAACCACATCAAACTTTGAGGAGGTCAATGCCAGTACTACTCCGTTCCAGTCTGTTGGAATCCACTCAGACTTAACACCAAGCTTTTTTGCAATTTCATCGCCAAGGTCCACATCAAATCCAACCAAATTGTTATTCTCATCCCTATATTCCATTGGAGGATAGGAATCATCCACTCCGATAGTAAGCTTGCCTGCCTTTTGTACTCTTTCCAGTGAGTTATCCGCAGTGGTGGTTCCACCGCTGCTGCAGCCTGCAAATAAAGCAATTGACAGCACTGCAGCCAATATTAGCGCAAAGATTTTTTTCATTTGAGATTCCCCCTTGAATGTTTTTATGATTTATAATTATACATCTAAAGTTATAATTATGCAATATATTTTATAAAAAAAGACTGCGAAAATCATTTGCAATCTTTATAGCCTCTATTTTTTTCTAATACATTTTTAGCAGCCGCATTTAGGCTCACTTCCAGTAAGCCATCCCCTTATTATGGCGCTGGCTCATCCTACGCCCTTATTTACACTGAGAGCCTTAAAGCTGCAGTTCTTTACACATGCCCCGCATTCCATACAGGAATCCAGATCTGAAATTACAGCCTTCCCCTCCCTCATTTCAAACACCCCATGAGGACACACTGTCTTGCACATTCCGCAGCCGGTGCATTTGTCACTGTCCAGCTTCAATGTTGCCACATTTCTTATATATTTATGCTTCACTATTATCACCTCATAACTACATATATAATAAGAAGAATCAACCCTGTTATGCAGGCGGCTCCTCCAATTATTATGGAATATATCGTTTCTTTTGTAGTACCAGACAGGGAGGTATAGGTACTGGAGCCCGTAAACTGCAGTGCAGTATAGGACGAGATAAACAGCATAAACAGAATAAAGGCTGCTTTAACCAGTATATTGCCCGGCACTAAAAAAATATCCGAGATATTGTAAAAAACCACGGACCACAGCATTGAAAGAAATAATCCTTTCAGCGAAAAGGCCCTGAAGGGTATATATGGCAGCAACACAGGTACTAAAATTGTACCAATAACTAAAGCTGCAAGAAGTGGTAAAAAATTTGCCATGGCAATGGTAATAGCCGTGCCCCAATTATTGCTTAAAAATAAATTGAATATAAGTATTGGAATCAGGAAGGGCAGTGTATATTTAAGCCCTGGTATAAATTCCATGGGAGTCAGAACTATCCTGTCCCTTAGATTAAACTGAACCTGGCTCATTTCTTCATCCTCCACCAGCCCGCTATTTAAAAATTTCCTTATATCCACCGCACGCACCGGCCCATAAACCACTCTGAACCCTGCCCTTGCCAGAACAGGGGCTGCAACCCCGGGAGCTCCAAGCTGAGGCAGTATAATAGTATTATGTGAAATAATTTCCTTTAGCTTTACTTTATTAATAACCTTCAATATTTCATAATTTCCAAAGGTGCCCTTGCCAGCTGCACACCATACATTTATCCCTTTGGTATCAATAACAAGAATCCAAAGGCTAAGCCCCTCCAGGCTGCTTCTTAAGGCATCGAAGGTGAGCTTATAATTTGCAGTAACCAGCACCTGGGACTTTTCATCAGGAGTCCCTACTGCGTACAAGCCTGGCTCTACCGTATAATTATATCGATTTATTCCAAATCTCGCTTTTAAGGCACCAAGCTTATCCTCAAAGGTGAGCTTTGTATTTACAACCTTAGCTGTGCCAACACTGGTTACAATTTCCTCGATTTCCAAGTATATATCCCTCCAAGCATTATTATTTTTAATTATATCACAAAAGTACTATTATTCAATTTAAGGTTTTGGTAGAATGTAAATAACGCATTTCTAAGGGGGTATAAAAATGTTCGGAACACTGGTAAATGTTGCTGCCATCATTGTGGGCAGTGCATTGGGATTGATACTAAAGGGAGGAATTCCGAAAAAGGTAGGAGATACTGTAATTCAGGCATTGGGTCTGTCCACACTGCTTATAGGCATTACCGGAGCCATTAAGGTTAATAACGTACTATTGGTTATTATATCCATGGTTATTGGAACTGCTATTGGGGAAGCAATTGATATTGATAAATTCATCAATGGTTTGGGACAGAAGGTGGAAAACAGATTTAAGGGCAAGCATGGAAAGGTTTCGGAAGGCTTCGTAACTGCCAGTCTGCTTTTCTGCATAGGTGCCATGGCTATAGTTGGCGCCTTGAACAGCGGTCTGAAGGGTGATTATCACATATTATATGCAAAATCAATGCTGGACTTTGTTTTTTCAGTGATAGCATCTTCATCACTAGGGATAGGTGTTATGCTTTCATCAGTGTCCGTACTGCTTTATCAGGGTACCATTACACTGCTGGCTTTTGCAATTAAAGGCTTTCTTATTGAAAGTGTAATAGCTGATATGACCGCAGTAGGCAGCCTGATGATTATCGGTATCAGCCTTAACCTTATGGGCATTAGCAAGCTGAAGGTTGCCAATTATCTTCCGGCTATGTTCATACCGGTAATATATCAAATTATAACTACTTTAGCAAAATAGGAGCTGCGGCTCCTTTTTAATTTGAGGCTTTGTTAAAGAACTGTTGATAGTATACTATATTTCAGATTCTAGGGGAACTCACTAATGAAGTTCTACTAATTCATTTTTTGAGAAGGTTGCGAATTAACCTGCTTTGGAGCGCAGTATTGTTATGGCGTGAATTTATTTACTGGCTTTGGGGTTGGAAAGTGCCGGGCTTTATGGCTTGGTTTACTGGGCTTTGGGACTAGTATACTGGGTTTTGGGACTGGAATATACGGCTTTGGGCCTGGTATTCTGGGCTTTGGGTTGAAAAATGCCGGGCTTTGGGTTGGAAAATGCCGGGCTTTGGGCCTGGTATATACAAGGCTTTGGGCTTGGTATTCTGGGCTTTGGGACTGATATATACGGCTTTGGGACAGGCATATACCGGACTTTGTGGCTTGGTATACAGGTCTCTGGGACTAGTATTCTGGGCTTTGGGTTGGAAAATGCCGGGTTTTGGGCTTGGAATACACGGCTTTGGGCCTGGTATATGTATTTTTCTTGCCGCAGGGCTTATCATCATGTTTCGTGGCAGACTTTCCTTATTTGTAGCTATTTTTTGAGAGGCAATTTTATTTCTGGAATTATGGGAATGGGGGTACTGGCCCCAATCTGTGTCCATCTGTGCAAAATTTCAAGTAGTGTGCAGGTTTTTAGGATTAATAATCAATTTTCGGCTATATTTTGTGTAAATTATGGGGTTATACGTTAAATTTCAGATATATTTACGTTTATATTGAACATTAATTGAAATTTTGCTCACTTTCGCCCAAAATTTAAAAGACTGGAGTTTCTCAAGTCTCTAATGAAAGATTCCCAATATCATAGCATGGCCGGATAACCTTAAAGAATTAAATTATGTCCGTATAATAGTGTAAATTAGATAAGCAAAAAAGAGAACATGCTTCTTCGTTCGGTTATTTAAGGCTGATGTTTCTCAAAAATACTGCCCCATCTGTGCAAAATTTCAAGTAGTGTGTAGGTATTTAGGATTAATAATCAATTTTCGGCTATATTTTGTGTAAATTATGGGTTTATACGTTAAATTTCAGATATATTTACGTTTATATTGAACATTAATTGAAATTTTGCTCACTTTCGCCCAAAATTTAAAAGACTGGAGTTTCTCAAGTCTCTAATGGAGGATCCAATCTAATAGAGGGCAAGGCCGGATAACCTTAAAGAATTAAAGAATTACCCACAAACTAAAGCTTGTCCATGCCCTTTTTATATACCTTAAAATAGAAATATTATGAATCAACTAAGGCTATTGACCAACAGCCACAAATACCTTCTTTACATATGCTCATTTATTTAATCACGTAAATGCTTTTCAGTTTTTGACAAGAATTTTCCCAATGCTTCACTGACATCATATTCATGGATCAGACAAAATAATCAGCCACCAAATTCATTCGGCAATTTTATGTTCCAGTTCCAGACTCAGTTTCACCATTCATTGAAGAACGTTTCTGTTGAGACATTGTTAACCCATCCTCTAAAAGATCCTCAATTTAAAAAACCTGGATTTCTCCAGGTTTAAACTGCTGCTTTATTCATAAAGGCACTTCTATAAATGTCTATGGGATGATATTGATCTCCCTTCAACATGGCAGGATATATATTTCCTAATCTTATGGCTTCAATCAAATCTCTCTCGTCCCTTACTGTATCTTCAAATACCGTGGCGTATTTTCCTATTTTGTCCAACACATGTGCATCACTAGAGCCTGTGGAGGGCAGCCTTAATTCTGTGGCCAGGGTATAGGCACGAAGATTGTGGTGGGGTTCTGTACTGCCATTAAAGGCTTCCACACCGCCTAGGACTTTGTTTACTTCCCTAATATGGTGTCCAAGGCCTCGGTTGTTATTTCTGAAAGGATGTGCACTAACAGCTATTCCGTTATGTTTTGATACCAGTTCAAGCAATTCAGAAGCGTGAATTTTTTCCTTTGGCAGGTCCTGCAGGCCAAATACCAGAAGATCACCTTCAAAGGTAAGTATTTCCGCACCCACCAGTACAAGAAAATCACTCTTTTTAGCGAATTCATGGGCCTCATCATAGATTTCCGAGCTTTCGTGATCTGTTATACAAATTCCGTCAAGCCCTACTATTTTTGCTCTCTCCACAGCTTCTTCAAGAGTGAACATGCTGTCTTTTGAATATTTACTTTCATGAATGTGCATATCTATTAACATAGCAACCTCCGAAACAATTGTCTGCAATCTTATTGTATCATTATATGCACATAATTTATATTTGTATAAGAAAATCCAATAGTTTAAATCCTGCCTATAAACTTTTCTTATTCTATAATCCTGTTCTCCACTTTTTCATCAGATATTATCCTGCCGTCAAAAAACCTTACCAGTCTTTTGGAATGGGCTGCTACATCGTTCTCGTGTGTTATCATTATTATGGTAACTCCTTCATCGTTAAGTCTCTGGAATACCTTCATAATTTCCTGGGTGGATTTTGAATCGAGGTTTCCTGTTGGTTCATCTGCCAGTATTACAGATGGATTGTTTATAATTGCTCTTGCTATGGCTGTTTTTTGCTTCTGACCGCCGGAAAGCTCTGAAGGCCTGTGGGATATTCTGTCTGTGAGCCCCACCTTTTCAATGGCCGCAAGTGCCCTACAATGTCTTTCCTTTTCCGGCACTCCGGTGTAGGTCATGGGCAGCTCCACGTTTTCAAGAACATTTAATTTTGGCAGCAGGTTAAAGGCCTGAAATACAAAGCCGATTTCCTTGTTCCTAATTTCCGATAACTCATTGTCGCTAAGCTCGGTGATATTCCTGCCGTTCAGAAAGTATTCTCCACTGTCAAAATGGTCCAGGCATCCAATGATGTTCATAAAGGTGGATTTTCCAGATCCTGATGGTCCCATAATCCCTACATATTCACCTTTGTCTACCTCAAGGCTTACGCGGTTCAGTGCTGTTAGTACTTCTTCACCGTTTTGAAAGGTTTTTACGATATCTTTAGTCTTAATCATTATAACACCAGCCTCCTTCAAGATTTTATCTTTCAGGCATATCTTTGATGTTATTATCATTATAGATCCAATTTACATAATATTCAATTAAAGTTATTTTTCTGCATCGTAGTATTCAACATCTATAACCTGCCTGCCGGAAAGATCATATTCATCCTTATCTGTAAAGTCAACCTTTTCCGCCCTGGCACTATAATCAAATTCCTTGTTTTTTTTCTTTTTCCAGGCGGCTCTGATTTTAAAGCCCCCATAGGCTGCTACGCCAAGTACAAGTATTATAGGGAGAAATTTAAAAAAGAAAAACAAAAAAATCACTCCTAATATCAGTGCTATAGTTGTGCCTGCAATTGAATTTATATATCCGCTCATAGTAATTCTCTCCTTAAAGTTTATTTCAACATAATTTAATTATAGCACTTAATTAAAATTTGTAAATGGTATTTAATATCTGTTTACAAAGTATTAATTATTTTTTATATCAAATGAGATATTTTATTATTTCCAGCGCTGGTAACATATGTTACTGTATTAATATGAATATTGGGGTAAATTAATACTATAGAAATAAATTAAAGAAATTAAATTTCAAGAGGAGGTCCCATTATGACAATGCATTATATAAAAAATATTGATTTTTCAAAGGTAATTGAAATGAACAGCCTGGTAGACTATCAGGAGGGAAGAGTTGTAAGCCGTACCCTTTCACAGGGCAAAAACATGAGTCTCACGTTGTTTGCTTTTGACAAAGGAGAGGAGATAAGCTCCCACTCCTCCGGCGGAGATGCATTAGTGTATGTTCTTGATGGCGAAGCTGAAATAACCGTGGGAGAAGAAAAGTTCATGGTGAAGGCTGGTGAAACTATTGTAATGCCGGCAGGAATAGCCCATGCTCTATTAGCTTCAGAAAGGTTCAAGATGCTGCTGGTGGTAGTGTTTAACGCGTAAAAAAATTGGGGTCTGACCCCATTCCAGAAAATGGAATGGGGTCAGACCCCTCGTTTTGCATCCAAGAGATCCAGCAAAAACATGAAAAGTGGTATTCCTATGAGAAGACCCCATACTCCAAAGAAATGCTCTGAAATCAAAAGTATTACAAAGGTTATAAATATTGGGGTTTCAATTTTTGAAGACATGAGCTTTGGATTCAGGAAATAGCTTTCCAATGCATGTATTGCTGCAATCATTATCAATACATAAACTACCTTGGTTATTCCACCTATTTTAAATGCAATTATGGACAAGGGTATAAGTGAAATTATTACTCCGGCAACAGGTATAAGACTTAAACATAAAATCATGAACCACAAGGTTGCCAGGTTTGGAAATTGCATTATAAAAAGTACAAACACAGAGATTATGCTGTTCACAAAGGCTATAACAATCTGAGCCTGCATTACCTTTCCGAAGGTGTTCAGAAAATTATTCCCAAAGTAACAGAAATAACTGTAAAAGCCTGATATCTTGCTGTTTTCAAATTTTATCAAAAAGGATTTTACCTTTTTCTTTTCAAGCATAAAGAACATGCTTAAAATTATTGCTATAAAGACCTGCAGACTTACAGTGCCTAGTTTGCTGGCCAGCTGAAGGGTTATGTTAACCCCTGATTTTATATAATTTTGTATATCAACCTGCTGCATCAGCATTGCTATATAGTCTCTGTACAATTGAGATTTTATACCAAGATCCAGATCCTTTCCCTGTCCTATTAATGCAGTAACCTCATTAATCAGCACAGGCACATATTTTATCAGCATAAGTGTGATAAAAAGCAGCAATGCAGTGTAAAGCAGCACCGTAACAAGCTTTTCCTTTACCGGTGTTATTTTCTTAAGCTGCTTCACAATATTGTTTTGAGCACTGTTAATTAAGTATGTAAATAAAAATGTAAGCAGAAACATGTTCAGCAATGGTTTAATAAAATACAAGGTCAAACCCACAGCAGTGATAAACATCGCTCTTTTTACTGTTTCTCTACCTAAAAATTCTCTAATAAATTCCATAAAATTCCCTTCCATGATAAATAAAAATAAAAAACACCCGATTCCTTTACAGTATAACATAATGTAAGGATTTTGGGTGTATTTTTTATATTATTTCAATTTCATCCCCAGGTTTAATCCAGCCACCAGTAAGGACCTTGGTAAATATGCCCTCTCTTGGCATAATACAGTCGCCAACCTGTTGTCTTATAGCACAGCCCAGGTGACATTCCTTGCCGATTTGTGTAACTTCCATAACTGTTTCACCGATTTTCAGCTTTGTACCTACAGGCAGTTCATAAAGAACAATACCTTCTGTAGTGAGATTTTCTGCAAATTTACCAACACAAAGTCCTGTGGCCCCCTGCAGCTTCATTTTTTCCACACTTTCATTACCCAGGAGACTTACCTGTCTGTGCCAGTTTCCTGCATGAGCGTCCCCTTCAAGGCCATGGTTTTCCCTGAAAAATCCTTTTTCAACAGGATGTTTAATTTCACCTTTTTTTTCGCTTATATTAACCGCAATTACCTTAGCCATTATTATTTTCCTCTCTTTCAAAAACTCCGGATTTTCCACCGCTTTTTTTAATCAGCATTATGTCTTTAATAACCATTTCCCTGTCAATAGCCTTGCACATGTCATATATGGTTAAAGCAGCAACAGAAACTGCCGTAAGGGCTTCCATTTCAACTCCTGTTTGGCCTGAGCATTTTGTAACGGCTTCTATGTCAACCTTGTTTTTTTCAAAATCCATGGAAAAGCTTATATCGCAGCCGGAAATCATTATAGGGTGGCACATGGGAATTATTCCAGGAGTATTTTTTGCCCCCATAATACCCCCAACCTGGGCTACAGACAGTACGTCCCCCTTTTTTATGGAGCCCTCCCTGATTTTCTCCAGTGTTTCCTTTTTCATGTATATGGAGCCTCTGGCCACTGCAAGCCTCACTGTTTCGTCTTTCCCGCTTACATCCACCATCCTTGCCCTGCCTTGTTCATTAATATGTGTCAGTTCCATAATCAGCCTCCAATCTCATACATTTTCTTTTTGCTTTTGCTCTTCTTATCCTGTTCCAGGCTGTGTTCATTGGGTTTGCTGTATATTATGCTTTTCAATTCAGATATAAGGGATACTTCATTATTCAAAAATGGTTTAAGGTCATACTCATTGCCGGAATGGAGACAGGGCTTAATGGTGCCGCAGGAGGTGAGCCTTATCCTGTTGCAGCCGCTGCAGAATTTGTGGCTTAATGGACTAATGAAGCCTACTGTGCCCTGAGCTCCCGGAAGCTTGTATAGCTTGGCGGTATCACTTTTTTTACTGGACATTGGAATGAGCTCGGGAAACATATCCACAACCTCTTCAGAGCTTATGAAGCCTTTTTTATAATATCTTTCCCCTTCTCCAATAGGCATAAGCTCAATAAACCTGATATTTACCGGCAGTGATTTTGTAAGAACTATAAAATCGCTTATTTCATCATCGTTTATGCCTTTTATAAGCACAATATTAATTTTCACAGGAGTTATGCCAAGGCTTATGCATTTTTCTACAGCCTTAAGAACATCCAGGATGTTTCCTCCCCTGGTTATCTTTCTGAACTTTTCCTCCTTCAGAGAGTCCAGGCTGATGTTGACCCTGCTGAGCCCTGCCTTTTTAAGGTCAGCCACCATGGAGTTCAGCAGTATGCCATTGGTAGTAATGGCAATATCCCTGATTCCTTGAATTTGCCCAGTGTCATAAATCAGCTTTTCAATATCCTTAACAATAAGAGGTTCTCCTCCTGTAAATCTGACCTTGTTGATACCGAGAAATGCAGAGGCCTTAAGAATTTTATTTATATCCTCAAACCTTAAGATATCCTGATGGTCTTTTTTTGCTATACCTTCCTTTGGCATGCAGTATATGCATCTTAGGTTGCAGCGGTCAGTTATAGAAACTCTTATATAATTTATTTCCCTTCCGTTCTTATCTAACATCTTCTCACCAGCATTTCTATATTTTTTTTCCAATTTCATCATATTCATAGCCACCCAGCCTCTGGAGCTCCTGCTTAAATTTATTAGACTTTATTACCTCAATAAATTCCTTTACCCTTGGGTCCTCCAGATATTTTGTCATCACAGCAATATCATACTCCTCATGGCACAATGGAATAAAGTCCAAGCCCATTAATACTGCTGCCGAGTAAACACCCAGGCCGCAGTCTGCATCTCCCGCAGCCACCGCTGCCGCTACCTTAAGATGGGTGTATTCCTCTCTTTCGTAGCCGTTTATATGCTCGGGCAAAATATTCAGCTTTTTCATGTTATAATCCATGAGAATTCTGGTGCCTGAGCCTCTCTGCCTGTTTACAAACCTTATACCTGTCCCTTCCAGATCCTTAAGCCCCTTTATATTCAGCGGATTTCCCTTTTTCACCATCAATCCCTGAATTCTTTTAACGCATTTTATCAGTGTAACCTGCTGATCCTTTACATATTTCTTTAAATAGGATACGTTATACTCTCCAGTTCCTTCATCTAGAAGATGTATTGGGGCTATGTGGGTTTCCCCGCTCCTTAGCGCCATGATACCGCCCATGCTTCCCACATGGGAGGATGACAACACGTATTGCTTTTCCCTTAAATTCATAAGGTCGGCAGCAACGTCCATTATAATATCATGGCTGCCTATGGAAACCAGTGTATTGTTTATTTCACTTTCAGGCTTAAGGAGCTGCACCGTTACCTTGGACCCTGCTTCAATGCCTTCAGTGCTTTGGGGTATCCTAAGTATTCCGTCTGCCCGTACCAGGGACATGGTGGTTCCGGCTCCACGGTCCAAAGGGGTTGCAATTAGCTTGTCACCGACCCTTCCCAGCTTTACCCTTACAAACTCAAGATATTTCAAGGAGGACATCACTCTTTTTGATACATAGGCTTCCAGGAGCTTTTCACCTTCATATTTTATTTTCTGATACCCGTATAGAATTTTCTTCACTATGTTTTCCATTATTATATAGGCCGAAACAGGATAGCCCGGTATGCCTATTACAGGTTTCCCCTGAACCTCACCTAAAATCACTGGTTTTCCAGGCTTGATTGCCACACCATGGACATATATCTTTCCAATTTCAGAAATAATACTGCTGGTGAAGTCCTCTCTTCCGGCAGAAGAGCCTGCATTTACCAACACTATATCGTTTTCACTTACTGCTTTAAGAATTGTTTCCTTGATTTTTTCATAATCATCCCTGATTATTTCATATCTTTTTGGTGTACCGCCCCACTGCTGGATCTGTGCAGAAAAAACTCTTGAATTGAATTCAATAATATCTCCTACCTTTAAGTGAGAGCCTGGCTCTACCATCTCCGTACCTGTAGGTATGATTCCTACCAGCGGTTTTTTGTAGACCTGTACGCTGTTTACTCCCCCCGCCAGCATTGCTCCAATATCCACAGGCCTTATTCTGTGATTTGAAGGAATAATCAGTTGATTTTCTGTAATGTCCTCCCCCAGGGTCCTTACATACTGCCAGGGTGGAACGCTTTTATAAATTCTCACCTGATTGTGGGAAAGCCTGATTAAATCCTCAACCATAATGACACAGTCAAATTCCTTTGGTATGGGATCGCCGGTATCAACTACGATATAGTCAAGGCCTTCTGTAAGAGTTATCTGGTTTCTGTCAGAGGCATCAAAGGTCTTGGAGCTTAAGGTTGCAATGCCGTCCATGGCGGAGCAGTTATAAAAAGGAGATGACATAAGGGAATATACAGGACTGGATGTGACCCTTTCAGATGAGTCAAAAGTTTCTATGCTTTCCGTGGACACATTTGCCAGTATACTTTTCAAATATAAGTCAATGGCATCCTCCAACTCCATGTTAGATAAGTACAAATTTTGCATATAAGCCCCTCCTTAAAATTTATATACCTGAATGGACTGACCGGCAAGCAGCCCCTCAACGTTCCTGTCTATTACCACATATCCCCATGCCTTTGAGAACCCTGTTATGAGACCGGATTTAGAAAAAACCGGTTTGGCAATCCTTTTGCCTTCAACAATTTCTATGGTTACAGGGAGATATTCCTCTCTGCCCTTTGCTTTATGGTAATTTAATTCAAATTCACACTCCACCGGATATGTCTTATCGGTATTTCCAATGAGCATATTAATATATCTGTTCACAAATGCCTTGAATATAACGGCGCAGGCTAAAGGGTGTCCCGGCAGCCCAAACACTATCTTATCTGCAACCTTTCCAATAATAGTTGGTTTCCCAGGTTTTATGGAAATTCCATGTACAAGTATTTGGGATTCCTCAAAGGAATTTATCACATTTAGTGTTTCATCCTTACGGCCTACGGAGCTTCCTCCAGAGATCAGTACCAGGTCGCATTCCTCCAGGGCTGCTTTTACCATATCCTTAAGCAAATTAAAGTCATCCTTAACAAACCCATAAACTTTTGGTTCTCCACCGCTTTCAACAATCATGGCATTAAGCAGGTATGTGTTTATATCCCTGACCTGACCCGGCAGCGGTTCCTTATCTGGGCGTACGATCTCATCTCCGGTGGATATTATTCCAATTTTAGGTTTCTTTACCACCCTTGCCTCAGTAATACCTATTCCAGATAAAACTCCTGCTTCATAGGGTCTTAACCTTGTTCCTTTTTTAATCAGCAGCTCACCCTGGGATATGTCCTCCCCGATTTGTACAACATTTTCCCCGGGAGCTACAGGTTTATAGGATAATATTGTAATTTCATCAAGCTTTTCAGTATTCTCAATCATTATCACTGCATCAGCTCCCATGGGCAGCATACCTCCGGTAGGTACATACATGCACTCACCGGGAAATGCCAGGTCATGGTCAGGTGCTGTGCCCATTTTAACCTCACCCTTGAAGTCCAGAAGAGAGGGGCTTGTCTCAGAAGCTCCGAATACGTCTCTGCTTCTAACTCCATAGCCATCCACAGTGGATTTTCTAAAGTCAGGAACGTTAACAGGAGATACAATATCCTCATATAATATTCTGCCGTAACAATCCAGCAGATTTAATTTTTCAAAGCTAAGTTCAAGCTCTCCATTCTCTTCCAATATCTTAATTACTTCATCTGGGGAAACAACGTTAAATAATTCCAATTTCATCACCTCTGGTGCTTTTTATTATTTTATCCTTTTCACAAAATAAATAAGCAGTTAAAAAAACTCCTTTCAAATTTATGAAAAGAGAATGACGTATTCCCCTTTCCAACTGGAGGATATATCGTTTCCAACATATCCCTGACGGTCAATTGCCATGGCACAGGCTTTAGGCAGAAATGACTCGGAGAAATAATATATTGTTTCATTTTAATATAAGCATAAATCATGCCAAACATAGAAGCCCCTGTTTCAGGGACTTCTATGTTTAACTGTTGCATTATTGAACATTTTCTGCATCAAACCACTGTTCCTATACGATACAGTGTCCTTTTTGTGAACAATTTATGGTTTTACACCTTCATATATGTCTTTGAACCTTTCCGACTGAAGCTTTTTCCTACAATTTGGACATAAAATTTTTTCATCTGGTTCCTTATCCAGCTTTTTTTGAATGAATTCATACTGTTTCTCTGTTATAAATTCTTTTCCGCAGCTTTCACACTTCATAAGCTTAAATTCCTTTCCCCAGATAGTTTTTATTCCATTTTCTCTTTCTACTTTTATTGCACCGGTTGGACATACCTCTGCGCAGGAAGAACAGCCTATACATTCCTCTGAAGGCTCATCAAAGGGAGTGGATATTTTCTTAGTTACTCCTCTGTTTACAGTAGCTAGTGCATTAGCTCCCAGTTCTTCACAGGCCTTTACGCATAAACCGCATAATATGCAGTTTTCTGCTGGATCAGTGTTAAATCTGGTTTCCTTTTCCATGCCGTATTTATGAAGGAGACTATTCACATATTCATTTTCAGGTGCTCTGGCAGATAGAAGCCTTAAAATAGTCTTTCTCATGCCCACAATCTTTTCGGTTTTAGTTTTTACTTCCACTTCTCTGGTTATTGGGTATAAGCAGGAGGTCACCACCCTGGACCTGTTGTTCTGTATTACCTCCACAATGCACAGCCTGCAGCTGCCAAGTCCCTTCAGTGCTTCATTGTGACATAATGTAGGAATGCTTATTCCATTTCTTTTTGCAGCCTCCAGTATAGTTTCCCCGTAAAATGCCTCACATTGCTTTCCATCAATATTTATATTCATCTACCACACCTACCTTACCTTAACTGCATTTACAGAGCAGTTGTTAATGCAGCTGCCGCATTTGATGCAGGCATCTGCCTGTATGGAATGGCTCTTTTTCAGCTGACCAAGAATAGCATCTGCCGGACAGTTTCGTTTGCAAAGACCGCAGCCAACGCAGGCTTCCTCATCTATATAATAATTCGTTAAACTCTTGCAGATTCCTGCCGGACATCGCTTATTTTTAATATGCTCCTCATATTCATCCCTGAAATATTTTATTGTGGATATTATAGGATTTGGAGCGCTCTTGCCAAGCCCGCACAATGAAGCCTCCGAAGTAAGCTCTGAAATTTGCTGCAGCTCCTCAATGTCTCCTTCTTGTCCTCTGCCTTCACATATGTCTGTTAGTATCTCCAGCATCCTTTTGATACCTTCCCTGCAGGGCACGCATTTGCCACAGGATTCCTCGGCAAGGAAGTTCAGGTAGTATCTGGCCACATCCACCATACAGGTTCTTTCGTCCATAACTATCATTCCTCCTGAGCCCATCATGGAATCCGCCTTGCTCAAGGTGTCGTAATCCACGGTAAGGTCCAGCAGAGATTCAGGTATGCACCCTCCTGAAGGGCCCCCTATCTGTACAGCCTTAAACTTTTTATTTCCAAGAATTCCTCCCCCAATATCATAAATAAGCTCCCTTAGGGGAGTCCCCATAGGCACTTCCACCAGTCCCGTATTCTTTACCTTACCTACCAGTGAAAATACTTTAGTGCCCTTGCTGCCTTCAGTACCCATAGATGAGTACCAGCTGCCGCCCTTTGATATAATCACAGGTATATTGGCCCAGGTTTCAACATTGTTTAAAACTGTAGGATGTCCCCAAAGTCCCTTTTCCACTGAATGGATATATTTTGCCCTGGGTTCCCCAACCTTTCCTTCAATGGAGGACATCAATGCTGTGGATTCTCCGCAAACAAAAGCTCCACCACCTCTAATAATGCGGATATCAAAATCAAAGCCGCTTCCCATTATGTCTTTACCAAGAAATCCCCGGTTCCTGGCTTCCTTTATGGCCTTGCCCACATTTGAAACTGCCAGGGAATATTCATCTCTTATATAGATGCCGCCCCTGTTTGAGCCAATAGCGTAAGCGCAAATTGCCATGCCCTCTATTACACTGCAGGGGTCTCCCTCCATGATGCTTCTGTCCATAAATGCACCAGGGTCTCCTTCATCGCCGTTACAAACCACATACTTTGGGAATACATCTATCTCATTGCACTGGCTCCACTTTTTGCCGGTAGGGAAGCCTGCACCTCCTCTGCCTCTAAGTCCCGACTTGATAACCTCTGGAATGATGTCAGCTCTATTCATATCAAACAGGGCTTTCCGTAAAGCCTCAAAGCCTCCCCTGTGGATATAGTCGTCCAGATTGGCCGGGTCAATTTCTCCTATATTTCTAAGGGCAATTTTATGCTGTCTTCTGTAAAATTCACTATCCTTATGGGATATAACTTTTTTCTTCAGGTTTGTATCAAAATATAATAGCCTGTCTAGTATATTTCCTTTAATAATGGTCTCTTTAACTATAGCTTCAGCATCAGAAGCCTTAACCTTGAAGTAGGAGATATCGTCCGGTATTATTTTTACCACCGGTCCCTTTTCACACAAGCCATTGCAGCCGGTAGCCTTAATTTCAGCAGTAACTTCAGCATCTGCCTCAAGCTCTTCAATCTTACTTTTAATACTATTAAATACCTCCATGCTGTGGTTTGCCAGACATCCTGTACCGCAGCATACCAACACCGTTTTTTTCAAAATATCCCTACTCATGTGACTCGCCCCCGTACTCTTTAAGAATATCCTTCAGCAAATTAGGTGTCACCTTGCCGTAGTACCTTTCATTAACCATCATAACCGGCGCGATGGCACAGGACCCCAGGCAGTTTACTGTCTGCAGCGAAAACAGACCGTCTCCTGTGGTTTCCCCCGGCTTTATATTTAATATCCTCTGCAGCTCGTCTATGAGCACTGCCGAGGACCGCACATGACAGGCAGTGCCGTCGCATACAGTAATCACAAACTTGCCCTTGGGCGTAAGGCTCAAGGCTTTATAAAAAGTTGCCATGCTGTAAAGCTTGCTCAATGGAATATCCAGATACTCCGAAATCATGTTCATAGATTCCCTGGGTATATACTTATACTCCTTTTGTATATCCTGCATCATCGCCAGAGTATATCTCTGCTCCTTTGGATATTTATCGATGATTCTTTCAAGCTCTGTCATTTAATTCACCTTCTAATAATTAATTAGCCTCCTGCCACCACAGGAAATATAGAAATTTCGTCGTTTTCAAGCAATATTGTATCCAAGCCCTCCAGATGCTCTATATGGCGTCCGTTCACCAGCACAATTACTTCACTGCTTATATTATCCCCCTTAAATATCTTGTTCCTGAATTTTTCACCATAAGTCTCCGATAGCTTTAACATTAATTCCCTTAAAGTTTTGCAATATTCGAAATCCGTGCTCTTAACTCCTGTATAATCCCTCATATTGGCAAAAAACCTGATTTTCATAACTAACCCCTCTTTTATTATTTAAACATATAACTTGCATGGAGAAAGCTCCCCATGCAAGTTATAATAAGCTTATCTTTGAATTGAAAGTTCTGTTAGTTTTTCTTCCGTTGGGATGCCGTTTTCATCCCAGCCCCTAACTTTATAGTATTCCTCCAGCATAACCGGAAGCTCACTTACCTTGCCCTTGGCAGGTCCTTCCGGCAGTGGTTCGTTCAGCAGCCTTGGAGGCAGCTTGTCATCTGCTTTAGTAAAGCCCGCTTCAAGGTTGAACATCTTTTCCAGATTCCATATTCTTTCACCGACCTTTAATACTTCCTCGTCACTGCAGCTGCACCCTATGGCAGGTCTCAGCATAGCAGCTGCCTCAGGCAGACCTATGGCAAAGGTGGTAAACAGGCATATTCCAATAGAGTCTACTACTGCAGTGAGATCCTGGAATATCTTAAGCATGGAAGCTTTATCTGTTGTTACCAGCGGATCCATCTTTATAGGAAGTCCCAATACCTCAGGAGATGTCATGTAGCCTCTTACATGGCAGCCGCCCCTGTTGGAGGTTGCATATTCCAGGCCCATGCCTTGAACTCCCCTGCCGTCATAAGCAGGCATTTCCTGTTTTTTAACAGTCATTGAAAGCTCAGGATAACCATATGCTTCTGCCATCCTATAGGAACCCATTGCCAGGGTTTCACCAAAGCCCTCTTTTACAGCAGTGATTTTTGCCAGCTCCACCAAAGCATCCGGATCTCCAAACTGCAAAGCAAAGCCCACATCATCCTTTTTAAGGGCTCCCTTTTCATAAAGCTCCATGGCACAGGCTATGGTAGAACCTAAGGTTATAGGATCCATGCCGTATTCATTACATATGAAGTTTGTCTTGCATACTGCAGCCAGATCCTTAACTCCGCAGTCAGCTCCAAAGGACCAGCCTGCCTCATATTCAGGACCTTCACCCATTCCCTTGTATTTGCCGTCAGGAATCTTTGTCACCCTTCCGCAGCCTATTGGACATGCAAAGCAGGCTTTGTTCTTAACCAGATATTTTTCTGCCAGTGCTTCACCGCTGATATCCTCAGCGTTTTCGAATATTCCTCCATCCTTCCAGTTTCTTGTAGGAAGCGAGCCGTACTGGTTCAATATATTAACCAGTATCTGGGTTCCATAAGCACCGAGCCCCTGGCCTGTTACAGGATTTTCCTTTGCGATCTTTCTTGCATTAACAGATGCCTTGTAAAATTCCAAAGGATTTGCCACTTCCACAGTACCTGTTCCTTTTACCACTACAGCCTTTAAATTTTTACAGCCCATTACGGCGCCAAGGCCAGACCTGCCTGCTGCACGATGCTTGTCATTCATAATTGTTGCATAAAGCACCAGCTTTTCTCCTGCAGGCCCAATACACGCAACCCTTGCATTAGGATCCGTTTCCTCCAGCAGCATATCCGTGGTTTCGAAAACTGTTTTCCCCCACAGGTGTTCAGCGCTCTTAAGGGAAATCTCTCCGTTATTTATATATAAGTAAACTGGTTTTTCAGCCTTTCCTTCAAATATTATGCCGTCGTAGCCTGCAAATTTAAGCTCCGGACCAAAGTGTCCGCCGGAGTTGCTTGCGCCTATGGTGCCTGTTAGAGGCGCCTTGCATACTACCTCGTATCTTCCGCCGCATAGAGCCAGAGTGCCTGTTAATGGACCAGTCATGAATATGACTTTATTGTCGCCGCTTAAAGGCTCCACCTTTGGATCTACTTCATCCATGAAAATTTTTGTACCCAGGCCTCTGCCGCCTAAATACATCTTTGCATCATTCATATCCAGGTTTTCAACCTTAATTGAGCCATCGGTAAGGTTAACCCTGATCAATTTGCCCATCCATCCAAACATTATTTGTTCACCTCCTCAAATAACTCTTTGAATTTATCTGCAACAAGCTTCTTTTTACTTAATTCAGCAGGAGTAGCATCCTTAAATTGAATAGTGCCTGTAGGACACAGCTCCGCACATTTAGGCTTCCCATTGCAAAGATCACATTTTGTAACCTTTTTCTTTTCTGCATTAAAGCTCATGTTACCAAAAGGGCATGCGCTGATACAAAGCTTGCAGCCAATACATTTATCAAGGTTTACAAGCACTGTACCCTCTTCATTTTTATAAAGCGCCCCCACAGCGCACACCTTCATGCAGGCAGCGTCCTCGCACTGCATACACATAATAGGTACAGAAACTGCTGCTTCGTCATACTGAAAAACAGTAACAGCAGAGCTCTGTGGGTTGAAACCTGTTGTCTTTCCAAAGGAGCAGGCTAGTTCGCAGGTTCTGCAGCCTGTACATTTTTCTGGTGAAATAATTAACATTTTTCCCATTTTCCACCGGCAATCCAAATTGGATCCCAGTTTACACCTCCTTTAATTTTAAATATAAAAAAGTTCATATTTTAACAGTATTTTCCTACTGTTAAAATATGAACTCCTTCGCACAATGGCAGGTATAAAAATTTCTTTTTATGCCCATTGGCCTAAGTATCATTTTCAGACACATAAGCTCGGAGAACTGCCATGTTCATTTTGAAATGTTTCATATTTATACATATTCTACTTTTTTTGAAATTATCCTTCTTTATTTAAAACTATTTTTCAGATTTTTCAGCACATTCTGATGCTTTTCCCGTTAAGATGTCTATGCCGTGAGGAAGTGCTGGCATTATAAATTCAAGATTTTCTTTAGATCCCTTAGGGCTGCCAGGCAGATTTACAATCAGTGTACCTCCCCGGATACCGGCCACAGCCCTGGACAGCATTGCCTTTGGTGTAATCTGAAGGGATTTTACTCTCATAGCCTCAGCAACACCAGGGGCTCTTCTTTCCATGACCTTTTCTGTAGCTTCAGGGGTTACATCTCTTTTAGAGAAGCCTGTACCGCCATTTGTAAGCACCAGCTCAACCTTTAAATCGTCGCACAAATAGGTTAGCTCCTTAACTATTGTATCAAAATCATCGGGGATAACCTTGTAATATTCTATACTGTAGCCGCTTTCCTTAATTAATTCCATTATGGCAGGTCCTGTAAGATCTGTTCTTTCCCCTCTGGAACCTTTGTCGCTCATTGTTAGAACTGCTGTTTTTATCATAAACTTCCTCCTTAAGCTTTTTATAATATTTTACCACAAAACAAATGCATGGTGCCAGGCAGTTGACATTGACATTCCCAAAATTAAGCAGCCACAACATAAGTTATGGCTGCAATATTTAGAGGGTATTATTTTACATCGATTATGTCAAAATCCATATTCAAAAGGTCAATATATAATATTCTGTTTCTCAATATATCGCCTCTGTTTATAAGAAGCTTTATAACCTCTGATACCTGAAGTGATGCTATCAGAGCCGGGGTAAAGGGTGGGTTCCCCAACTGTTTTTCCACACCGGCAGAATTGTCAGCTTTATACAGAAGATTCAGGGTATCATCTCCGGGAAATATGGTAGTGACCTGTCCATACCAGCCCCCTATAGCTCCATGGACCAGTGGTATGTTAAGCTTGCTGCACAAGGTTCCAAGAAGCTTCTTTGTGGCTGCATTATCCAGTGCATCAACAACTACATGGTGTCCCTCAATTATTTCAATGCCATTTTCTTCATTTAAACGCTGATGTATGGCATTTAACGTAATTTCAGGATTAACCTTCTGCATTCTGTCGAAGGCTGCCTGGGACTTGCTGCTTCCTAAAACAGTGGTATCAGATAATATCTGCCTGTTCAGATTGCTTTCATCAAAAACATCAGCATCCACTGCAGTTATATATCCAACACCTATTCTCCCCAGCTGCTCTATTATATAGCCTCCCAGACCTCCACAGCCGATAACACATACCCTGCAATTCCTTAAGCTGTTATTTTCTTCTTCTGACAATGTCTTCATATTTCTTATATATCTATTCAATTTATCCCCCTCCCACCGGTGGAAAAAGTGCTACTATATCAGAATCCCCCAGGGCTTTGTTAAGGTCTCCATCCCTTCCGTTAACCAGAAGTATGCCGAGCTCCTCCTCTTTGATGTTAAGCAATTCAAGGATATCAGAAACCTTTGAGCCAGGCTCCAGTTCCATGAAATATTTCTTTTCCCGTCCTGTTCTGAAGGTAGCAAAAAGTCTTACTTCAACTTTCACAGCAATCACCTACTTTAATATTCTACTATTTATTAGATATTGTCAATATATTCCTCAAGTCCAAGTGTTTTTAAAGTTTCAGCTGTAGGAACGCCCTCGGCATCCCAGCCTCTTACACTGTAGTATTCAGGCAGCAGCACATCCAGGTGGTGCACGTTGCCCTTTGAAGGTCCTTCTGGTATAGGATCCTCAAGGAGTCTCTTAGGAAGAGTGTCATCTGCTTTTGTTAAGCCAGCCTTAAGGTTAAATATTTTTTCAAGGGTCCAGATTCTGTCACCTGCCTGAAGAAGTGTTTCGTCAGTATAAACATCTCCTACTACTGCATTGTACATATGGGTATAATCTGGAAGTCCAAGCCCAAAGGTTGTGAATATGCAAAGTCCCATGGAGTCTATTACAGCAGTTAAATCATGGAATACCTTTGCATAGGCTGCCTTTCCTTCTAATGAGAACCTGTCAAGCTTTTCAGGATATCCAAGGATTTCTGGGCTTATCATGTAGCCTTTTATATGACAGCCTCCTCTGTTGTTAGCAGCATAGGTTATACCGTGTCCCTGTACTCCTCTTGGATCGTATGCAGGAAGCTCCTGCTTTTTAACTGTCATTGATATTTCAGGTGCGCCATAGCTTTCACAAAGTCTGTAGGAGCCGTCAGTCATCTTAGCTCCAAAGCCTTCCCTTAAGCCCATCTTTTTAGTCCAGCCCAGAATTGCTTCAGCATCTCCCCAGTTAAGTGACAAGCCGTCTGCCTCTATGTCTTCATCCTTTATATAACCTCTCTGGTACAATTCCATGGCTGCAGCTATAGTTGCTCCTGCTGATATGGTATCCAGGCCGTATTCGTTGCAAAGCATATTTGCAGTATTAACTGCATTTAAGTCATAAACATCACAATCTGAGCCATAGGACCAAAGGGTTTCATATTCAGGTCCGCCGCATTCTGTTCCATCATTGAGCTTAACCCATCTTCCACAAGCTATAGGGCATCTGTAGCATGGATTTTTCCTCACAAGGCAGGTTTCCGTCATAGTCTCGCCGCTGATTTTTTCAGCCTGGTCAGTATAGGATTCCTGGAAATTCTTAACAGGGTGTACACCGTTTTCATTAATTATATTAACTAGCACCGCAGTTCCGTAAGTTGGAAGTCCTCCACCAGCTACAGGGTCCTTAAGAAGAATTGAAGTTTTTTCACTGGAGGTCTTCTTTGTTCTGTCTTCATCATAAAGCGCAACCTTATTAGTGCCTTTAACTACTATAGCCTTAAGGTTCTTTGAGCCCATTACAGCTCCAACACCGCCTCTTCCTGCAGTTCTGTCCACATCATTCATTACTGCTGCCATTAAGGAAAGGTTTTCGCCAGCTGGTCCAATACAGAGTACCTTGGATTTTGCGCCCTCTTTTTCCTTGAGTTTTTCTGTAACATCAAGGGTCAAGGTTCCCCATATGTCAGCTGCATCTTTTATTTCCACCAAATCGTCTACGATATTAATGTATACAGGTTTTTCTGACTTTCCTTCTACAATTATCATGTCGTAGCCGGCAAATTTCATTTCTGCTCCCCATTTTCCGCCGGAGTTTGATATACCAATGGTTCCTGTTAATGGAGCCTTAGTAACAACCATAAATCTTCCGCTGGTTGGAACCGGTGCGCCGGTTAATGGACCTCCAGCAATGATAAATTTATTTTCAGGTGAAAGCGGATCAACCTTAGGATCTACTTCGTCTATTAATGTTTTTACACCTAGTCCCCTTGCTCCAATGTATTTTTTAGCAAGATCCAAATTAAGGGCTTCCTTTTTTATAGTGTTATCTGTTAAATTTACTCTCAGCACTGTTCCGTTATATCCAAACATGCTTTTACCCCCTTATTATAATTTATGTCTTATATATCAGCAAAAACCATGCCAACAGCTAAAGGGGCATAACCATAAAATATTTTTTTCACCTGCTCATTAATTACACTACATTCCTCTGAGAAAATTGTTCATTTTGTGCGCACTGCTCCAAATTAGAACAATCAATATCGTACTCCTTGATTTTTTTATATAATGTGTTTCTGACAACTCCTAATTTTTTTGCAGTTTGTGAAATATTATAATCACACTGGATCAGCGCTTTAATTATATATTGCCTTTCTATTTCGTGAAGATTGAGAATTTCACCTGAATCCACCTTAGCAGTGAGTTCAGCTTCAACAGCCTCCTCCTGGAAAATCCCATCAGGAAAGCTTCCGGTATTTATAATAAGCTCTACAATATTTTGCAGCTCTCGTATATTACCAGGCCAGTCGTAGTTAACCAGCCGCCTTATTTCACTATCTTTGAGCACTATAGGATTCTTCCCAAGCTTCTTTGATATTCTGTTAATATAGTAGTTAAGCAAAAGTATTATGTCTCCTCTTCTCTCTCTAAGGGGTATCAGGTATACAGGAAGCACGTTAAGCCTGTAATACAGGTCCTTTCTAAAGCTTCCATGCTCTGCCTCATTTTTCAGATCCTTATTGGTAGCTGCAATTATCCTTACATTTACCGGTATTGGTTTAACTCCACCTACCTTTGTTACGACCCCCTCCTCGATGACTCTCAGGAGCCTTACCTGCATATCTATAGGCATCTCCCCAATTTCATCAAGGAATATTGTTCCCCCATCAGCAGATTGGAATTTCCCGTCACATCCACCCTTCTTTGAACCTGTAAATGCTCCTTCCTCGTAGCCGAATAATTCTGATTCAATAAGGTTTCTTGGTATAGCGCCGCAATTAACAGCTACAAAAGGCTCATCAGACCTGTCGCTGTAATTGTGTATGGATTGTGCAAATACTTCTTTACCCGTGCCGCTTTCACCTGTTATTAAAATGGTGGATTTACTGCCGGAAACCTTTTTTGAATAATTGATAGTTTCAAGGAATTTTTCATCGCTGCCAATAATTTTATTAAAGGTATAAACTGCCTTGCAGTCGGCTATCCTGTCATGCATTTTCCTGGTCTTGCCGGTGGATTTGCTGGCAATGAGCTTTTCTATGGAAAATGCTGCTGCCACTACCATCCCAAGAGTATGGGGATGTACATTCTCGGTGTAGCCTGTAAGGTCAATAACCCCCAGCAGCTTGCCCTCGTCATCCATAATAGGAGCCGCAGAACATGTCCACCTTTGGTAGGCTTCAATATAATGGTCCTTTCCTTCTATTTGCACAGGCTCTGACTCATTTAAAACAATAGCCATGGCATTGGTACCTATATTTTCATCATTCATATAGGCTCCTGGAATCATTTTAAATTTAAATGCCTCGTTTAATATTTCTTCATCTCCCACTACATTTAAAATGCAGCCCTTGGCGTCCGTAAGTATGGTGAAAAAGCCGGAGCCTTTAACAAAGCTGTAAAGCTGGTCTATAAAAGGCAAGGCTGAAATAATAAGCTCCCTGCTGCCTTCAAGATTTTCCTCCAGCTCTCTTCCCTGCAGTATTTTTCGGCTGTATACCATACTTTTATCCAACCCCAGCTTCATACATTTCTCTTTGGATTTTTCTACATATGATTTCATTAAGTTCTTCAATACAAACACCACCTTGAAAATTTATATAGCAATTATCATGCCGATGGTAAAGGTGTTGAAATTGCTCATTTTTTTAAGGTTAAAAATTCAAGTGTTCAAAAATGTGACACAAAAATGTGGTTTTGCACTAAAAACTTTAATTTGTTGTTCCAATATGGAACAACAAATTAAAGTAGAAGACCCAGACAGTGTGCCTGGATCTTCTACTATAAAAGAGGATTGATTTATGTTAATATGTGTTTACTAATTTTTTTGACTCTTATCGTTTGCCTTGTTTTGCTGTGCTTCTGTCTTATTTGAGTTTTCATTATTCTTTGCTTTGCCGTTATTTGTTTTATCTACCTGTTCTTCGGTATTCTCGTCGTCAGTATCCACGTCTTCATTATCCTTGTCTTTAGTGTTCTTGTCCTCAGTAACGGCTGCTTTATTTGGTTCACCAACTTTAGCTTCCTTTACTGCAGCTTTTTCTTCCTTGAAGGTTTTCTTATATTGCAGCTTTTCTTCATTATAGTTTTGTTGTGCAGCCTCAAGTTTATCTTGTGCTTCAGCTATTGTGCTTTCGTCGCCAGTTGCCTTGGCAGCAGATAAAGCTTCCTTGGCAGCCTGAAGATCCTGTTTTTCAGCTACGAGATCTTTTTTTGCTTCCAGTATATTTATCATAGCCTCCATTTTAGCTTTCTGCATGGCCATAACCTTTTTCAGGGTATCTGTTGCATTTTCTGAAGCATTTTTATCAAGGTTAGCTAATACCTCTGCAAATTTTGTCTGTTTTTCGGAAATTTTCTTTTCTATAGCATCGATTTTTAGCTGTATTGCTTCATCCTTGTCAATTGCATCTTCATCGGCAGTCTTTATCTTGTCAACAGCCTCGGACATATCTTCATCGTATTCCTTCAGTGTGTCCTCTGCTTCCTTTTCCTTGCCCTTTTCCTTCATTACCTCGCTCTCTCCAAGCCTTTCTTCGGCCCTCTCTGAAAGCAGCTCTGCCTTGTCTTCCGCTTTTGAGGTTAACTTAAGCTGAATGTTTTCCAAGCCCTTGTCAACCTTATAAAGTATTTTATGATCTGGTGTAATACCTGCCTTGTCTTTAAATGAAGTGGTATTTTCCGCAGCTGATACTGCTCCGCTGAAACTAAGTACTGCAGCCATGGCTGCTATGGCCATAATATGTTTTTTCATGATATCTCCTCCCCAATGAAAGTTTTAAATTATTTGTTTTTCTATGTTAATATACGGA
This sequence comes from uncultured Clostridium sp., assembly GCA_937927335.1. Classification (GTDB taxonomy): domain Bacteria; phylum Bacillota; class Clostridia; order Clostridiales; family Clostridiaceae; genus UBA699. The sequence continues at coordinate 91,476 of CALBDU010000035.1, forward strand.
GGTACCTTATGGTTTTAAAGGGGTACTTTAAAAATTAAGTTTTGTTAAAGTACTGCGTTGATAATATACTATATTTAGGGGAACTTATTGAAAAGTTCCCCTAATGCCATATGACAAGGCCATACTGCACCCCCATCTGTGCAAAATTTCAAGTAGTGTGCAGATTTTTGGTCCTTGGCACCAATTATTTTCCATATTTTGGGGAAATAATAGTTAAATTCATAGGTTTTTAAGATATTGCCACTTGGATATTGAACATTAATTGAAATTTTGCACATTTTTGCACACATTAGGCCAAGAATCCAATTGAAGGCACCGAATATCATGGGGTAATATCGAAGATCCCAAAAATTTCATGAGAAGTCCCTACTTATTTACTGACTCTATTTTGGCATAATAATACCTGCCAAATCCTTTGTATAGCGATAATGTATCCAATTATACAATCAGTAATAAATTTTCAATATCTTTCATTAACATAGCCAATAATTATTATTAAAAATAACTTTATTTATATTATAATTAAAGTACCCCATGAATTTATAAATCTATTCCGTAAATATAAATGAGGTGTTTTGATGGTCATAATGGATAATATAAAGTTTAACAGGGATGAATTTATAAAATCAAATAGGAATTTTATATATAATGCCGCAAGCAGTGTATGTAAAAGAAGGCTGGAATGGGAAAATGACGATGAACTAAGTATAGCTTCAATTGCATTCAATAAGGCATGTGATACATACAGCCAATGCAAAGGAAATTTCTACAGCTTTGCAAAGATTATAATAAAAAATGCCCTGATAGACTATTTCCGAAGAGCTCCTAAAGAAACCCTGATTTATTTCCATGAGGATGAAAATTCAGAAGAGCAGCTGCACAATCAGCAATCAATAAGCAGCTATGAGCAGGAAATAGAAAATAAAAACCGTGCTGAGGAAATATTAAGCTTTACCAGGGAGCTTTCAGATTATAAGCTTAGTTTTGAGAACCTGGTAAATTCAGCTCCCAGCCATAAGGATACCAGGGATAATCTTATAGATATAGCATTTAAATGCTCCAGGGAAAAAAACATAACAGATTATATATACAGAAACAAGCTTCTCCCAATAAAGCAGATCTCTCTGCTGACAGGCTCCAAGCCAAAGCTTATTGAAAAGTGGAGAAAATATATACTGGTACTAATATTAATATTAGCAAACGAAAATTATATTTATTTAAGGTCCTATTTAGATATAAAGGCAGGTGAATAAACTTATGAAAAAAACAGGAATAGTTATGAAAGCTGATAATAAAAAGGCTTATATAATGACAAGCAACGGAGAATTTTTCCACGTTAAGCTTCATGGCGGAGCTGCTGAAATTGGCTCTGAATATACCGGAGAGCTGGTAAAAAGGAATTTATACAGGTTTACCCTCAGACACACTGCAGCTGCTGCCGCACTGGCTTTCGCACTGCTGGCGGGGGGAGGAGCTTATGCATATAATGTTCCCGTTTCAACTATAACTGTATCGTCAAATCCTGAGGTACAATTAAAAACCAACATTTTCAACAGGGTTATAGATATATCCTCCCAGGATAAGGATATTGAAGAAAACCTTGATTTGAAAAATTCTACTGTGGACAAAGCAGTGCTGGATGTTGTAAATGCATTATCCAGTAAAAAGGCCCAGGAGAAAAAAGCTGACCCTGTTTCCATAGAAATCAAAGGAAAGGAAATAGATACCTCAAATATAAAAAAGAATTTGGACAACAAGAGTGTAAACTATACTATAAAAAAACAAAACACAAGCAATACAAATAGTTCAGATAAAACTGAACAAAATAACAGCAATAGCAATAATAATAAAAAGGAAAATAATTCTACAAAAAAAGATAAATTACCTAACAATAAAAAGAATTAATTGCCATATTTGTGTTATAATTAAAATAAATTTTACATTTTGATTTGAATCGGGGGAATATTATAATGGATAACGCAAAAGGCGCTGAAGTTTTAAAGGCTTTCGAAATACTGACACCATATCTGCAGGATTTTTTCAGTGAGGATATATTTATCACAATATCGGATACAGAAAAATACATAATGGTTTATGGCACAGAAAAATTCGGTGTCCAGGTGAATATAGGTGATAAAGTCAACTCTCAGGGTGCAGATTGTGTTGCCATGGCATCAAAAAAAATTGTTAAAAAAAAGATTCCAAAGGAAGTGCTGGGAAGGGAAATAGAATCTATCTCCATTCCTGTGCTGGATGAAAGAAATAACTCAATTGGGTGCATCGCCGTAGTAAAAAGCCTGGAAAGACAGCAGGAAATATCCAATCTTTCAGAATCTCTTTCCAAGGCACTGTCTCAGATCTCAGAAAGCACCAATGAAGTGGCACATTCTTCTGAAAGTGTGGCGGAATCCAATTCAAAAATATTAAAAAATGTGGAAGTAACAAATCAGCAGGCAAAAAATACTGACGAAATCATCGGCTTTGTAAAAAACATCGCCTCCCAGACAAACCTTCTTGGACTTAACGCATCTATTGAAGCAGCCAGGGCAGGTGAATATGGCAAGGGCTTTAATGTAGTAGCAAATGAAATCAGGAAGCTGTCAGCCTCCAGTGCTGAATCACTTAAAAAAATCGAGGATGTTCTAAAAAATATACGAAATTCAATCTCAGAAATATCCTCCAATATTAATGATGTAAACAATACCTTCCATCAGCAGTCAGGTGAATTTCAGCATATTAACGCTTTAATTGAGGAATTGACCTCTGATGCTCACGTTCTGGAAAATATAGCAAAAAATTATTAGGGCGCACTTTTATGTGCACCCTATTTTTTATTTATATTATCAATTAAGCCTTCCAGCTCAGTTAGGCTGTCTATAATGAAATCCGGCTCATAGCTCATCATTTCCTCCATGGGCAGTGCAGTATAGCTTACAAGACAGGTATAACAGCCTGCATCCTTGCCGCACAAAATATCATTATGGCTGTCCCCCACCATAATAGTTTCGCAAGGCTCCACCCCCAGAAGCTCACAGGCTTTTAAAGCCGGTTCTCCGGAAGGTTTATGCTTTTGTGTATCTTCAGGAGTTACTATAGCGTCCATGAAACCATACACCTTAACCAGCTTCAATCCTCTTTCTGTCATCTTCTTCCTTTTTGAAGTAACCAGGGCTGTCTTTATTCCCTTTTCCTTCAGTTTGCTTATGCCTTCATAAACTCCCTGATATTCCTCAGCAAGCTCATCATGCTTAGCTTCATTGTATTTTCTGAAAATGCTCAGCATCTCATCCACATTTTCCTCATCATACCGAAGCATTGCTCCCCTAAGAGGCTCACCAAAGGTCATCACTACCTCTTCTCTGGAAATTTCTTTATTTAAATGCTCCCTCATAGCATGCTGAAAGCTTTCAATGATTAATTCATTTGTATTTATCAATGTGCCGTCCAAATCAAACAATACAGCTTTTATCAAAATCTTGTCCTCCGTTCCTTTTAGTTCTATTACAGTTTATAATATATATTTATTTTTTTCAATAATGTATAATATATAGTAATATGAATTTGGGAGGGCTTAAATTGAAGGAGGACGTATTATCTATTCTTAAGGCAAATGCCGGGGAATATGTATCGGGACAGTTTTTGAGCAGCCAGCTTAAGGTAAGCAGGACTGCCATATGGAAATATATAAATTCATTGAAGGAAAACGGATATATTATTGAATCCTCCTCAAGAAAGGGCTATAGAATTATATCTTCACCGGATCTAATTTCCATGGATGAAATAAAGCCTTTTCTAAAAACAAAATTTATTGGGCGGAATATAATTCATTTTGATTCAATAGAATCCACCAATAAAAAGGCTAAAGGCCTTGCAGCTGAAGGCTTTGAGGACGGGTCAACAGTAACCGCAGAGGAGCAGACCTCAGGACGGGGAAGGCTTGGAAGACACTGGGTGTCGCCAAAGCATAAGGGCATCTGGATGTCAATAATCCTGAAGCCTGAGCTGGAACCTGTTAACGTGCCTAAAATCACCCACATAAGTGCTGCAGCAGTAATCACCGCTTTGAAAAAATTCAATATAGATGCTGCTGTTAAATGGCCAAATGACATAATTGTAAATGGCAAAAAGATATGCGGCATTTTAACTGAAATGAGTGGTGAGATAAACAGAACTGACTATGTGATAGTGGGGATAGGAATTAACGCAAACCTGGAAGTAATGGACATACCTCAGGATATTTTAAACAAAGCCAGCTCCCTGCTTATAGAAACCTCCCAGGTCATAGACAGAAAAAGGCTGGCTGCAGAGGTTCTAAACAGCTTTGAGCACCTTTATGAAGATTTTCTGGCAACTGGTAATCTGGGAGTTGCCATTAAAATTTGCCGGGAACACTCTGTTCTCTTAGGCAGAGAAGTGCGAATCATAAGCAGACAGCAGGAACAAACTGCCAAAGCCATTGATATCAGTGAAGACGGAGGACTTACGGTACAGTACCCTGACGGCAGCATAAAGACCATAATATCAGGAGAAATTTCAGTGAGAGGCTTAAATGGTTATATTTAAAAAGGTGCCCCAACGAGGCACCTTACATCTTTTTCAGAACCGGAATCACTTTTGCACCTATTACAGCTGTTAAGAAGCACTTAAGCAAATCTCCAGGGAGAAAAATCAGTGCACCAATCTGCAGTACTTTACTCGGGCTTATATTTGAACCTGATACATACTTTAAAACCACATACAGGTAAGGCACTCCCACGGCGTATATAACAGCAGTGCCGGCAATACAAGCCGCCATAAGCTTTATCACTCCGGGCTTCTTGTACTTTGATACAATATATCCTATTGTATAGGCACCTATAATGAAGCCTATAAGATACCCAAAGGACGGCTTGAATATATATCCAAGACCTCCACCCTCAGTAAATACAGGTATACCTATGAGTCCCAGGGCCACATATACAATCTGGGACAGGGCTCCCAGCCTTGGTCCTAAAAGTATTGCCGCCAGAGCTGTAAATACGAACTGCAGCGTTACAGGCACTGTGCCTATAGGTATTTTGATGAAGGCACCTGCTGCTGTCAATGCTGTAAACAGTGAAACTAAAATCATATTTTTTGTTTTAATATTCATAGCTGTACTCCTTATTGTTAACCGTAAAAATTATTATGTTAACAATATACAATGTACAAGCAGATTTGTCAACCAATATTATAATATGGTTTACAATGAGAAAGTTATTGGTTATTAAAGGCGTTATGCTATAATTTATATTGATATATAGATCTTAAAAGGATGGATTATTTATGTATAATAAAATTGTTAGATCTTCCTGGTATAAAGCCTCTAAAAAGGCATGGGAGGTTTATAATGGATTATAAGGATTTCAAGTGTTCATGCGGGCAATGCTTTGGTTTTTGCTGTACAGCACTTTATTTTTCAAAAACCGAAGGCTTCCCTATAGACAAACCTTCCGGGGCGCCATGTCCAAACCTTCAAAAGGATTTTTTGTGCAGTGTCCACCAGAATTTGAACAAACTTGGTTTGAAGGGCTGTATTGCCTATGATTGTTTTGGAGTAGGTCAAAAAACTGCCCAGATAACCTATAAGGGTATCAACTGGAGACAGCACCCGGAAAAAGCAGAGGAAATGTATAAGGCATTTCTTTTGATTCATCAGCTTCATGAGATGCTCTGGTATTTGATGGAGGCAAAATACTTAAGACCTGACATGGAAGGCCTTATCGAGGGAATAATTAAGGAAACGGATGCCATTACCAGGCTTGACCCTGAGGCTCTATTAAAAACTGATATGATATCTCAAAGACTTAAGGTTAATGAGGTACTTAAAGCCACCAGTGAAAGTGAAAGAAAAAAATTCCGTTCCAATAAAAAGGCCCCTTTGAAATTCAAAAAAATATTTGGCGGTATACCTGACCTGATGGGCAGGGATTTACGAAAATACGACCTTAAAGGTGAAAATTTCAGCGGCGCCTGTCTTATTGCAGCAGACCTGAGAGATATGGATTTAAGCGGCACTGATCTTATAGGAGCGGATTTAAGGGATGCAGACCTTAGCGGGGCGGACCTTAGGCACAGTATCTTTTTATCTCAGATACAGATTAATTCCGCTAAAGGCAGCAAGGACACAAAGCTTCCTCATTGGTTAGAAAAACCTGTTAATTGGTAAAAGGCGGTGGTATTATGAATTTAATTGATTTTCATTGTGATTCAATATATAAGATAAGAAAAGATGAAAAGCTTAACCTTAGAAGCAATAATATAAGTGTGGATTTTGAAAAGATGAAGAAGGCTGGCTCCATAGCACAGTTTTTCGCTCTCTTTGTTTGTCTTGAAGAAACTAAGACACCACTTAAGGAAGCTCTTTCAATGTATAATATTTTTAAGGGTGAGATGGATAAAAATTCAGATTTAGTTAAGTTTGCAACATCTTATAAGGAGCTTGATGCAAATAATGACCATGGCTATATGTCCTGCTTTTTAACCTTGGAAGAGGGAGCAGTTATTGAAGGGAGCCTTGATAATTTAAAGCAGCTTTATAAGCTTGGGGCCAGGCTGATGACACTGACCTGGAATTTTCCAAATGAAATTGGCTATCCAAATTTTGAAATGAAGCATTATGATAAAGGCCTTACTCCCTTTGGCAGGGATGTAGTTGAGCAGATGAATGAATTATCCATGATAATAGACGTTTCCCATCTTTCAGATCAGGGCTTTTATGATGTGGCTAATATATCCAGTAAGCCTTTTATAGCATCACATTCCAATGCCAGGTCGGTAACAAACCATCCCCGCAACCTCACTGATGACATGATCAGGAAGCTGGCGGAAAAAGGCGGAGTTATGGGTCTTAACTTTGAAAGGACCTTTTTAGGCGAATCCCCCTATGGCAAAATATCTGAAATGGTAAAGCATATTAAGCATATAGTAAATGCAGGGGGCATTGAGGTTATAGCTATTGGTTCCGATTTTGACGGCATTGAAGCAGTTCCGGAAATAAAGGACATAAGTGAAATGGACAAACTATATTATGCCTTAAAAAACCATGGGTTTAAAGAAGGCCAGATAGAAAAAATATTTTACAAAAATGCCCTGAGATTTTTAAAGGATAGTCTCCCGGGAGGATATGATGAATAAAAAGAAACTGGTTGGAAACATTTTAATTATTGCAGGAGTGGTAATAATAGCTGTGGCGGTATCCATGAGGATAAAGGCATATTATGTGCAGAAGGCCATGGTTGATACCTTTCAGAATACCATAGAGAATGTGGATAAAACTGGTGAAGCATCCTCAGCTCCTTCCACCAGCAATCCTAAAGAAGCAGAAGAAACCAGCATTGGCGGAAATGTAACGGCCATAGTAGCTATTCCAAAAATTGATCTTAAGGTGGCCATGAGCGAAGGGGTGGATATGGAAACATTGAAATATGCTGTTGGCCATTTTAAAGGCACGGCAGACCCAGGCCAAACGGGAAATTGCTGTATTGCCGGCCACAGGAGCTATACCTACAGCCAATACTTCAACAGGCTGGATGAGGTTAAAACTGGTGACGAAATAACTATTCAGACAAAAAACGGCACCTATACCTATGTGGTTTACAGCACAATGGTAGTGGAGCCCTCTCAGCTTGAGGTGCTGGACCCCACAAAGGATCCTGAGCTTACCTTAATAACCTGTACTCCAGTTAGGGTGGCAACTCACAGGCTTATAGTAAAGGCAAAGCTTAAATAGAATATTAACTGCCAGGCAGCATATACTAAACCTTGAGGTGATGTTATGCTGCTTTTTAAAAATATTTCAGTCTATTCTCCAAAATTTATTGGGATTAAGGATGTTCTAACTTGCTATGATAAAATTGCATACATATCAGACCATATCAATATACCCCAGGGAAGCCTCCCTGAGGTGGAGGTAATTGACGGAAGCGGATTAAGTCTTGCTCCAGGTCTTATTGATCTTCATCTTCACATAGCCGGCGGCGGCGGTGAAGGGGGCTTCAACACAAGAACGCCGGAGGTTATGCTCACCAGTATAACCATGGCCGGAGTAACAACCTGCATAGGCCTTTTAGGCACTGATGGTACTACCAGAAGCATGGGCAGCTTAATTGCCAAGTCCAGAGCATTGGAGCTGGAAGGCATATCTACCTATACCTGGACCGGCTGCTATGAGGTGCCTACCCGAACAGTCACAGATAGTCCCAGGCAGGATATAATTCTTGTGGATAAAATAATTGGTATAGGGGAAATTGCTGTATCCGACCATCGCAGCAGCCATCCCTCAGCCAGGGATCTGGTTTACCTGGCCAGTGAAGCAAGAATTGGCGGCATGCTTTCAGGAAAGGCCGGAGTTCTGCATATCCATATCGGTGATGAAAAGGAAGGTCTGGAGCCTGTTGCTGACTTGAACAGGAACTTTCATATCCCGTTTGAAAGCCTTCTGCCAACGCACATAAACAGAAATAAGCAGCTATTTAGACAGGCTGTTGAATATGGAAAGCTTGGGGGGCTGTTGGACATAACTACCGGAATAACCCCTGAAAGCCCTGACGGGGTGGAAGTAGACCCGGCCATGGCATACAAGCTACTTTTAGATAATAAAATATCCCCCTGCAACATTACAATGAGCTCCGATGCAGGAGGAAGTATGCCTATTTTCGATAGCGACGGTAAGCTTGTTAAACTAACCGTGGGGTCACCGGAAACCAACCTGAAAACAATAGTTAAGTGTTTAAACTCCGGTATGGATATGGAAACAGCTCTTCTGCCCATGACAATGAACCCGGCTAAAATTCTTAAGCTCAGAGGCAAGGGAGAAATTAAGGAAGGCTATGATGCTGATTTTATTGTTATGGATCAGAATTACAACTTAAAGTATGTAGCCGCAAAAGGAAAAATCATGGTTAAAGACCAAAAACCCAAGGTGTTTGGGACCTTTACGGGTTAAAGCTCCCTGGAACGTTTAACTGCCTTGGACACTGCGTTTTGTACTATTCCCTTAAATCCGGCTTCGTTTAAGACCTTTAGTCCTGTGATGGTGGTTCCTCCGGGTGAAGTCATGTTTTCCTTCAGTATTGTTGGGTGCTCTGATGTTTTCTTTATCATTTCACAGGCGCCCAAAAGGTTCTGCAGCGTAAAGTTAAGAGCATCCGCCCTGGATATGCCGTTATAAACTCCCGCATCCACCAGTGCTTCAATAAATTCATACACAAATCCCGGCCCTGTGCAGCTGAAGCCGGTAAAGGCATCGAACATGGTTTCCTTTATCCATACTATTTCACCTATGGATTTCATCAATTCCTCCACAAAGCTTTGTTCAGCCAAGGTTACCTTGGCATTGCAGCACAGTGCGCTGTACCCAATTTTTACGTCCACCATGGAGTTTGGCATCACTCTTACCAGCTTTCTCTCACAGCCCAGCTTTTCTTCCAGGTCGGAGATTGTTTTTCCTGCCGCTATGGAAATGATCAGTGCCTCTTTATTATTGCTTTGTGTTATTACATCAAGCACGTCGCTTACGTCCTGGGGCTTTACCCCTATTATTACTGCATCAGCAGCTTCTATACCCTTCTTTACATCCTTACAGCTGTTTACTCCATATACTTTGCTGATATAATCCATTCTTGCAGGTGTCCTGTTGTTCACAATTATATCTTCAGGCTTTGCCTTTTTTTCTCTTAGAATTTCCTTGATAAGCCCTTCAGACATAACACCTGTGCCGATAAATAAAATTTTATTCCCCATTTTAATTACCTGCTTTCTCTAAATGGAATGAAGCTTTGACCTCACCAACAACATTTCCTGTATTATTTCTGTTGGTAAAGGATCTGAAGCTGCTTAAAGCCTCAAGCTCCATATCATCAAGGACCTTTAAATCCTCCAGACATCTTATCACTGCAGGAGAAATTGCCCTGCTGTAGTTGCCGTCTTCGATTTTTACAGCTATGCCTATGCCCTCTTTTTTAAGTCCTACACAGTAGACACCTTCTGCGCCAAGCTTTCCTACAAGCTTTCCATTGGTGTTTTTAATTAGCTCTGTGCAAAAGCCCCCTGTTCCTGCCACCATTTCAGGAGCATTATTCATTGCATCATAAACCCTTATGCAGGCCTTTTGAAGTTCAGGCTCCAAACCATATGGCTTAGAAAGCTTTGCAAAGCCCAGCGCAGCATTATAAAGAGGCATACCATGCACCGGCACTGTACAGCCATCAATTCCAATGATTATTTTTTCAGCATCATATTCACACATCCTGGAAATTACATCAATTATATCCTTTTGAACAGGATGCTCAGGGTGATTATAACCCTCAGTGCTATAGCCCTTTGCCACACATGCAGCAAGCATTCCCGAGTGCTTTCCTGAGCAGTCGGTATTTGTCTGGTTCAGCACCACATGCTCCGCAAGCTGTTTCATCCTATAGTCCTGGTTTAAGGAATAGGTAGAGCCGCAAAGCAGATTTTCAATATTTAAGCCAATTTTAGCAAGCATTCCCTCCACAGTTTTTCTATGAAAATCTTCACCATAGTGAGAAGCACACATAATGGAAATTTCCTGATCATTAAACTTGAATTTTTCTTCCGCACCGCTTAAAAATACGTTCAAGGTCTGGAGAGGCTTAAAGGCTGATCTAAGGTAAGTAACCTTGTAAGGATCACCCTTGCAGTAAAGAAGATTCCCCCTATAATCAACCACAGCTATGTCTCCCCGGTGTATGCATTCAACTAAAGGTCCCCTGGTAACTTGAATGAGCTCCTCTGACAATTTAACTTCCCCCTCTTGTTAATATTTTTATTTTCATTTTACCATATAAATAAATTTACGTCCTGATTTTCAGCTTTTCTGATCACCTTGTTATTGGAAAGCCTTCTTTAAAACAAGCCTTTGGATACAAAAGCTCAATCAATTCCTCTCTCTGGCAATTTCCATCTCTTATGAATATATAGGGTATACCCTTTAGTGATACTCTTACATTATTTATTCCAAATATGTCACAGGCGTTTTTTATGCAATCTGCCGAGCCCTTATGGGTGCTTTTATCAAGATAACCACTAATTTCATCATCCTTCAGCCACTTATTATCCCACTTATAATCCGGATCATAGGTTACCACACTGCACTTCAATTTGCTTTTGTCATTGCCGGAAAGGGAGGTCATAAAAAAGGTTTTTACCATTATATCGTCTAAAGGAAGGCTGTAGCCAGCAAATATTATATGTCTTGCATTTTTTATCAGCAGCCCCATCTCATTCTTTACCTCCTCCAGCTTTGATATGTTTTTTTTCTTAGCCAGAGTCTGCATTACCAGAGGCATGTCATAGGGATAGGTTATCTGTCCGCAGTATGGACATTCTATTGCTCCCCTTTTGTGGCTCTGCTCCTGAAGGGTTCTGTATTTCCAGTTTTTCTGCAGCTGATCATACACTGATGGTCCAAAAACCTCTGTGCTGTATCTGTCCCAATGACCTCCAAAGGTAGTGATATACTTTCCGCATTCAGGACATATCCTTGAGCCGAACATTCCATGGGGAAAGAGGAATTTTCCAACCCGCATTATCCTTGATGGATACATTGTGCTATTAACAGCCTTGCACTGAGATTCATCAGCTGCGTAGGATATTTCAAAGCTGTCATCACTGATATCGGCTGTAGCAAGCTGAGTGCCGAAATCTGTAAACAGATTAAGCTTTAAGCCATCTGATAAAATTTCAGGTGCTTCATTATGCTTTTTGTTTGAATTAAATATATTCCACAGCAGTACTCCATCCCAGTTAAAGGATATTATTGCATAGGAGCACAGATAAAACTTTCTCTTATCCCTGCCATAGTTCTCCTTGTCAAAATATAAAGCTTCTTCAGCCATAAGCTCTGTGAGGGTATCTGCCAGCTGACAGTATGGCTTCACCATTTCCTCATCCATAAATCCAGGCTCATGCTGGATGCTTACCCTTTCCAGTTCCTCAATGAGCAGTATGAGGCAGCGTTTTGCTCCAATAACCCTTTCCATCCTTAAAAATACATTATTTCCTTCATAAAAGCCATTGAAGCCCATATTGTTCTGAATCAGCTGGTCAAGCATTGTAAAAAGCTCATGCATATTAATGTTTGAATTGATTTTTATTATAATTTCCAATGCCTTAAAATCATAAATTCCGGAAAGCCTCGGATCATTGATGAGATCCTCAGTAACCAGCTTCACAAAGGCGTCTTTAATTTCTTTGCTTTTTCCCTCCAAAAAGGAAAAATCCTTTTTACTTATTTTCAATACTATCTCCACCAGCTCTTTAGTGGCATAGAGTCCAAGAGCTTTAGTAGCTCCGGCTCCCCATAATACAACAGTTTCCGGCCAGTAGGTATTGGTCATAGCATCACCTGTTTCTGAAATATTTTTCATATTTTAACGGCTGGCCAAACTTCCAGGGGCTGTAGCTGGCAGCAAAATCTATTCTTTCCTGGAAGGTTGGGTGGTCGTAATTCCAAAGCTTATAAATTATGCCTGGAGTTGAAATAATAAGGCTCCCCTGGTGCAGCTTAAGCGTAGAGGTTATTGCTGCCTCATTATCTCTGGTAAGCTCCAGCTCAAATCTATCTGCTTCCCTTTCGGTATATCTGGTATAAGCATTTATTCCTGGTGCAGCTGCAAAAAGCAAAAGGTTGAGCAGCAATATTATAAGAGGCAGAGATGCAATATCCTTTATTGTATTGACGCCAAATGCCCCTCCAGAATTGGCAAGCACCCATATTGTTCCTTTATTAGCCAGGAACAGTATTATAATTGTAAGAGCGCCTCCAAGGATTATAGCCTTCCATATATGTCCCAAAACATAATGGCCAATTTCATGGGCGGTAACAGACAATACCTCTCTTGAGGTAAGACTATTTACAGTGGTATCCCAGAGCACTATCCTTTTAGTGGAAAATACACCTGTCATATAAGCATTCATCTCTTTTGTATCTACGCTTTTATCCACCATGTAAACCTGGCAGTCTGAAACCCCTGCTGTTTTTAGCTCCTGCCTGATGGAAGCCTCCAAGGGCGGATTTTTCATAGTTACATATTTGTTAAACAAAGGATCAATATAAACCGGAGTTACAAAGGTAAGGAAGAACAGTACAGGTATGGATAATAGCCCGGCATATAGCCACCAGCTATGGGGAACCCTGCGGATAAGCATATACAACCCCCACACAGCTGCTGCACCCATAGCTGTATTTATCATAAAGCCTTTAAAGGAGTCGTTTAACCACTTAAACAGCTCCTGGTTTGACAGCCCGTAGCTGTGTTTCAAAACATATCCTCCGTAATACTCCAAAGGAAGAGATATTATATAGCTTACCAATGAATAAATTGCAAAAAACAGCACTATAACTAGAAAGGCCGATTTATAATTTTGCTGAAGCCTTTGCCTCAGAGCTGCAGAAAAACCTGACGCAATGAAAAGCAGCGGTACCACAAAGCTTACGCCGGTACTGCAAAGCCACAGATTAACCTTGCTCTTCTGATAGCTTATAGTTTGCTCCATGGAATACCCCTGATATACATCAGCCTTATTGTTTATAATATTGCTGTTGTTAATATTTTCTGTATATTTTACTAGAAATATGAATGCGGCAAAAAATAAAACTGCCATAATAATTGCGATTTTAAGTTCCCTTTTCATCTTAAACACTCCCATAATTATTCTATTTATTACTATGCTGGAGTAATTATAATATAACTAAAAAGCCGGGTACAATTTATTATACCCGGCTAATAACTAAACAAATTCATTTTTAGAAACCTTCTTGCCCTGCAAGGCATAAACAAATCTGTCCAAATTTAAATTTTTAATTAAGGTGAATATTATTTCTCCTAAGAATACTGCAGATATAATATCCATTATAGTATGCTGTTTTATAAATAATGTAGATAAAATTATAAGTACTGAAACAATACCTGCTGTTACCTTCACTGCTGTAAATCCCTTTTCACATCTGTCAATGCCGCGCATTATAACATAGCAGGCCAGTACGTGAATGCTTGGAAAGCAGTTAAAGGGCTGGTCAAAGCCATAAATGACCCTTATCATATTTGTCAATATGTCTGTGCCAATAAGCTCAGGCCTTGGCATAGTGGTTTGAAAAAAGTAAAAAGTGATATAGGAGCAAATCAGGCATAAGTCAAAGGTTATCAAAGTTTTGAAGTATACCTCTGTATTCCTGAAGCATATATACAGAAATCCCAGAAACACAAAGGGGTACCATACTACATAGGGTATCACGAATATTTTCAGGAAGGGCAGCGAATAATCCAGCACAGTGCTTAGACTATGAACACCCCTATCCGTATTGTTAAGTACAAAGTAGGTTATATCCAACACAGGTATTGTAATTAAAAAGCATAATGCCAGCAGTTTTTCCCTGTATCGGTCTAAAATCTTCATGTTGATGCCTCCCTTCGCAAAGCTTATATAACTAATATATCATGAAATTATCCTCAATATAATAAACATTTTATTAACATTGGTCAAAAAAAGTAAATATGCCCGATATTCAGGCATATTTAGACAAATTGATATACTAACTCTTTACTTATATCAGTCTCTAACAATGTAGCTGCTTTCTACCGGATTCACCTTTGTAACTGAATTTCCGGATTTAATGCAATAGGCTACTCCAAAACAAAGCAGTCCCACCAGGGTTATTGCCACTATAAAGGCAATCACGCTGAAGCTGTACCCCCTATATTCCTGATTTGTGCTATAACCTGGCAGCTTGTTCTTTTTCTGGTTTTTAGGTTTATATTTTTTTCTTATTTCACGGGACCTATATAGATGCTCCTGTTGTCTTTTTTGATGCAGAGAGCTATTTCTGTATTCCTCTAAATTTACTATATTATCCTCTGAATATACAGTATTTCTATACACGAATATTACCCCCTTTGAATCCAGCATTGCTATAACATTATATTATCATATTCTCCGCAATTTTTCATTTGTTTATACACAATATTCTAAATAATAAGAATTATTTTTTTATTAGCAAAATAAGTATATTCTATTGTATTATTAATATAGGGATAATTTTAGGAGGATTATATATGGAATTGATAGAATTTGAAAATGCGCTTCAGCAGTCATTTTATAACCTGCTGCCTTATATGCAGTATTTTTTTGAGGATGAAATTGCATTCACCATGTCAAATACAAAAGAATTTATTAAAGTTGTAAACAGCGAGAATATCAATATGAACGCAAATCCAGGTGATCCGTTAAGACCTGGCGGTGCTGCCTATGAATGTATCAAGGCAGGAAAAGTTATTTCCACTATAGTGCCAAAGGAGGTATTTGGTGTTGAAATAAAAGCTGTAGGAATACCCGTTCGTGATGACAGCAATAAAATTATGGGAAGCATAGTACTGGTGAAAAGCCTAAAAAGGCATTATGAAATTTTAAACATATCAAGAAACCTTTCAGATTCCCTTAAAACTATTACGGACATGTCCGTCACCATAACCCAGGATGCTGAAAAGGCAGTAGATTCAAACACCGAGGTACTGACTGACGTGGATAAAGCTAAGGACAGTGCCCAGAAAACTGATGAAGTGTTGTCCTTTGTAAAAAACATTGCGTCTAAAACAAACCTGCTGGGATTAAACGCGGCAATTGAAGCCTCCAGGGCAGGTGAGCACGGCAAGGGCTTTTCTGTGGTGGCAAATGAAATCAGGAAGCTTTCTAACTCAAGCTCCCAATCCATCAATGAAATAACAGATATATTAAGGAAAATTGAATCTGCTGTAACAAACATTTCAGAAAAAATTGACAGTTCCAATACATTGTTTAAGCACCAGCTTTCATCAATACAGCAAATTGGTGCTTCTATAGAGGAAATTAGTGCCACTGCAGATATTCTGGAAAAAATATCACAGGACATATAGAAAAGTTCACAGCCTGACTGTGAACTTTTTTTAAAAATTTGCTATAAATTCGTAAAACTCCTCCAGCATATACTCATGGTATTCTTCATTACCCATGAGGCGAAATATTATATCGGTGGTTTTATACCCCTCCTTATATAACCTTAACTCCTTCAGAATCCTCTTCATCATTCCTCTGCTGATACCTAGCAGCTTCACAAGTTCATCGATTTTGTAGAACTCCCTGACAAGAAGATTTTCCAGATTACCCTTTAAACAAAGCTTATATTGTAAATCGATGCTTTTGTTTTTATGTGGTCCATTTTTGCCCCGGTGGTGCTCATCGCATAAATACATTATATTAAGCGGAAAGTCCACCCCTCCCTGACTTCTGTATACAATATGATGCTTGTCAGCCAGTTTGCCACATATTTCACATCTAAACAATATATCCCTCCTTATTTATCTCTTACTTTATTATATCATAAACAAGCAGTTTTCAGCACTATTGTTTCAGTAGAAATATTTGGTTAACATGGGTTCCTGGCACCTATTTAACAACACTTACATCAAAATCAATTTAACTATGTCTTTGGCATTTTCTGCGATATAGGTAGGTGAAGACAGCTGAAGCTCCTGAAGGGTTCCGTATCCATAGGTTACTCCAATGGAATGAATGTCGTTTTCCCTGGCACCCTCCATATCATATTTTCTGTCCCCTATCATCACTATTTCTGTAGTGTTTTTTATATTGAGGCTTTCAATTATATACTTGATAATATCTCCCTTTCTGCTCCTGGTGCCGTCCAGATTGCTGCCCACTACTGCACTGAAATACTGTTTCAAGCCAAAGTGCTCCAAAATCTGCTCTGCAAACAAAGTAGGCTTGGTGGTGGCAGTTATCAGTATGCAGCCTTCCAGCTTCAAGACTTTCAGAGCATCCTCTATTCCAGTATATACTATATTTTGAAATATGCCCTTAGACCTGTAATATTCCCTGTAAAACTCCACGGCTTCTGCTGCCTTATCAATGCTAAAGCCGTAAAATTCACTGAAGGAATCCCTTAATGGTGGTCCGATAAATTTTTCCAGTGAATCCAGGTCCTCCACGAAAATATTGTATTTCCTCAGTGCATATTGAATTGATTTTGTAATCCCCTCCTTGGGGTCTGTAAGTGTGCCATCCAAATCAAAAAGTATGTATTTATATTTCATATTTAAACCTCAACACAGTCTTTTGTTTTTCAGGGGGAGTTTTTCTAGCATCAGACAGGTATATCTCCCTGTGTGTTTTTTCCTTTCTTCTTAGTCCTTTTTCATGACAAAATTGTTCCATGGTGCTGAAGCTCTGAGGCTCTGTGTCATAGCTTCCCTGGTGAAGCATCTGAATGCACGGCCCCTCTTCAATTGTTCCAAATTCAACTTTATCTAGAAGAAGATCAGGCTTTTTCTTCTTAATTTTTTCAATAATTTTTACGGCCATATTTTCCGTTACAAAATCAGGCTGCCGAATCATCAATGTAAATACCAGGTGGTCCTTGTCCAGACTTTCCTTTTGCCTTCCCTCCTCATCAAGATCCCAGACACCTTCCAATGGATAAACGGTGTAATCAAAATAGCCTTCAGGCATTTCTCCGGACTTTGGCAGCATTTTTATCCCATAGGAAAGTGAATATAAAGCTTCCACTGCCTTTGAGAATTCTTCACTGTTATTTGGATTTCCATGACCATTTATCATAAAAAATTTCATAGCAGGGACATTCACCATTTCCGGTTTATTCTTGGGAATATACAAGTTCTTCTCCTGTTTTCTCCATTCATATTTCAAAGTATCACTTCCTTAAAAATATTAATTTAATTATATACCGTTTACTTTTAAATGAATAATTAATTTCTAAATACAAAAAATATAATTAAACAATTTTGAGGAGGTAGCTTATGAGTAATAAACCTTTAGTTCCAACTGCAGAAGCAGGTCTTGACAGATTTAAAATGGAGGTTGCCAGGGATATGAGCATGGAAAATAAGCTTACAGCCCAGGTGGACATGGCTGATATGCCAAGCGCTGCCATTAACAAGATTAAAAATTCAGGCAATGTAGGCGGTGAAATGGTGCGTAGAATGGTGGAGGCTGCTGAAAAAAATATGATAAAGTAAAGGATTTGAGTAAAGGGCTCTAAACCCTTTACTCAAATTTTTCAAAATGTGTTATGGCAATTTCCATAAAGGCCTCCAGGGCCTTAGATCTGTTTGCAGCTCTGTGAAAAATCATTTGTGTCTTAAAATTTTGATACTCCTCCTCTATTTCTACTCCAACTATGCTCTCATCTTTTAATTCATTTTCCACAGTATATAGAGGGAGAAATGAAATACCCAAGCCGCAGGCAACACATTTTTTAATTGCTTCAATGCTTGTTAGTTCAAGAGGATTTGAGTATTTAATTTTCTTTTCACTAAGGTAATTTTCGAAAACCATCCTGAATCTGCATCCCTTTTCAGTAAATATCATATTTGAAGATGAAAGCTCCATTTTGCAGCCTCCCCCTGTTATCAAAAGCATACGCTCAGCCTTGGATGCTGCCAAAACCAGGTCATCCTCCTTTACTTCAGGTTCAATAGTGAAAATTATATCCAATTCCCCGTTCCTGAGCCTTTTTTTCAAGTCACTGCATATGGAATTCTTAAGGATAATATTTACATTAGGATAGTTCTTTTTATATTCCTTTAATATTGGGCCCAGCCTGTAGATGGACAAGGATTCTCCAGCTCCTATGTTTAATTCGCCGGATACCTCATCAGCCATGGCTAGACTTTTTATATCTTTATATAAGGCTATCATTTTTCTGGCATAAGGCACCAGCTCCCTGCCTGTATCAGTGACTACCACCTTTTTTCCCAATCTGCTAAACAGTGGTTTTCCAAGTTCACTTTCCAGTATTTGAATATGGGCAGTTATGGTGGACTGGGCATAACCAAGCTGCTCAGCAGCCTTTGTATAACCACCTGCATCAACAATTGCTATAAAGGTTTGAAAGTGTCTTATTTCCATTTACATGCACCTCTCATTCTTATATTGTATCATAATCTTCGATGATTAATTTCATTTATTTCAATTTTACTGAACATGATCCTGCTGTTATAATATAGAAAAAGAGGTGGTTAATATGAAAAAGGTAATGCTGCTCCTGGCCGATGGCTTTGAGGCAGTGGAAGCAAGTGTTTTTACCGACGTAATAGGCTGGAACAAGCTGGAGGGAGACCAAAATACAGAGCTGGTTACTGCAGGACTTAGAGATAAGCTTAAATGTACTTTTAATTTTACTGTTATTCCCGAGCTGCTGCTTGAGGACGCTAATCTTGATGAATTTGATGCACTGGCCATACCCGGCGGCTTTGAAGAGGCTGGGTTTTATAAGGATGCCTACAGTGAGGAATTCTTAAAGGTTATAAGGGAATTTGACAGAAATGGCAAAATAATAGCCTCTATTTGTGTTGGTGCTCTGCCTGTGGCTAAAAGCGGAGTGCTGAAGGGGAGGTTTGGTACAACCTATAACCTTGGGAACGGCTTAAGGCAAAGTCAGCTTGGAGAGTTTGGAGTTAATGTATTAAAGGATGAGCCAATAGTAACAGACAAAAATATTATAACCTCCTATAATCCCTCCACGGCCTTCGGAGTTGCCTTCAAGCTGCTGGAAATGCTGACTTCATCAGAAAACTGCTCTAATGTTAAAAGGCTGATGGGTTTTTAACCGCATCAGCCTCAAATTTTGCTACCTTCCCTTTTTGCCTGTAAGGTTTTCAATATTAAGCCTCAATATAGCTACGTTATTGTATATTTCATCATTCTTTAAGGATCTTTCCCGAACAATTTCAGGAATTTCCTCCAGTTGTCTTAAAATTACTTCCATGGCTTTTTTCTTTTCCTGTAATTCCTGAACAAAGGATAATCTGCCATGAATTACTACAGTTCTGTATTCATGACCACATTCTTTTTGGATATACCCGCGGTCATCTATTATAGTGGCACAAACTTTAGGGTTTGCTTTGATAAATTCACTTTTTAGCCCTTCTTTACCAGAATGCATGTAAATAACACCAGCTTCATTATCATATCCATAGCTCAAAGTAACAATATAGGGTTCATTTTCACGGCATAGTGCCACTACTATATATTTACCGCCGTTAAGGATTTCATTAATTTCATTTTCATCTTTTATTTCCCTGTCACTTCTTCTCATATGGTATTTCAAAATAATCCCTCCTTAATATAGTAAAAACATCTGCCTGGGCAGATGCTTTGTTATACGTCTCCTTCTTCAGGAACTATGCATATAAATTTCATGGTGCCTTTTCCTGTGTTTGTAAACTGATGCATAGCATCGTCAGGCACAAAAGCGTAGGAACCGGGCTCCACAGGATAGTCTTTTCCGTCAAGGTGAAGGATTCCTGTGCCCTCAACAATATAATTCACATGATACCATGGATGCTGATGCTTTGGGGTGCAGCCCCCTTCTCCCAGTTCAAAAATTCTCATTACCTGGTCTTCCCAGCCTTCTTTTGGAGTAACAAGGGACTTTTTAACAACTGCAGAAGCACCCGGTACTTCAATTTTCAAACCCACGTAGTCCTTTTCATGAAAAACAGCCATAACACACCTCCTAATTACTACTTATAATATATATTATAACACACATTTTTATTATTTTTTCTAATTAAGTCTATTATATTGCACAAAAATGTTGTACAATAGTTAGGATATTAACAAAACTTAAGGAGGTTCTTTTAATGCAGAAAAAGTTATTTATTCCAGGCCCAGTTGATGTTGCCGAAGATGTGCTTGCGAAAATGGCTACTCCGATGATAGGTCATAGAACTAAAGAAGCATCTGCCCTGCAAAGGAATATAAGCGACAAACTTAGAAAAGTATTCTATACAAAGGAAGAAATACTTCTTTCCACTTCCTCAGGAAGCGGTTTAATGGAAGGTGCTGTTCGTTCTTGTACTGCTAAAAGAGCTGCTGTTTTTTCAGTGGGAGCTTTTGGAAACAGATGGTATGACATGGCGAAATACAACAACGTGCCTGCAGATTTATTTGAAGTTGAATGGGGAACCCCTACAACTCCTGAGCTTGTAGATAAAACATTATCCACAGGAAAGTATGATTTAATTACAATTACTCATAATGAAACTTCCACTGGTATAATGAATCCAGTTGAGGAAATTGCCGAAGTAATGAAAAAATATCCTGAGGTTGTTTACTGCCTTGATACAGTAAGCTCCATGGGAGGAACTAAAATTGAAGTTGATAAGCTTGGAGTTGACATTTGCATAACTTCATCACAGAAGGCCCTTGCACTTCCTCCTGGAATAGCAATATGCTCAATGTCACAAAAAGCAGTTGAAAGAGCTAAAACAGTACCTTTCAGAGGTTTATACTTTGATTTGCTTTCATTATATGACTACATACAGAAAAAGGATTACCAGTATCCTTCAACACCATCCCTTTCACACATGTTTGCACTGAATTATCAGTTAGACAAGATGCTTGCTGAGGGTCTTGACAACAGATATAAGAGGCATGCCGATATGGCTGAATATGTAAGAGGCTGGGCAAGAGAAAACTTTGAAGTATTCACTAAAGAGGGTTATCTTTCAAATACTCTTACAGTAATCAAAAACACTAAGGGAATCAGTGTGGGAGATTTGAACAAGGAACTGGGAACCAGAGGCTACTCCATATCCAACGGCTATGGCAAGCTTAAGGAAAACACCTTCAGAATTGCCCATATGGCTGAAAGAACTATGGATGAATTAAAGGAGCTTATTAAGGAAATTGAAGATATTTTAAAGCTTTAATAAGTTGTTAGGAGGTCTAATATGATAAGAATACTGGCATCTGACGGTATAGACAAGGCAGCTGCTGCAGAGCTTAGAGCCGCAGGCTTTGAGCTGGTAGAGCAGTTTTATGAACCTGACCAGCTTGGAAAAGAGCTTAACAATTATGATGTGCTGGTAGTAAGATCCGCTACTAAGGTTAGAAAGCCAATAATTGACGCAGCACTGGAAACCGGCAGGCTTAAGCTGATAATCCGCGGTGGAGTGGGCGTTGACAACATAGACGTAGCATATGCTGAAGAAAAAGGCATAAAGGTCAGGAACACACCCAATGCCAGCAGCGCCTCAGTGGCTGAGCTCACCATAGGACACATGTTTGCACTGGCAAGATTCATAGCTGATGCAAATGTAACTATGAGAGATGGCAAGTGGGAAAAAAAGAAATACAAAGGTATAGAGCTTTCAGGTAAAACCTTAGGTCTTGTGGGCTTTGGCAGAATCTCCAGAGAGGTTGCCAAAAGAGCCTGCGCTTTAGGTATGAATGTAGTATATACCGACATTATAGGCAAGGCACAGGGCTTTGATCATTGTGAATGCTGCTGCTTCGAGGATGTGCTTAAAAAAGCAGATTTTCTTTCCCTGCACGTTCCTTTTATAAAGGAAAATGGCGCTGTTATAGGAGAGAAAGAAATAGGAATGATGAAGGATGGTGCTTACATTATAAACTGTGCCAGAGGAGGAGTAGTAAGCGAAGCTGCTCTGCTGGATGCTTTAAACAGCGGAAAGCTTGCTGGAGCAGGTATTGATGTTTTTGAAGAAGAACCTTCAAAAAATACCGCTCTTATTAATCATCCTAAGGTTTCAGTAACTCCGCATATAGGAGCTTCCACCTTTGAAGCCCAGACAAGAATCGGAGCTGAAATTGTAAGCATAATAACCGGTTTTTTTAATTAGTATCTATGCAGCCGGCAAACTTAATTTACCGGCTGCGTAAATATAAAGCTTTTGAAATTATTTAGGGGGGACCGCCAAAATGGCAGTAATTAGACCATTTAAAAGATTGAGACCAAGAACAGAAATTGCAGATAAGGTTGCAATTCTTCCAGTGGACTCAATGGACAAACAAAAGATTAAAAACATTATCAAATCAAATGAACATTGTTTTCTGCAAATCACAAATCCAGAATTGTATTATCAGGATATAGAGCTTACAGAAAGCGGAAAAAGAATCCTAAACAAGAAATCACAAGATAAACTGAACAGCATGGTAGATAATGAGGTTCTTGTAAAGGATGAAGCGCCTATGCTTTTTGTGTACAAACAGATCATCGGAGACAGGGACTTAACTGGTATTGTAGCTTGTACATCTGTGGATGATTATGTAAACAATTACATTAAAAAGCATGAATTCACCAGATCTGAAAAGGAAAAAGATATCAGCTTCCACATTGACTACTGCAATGCAAACACCGGAACAATCTACCTCATTTATAAATGGGAGGAACAGATTCAGAATATCATTGATGAAACAATGAAACAGAAAGCTGAATATGAATTTACCACAGAGGATGGCATTGTTCAT
This sequence comes from uncultured Clostridium sp., assembly GCA_937927335.1. Taxonomy (GTDB): domain Bacteria; phylum Bacillota; class Clostridia; order Clostridiales; family Clostridiaceae; genus UBA699. The sequence goes on from CALBDU010000035.1 coordinate 114,804, forward strand.
ATTGTATGGCCTGTTGCAGAAGAAAACAAAATTGACGAGCTGGTTAAGCTTTTCGAGAAGGTGGACAATTTCTATATTGCAGACGGCCATCACAGAACTGCTGCTGCTGCAAGAGTATGCATGCAAAGACGTGAACAGAATCCTGGATTCACTGGCAATGAAGAATTTAATTATTTCCTCTCAGTGCTGTTCCCTGACAAGGGTCTGAACGTAATTGACTACAACAGGGTTGTGAAGGATTTAAACGGTATGACCACTGAAGAATTCCTAAACAAGGTATCTGAGAACTTTAAAATTGAAAAGTGTGAAGGTCATATGCCATATAAGCCTGAAAAGGCTCATAAAATAGGCATGTATGTTGATGGCTGCTGGTATAAGCTTACTGCCTGCGACTGCACCTATGATGAAGGCCATCCGGTTAAGTGCCTTGATGTGGCAATACTTCAGGACTTCCTTCTGGATCCGGTTTTAGGAATAAAAGATCCTCGTACAGACACTAGAATAGATTTTGTGGCTGGTGTACTGGGATTGGAAGAATTACAAAGAAGAGCAGAAACTGATATGAAGGTTGCCTTCTCTGTATACCCATGTACTATAAAAGAACTGATGGATGTGGCAGATATCGGAGAGGTTATGCCTCCTAAATCCACCTGGTTTGAACCAAAACTCAGAAGCGGATTGTTTATACATTCCCTGGAGGATTAAATTTTTAAAGGTTGTGTCATCATGACACAACCTTTTTATAATCTGGTTCCTATATCAAAGGCTGTTTCCATGCCTTCCTTCACTTCTTTTGAGGAATCGTTCCCTCCTGTGCAAACACCAAGGTAGATTTCAAGATCCATATTTAAATACAGGCACATATCCTGGAATATCCTTTCCACGATTTTTGGACCTGAATTTGGTCTCTCTCCGGCATAAGTAGTTATAAGTACAACCTTTTTTCCTGAAAAATTTGACACATCCTCATCCTTCAGCAAAGCATACATTCTGTCAATAAAAAGCTTAAGCTGAGCTGACATGTTCCACCAGTATATTGGAGTGGCGAACACCAGAATATCAGCCTCCACAATTTTAGGATATATGTCTGTCATATCATCCTGGATTACACATCTGCTATCCAATGTTTTTTGACAGGAATTACAGGCAAAACATGCTTCAATGTGATAATCCTGCAGGAACAGCTTATCTACTTCCCCATTGCTGTGCTTTGATATAACACCTTTATTTAATTCATCCACTAACTTCTCTGTAGTACCGTTTTTAATTGGACTTCCAATAATAGAAAGAACTTTCATGTTGAACCCCCCATTTCGATGTTTTATATATTATACCACTGAATCAAATAAAATTAAATATACTGAATATTCTATTATTTTAAACAATAGCAATTTTTTGCAGGATAATTCAGCCATCTTATAGAATACTAATTAATATATATTTTGCTTAACAAAGGGGGCTTTATTATGAAACTATACCTAAACTACGGAAGTACAGATACTGGTACTGGCAAAATCAAGTTTTCTAACGTTCATGAACTAATTTTGATAGAAGAAGCACTTCAGCACTACAGGGAAAGCCTTAACACAAAGACCCAGGACAAAAACAGCAGAATAGCAAAGAAAATTGAAGACCTTGATAAGCTTATTTCGCAGCTTCAAATTGAAAACGCCGAAAAGCTGGGTAAAAAATATGATAGCAGCATTGGTGTCAATTTAAATCAGTTCTTAATTACCAGGAGGCATAAATCTAAAATCCTGTTAAAGGAAATAGCCGATAAATTAAAGATTTCTCCTAGCCTTTACAATGCTGTGGAAAAAGAAAACCAGGAGGCTGCCCCTGATTTGCTGGTTAGGATATTCGATGTTCTTGGTGTTACTGACAATATCAATGTTAAATTTCATGAGTATATACCTACAGTTGTATTCTATTATAAGGATATCAAGTTCCATGAAGTATATTTTGACACTGCAGCAAAATATAACGATTATAAAGCTGTTATGTTAAATATTATCAAACCTGACAATACGGAAATAATACAAAACAAATCCGAAATATTGGAATAAAAAATAGGCTTCACAGCCTATTTTTAATTTGCCAGCTTATATTCCGAATTTGTAATGTCTATGTTTTCTTTAAGTCCTTTAGTTACATATACCTTTTTATCCTTGGTTATAAATATTGCTTCAATATCAGGTGTTGCTTCAGCATAAGCCAAGCCTTGACTTGATCCAAGATAAAACAGGTTTTTAGTCATGGCATCGGCATCTATGGAGGTATTGGTAACTATTGTAACACTGGCCAGATCGCTGTTCATAGGATAGCCGTTAAATGGATCCAGTATGTGGTGATACCTTACACCATTGTATTCAAAATATCTTTCATAAATACCTGAGGTAACCACTGTTTTGCTGGTAACTGCGATGCTGCCAACTATATCCCCTCTGGTTTCAAAGGGATTCTGAATGCCTATGCTCCATGGTTTGCCATTTACATTGTCATTCAACACCAGTACATTTCCCCCAAGATTAACTATGGCGTGCTGTACATTATTTTCCTTAAGTATCCTTGCTGCTTCATCTGCTGAATAGCCCTTTGCAATGCCACCAAGGTCCAGAGCCATGCCCTGTCTTTTCAGCATTACAGATTTATCTCCTTCGTTAAGCAGTACATCCTTGTAATTTATAAGACTCTTTTTAGCGTCAATTTCCTGCTGGGATGGTAATCTTGCGGCATCCGTTCCTATACCCCACAGCTTAACCAAAGGTCCTATGGTGATATCAAACTTCCCTCCGGATTTTTCAGAGTAATACTTACCCTTTTGTATTACATAAAATGTATCATCAGAAACCTTTACATAGCTTTTCCCTGCAGCTGCAGCTATGGCATCCACTTCAGTACCTGTTTTATTCACACTCATTTTATTTTCTATTTCCTGAATTCTGTTAAAAACCTTGTCCATGGTATCCTGGGATTTATGATCATATATTTTCACAGTACAAATTGTTCCCAGCAAAAACTTGGTTTCCTCCAGAGGCTCAGTATTTCCCGAACAGCCCTGGAACAAGGCTGAACAAAGCACAACTGCCATGGCAGCAGCCAGCGTTTTTCCCTTGCTAAATTTCTTCATATTCACACCGTCCTAAGTATAAGCTGATTAATTGAATTTACTATGTAATTATAGCTTAATAATTTATATTAATCCATATATATTGTACAATATATGTTAAAGTATTATTATAATAATATATTTTCTACAACAGGGAGGCAGTTTTATGCTTTTATTTTCGAACCACTGGGTTACCTGGCTGTTCATAACAAATGCCCTTGTATCTATATTTGTCATAATACTGGAAAGGCGCAATCCGGAAAAGACCATTGCCTGGCTGCTGATTTTTATCGCCCTTCCTCCTATTGGTCTGTTTTTATATATCTTCTTAGGCAGGAACTGGAAGAAACATAAGCTAAACGACAATACAAATATAAATATTGATGAATTGGTTTTTCATGCCATGAAGAATGTTACAGATTATGAATATTACTCCCTCATAGAGCTTCTTTCCAAGAACAGCGAGTCTCCCCTCTTCAATGACAATTCCATTGAAATTTTCCGGGACGGCTCTGAAAAGTTCCAGATGCTAAAAGAAGAACTTCTTAAGGCTGTACATCATATACATCTGGAATATTACATAGTAAAAAACGACATTATTGGCAACGAAATTAAAAACATACTAATGGCCAAGGCAAAGGAAGGAGTCCAGGTCAGATTTATCATAGACCGGGTTGGCTCAATAAAGCTCCCTCCAAATTATATTGCAGACATGAAGGAAGCTGGTGTAGATGTGGTTCAATACTCCTATTTCCTTGCACCTCTTCTGAAAAGAATCAACACCCAGATAAATTACAGAAACCACAGAAAAATTGCCATAATAGACGGGAAGGTAGGCTTTACCGGAGGCATTAATATTGGAGACGAATACTGCGGCAGGAGCAGATTTGGCTATTGGCGCGATACCCATATCATGGTGAAGGGTGATTTTGTTCTGGGGCTGCAGGCGGTTTTTCTTGATGATTACCTTACTATAAAAGAAGCAAACGGAGAACCCTTTTTCTATGGTGATGATTTTGACAACTTTTTTCCAACCACTGAAAGTTCTGGTGGAAAGCTTATGCAGCTGGTTAAAAGCGGCCCAGACTCCGAATTTCCTGCCATTATGCAGGCAATTCATAAAATGATAGGCATGGCCAAGGATCACATATATATAACCTCACCTTACTTCATCCCCAGTGAGAGCATAATGAATGCTCTCCAAATCGCAGCCTTAAGCGGTATCAAGGTACATATATTATTTCCTGGCACCTATGACCATATACTGGTTTATTATGCTTCCAGGACATATTTATCCGAGCTTATCAAATATGGTGCGAGAATTTATTTATATGATCCAAAATCCTTTATTCATGCCAAATGCGTAATAGTGGACGGCAAAATAGCCACTGTAGGTACTGCAAATATGGACATTCGCAGCTACGAGCTTAATTATGAAATAAATGCAGTAATTTATGATGAGGAAACAGTGGAAAAACTGGAAAATATCTTTTTTGAGGATCTGAAAAAAAGTGAAAGGATAAAGGATACATATTTTGAAACCCAGCCTCTTAGAATCAAACTATTTGAGGCCTTCTGCAGAATATTCTCATCATTGTTGTAACAGAGTAGCACATATTGATAAAACAACCCTGTTTGTGTTATATTAAATATATATTTAACAATATAATTAAAGCATAAAGGGGAATATCATGGCCAAATATAATGAGGTAAATATGAATATTTCAAAAGGCGATATAAAATATCTTAAGCTGCTTTCCAAGCAGTATCCTACAATATCCAGCGCCAGCACAGAAATAATAAATCTGGAGGCAATACTTAATCTGCCAAAGGGTACTGAACACTTTCTAAGCGATATTCATGGAGAATACCAATCCTTCACACATATGCTGAAAAACGCTTCCGGCGTTATAAAGAGAAAAATAGATGACGTATTTGATGATACTCTTTCTGAAGGAGAAAAAACAAGCCTGGCTACATTAATATATTATCCAGAGGAAAAGCTGAACCTTATAAAGCAGTCGGTAAAACCCATAAACCAGTGGTACAGGGTAACCCTTTTCCGACTTATTGAGCTGTGCAAATCAGTATCCTCAAAATATACCAGGTCAAAATTAAGAAAAGCTCTGCCTTCAGACTTTGCCTATGTAATTGAAGAGCTCCTTCAAGAGCAGAGAGACTTGGTGGATAAACAGGAATATTATAATGGTATAATTAATGCTATTATTGAAACGGATAGAGCCTGCGAATTTATCATAGTTATATCAAATGTAATTCAACGGCTTGTGGTAGACAGGCTTCACCTAATAGGAGATATTTATGACAGAGGCCCTGGTGCTGAAATAATTATGGATGCATTGATGTCTCACCATTCTGTGGACATACAGTGGGGAAACCATGATATTTTGTGGATGGGTGCTGCTGCCGGCTCTGAAGCATGTATTGCAAATGTACTTAGAATCTCACTTAGATATGCCAACCTAGGCACCATCGAGGATGGTTACGGCATTAATCTGCTCCCACTGGCTACCTTTGCCATGGAATTTTATACTGATGACCCATGTAAGAGCTTTAAACTGAGAGCCATAGATAAGGAAATAAACGAAGTGGATCATTCCCTTTTGACAAAAATGCACAAGGCTATTGCCATTATCCAGTTTAAGCTGGAAGGCCATATTCTCAAAAATCATCCTGAGTATGGCATGGATGATCAGCTGCTCCTTGATAAAATTGATTTTGAAAACTATACAATAGGCCTGGATGGAAATGTATACGAACTTAATGACCGGTACTTTCCAACTATAGACCCGGCAAATCCCTATGAGCTTACTCCAAGGGAACTGGAGGTTATCCAGAAGCTTAAATATTCCTTCATAAAAAGCGATAAACTTCAAAAGCATATAAAGTTTTTTTATAATAACGGAAGCATGTATACCATATTTAACTCAAACCTGCTGTACCACGGCTGCATACCGTTAAATAAGGATGGCTCCTTTATGAAAATCACCGTGGACGATATGGAATACTCCGGAAAGGCATTAATGGATAAATTCGATCGTTATGCCAGGGAAGCCTTTTTCATGAGCGAGGAGTCCCCTGCCAAAAAAGACGGACTGGATATGATGTGGTACCTATGGTGCGGTCCATGCTCTCCTCTTTTTGGTAAATATAGAATGACCACTTTTGAAAGATATTTTATTAATGATAAAAAGACACACTTTGAAGAAAAAAACAGCTACTACAGCTACAGAGACAGTGAAGAGGTGTTTAACAATATTCTAAGGGAATTTGATCTGAACCCGGATTTTTCCCATGTTATAAACGGTCATATACCTGTAAAAACAAAGGAAGGTGAAAGCCCTATAAAGGCTAATGGCAAGCTTTTGGTTATTGACGGCGGCTTCTGCAGGGCTTATCAGCCTGAAACAGGAATTGCAGGCTACACGTTGATATACAATTCCTACGGGTTGCTGCTGACCTCCCATGAGCCCTTTGAAAGTATAAAAAAGGCTATTGAAGAGGAGGAGGATATATTATCCTCTACTGTAATTCTGGAAAGCTCAGCCTCCAGGAAAAGAGTTGCTGATACAGATGTAGGCACTGAACTGAAGCACCAGATAAAAACCCTGAAAATGCTGCTCACAGCCTACAGGGAGGGCTTAATAAACGAAGATGATTAAAAAAAGTGATGTAAAGGGCTCCTTTACATCACTTTTCAATTTCCACAGGGGTATTTAATACAATATATTCCTTCAATATTTTCATATCATCATTGCTAAGGGCTATACAGCCGTAGGTCCAGTCTATAGAATTACCGCCTCCGTGAATGCCCACTGCACCTCCAAGGGCTGTGTTCCATGGGGGCTGTTTTTTATTTTTAACCGCTTGTACAATACTGTTATATTCCGTCTGGTTAATAAGCCCCTGCTGCAAACCACGTTTTGCATCATCTTCATTGGGGTAGCTCAGGCCCATAAAGAAATAGTATTTCGTCTGGCTGTTAAGACTGCAGACATAATATTTACCCTGAGGGGTTTTACTGTCACCTTCTTTTTCCTTTATTCCTTCTGGCGCTCTGCCAAGGCCAATTTTAAACCTGCCCATAAGCTTGTTGTCTCCGTATAGTTCCAGTATTCTCTTTCCCTTATATATCTTTATGGATGTATTTACAGGGATTGCATTGGGCTTTGTAAAAAACAGCTTCTCTTCCGTTTGCTGTTTTAAAGCTGCCTGGGCAGCCTGCTGCAAATGCTTGTCTACTTGTTTTTTTATAGAATATCCTGAAAACAATAATATGAATAATATGCCTAATACAAGAAATAGCAGCGGTTTTTTTAAATATCCCCTTTTCATTTAAATCACCATCAGCTTTCATAAATATGTTGCTGGCGTTCCTTTCCCAAAAAGAACACCGCCATGGCTCCAGGACCACCATAAGTACCTACCACAGGTCCTATGAAATTTATATACACATCTCTCACAGGAACCTTTTCCTGTATGATTCTTTTAAGCTCCAAAGCCTCTTCCATACAGTCTCCGTGATTAATTGCTATTGTCTGTTCCTCAGGTGCTTCAATTCTTTCAGCAATAAAATCAGCAAGCTGTGCCACTGCCTTTTTCCTGCCTCGGATCTTCATTATATTGATTACCTTTCCTTGATGATTCAAGGTTAAAACAGGATTTATATTAAGCACCCTTCCAATTACTGCAGCAGATGCTGAGATTCTCCCGCCTCTCCTCAGGTGGCTCAGGTCATTAACAATAATAAAAGTATTTAGTCTTTGCACATTCATTTCAAGGTAATCCACTATGCTTTCCATGGAATATCCGTTTTCTTTCATTTCTACAGCCTTTATCACCATTAAGCCCTGACCAACTGAAGCTGTAAGTGCATCAAAAATATATATTTCATTATCCGGGTAATCGTCCTGAATCATCTTTTTTGCAATATATGCACAATTATAGGTCCCGCTCAATCCTGAGGAAACGCAAATGTAAAGTATATCCAGCCCCTTGGACACATATTCCTCAAAAACCTTGTGAAAATCATGGACACTAGGCTGGGAGGTTTTTGGAACCTTCCCATGCCTCATATAATCATAAAAGCTTTTATAGGAAAGTGACTGGCCAAAATCATCCTTATACTCCAGATCTTCAATCCGGCAGGTCAGGCTCACAAAAGGTATTTCCTTCTGACTTATATAGTCTGTATCCAGGTCTGAACATGAATCTGTGATAATGATGAAATCCTTCATAATATTATCTCCTTTAAACATCCATTTCCCTTAATTTTCTAACGCAGTAACCAGCTATTATTTTATATAATGTAAGGTCAATTATACCAAATATCGCAACAAGTTCAATAGCAAGAGTGAATATACCAGGGTGAATATACCTTACAAGCAATACTATGGCTGCTCCAACAGCAAAGCTGCCAAATAATGCAAGGATTCCGTTAAGGTTTTGTTTTACGGCCTTCTGCTCCGTATCCCAGTTCAGCTTAGGCATGGATACATCTATAATTATGCCTGCCAGGGCACTGAACATTATTCCAGGAGTACTTACAGCCAGGCACAGCAGAACCAACCCGGGATTTAAGCCTAGCATTATTATGGCAACCGGTACCACCACAGCCATACCTGCAAGGCCCATCAATGCTCCTGAAAAAGCCTTTCCCATAAGCTGTGTTTTATAATCCACTGGAATATACTTTATAAAAAAAATATTCTGCCCTTCCCTGGATATTGCTGTGGAGGTAATCATGTTTGATGCAGTGATAAATATGGCTGCGGCAAAGGCTGAAGCTGCTACCATGGGTTCTGCGCTGCTGCCTTTGATATATGGAAGCAAGGTTCGCAGTCCTTCTGTATTCTTTGGCTGGGCTATTGCCGGGAGAATTAAAAACACCGGCCACAAAAAATTCATTAGGATACAGTTTAAAAAGTACACCGGACTTCTGAAAAGCAGTTTAAGTTCTTTTACCATGTATGAATACACTGCCGGTCTATTTTTTGTTTTCTCATTAAATTCCCTGACTCCCAAATTTCTTCTTTTTGAAGCTGTTTCTGAAACACCGATAACTCCTTTGAAATAAAGGAGTTTCCCAAGAATTATAAAAACCCCATAGCACAAGGCTGTTATTCCAAGGAAGCTAATTAAATAAAGGGCACCTGCTAACATTGAAGAATCCACCAGGGCATATACTGCTGTCTTAGTGGCAGGCAGGAGGCTGGATATGGTTCCTATGAGAGAATTATTGCCTTGCTTTAAAACTTCCATTATTTTTTCAGGATTATTCATGGTCACAGTGAACCTTTGCATATATATATTGGCCCCGAGAGCTATAGCCATGGCAAAAACTCCGCCCATTATTCTGAACAAATCCTTATTTTTAGCTATGTTTGTAAACCTCATTATAACCATAACTATAGCCGATGCAGCTGCAAGGGGTATCACAGGCAGAGTAAGAAAAACAATGAGGCTGTATAGATAAAAAATAGCCTGCCCCCCGCTTTTGTACCCGTAAGCAGCTATTACAGGTACTAATATAAAAGCCTCAGTGATATATTCATATGCCAATACTACTGCAAATTTTGCACTTAAAATCTGTTCGGGCCTAAGGGGCAGCGGAAGCAGGTTTTCAATATCCCTGGAAAAATAAAAGGTGTTTATGGTATATATAATTCCAAAAAAGAAGATGGTTATTACTGCTATGAAAAGGGCCAGTGCTATTATAACCCCCTGTTGGTTTATTGTTTTCAATGCAGAATATGCAGCTGCCGTCATACTGAAAATGCCTGAAATCATTGGCAGAAAAGCTAAGATTATAATGACAGTTATTAAAACAGATTTCCTGAGTTTTTTCCTTCCACCCTTTGATGTACCTGTATCGCTGCCGTTTTTTAATAAGATTTTTGCAAGGATAAAAGTTTTATTCATCTTCAGTCATCTCCAAAAACATTCTTTCCAATGATGAATTTTCTTTAAAATGGTTTCTCATTTCATTAAGGGTTCCGGTAAAAATAATTTTCCCTTTATTAATAACAGCTACCCTGTCACATATTCTTTCAGCGACCTCCAGGATATGGGTGGAAAAGAAAACTGTATTGCCTTTTTCAGCATGGTTCCTCATCATTTCCTTAAGGCTATAGGAGGATTTCGGGTCCAAGCCTGTCATTGGCTCATCAAGTATCCATACTGAAGGATTATGTACAAGGGCCCCCATAATGATAATTTTCTGTCTCATGCCGTGGGAATAGCTCTGTATTTGATCTCCCATGGCATTTTCCATTTCAAACCTGGCGCTGAGCTGCTGTATTCTTTCCAGCCTCAGCCCTCTTGGCACCTGATACATATCAGATATAAAATTCAGATACTCAATACCCTTCAGCCTTAAGAACATATCCGGGCTATCTGGTACAAACCCAAACTGTTTTTTTGCTTCCAATGGACTATCCTTGATATTGACGCCATTAATTTCAATACTGCCTGAATCGGCATTTAAAATACCTGTTATAAGCTTTATAGTAGTGGTTTTTCCCGCCCCATTGGGGCCTAAAAAACCGAATACCTCTCCATTTTTTATGGAAATGCTGATATTGTCTACAGCCTTGTTGCTGCCTCCATATGTCTTGCTGACATTTAAAAGTTCTATCATAAGCCCACCTCCAAATTTTGGATAAATAAAACAGCCGGCACTACTGCGCCGACTTTAATTATTATTTATCTACATTGTGACAGAATAATGCAATCCGCTTAAACATAATTATTCCTCCATAAAAATGTTCTTAAAGTAATAATAAAACAAAAACCTGATAAAATCCAGTGGTTACACATATATATCTGAAAATTCAATTTTTACCCTTTCGATTTTATCCTCATGGGTTTCAGAAATACTCTCCTCTTTTATGTTAATATTCTCCGCTGCCATCACGGGCAAAGTAACAATGAACTCTGAGCCTTTGCCAGGCTCACTTCTTACGGTTATCTCACCTTTATGCATATCAACAAGGGATTTAACCAGGGATAAGCCTATGCCGCTGCCCTCATTTTCTCTGGTAAAGGACTTATCCAGTTGTACAAACCTTTTAAATATTTCACTTTTCTTTTCTTCTGGTATACCTATGCCTGTATCCTTTACACTGATAGAAATCTTATCATAAAAATCATTCAGGTTAACATAAATATAACCCTTAGCTGGAGTGAATTTAATTGCATTGGATAAAAGGTTAAGCATAATCCTTTCAATTTTATCCTTGTCAAAGCATATGTATTTTTCCTCCACCTCGGTATCAAAAATTACACTTATTCCCTTACTCTCTGCAAAGGTTACTACAGACATGGTAATTCCCTCGATAAAGTTTACAATATCCCCTTTAATAAATTCAGGTGTAAGATACCCGGAATCAATTTTTGTAATGTCAATTAAATTGTTTATAAGTCTTAAAAGGCGATAGCAGTTTTGTTTTGTCATACCCATATATTTATTGAACCTGCTGCTGATATCAGACTTAATCTGGTTCTTTAAAACCAGCTCACACATCTGATGGGAGCTTAAAATTACATTTAACGGGGTTCTGAGCTCATGTGAAATATTTGCTATGAATTCAGTCTTCATCCTGTCATACTCCATTACCTCCTCCAGCTTCCTTGTGCTCTCCCTGTACCTCTGCCTAAGCTCTTCAGTTTTCTCTTTATCCGTTATATTCCTGGCCACCACCACTAAAGCTTTATTCTCACCCTGCGAATTAAATACAGGATTTTTAACTATGTCAAAATAGTTTTCCTCACCCCTCCCATTAATTAGCTTTTCGTTGAACCTCATTTCCCTGCCGGCAATAAGGGTAATTTTGTCCATCTCCTCTATCCTTTTAAAGGTTTCCTTATTCTTATCAACCAGACAGTATAGTTCATTATTTGTTTTGTTCCTGTAGTCAATTCCCTCCAGTCCCAAAAGCTTCAAGGCTGCTTCATTTATTTCCACATACCTGCCCTGACCATCCTTGAAGGTAATGCAGTCCGTTGTATTATTTATTAATGTTCTCAGCCTGCTTTCACTTTCCTGAAGAGCCTCCTCCACTGCCTTTCTTTCCCGGTCCTCCTGCTTTAGCAGATTTAATGCGGTTTCCAGTTCATCTGTTCTTTCTCTAACCAAGTTTTCCAGTTCTTCATTCATTTCCTTTATTGAATTGTACATTGAAGCATTTTCCATGGCAGTTGCCGCCTGGGATGTAAGGAGTTTTAATATTTCTATGGTATTTTTGCTGAAAGCGGCTCTTATAAGGTTGTTTTCTAAATATAATATGGCTTTGATCTTGCTGCCGCAGCATATTGGGATACAAAGCACCGATTTAACATTATTGTCTGTTACATATTTTTCACCAAAATAAAACTGGGATTTTATAGCATCATCTATAGCAACAGGTTCTTTTATTCTTGAAACATAGTAAATCACGGTTTTTAATACATTCATATAGTTTTCCAGTGGTATTTTAGCTGAAAATAATTCTATATCCAAATTATTTGAGAAAGTATCTGCAATTACATAAAGCCTGTTGTCGTTTTCGGTAATAAAGCAGCACCTTTCTGCTCCGGCCCTCTCCATCATAAGCCTTATAAGCTTTTTTATGAGCTGGTTATAGTCTATTTCATTTGTAATTATCTGTGCCGATTTGAACATCGCATTTAAATCAATATTAAAATTTTTAGCCTTTTGCCATTTGAATATTCCCTGATAGCTGCTTTTCAGCTTTTCAGCTTTTATTTTATAGCCCCAGTATTCGTAATGCTTTATGCAGTTATTGTAATGCATGGAGGCTGTCTTGTTAATACTTTGGGATAAATAATACTTAAAAGCAAGTTCACTGCATAAAGCAGCCAGATTCCTATCCTCATCTATATCTGCCTGCTGCAGGGCCTTCTCATAAAGCTGCATAGCCTTTACATCCCTGCCAGTTACTCTGCAGTATTCAGCCTCAGCCAAAAGGCACATCCCATTTTCACCAAATGCCGGCTTGTAAGCCTTCAGCTTCTCATTCATATCCGTTAGTATATTTCTGAATTTACTGTCGCCAGTGCTGTTAAATAATGCAGCTGCTGTTAACGCATATATGTAGTAGCATACCATCTTTAAAGGATTATTATCCCTGATATTTAAATAACAGTTTACCTTATCAAGATATTGCAGGGCTAATTGGTATTCTTCCATTATATAGCATTGCATGGCCTTGAAGGTATAGTATAGGAACTTTATCCTTATCTTTACGCCATTGTCCTCAAAGCTTCCAACAGCATGGTCACTGGCAGCACCCATTAAATTGGAAATATCCTGGCTGAGCATATGCAAATTGCTCTGGGTTTTAAAATCCTTATGCTGGGGTGCATATCTGGCCTTGTCAAAGGCAGATTTCACATTTTCAAGCTTTTCTCCAAATATGTACCGAATATAAAGCAATGAAATAGCTGCATTGGCGGCATAAATAAAATCTCCGCATTTAACAGCTGCATTATAGGCTTCTTTTAAATAGTCGGCACTTTTCTTTAAGCCATACTGATGAAAGCATATCTTTAAGCCGAAAACTAGTTTAACTCTGCAGTCCAGCTCCACATTATCATATATTCTATTTAGCTCCAGAGCCAGTTTGCCAAAGCTGCTTCCAAGCTCCAGTTCCCCTTTGTCTATGAGTTCTCCACCAAAGCATGCATAGCCGAAGGCTGATGCCGACATATTACCATAGTAGCTAGAAATTTTATACATTCTTACAGCAGAAACCATGCATAAATTTTCTTTGCAGCTTAAATATCCAAGGAGCCACAGGCTGCTATATATTTCCATCAATAAACACTTGTCTGCATTGGCATTTTTCTCCTGCTGCAATAGCATCATTGGGTCCTTTCCTCTTAGGCTCTTAACTAGTTTTCTGAATTCCTCCCTGATTTTCTTTTTATTTAAATAATATTTTGCCATAGATCCGCTTTCCATCATATTTATTGCCCGATAGGACAAATTAATGGCAGACTGGATTTTATTCCACCTGGTATACTGCTTGATCATTATGTTATATATTCTGCACTTTTCAATGGTAGTTCTTGATATACAGAGGAGCAGTTCGCTATAGTAATCGGCCTTGTTAAATTCTGCAATGGAATAATAGCAATTTATGGCATTAACATATATATCCCAGGCCAGCTGATGATGCTTATTTCTAAAATTGGAATCCATATAACCTAGAGCAATGTCAAAATACCCTGCCGCTTCGTTATATGCGTATGTACCGGCAGCTTTAAGCCCACCCTCATAATACAGCTTCACAAGACTAAGTATTTCCTTTTCTCCATTTATCCGGTCCCTGCAAATATTGAAATAATATAAAAGGTCGAAAATTTTCACTTTTGAAGTATTGTGTGAATATTCATCAGCAATAGCTCTGGCAATTTTAAAGTTGATGTTTTGCTTTTCCTCCAGTGTCAGAATATTATTAACAGCATCTGTAATTTTCCTATCTGCTATTACAAATTCACCTGGCTCAAGCTCTATAATAAGTTCTTCCCTTATACATACCAATGCAATATCCATAATTTCACTGGTGGTACTATGGCAGATTTCAGATATAGTTTGGATTAGGAAGCTATCTTTAAAACAGCATGCAATTTTTAAAAATTCAATTACTTCCAAAGGCATATCCTTAATCCTTCTGCTTATTAAATTAACAAGCTTCTCTTTCCCCGGCAGCATGCCAACCTGCTCTGCATTCCAATCCCAGCTGCCCTTTTCATAGTTGTACTCCATAAAACAGCGCTGGTTTATATCCTTAATAAATTTGTTTATAAAATACAGATTGCCCTGGGTTTTTATTTTTACAATAGCTGTGAGCTCCTCCAATTTATTGATCTGATAGGAGTAGCAGTCCAAAAGTATTGCACTTATTTCTTCCTGTGCCAGCGGCTCCATGACAACTGTTTCAATTTTAACTCCACAGTGGTTAAATTGTTCAGTAAAACTGTGGAATTCCCCTGAGTCCTCTTCACTGTCCGTCCAGGTGCAAACCAATAGCAAATTTTTTATATTTGAACCTATA
The DNA here is from genome assembly GCA_937927335.1 of uncultured Clostridium sp. Lineage (GTDB taxonomy): Bacteria > Bacillota > Clostridia > Clostridiales > Clostridiaceae > UBA699. Next base: position 129,990 of record CALBDU010000035.1, read on the forward strand.
AGAAGGGAGTTTATAAATTGCAGTGTTTCATCGTCAATCCATTGAGCATTGTCAACAGCTATCATAAATATATGATTGTTTTCTGTAAAGATTTTTATAAGCTTTTTGCAAATATCCTTAAAACTTAAAAACACACGATAATCATTTATATTTTCAACTTCATAGTCATTCCCCAGAACAAGCTTTAAGCCTGGTATATATTCAGAAACAACCTTAACATTAGAGCCCAGGCCGTTAAGCAGCCTATATCTCCAGGAAGCTATAGTGCTTTCATTTTCCATAAGTATTCTGTTTATTAATGTGGTGAATTGCTCCATTATATGAAAATAGGATATTGGCTCACGATTTTTTTTCATGTTTATAGAGATACAGTAATCATTTTTAGAATACAAGTTTTTTTGTATCTCTTTAACAACTGAGCTTTTTCCCGTACCAGATTCCCCTTTTAACATTAGGAAATAATTTTTTCCATTACCGGTGTTGTTATATAAATCACTTAATTTTTCCTTTAAAAACTTTCTTCCAAAATACTTCTTTGGAATAATTAAATTGCTTGCTATATCCTTCTGACCAAGTTCAAAGCTGTTTATGAAGCCCATATGGGTATTATGGTAAAGGCATCTTTCCAGATCGGACTTTAAGCCCATATAGGTTAAGTATCGATTTGCCGGGTTTTTATTTACAAGCTTTTTTATGATGTCCCATATAATTTTGTGAAACTCCCTTGTCTTGCCGACTGGTTCCTGAAATTCGCTGGTAAAATGGTCATATATTGTTTCCAGTATGTCCTCACCTTTAATCAGAAGGGTTCCGGTAACCATTTCATAGTATATTACACCCAGGGTATAAAAATCCTTTCTGAAGTCACATTTAACATTTAGAATGCCTGTTTCTTCCGGAGACATGTATTGCACAGGCTTACTTTTCCCTGATCTGTTAATAAGCTTTGCAGTTATGTTGTTTTCATCCTTGGTAATAATTATGTTTTCCGGGTAAAGTGCATAATTGTTAATTCCTTTTTGCTGCAGTTCTATCAATGTATTTACAATTGAAAGAGCTGTTTTTAAAAAGAATTCCACACTGATTTTTTTAGTGTTGATTATTTCCCTCAATGACTGTTCAGCAAATTTGCAAGTATTTAACAAATAATCCCCCCCTAAACCATTCAGAATATTGCCAATATTTACATTTTACCATAATTTTTGGTTAATATATATATAATCTTACAATTTTACCACTCAATTAGCAGGTAAAAAAATAAAGCATGCATAATACATGCTTTACTGATTTACAATTTAAATTTATTTGCGCGGTCTATCATATTTTTTGCCATCACATTCAAGTTTTCTGCAGTGCCGGCTACCTTCCTTGAAGCGGTATTTACCGTTTCCACTGACTGGGATATGGCTTCTGCAGAGCTGGCGGCTTCATCCGCGGATTTTGTAAGTTCCTTTACCTTCACTATTATAGCATTCTTTTCATCATCAATACTTATGGCCGAATCCTTAATCTGCTTTACCTTTGGCACTATTATCTCAATAGAATCAATAATTGATCTGAAGGACATCAGTGATGTTTCAATTACATTAACCTGGTTGTTAAGCTTATCTGAAACATCCTCTGTGGTTGTTACAGCTTCCCTTGAATTAGATGAAATATTTTTTATAAGCTCATTTATCTGCTGGGATGAATCCTTTGACTGCTCTGAAAGCTTTCGTATTTCATCGGCCACTACACTGAAGCCTCTTCCAGCTTCCCCAGCCCTGGAAGCCTCAATGGCCGCATTTAAGGCCAGCAGGTTTGTTTGGTCCGCCACACCGTTTATGATTCCTGTAATATCAGATATCTTTTCAATTTGACCACTTAGCACCATAATCTTATCTGAAAGATTTCTGAATATATCTTTTATATCAGATAACTGCCCCACCAGGGAATGGAGCTCCACATTTCCGCTTTGTGCCATATCATCTATGGTTTTAACCTTGGAATCCGCATCCTCTGTAAGGTCAAGGATTGCATCTATGTCTCCACCGAATTTTGTCAGGTTTCCTGCTATATTATTCAGGCTTTTAGCCTGATTAGCCGCCCCTTTAGATATAATATGCACCATATCCGTCACTTCATCCGTAGAGGCAGACATCTCGCTGGATATGGAGGATAGATCTTCCACCCCTTCCATTACCAGATTGGAATTGTCTTTTAATTTTGAAAGAAGATTTGAGCTGTTTTTTCTAACTTTCTCTATATCTGCTGCAATTAAGGCAATTTCATCATTGGAACTTATCTCCAATGGAATTGATAAATCACCTGCAGCCATTTTGCCAAGACAATCCTTTAAATGTGACATATTCCTGCTGAGCTTCTTTGAAAAGTTTAAAGCCATCACTACTGCTGCTGCAATAACTACTAAAACCGCAAATATGGTAGTGGTTACCAGCATCTTTATTATTTCCTGAAACATTGCCACATCCTGGTCTGCTCCTACAATAGCTACAACCTTTCCGCTGGAATCCTTAACCGGTGCATATGCAGACAGCAGGGTGCCATCTTCATCTGTGGTAATATTCTTCGAGCTTACCACTTCACCGTTAAAGGCCCTTTTCATATCCTCATCCAATGGGTAGGTTTCCCCCAGGTCATAGGCGTCTGTAGCTGCTGCATCCACAATATATGCTGCGTTGTTGTCATCCTGCAGCCTGAAGGTATACAAGAATCTCACATTGCTGTCAGCCTTAAATTTAATCATGGCATCATAAACACTTTTGAAGCTTTCGCTGTCCATATTGTTCTCACTAACAATAGCACTAAGCTTGTCCCCATCGATGATCTTTGCAGCATCCTCCACTGTCTGTCTGGATATTACCTGCATGTCTGAATATACGTAATTAAATATGTAAAAATAGGACGCAATAAAAATAGTAATGGAAATTAAAGCAGTAATAATCGAAAGACCTAAAATTTTCTTTCCTAGTTTTGTCATGATATTGACCCCCATCACAGCAATATTTGATTTTATCTATATAATCCCGCCATTAACATTTATAACCTGGCCGGTAATATAATCTGAATCCTCAGAGCATAAAAACGCCACAGTTTTGGCTACCTGGGTACAGGTTCCAAAATAGCCAAGGGGAATTTCCCACTTTAGAGCTTCTCTTTCATCATGGTTAAGAAAGCTGTTCATGCCTGTTTCAATCACACCCGGTGCCACAGCATTTACCCTGATGCTGCTGGGCGCAAGTTCCTTAGCCAGAGCTCTGGTAAAAGAATCCACACCACCTTTGGCTGCTGAATAAATCACCTCGCAGGAAGCCCCTACAGCTCCCCACATGGACGAAACATTTATAATGGAACCGCTTTTTCTTGGCAGCATATATTTTAAAACATGACTGGTACAGTTATAAACCCCCTTTAGATTTACATCCATCACCTGATCCCAGTCACTTTCATCCATATCAATAAATAGGCCTGTTCTAGAAATACCGGCGTTATTAACAAGGATATCCACTTTACCGTATATCCTCATTGCCTCCTCAATGAGATTTTTTGCTTCTCCATATCTGGAAACATCTGCCTGAACTACGGTGCCTATTCCTCCTGATTGGCGCAGGTTTTGCAAAACATTTTCGGCCCCTTGCCTATCGCTTTTATAATTTATCACAACATTTGCACCTAACGCCGCCAATTCTACAGCAATGGCCGCACCAATACCCCTGGAGGCCCCGGTAACCACAGCAACCCTGCCCTTCAGCTTCATATGCTAATCACTTCCTAATATATATTATTTTACTATTATAATATAAATCAGTATTTTAGTATATAGTGACACTTTTTGTTCAATGCTATATAATTAATATCGTACACAATTAATTTTAATTTATATGGAAGGTGTAAAAATGCTAGAATTTAAACCATTGACATTGAGGGATAAAAATACTTTCGACAAATACTTGACTCCCTACAACTTTGAGACCTGTGAATATTCCTTTATCAACCTTTTGATGTGGAAAAGTGCCTGTGACATCCAATACACAATTTTAAAGGACTCACTTATAATCAAGAAAATTGATTTTGACGGCAGCAGTCATTTTATGCAGCCAATAAAATATAAAAAGGATGATCTTAAAGAAATCGTAGAGATATTAGAAAAATATAAACAGGAAAACGAAATGGATTATCTTTTCAAGGATGCAGAAGACAGCTTTATAAAGGATTTTAAGGAAATTTTCGGTGATAAATACTTCATTGAGGAAGACAGGGATAACTTTGATTACATTTACGAGAGCCAAAAGCTTATAAAGCTTTCCGGAAAAGTATTGCACAAGAAAAAGAATCATTATAATTATTTTGTGAAGAATTATGAACACAAGGATATGGAAATCACCAATGAAATGATTAAGCCCTGCATAAGGGCTGCCAGAGAATGGTGCTGCAAAAATTCCTGCAAGGGTTATCTCCTTTATGAATTAAGAGCCATTGAGGAACTGCTCATGAACAAGGATAACCTTAATTTAATCGGAATGGCAATCTGCATAAACGATAAAATATGCGCCTTCACCCTTGGTGAAATAGTTAATGATAATATGGCCATAATCCATGTGGAAAAAGCCGATTCTGATATCCGGGGCCTATATAACTATATTAACAGGGCCTTTACAGAAAAATATCTTAAGGATATTCCATATGTCAACAGGGAACAGGACCTGGGCATGGAAGGCCTTCGAAAAGCAAAAATGACCTATGAGCCTTCAGGCTTTGCAAAAAAATACATGATAAAATAAAAAGAGCAGCAATGCTCTTTTTACTTTAACCTTCCAATTAAAAACATAGTATTCATGCCAAGACTTGTAAACTTTGCTTCATACTCGGTTACAATATTATATTTAAAGCCGCTGTTATGAAGATCGTAGGTTAGAAAACCTATTTCAAAGCCGCTTTCCTTGAAATATTCGATGGAATCCTCAAACAACCCCTTATCATCGGTTTTGAACCATATTTCTCCGCCGGGTTTAAGAAAGCTCTTATACATGGATAAAAACCTGTTATGGGTCAGCCTCCTTTTATTGTGCCTTAGTTTTGGCCAGGGATTGCAGAAGTTTATAAATATCCTTCCAATTTCATCCTTGTCAAATATCTCCCCAACCCAGGCTATATTTAAAGGGATAAGCCTCACATTTTCAAGTTCCTGCTGCTGAAGCTTTTTTAAAGCATATATAAGCACCTCATCCTTTAGATCTATGCCAATATAGTTCTTGCTTTTATCCTCCAGGGCCTTTTGTGTAATAAAGCCGCCTCTTCCACAGCCTAGCTCCAGATATATTTCGTTATTATTGTTAAACACCTGGCTCCAGCTGCCCTTATGCCCTCTTGGATCTGTAACCACCAAGGGGCTGCTGTCCATTTCCGGCCTGGCCCACCACTTTTTTCTTAATCTCATGTTTTCCTCCTGTTATACTATTAAGTTAATTAGATTTATGAACATACTATAAAGATATTTTGATGGCAGCCCCACAATGTAAGTAGCTAAAGGGGTTGCCACAAATACCAGCAGGATTAAAAGCTGGTATTTATATAGGAAATCAGATACCTTGTAAAAATGTGATGGAAAAAGGTCTCTCAATATATGAAAACCATCCAGTCCTGGAATAGGTATAAGGTTAAATACAAAAAGCATGCAGTTTATGCTGATTATTGACAATAAAATAGTAGCTATTATGGTAGAAAGACTTCCCATGGTTATAAGACTGAAAATTCCAAGCTTATATAACAAAGCCGTTAATAAGGCAGCTAGCAATGCAACCAGCAGATTTGCCAAAGGTCCTGCCAGGGAAACCTTTAGATCATCCTTATAGTAATGCCGATATACACCGGGATTAGTCTGCACCGGTTTAGCCCATCCAAAGCCAATGAGTAAAATCATAATGAAGCCTATAGGATCTATGTGCACAAAAGGATTCAAGGATAGTCTTCCCTGAAATTTTGGTGTTTTATCCCCCAGTTTGTCTGCCATATATGCGTGTGCATATTCGTGAAAAGTGAGGCCGATCAGTACTGCAGGGATTATTAGTATTTTATTTAATATTGCATTTTCCAATTATATCATTCCTTCCTGCTGTAAAATAAAGGCGCAGCTGCATTCAGCTCCACCTTTATACTTATTGAAAAAGTGTTTTAACTATCTTGTTTTCGCTGATTGATACAACTCCTCCTTCGTAAATCTGAACAAAGTTGCCTGGATAGGTGTATTCCGTACCAGTACCTATTTCTCTCACATTACCCTTGAAGTTATCATTTACATATATCTTTCCCTTAGATGAAACATATATGTCACTTTTATCCACTTCCGTTCCAAGGTTAACCTCATTAAAGCTCTCCTTGCTGCCCAATTTTCCATAATATAATTTGCTTACCTTGCCATTTATATCATTGCCAAGATATATATTATCATTATAATCCACATCTACCAGAGAAAGCTTTGTTTCACCCGGAATGGTTATTGGCGCAGTTTGTTTTGTGGCATAAATTTTGTTGTAGGTCAAATCCTCATATACAAGCTTGTCCTCATGAGGTATCAGTCTTATATTTCCTATTACATATGCATTGGTTTCCACCTTATTCATTTCAGCCATGATATTAAGCCAGTATATGCTGTTTCTATTTCCTGTAAGGGCAATTTTAATATAAATAACATTAGTAAGAGGTGATGCTTCAATGTCTGTAACTTCAGCTTTTTTGTCCGACCAGGTTAGATCCTTTATTTTTTCCTTGGTGTCCTTGTCCACATCATAATAGGCCAGTTCAAACTTGCTGCTTGACCCACTGGAGTATTTTTCTGCAATTAACATACGGTTTCTGTCGGAAAGCCAGGTATAATAGGATACCTTTGCTTTTGACTCCATTTCAACATTATTTACATCTCCGGTTTTGGTGTTGACAATTTTAAGGGCATCGCCGTCATAATAAGAGATATATCTTCCATTATAGGATACGTGTACATCGGTGGCATCCTCAGGAATACTTACTTCAGCGTCCTTTTTATTATTAAGGTTCGTAATTTTTTGAACAGTTATATTTGTGCTGTCAGATAAAAAGTAATTATTAATATAGAAGAGCCCTGCTCCCTGCAGCATTAAGGAAACAATCACCCACAGCATTATTCTCTTAAAAGTTTTCATCGTTTTCTCTCCTTAACCCTTCTATTTAACGTAAACCACCGAGGCTACTGATCTTTCCCCTAAAGGATCACAAGGATTATTCAATATTTCCTCGTCATAATACATGGTTGAGGAGGACCCGCCATCAAGATTAGTAGCGTTGTATGCCTGATATTTAACCATTATATTCTGAACATCCTTTAAGGATGCTCCAACACTCTTAGTTTGTCTGCCGTCTATAACCAGCAAAAGAATAGTTCCATCCTTGCGCTGGCCAATTGCCGTTCTTGGTGCTATTCCTTGTCCACCATCACCTGACTTTATTGTAGTTCTGCCATTTACTATAAGTGCCGGGCCAAAGGAAATTGCTTCGGAAACTCCCAGCTTTTTCATTTCGTTTAAACTGTGCTTTCCAACTAGTAAAACACCATCATCTGTTAATGCCATAACTTCATTCTTGCTGTTTAAATCAGAAATATCATTGCTTATGACCTTGCCATTGCTCATTAGAATCCCTACAGGAATACCGCCGGTGCCTGTCCACTGTGTTGTTCCTGTTTTATCTGCAAAGCCTCCGCCGTTTACTGCTGCTATGGCTCCGTTATTTCTTGCTATCTGACTAGTCATTTCCCCTTCAGTGCCTAGCTTGCTGCTGTAGCCTACCTTAACTCGTGTTGGATCGTGAATTATAAGCATATATCCCTTGAATTTTGCTCCCTCGGATATTTCCTCCACATCTATGCTGTTATCGTGCTTGTTGCTGAACTTCAGGAGGCTTCCATCCTGCTGGATGGTTTCCACTGTATCTTCACTGAGAATTTTATTTATTTCTTCATCTGATAGAAATGTAGTTGCAATATATTGGTGACTCAGTGTAGACATTGCAGCTCCTACAATGGTTTTCTTCACGTTATTGAAAGGCCCGTAAAAAACAATTAATGGTGCTGTTACCGCTGTAAATACAAACTCAAAAATAAAGAAAGCCAGTACAACCTTCCATGAAAGTTTTTTCTTCTTGCATTTATTTTTATTTTTTTCTATTCTTGTCATCTAATTAATCCTTCCTATGAGCATATCTCTTAACATTGTACAATATATGCCGGTTTTTTTAAATAGTAATTTTATTAATACTTTATTAAATAAAAAGCAGTGCTTAAAAAAACACTGCCCTATTATTTCAAGCTTTCATAAATAGATTCAAGATTAGCCTTCATGCTTTGCAGATAATCCATATTATCCTCTTTGCTTTCAACTGTATATATTTTTTTTACTTTACCGCCAATTTCCTGTGCCAGAGTTTCGGAAACCTTTGGACTAGCCAATTCCTCCATAAATATTGTCTTTACATTATTTTTTTTACAGTATTCAATAAGGCTTTGCATTTTTTGCGGTGTAGGCTCCCCTTCTGCAAATACATTTTCCACACTGCTTTGCTGAAGGTTAAAATCATTGCAGAGATAGGCAAAGGCTGCATGGCCAGTTACAAAATGTTTGGTGCCCACACTTTCAAGCTTTGTTTTATATTCTTCGTATAAGCCATCCAGCTGTTTTTCAAAATTGGAATAGTTGCTTTCGTAATAGGCCTTATTGGAAGGATCTGCTTTAATGAGAGCATCCTTAATGTCCTGGGCTTCAATTTTTGCATTCTTAAGGCTCAGCCAAATATGGGGATCATATTCACCATGGTCCTGTATGGTCTTTGAATCTGAATTCTTTATGAGATAGCAGTTATCTGATGCATTAACAACAATAAGATTGCTGTTGCTGATTGACGACAAAGCCTTATCCACCCATGGTTCCATGCCCAAGCCGTTATATATAAACAGCTTTGCCTCAGAAAGCTGCTTTAAATCTTGGGCTTTAAGCTCAAAATCATGGGGCTCGGTGCCTTGCGGTATAATGGTATACACCTGTACCTTATCTCCTCCCACTGCTTTTGCAAATTCGGAAATAGGGTTGAAGCTGGCAGCTATCTTTATTTTTCCGGTATTATCATTAACCTCTGATTTGGAGCATCCTGATAATGATAAAAGCATAATTAATGTTATAATTATTGATAATATTTTTTTATTCAAATCATCACCCTGTATAATTTTATAGTGTTGCAAGTTATTTGCATTTAGATATATAATACTACTAGGATTATTTTTTGTAAAGTGTACTGGAGGACTGTATGATACATGTTAAAAATATGAATTATTCCTACAACTGGGAACCACCCTTTATATTAAAGAATATAAATTTAGATATAGAAAAAGGAAGCTATGTATCGATTCTAGGTGAAAACGGCAGTGCAAAGACTACCCTTATCAAGCTCATACTGAAGCTGCTTAATCCCTGCTCCGGCAATATCGAAACCAACACCTCCAGGGTTGGTTATGTGCCTCAGCATGTTGAAAAAATCAATTCCCAATTTCCAATCACTGTTTACGAAACGTTAAGATGCCATCTGAAGGTTTCAAAATTCAAGGACATCAGGGCTATAGATGAAATACTGCAGCTCATAGGCATATATGACTTGAGGAATAAGCTTCTAAGTACTTTGTCCGGCGGTCAGGTTCAAAAGGTTTTTATTGCCAGAGCACTGCTTTGCAAGCCTGAGCTCATCGTGCTGGATGAACCCTCTACCGGCATAGATGTGGGAAGCCAGCATGACATATATTCTTTACTGAAAAAATTGAACAAGGAATTAAATATGACAATAATTTCAGTAGAGCACAATCTGGAGGCTGCAATTAAAAACTCCACCCATATCTGCAGGCTGCAAAATGGTACTGCAGTGCTTCTTCCAATTTCGGAGTACTCAGGAGGAAAACTTCAATGTTAGAATACGGCTTTATGCAAAACGCCTTAATGGCGGGGATACTAATATCGGTTCTATGTCCCTGCGTAGGTGTTTTTCTGGTTTTAAAAAGATATTCCATGATGGGTGATGCATTATCCCACGCCTCCTTTGCTGGAGTTGCAATTGGCGTAATTACAGGTATCAACCCAATCATATCAGCCTTTGTTTTTACATCTGTCTGCGGCCTTTTAATAGAAAAGTTAAGAGGTTCCTTTAAAAAACAAGGAGACCTTATACTGGTTATTGTAATGACCTTGTCCATTGGTATTGCCATTACTCTTATAAGCTCAGGGAGAGCTAATGCTAATGTAAACTCCTATCTTTTTGGCAGCATTCTCACTGTAACCCGGGAAGACCTGGCAACAGTATTAATTCTAAGCCTGATATCAGTTGCAAGCATATCATTTTTTTACAATCAGCTTGTTTATATAACTCTGGACGAAGACGGTGCAAGGATTGCAGGAGTAAAAGTTAAACTGTTGAATTACCTTTTTGCCCTTCTTGTAGCCGCAACTATATCAGTGTCCCTAAGGATTATGGGCATTCTGGTGATATCCTCCATGATAGCAATGCCCGTGGCTGCCGCCATGCAGTTGTACAGGGGATTTCGTCAAACTCTTTTATTTTCTATATTCTTCGGATTTATAGATATAATAGCAGGACTATTTTTATCCTTTTATATGAACTCTGCACCAGGGGGAACCATCGCTCTGGTATCGGTGGCCATGCTACTGATTGTAATGGCCGGAAAGAGAATAACGCAAAAAAAACACATGTAAAAAGGCTGAGAATAAATTCCCAGCCTTTTTCCTATTTTTCCATAGGCATTGAAGCATCTCCACCCCATTCATAAATAGAAGCTTCATAGTTTTTAACATTATCAAAGCCAACGGCCTTGAGGATCATGGATGCATATCCAGATCTTATACCCATAGTTCAGTATACCACAAAGGTATCTCCAGGCTTTACACCAAGTCCTGCCATTAAATCAGTAATTTCCTTTGGTGTTTTTGGAGTGCCGTTTTTATTCAAAAGGTCCGTCCATAATAAATTAACAGCACCTTTTATATGGCCTCCTCTTGGTTCTCCTGCCTTTTGAGAGCCTTCGTATTCGCCTTTGGTTCTAACATCTATGACAACTTCTTTTCCAAGGTTTGAATAAACATAATCCTTAGTGGCTGAGTTTGTCAGGTCATAATCCTTCAGCACAACTCCTGTTTTTGTTGTGGCTTTTGCGGCTTCAGTTGATACTGAGTAGCCAAGCTCCTTCCAGTATGTTGTTCCCCCAACCAGCAATTTAACATTGGTGAGCCCTGCTTGTCTTAATTGCCATACTGCCCTTCCGTCAGCACCAGGGCCCTTAAATAAATCAGAATATAATACCACAGTAGTTGTATTGTCTACACCAAGAGCCTCCAATGCAGCCTTAAGCTTATCCTTAGGAAGAATGATTCCCCAGTTGGGATCACCGGGCTTTCCTGTTTTATCAGAAAATGCCTGCACTCCAATATTTATTGCCCCTGGAATATGCTCCTTGGCATATACGTCTGGCTTATTGCAGTCTAGAAGCACAACACTTTTATCCTTTATAAGCTTATCCAGTGCCTGAGGTGTAATGAGAAAATCATTGTTCTTGTAAACTGAGGTGTCAAATTCCTTAGTGTCCTTGCTGGCTGTATCTGTAGTATTAGATTTTGAGCATCCCGCTATAGTGAATGCCATTAATACCGTAATCAGCATAGCAAAAACTTTTTTCATGTTAATTTTCACTATTAAATTCCCCCTTCTTTGTTTTGTTTTTATCACTCCACATTTTTTTCAGCAATACTACTAAAGCACTTACTGCAAATAATATAAGTAATCCTGTAACAAATGTCTTCACAGTACCTGTAAGCATTCCTCCTATATAGGAATACACTATAGTGGCAGGAAGCTGTCCAATGCCTGTGGCCACGAAAAATCCCCAAAAATTCATGGAGGTAAGCCCCGCAGCATAGCTTACAATATCAAAGGACATAAATGGCAGCAGCCTAGCTATCAAAATGGCATACTTGCCATAATTCTTAAAGAATTCATCTATCTTTTCAATGGCTGCCCTGCTGGAAAGCTTTTCTACAAAGTCTCTGCCCAAAAATCTGGCCAGGTAAAAGCACAATACAGCTCCTGCCATGGCACTGGACCAGGAAAGCACCGCTCCCCAAACCCAGCCAAAAAGACCAGCATTGGCGAAGGTAATAATAAAAGCCGGAATTGGGGCTATTAAGGATTGGAGCATCATTAATAGAAATGATACTGTTGGTGCCCAGATGCCAAAGCTCAGTATATAGCCCTTCACCATATCCACATCCACATTTTTCAAAATAAAAACTGCCTGGTTTACATTAATTTTTACAGCAGGTATAAAAAGATATATTGAAGCTGCAATTAAAATAAAAAGCAGTTTGCCTTTATTTCCTTTAAACAAATTTTTCATGTAACATCCCCCGTTATGTATAAGCTTAGTTTATAGATGATTATGGTAACTATTTAAAAATACAATAATGCACCATACTATTCAACTTTCATAAATATTTACAATAATTGAAATGCTAACTATTAAATTTTCAAATACATAAAACGAAAAAGTCCCAAACCCTTTATTACTAACAAGGTTTTGGGACTATAAATTTATTACTTGTTTAGTTCCCCAGCCATAATTACATCATTACCTGCAGCTTACTCTATATCTGTTTGAAACCAATATACTTACTATAGCTTTCTTTAAAATAGTGCCTTGTAAATATCCCTGATTTCATCCCGGCTAAGCTCAACATAGTTATTTATCAGAAGCCTCTGCTGGGTTGTCAGCACATTATCGGCAAATTCCTCTATCTCCTGTTCCTTCATGCCGTATTCCTTAAGCGGCTTACTGCTAAGCAGCCTATCAAGGAGTTTGGAAAGTTCCCCGTAAATATCTCCATCATTGGATATTCCCAGAATTTCTGCAAAAATGTTGTTTATTTCTCTTATCTTTCCTTGTGGGTTTTTCCTGTTATACAGCTTGAAAACCTCAGCAAAGAAAAGGTAGTTTGCTTCTCCATGAGGTACATGATACCCTCCTCCTAAAGGATAGGATAATGCATGGACAGCTCCAACTCCCGTATTTCCAAATGCTATACCTGCAAAGTTGCTGCCTGTAACAAAATCCTCTAGTATTTCCGTTCTGTAATCCGGTCCTTTTTCAACAAGCTTCATATATCCTCTTAAAATCAGTTCCATCGCCTTTATACTAAAGAGCTCTGTGTAAATATTAGACTTTGGGGATACATAGGATTCCACAGCATGGATCAGTGCATCTATGGAGCTGGTTATAAAGAATTTATAGGGAAGGCCCCTAACAAGCTCCGGTATAAGCACTGAAAAATCCGCATAAAGTTCATCTACTGCCAAGCCCATTTTTGTATGCTTTGACTTAATTTCAGCTATTGAAATATTGGTAACCTCACTGCCGGTACCGCAGGTGGTTGGAACAATTATAAGCTCTCTGCCCTTTACTAAGGGAATTCTTTTCTCAAAGAGTTCTAATGCATTTTCAGCATCCTTCAATACAAACAGCTTAGCGATATCTATTACTGTTCCTCCTCCAACTGCAATTATCCTCTTATAATCCTTTCCAGATATTTCTTTTAGCATTGCATCAATCATCTCATCAGATGGCTCCCCCACTCCATATTTCTCCTGGAATATGAAGTCCGGTTTTATGGAAATATCCTTCATAAAAGAATCATGTAAAAACTCATTTGTCAGCACCAGGTCCCCTTCTCCAAGGTTAAAAGCCTTTGTGAATTCCTTGAAGGTTTCATATTTATATATTTCAGGTTTTAGTTGAAGCAGTTTCATTTTTATCCCCCTTTATTAAACTAATTCCTTAAGTTGGTTGGACAGCTTGAGATTTTCGCTGTAATCCACTGCGCAGTCAATAATTGTAGGAACCTTTTGAGCTAAGGCCTCCTTCAGTATGGGCACAAGATCCTCAGCTTTTGTAACTCTGTATCCTTTTAGCCCCATAGCTTCAGCATATTTGAGGAAATCAGGGTTTGAAAAGCTTATATTATTGGATTCGCCAAATCTCTCCTCCTGCTTCCATTTTATAAGCCCGTAGCCGCTGTCATTGAATATAAGGGCTACAAAAGGAGTTCCTATCCTTACCGCAGTTTCAAGTTCCTGGCTGTTCATCATAAAGCCTCCGTCTCCTGTTACCGCAACCACCCTTTTATTTGGGTTCACAAGCTTAGCTGCCACAGCCCCGGGGATTGCTATTCCCATGGATGCAAACCCGTTGGACATTATGCAGGTATTAGGCTTCAGGCAGTGATAGTGCCTTGCCACCCACATTTTATGTGCTCCTACATCGGATATTACAATATCGTCCTCCCCCATTACCTGCCTGAGATCATATAAAATCTTCTGGGGCTTCATAGGGAAACTGTTATCCTCGGCATATGACAAATAATCCTCTTCTATCTTTTTTCTGATTTCCTGTGCGCATTTAACATCCTCGTGTCTGCTGGAACGTCTTGTTATTTCATAAAGTGAATCTGGAATATCACCTATTACCTCTACAAGAGGAATATAACACTTATTGATTTCAGCTTTTTCCTGGCTGATGTGTATTATATTTACATCACCTTTCGGGTTCCACTTTTTAGGTGCGTATTCAATTAGATCATATCCTATAGCTATAACCAGATCTGCCTTTTCAAAAAGTGTATTAACATAATCTCTTTGTGTAAGTCCTATGCTCCACAATGAAAGAGGGTGGGTATATGGAATTATGCCTTTTCCCATAAATGTATTGGCAACCGGAATATTCAAAGTCTCCGCCATTTGCAGCAGGGCTGATGCAGCTCTATTTCTTACAGCTCCATTTCCGGCAAGGATAATTGGCCTTTTTGCCCTGGAAATGGCAATGGCTGCTTTTTCCACGCTGCTGTAGGACGCAAAGCTTTTTTCTATTTCAGCATGTCTAAGGGGTTCTCCTGCGGCAAACATTGCTGCTATATTTTCTGGCAGGTCTATATGCACTGCTCCCGGTTTTTCACTTACAGCCATTTTAAATGCTTTTCTTACAATTTCAGGTGCGGTATCCGGTCTCACAATCTGTTTATTCCACTTTGTCACCGGGTTGAACATTGCAACAAGATCAAGGTATTGGTGGGATTCAACATGCATCCTGTCCGTGCCTGCCTGTCCTGTGATTGCTACCAGCGGGGCACCATCCAGATTGGCATCTGCAACCCCTGTCATAAGATTGGTAGCACCTGGCCCCAGAGTTGAGAGGCAAACTCCAGGCTTTCCTGTCAATCTTCCGTACACGTCCGCCATAAAGGCAGCACCCTGTTCATGACGGGTGGTAATAAATTTTATGGAGGAATCCTTCAGTTCATTCATAAACGCAATGTTTTCTTCACCAGGTATTCCGAATATATATTTTACATCCTCACTTTCCAGACATTTAACTATTAACTGGGAAGTATTAATTTGTTGTACACTTTCCTTTTTAACCTCTTCCATTTTATAACTCCTTTTTCTTTAATTATTTCCGTTTTATACACCATCTAATAAAATAATATTTTTTTGCAAGATTTCTGTCAATGGCACTTTAAATGGATTAATCCATTAATCTTTGGATTTATACATATTATTGCTCTTCCATGGTCTCGTTTTCAGCCTTTTTCTGCCGTAGTCATCTTAATTAGAGTCCATTTCCATATTGGACTTTACCCTTGTTTTAAAAGTAATTTATATTGCATTGTTTTATGCAGTTTTCAAATTCATTGTTGGAAAATTACACAGTTTTTCCATAGTGCCAATTATCATGAATATTTTTGGCATTATTGGTTAAAATTTTTTAGTGAACAAAAATAACAGGAGATTTTAGATGAAAGTTGGAATACCTAGGGGCTTATTATACTGTCGCTATAATAAATTTATAGAAACCTTTTTTTCTGAACTTGGTGCTGAAATAATAACTTCCCCGGATACTAATAAAAATATACTTGATCTTGGTATAAAATACTGTGTGGATGAAGCATGCCTTCCCATGAAGGTTTTTCACGGTCATACTGCCTGTCTAAAAGATAAATGCGACATTATTTTCATACCAAGAATTATGCAGCTTTATAAGGATGAGTATATCTGTCCTAAATTCTGTGGTTTAACTGAAATGATAAAAAACGATATTCCCGGCCTGCCGCCAGTTACTTCCTATCCAATATATGGCTGGAACAGATCACACATGGAAAAATGGGCCAAAGCTACCGGAGGCTTGTTTACTAAAAATAACTTTAAGATAAAAAAGGCTTTGGCCTTGGCCATAGCTGCCAATATAAATACTACAGGAATTGAAAATCAGGATAAATTTACTTATAAGGCTGCATTAGCTGGGCACCCCTACAATATTCATGATCCCTTTGTAAACATGAATCTGATAAAAAAGCTTAATAAGCTTGACATTGGAGTATTTACAGAGGAAAGCGCAGATCCAGCTGATATAAATAATGAAATTAAAATCTTTTATAAGCGTCCCTTCTGGACCTTTGCAAGAAATTCCTACGGCTTTACCAGTAATCTTGCTCGAAATAAAAGAATAAATGGAATTATTTATGTATCCTCCTTTGGCTGCGGCGCAGACTCCATTATTGTAGAGCTTATTAAAAACAGGCTGCCTGATTTTCCTTTTCTCCTGCTTAAAATTGACGAACAAACCGGAGAAGCCGGACTTGATACAAGAATAGAAGCATTTAAAGACATGCTTGAAAGGAGATAATATTATGGTGGTGACCTTTCCACACCTTGGAAATTCCTATTTGGCCGTGAAGGCAGTTTTTGATTCACTGGGCATTCCTCTCATTATCCCTGAATTCAATAATAAGAGCAGCCTTGATAAGGGCTGCAGGGTTTCTCCAGAGGAAATATGCCTTCCCTTCAAGCTCATGATGGGTAACTTGATTGATAGCATTGATAAGGGTGCCGATACAGTTATAATGGTAGGAAGCTGCGGCCCCTGCAGGTTTGGGGAATATTGCCAGCTTCAGATGGACATCTTGAAAAACCTAGGTTATAAAATTGACTATGTAGTTTTAGATTCTCCTTTGGAAATTGGGAAAAAAGAATTCATGAACAGGCTGTCTAAACTTGTGCCTGGCAGCGGCAAAAGCAGGCTGTCCAAATATAAGGCCCTGTTGGAGGGTTTTTTTATTATCCAAAGGCTGGAGTCTTTTGAAGCCAGGGCAAAATATCTTTCAGGATATGAAATCAACCATGGTGAATGCCTTAACATAATAAACAAATGCAAAAAGGAAGCCCTTACCAGCAGATCCTCCTCAGAAATGCTGGAGGTGATTTCCAGATACAATTCCATATTAAAATTCCTAAAAGTGGATACTGGGAGAAAGCCTTTAAAAATCGCAATTATAGGAGAAATTTATACAATAATAGAACCTTACTCCAATATGAATATCGAGGAAAAGCTGATGCAGCGTGGAGTATCCATAATCAGAAGGATAACACCAGGCTGGTGGCTTAAGGATACAATGCTGAAGCCGGTGAGACTTAATTCCCGAAAGCTAAACAAAGCAGCTGATAAATATGTGCCTTACGCCATAGGGGGCTTTTCAAGAGAATGCATCGGTGAAGCTGTACTGGCTGCAAAAAGCGGCTGTGACGGAGCCATACAAGTATTCCCCATGGGTTGCATGCCCGAAATAGTTTCTAAATCCATTCTGCCTGCTGTTTCTAAGGATTATAATCTGCCAGTGCTTTCACTGATCATGGACGAAATTACCGGAGATGCTGGCTATATAACTAGAATTGAGGCATTCCTGGATTTACTTGAAAGGAGAAAAGACAATGTATCTTTTGGGCATTGATGTTGGTTCTGTCAGTACTGACGTAGTTATAACCGATGAAAATTTCAATTTAGTGGAAGGCTTATACCTGAGAACTCATGGCAGACCAATAGAAGCTGTACAGGTGGCTTTAGGAAGCCTTGGGCACAGGTTTAAGGACAGTGACATTATGGCTGCAGGGGTTACCGGCAGCGGAAGAATCGTAGCTTCCTATATTGTTGGTGCTGATGCAGTAAAGAATGAGATAACCTCCCACGCTGTAGCTTCCCTGAAATTGGATCGGAATGTAAGAACAATTATTGAAATTGGTGGCCAGGATTCCAAAATAATTTTACTTAATAACGGAATAGTAACAGACTTTGCCATGAATACAGTATGTGCTGCAGGCACCGGGTCCTTTTTGGACAGACAGGCTGAAAGGCTGGATATACCAATAAGCAGTTTTGGGGAATATGCCCTTAATTCCACAGCTCCTGTTAGAATTGCAGGCCGATGTGCCGTTTTTGCAGAATCGGATATGATACATAAGCAGCAGCTTGGTTATTCACAGGAGGATATAATTAAAGGTCTCTGCCAGGCATTAGTGAGGAATTATTTAAACAACGTGGCTAAGGGAAAGGAAATAAAACCAGGCATCTTTTTCCAGGGTGGTGTAGCAGCAAACAAGGGTATAAAGGCTGCTTTCGAAGAAGCCTTAAGCTGTGAGCTCTATGTGCCTGAGCACTTTGGAATGATGGGAGCCATCGGAGCTGCCATCCTGGCAGGAGAAAAGATTTCAAGAGGGGGCACCACTACCTTTAAGGGTTTTAAAATAGCCAATGACAATTTTATATCCAGAAGCTTTGAATGCAGCGGCTGTCCTAATTGCTGTGAAATAGTAAAAATTGATTCAAGTACTGAAACCATAGGCCATTTTGGAGACAGATGCGGCAAATGGAGCAGCAAATGCGGTTAGAGCCAGCTCTAACCGCATTAAAATTCCAGCATTATTATCAATCAGTTCTTGTTCTTAAGCTGTTCACTGCCTCCCCTATTATCCTAAAGCCTTTTTCTATATCGTTTTTTGATACCCTGGCGAAACCTAGCCTAAGAGTATTTTTGCCGGAATTGTCAGTGTAAAATATATCTCCCGGTGTAAAAATTACACCATTTTCCAGACACCTGTCCAATACTTCTCTTGAATTAATGTTATCCAGCTCCACAAATATGTGAAGTCCCCCTGAGCCCCAGAGCTTGCTAAAGGGAATATATTTTCTGGCACACAGCACCGCAAATTCATATTTATCCTTGTAAAATCTTCTAGCCTTTTTTAAATACTTTTCAAGATTGCCATTTTCCAGATAGTCGCAAAGAACGGCCTGATCCAGCACAGAGGTGTGGATATTCCTGCTTCTCTTTACGCTTTCCATATAGTCTATGAGCTTTTCATCACCAAATATCCAGCCGATTCTTAATCCTGGAAAGAGAATTTTAGAAAAGCTGCCAAGGTAGATAACTCCATTACTATGCTGCCCCAGGGCAGCCATTGGTGAAACATGGGCTCCGGAATATCTGAGCTCTTCGTTAAAGCCGTCCTCTATAATGGGAACGTTATAATTCTTGAATATATCATAAAGCTCCACCCGTTTATCTGGTGACATAACCGTACCTGTTGGATTGTGGTAGGATGGAATGAGGTAAGCAAGCTTAAAAGGCCTGCTCTTTAATACAGCTTTCAGGTCTTCAGTATTCATGCCGTCCTTTTCTTCATTAATTCCCACTATATTCAGCTTATGAAGCTTCATTATCTTTATGGCAGTATTATGGGTGGGATTTTCACATAGCACATTATCCCCGGATTCCGTCAGAGTTGAAAGCACAATGTCAAAAGCTTCCGTGAAGCCATTGGTAATCAGTATTTTCTTATTTTTCACATCTGCTCCCTTGCTTTTCATGTATTCCGCAAGATAATCAATTAAAGGCTTATAGCCTTGAGCATAACCGTAATTTAATATTTTATTTCCCTCCAGGGACATCTTATTTAAAAATGATCTCTTCAGCTCCTGCCCATCAAAAAGGCTTTCATCGGGAGCAATGCTTTTAAAGGATATCATCCCTTTTTTCCAGTGAAGCTCATGCTTGATAATATCAAGCTTCTCAGCATTATCTGCATAAATTGTTATTCTATCTTTAAAATCTATGTTCCATTTACTTTTTTTATAAATGTTAACATGGGCTACAAAGGCTCCTTTGCCCTTCACAATGTATATTAGTCCCTCATCCTGGAGATACTCATAGGCACAATTAACAGTATTTCTGCTAACCAGCGCCATTTTTGAAAGCTCTCTTGTGGAAGGGAGCTTTTCATTTTCCTGAAACATGCCCTTTATTATCATTTCCTTTATGTAATCCTTGAGCTGGAGATATACAGGTCTTTTCTCATCTGCCTTAAATTCTGAAAACATATGGTAACTCACCTCATTTATATTTTCACATAAAATATGAAATAAATAAAGAACTGCAGATAAAAATCTGCAGCCCTTTGGGGGTATTATCTTCTAACCTTTAAGGATGCTTCTGTTATTAAATCAAGGAGCTTTGTGAAGGATATCCCGGCACCCCTGGCGCCTTTAGGAAACAGGCTGTTTTTAGTCATGCCCGGCAGTGTATTTAGTTCCAGCACATATGGTACTCCATCTTGAACTATCATATCAACCCTTACAAACACCTCACACTTAAGTATGTCCCAGCAGCCCTTGGCCATTTCCGCAACTTTGCTGTGAAGAGGTTCTTCAAGCTGTATTACTATCTCATCAGTGCCTCCATCCGAATATTTGGCGGTATAGTCAAAGAATTCCGCATGAGGCTTTATAGCTATTACTGCTATCATTTTTCCATCCAGCATACAGCAGGTAATTTCATCACCTTTAATATATTTTTCTATAATTACTTCTTTATCATATTTAAATGCCAGCTCTACAGCTTCCTTAATATCCTCTTTTTTCCTGATTATATTTGTTGCTACACTGGAGCCTCCGCAGTTAGGCTTTACCACCACCGGATACCCAATTCCATCTATATAATCATAGTCAAGCTGGTCCATGGTTCTTATGCTTAGCCAGTCTGCAGTGTTAATTCCTGCACTTCTTAATAGCCTTTTTGTTATGTCCTTATCCATGCATATGCCGCTGGTTAGCGGTCCGCAGCCTGAATATGGAATATCCATTGCCTCAAATACAGCTTGAATCTTGCCATCCTCCCCGTATTTTCCGTGAAGAGTTATAAAAGCAAAATCTATATCCTTGCATTTTTTAAATGCATCTTCCTTTTCATCTATTAAAATCTGTTGTATATCATATTTTTCTTTATCAAAGTTTCCAGCAACCTCTCTTCCTGAATTTAGGGAAACCTCTCTTTCTGATGATATTCCTCCCATTATAACTCCTATCTTCATTATACCGCCTCCAAACTTTACTTATAATTCTATTTTATACAATATACCAAATAAATACAGTACCACCCATTAATGTTTTTTCTAATTAACTGGACTAATCTCTATTAAGTGTTATAATGAAAATGTAAAATAATACAGTTGTGGGGGAGCCGTTAGGCTGAGAAGATAAAATCTGACCCTTTGAACCTGATCCGGTTAACACCGGCGTAGGGAAGCAATCAAGACCTTAAAATGCTATGCGTTGCTTTCTGCAGCGCATTTTTTTTATTGCTTTCAGGATTCCCCGCCACGAATGGAGGTAAAAATGAAACATGTATTGACAATTGCAGGCTCTGACAGTTGCGGTGGAGCCGGCATCCAGGCAGACCTGAAGACCATGAGTGCCCTTGGTGTTTACGGCATGAGCGTTATCACCGCAGTTACCGCACAAAATACAGTGGGGGTTCAGGATGTGCAGGAAATATCACTGAAGCTTATTGAAGCCCAGATAAGAGCCATATTCGATGATATTCCAGTAGACGCAGTTAAAATCGGCATGGTATCAAATCCTGATATCATAAGACTAATAAAAAGGCTTCTGTTGGAATATAAGGCTGAGAACATCGTGCTGGATCCAGTAATGGTATCAAAAAGCGGTTATTTCCTGTTAAAGGAAAATGCACAAAATGAACTTAAAGACCTTATATCCATAGTATCCGTTGTGACCCCTAATATTCCTGAGGCAGAAATACTCTGCGGCTTTAAAATTAAAAACGAACAGGATATGAAAAAAGCTGCCCTGTGCATTAAGGACCTTGGTGCCCTCAATGTACTTGTAAAGGGGGGCCATCGCTGCAACGATGCAAAGGATATCCTTCTTTCCAAAGATCAATTCGAAGTTATAGATGGTGAAAGAATCGAAACTCCCAATACACATGGTACAGGCTGTACCCTTTCATCTGCCATTGCTTCCCACCTGGCAATGGGCAATTCCCTTAAGGATTCTGTTATGCTTTCCAAGGAATACATAACATCTGCCATTAGAAATTCCTTTCCTATTGGTAAAGGAGTAGGACCCGTAGGCCATTTTATAGATCTATACAGAAAGGCAGGAGTGAAATATGAATAAAATTAAGAACTCATCCATGTTCCTGCTTTGGGCAGGAGCAGCCATTTCCATAGCAGAAATTTACACAGGAGGCATAATAGCTCCTCTGGGTCTAGCTAAAGGCATTACAGCAATATTACTGGGACATATAATAGGAACTGGTCTGCTGGCTTTCGGCGGCTATATATCCTTTACTGACAAGAAAAATGCCATGGACAAGGTTAAGGATTCTTTTGGAGAAAAAGGTGTAAAGCTTGTAGCAGGCTTAAATGTACTGCAGCTCTTAGGCTGGTCCGCCATTATGATCATCCAGGCTGGCAGGGCTCTCAATGGACTGATTCCAGGCATCCACAGCTCTGGAATAATAATCACAGCTATAATTGTATTTTTCTGGTCCTGGTATTTCAATAACTATTCTAAAAGGGTCAATGACATATCAGTACTTCTGCTGATCGTTTTTTCCTGCATTCTCTTTTTCAATTTTCAAAGCGGCAGCAATCTGTTGAATTCAGGAACCATAAGCTTTACCACTGCATTGGAAATATCCATATCCATGCCTGTGTCCTGGCTGCCTTTAATAGGTGACTATACCAAAAACGGAGAAAGCTGTAAAGGTGTTCTTTTTTCAAGCTTTGCAGGATATTTCCTTGCCAGCAGCATGATGTATATCCTTGGTCTTCTCATTATGTTTTATACGGGCATGGATGTTATTGAATTTCTATCAAACAACAGCTTTAAAGTCCTTGGCATACTTATAATTTTATTTTCAACTGTAACCACCACCTTCCTTGACATATATTCTGCGGTGGTGTCCTCTAAACAGATATTCAGATTTGAAAATGAAACTCTGCTTATCTTGATTTATACCGTTTTGGCCACAGCTATTGCCTATGTTTTTCCTATAGAGGCTTACCAGAATTTTCTCCTTACCATAGGCAGTGTATTTATTCCCGTTTACACCATAGTGTTTACAGACTATCTTATTAAAGCTCAAAATGAAGGGACAGGCTTTAACTTTGGAGGTTTGCTGCTGGCCTTGTGCGGAACCATACTTTACAGCTGGCTTTCAAAAATATCCTTTGGGACCCCCACTATTATAGTTCTCCTGGTGATATCAATTTCCTATGTAATGCTTAAGAAAATATTCAATTTTGGAGGAATAGTAAATGAATAATATTGAAATTTCAAATGTATTAACTGAGGTAAGGAAAAATACACCTTTGGTGCATTCCATAACAAACTATGTTACCATAAACGACTGTGCAAACATTCTTTTGGCTTATGGGGCATCCCCGGCCATGTGCGAGGCTTATGACGAGGTTTTTGATTTTGCAGCCATTTCAGGAGCCCTGTATATTAACGTGGGCACTCTTCACAAGGAACAGGAGCAGTCTGCAGTGCTGGCGGCAATTTCCGCAAAAAAACACGGAGTGCCTGTAGTTTTGGATCCCGTTGCCTGCGGCGCCATACCAAAGAAGAATGAAATTTCCCTTAAGGTCCTTGAGCTTGGCAAGGTTGATGTTATAAAAGGAAATATTGGGGAAATAAAATTCCTTGCAGGCAGTAAATCCAATACCAGAGGAGTGGATTCCCTGGACAACGGAGAAGGTGCTCTTGAAGCCTGCAAGGCACTTGCACTTAAATATAACTGTGTAGTGGCAGCTACAGGGGAATATGATTATGTTTCAGACGGCATCAGATCTGCCATAGTTAAGAACGGAACTGACATGTTCACCAAAATTACCGGTGCAGGCTGCATGGTTGGTGCCCTGTGTGCAGGTGCTGCAGGGGCCTTCCAGGATAAATTCATATCTACTGTATCAGCAGTGGTTTCCATGAACGTTGCAGGTGAGGAAGCCTGCAGAGCTGCCAGGCTTCCTGGAAGCTTCAGGGTCAATCTCATTGACTCCATTTATGCACTTACTGAGGAAAAGCTGATGAAAGAAGGTAATGTGGAATGGCTTTAGATTTATCATTATACCTGGTTACAGACAGAAGCTTCCTGAAGGATAAAAAGCTCAGCACTGCAGTTGAGGAAGCAATAATAGGCGGAGTTACCCTGGTGCAGGTCAGAGAAAAGAATATCTCCTCCAGGCAGTTCTACCAGGTTGCCCTGGAGGTAAAGCAGGTTACAGACTATTATAATGTACCTGTTATTATAAATGACAGGCTGGATATAGCCCAGGCAGTGAATGCAGCAGGGGTTCATCTTGGTCAGAGCGATCTGGATTTGCTTACAGCAAGAAAAATACTTGGAAAAGATAAGATTATCGGCATATCTGCTGGAAATGTAACTGAAGCACTTCAAGCAGAAAAACATGGTGCTGATTACGTAGGCGTTGGTGCAGTTTACTACACAGGCACCAAAAAGGACGCAGATGCACCAATTGGGATCTCAGGACTACAGCAGGTGGTAGCTGCCATAACAATACCTGCTGTGGGCATAGGAGGCATTAGCCAGGATAACTATAAAACAGTGCTGGACACTGGAGCCGCAGGTATTTCTGTAATTTCTGCAATACTTGGAAAAAAGGATATAACTGCTGCTGCCAGAGGGCTTTTGTAACAAATTAGAGCTTTACAATTTTAGCACGCTAAAGTATAATAGTGATGTAATTAACAAAAACACAAGGGGGATTTATAAAAATGAAAAGAAAGTTTTCTCTTTTGGCTTTGACATTGTTCATTGCTTCTATACTATTATCAGGCTGCGGCAGCACTAAGCAGGCAGCTTCGGACACTTCTCTGCAGGATATAAAATCTAAAGGCAAATTCGTGGTAGGCCTTGATGACAGCTTTCCGCCAATGGGCTTCAGAGATGAAAACAACAACATTGTAGGTTTTGACATTGACCTGGCTAAGGAAGTAGCAAAAAGGATGGGTGTCCAGGTGGAATTTAAGCCAGTTCAGTGGGACGGCATCATCATGAGCCTGAACAACAAGGACATAGACGTAATATGGAATGGTCTTACAATTACTGAAAAAAGACAGCAGGAAATTGCTTTTTCAAAGGTATACCTTGAAAATAAACAAATCATAGTTACTAAAGCGGATTCAGCAATAAAAACCAAGAAAGATCTTACAGGAAAGGTTGTGGGCCTTCAGCTTGGAAGCAGCAGTGAAACAGCTTTGAATGCAGATACAGCTACTGCAAAATCCCTTAAGGAAATAAAAAAATTCAACACTAATACAGAAGCCTTATTAGATCTTAAAAACGGCAGGGTTGACGCTGTGGTAATTGATGAGGTTGTGGGCAGATACTATGCGGCAAAAACTCCAAATGTGTATACAGTTTTAAATGAAGACTTAGGAAAAGAATCCTATGGCGTTGGTTTTAGAAAGACAGATGTAACCTTTAAGAACGAAGTAGACAAGGTTCTTGATGAAATGAAAGCAGATGGAACTGCAGATAAAATATCACAACAGTGGTTTGGTAAGAGCATAATAACAAAATAGGATGTGTTTAAATGTCTAGTCTTGTGGATGTTACCGGGTTTATTTTAAAGGGCGGCATTGTATCTATAGAACTTTTTGCAATTACTGCAGTTCTTTCGGTGCCTCTTGGAATGCTGGTGGCAATGGGTAAAATATCAAAAAATAAAATATTGAATTCAGTGCTGGGCTTTTATACCTGGTCCTTCAGAGGAACTCCACTGCTTTTGCAGCTGTTTTTCATATACTTCGGACTTCCCGCCTTTAACATAAGATTGGATTCCATGGTTGCTGCATCCTTAGCCTTCGTTTTAAATTATGCAGCCTATCTGGCTGAAATATTCAGGTCGGGAATACTATCCGTGGATCCTGGCCAGATGGAGGCTGCAAAAGCCTTGGGCATGACCTATAATCAGGCAATGTTAAGGATCATCGCACCCCAGGCCTTCAAAAACGTGGTGCCTTCAGTATGCAGTGAAAGCGTAATACTTATTAAGGATACCGCCCTGGTTGCTGTCATTGGAGTAGGAGACCTTTTAAGAGCCGCCAAGGAAGTGGTAATGAACGATTTTACCATTTATCCTTTTTTCATAGCCGGACTGGTATATCTGATATTATCAACATTGCTGGTTATGGTATTTAATAAAATTGAAAAAAGATATTCTGCCTATTAAAAAATTCTGGAGATCACTCTCCAGAATTTTTTTAATGCTCCAGGCATATATCTCCCATTATAACTCCATTGATATTCCCCTGATTATCCTTGTAAGGCATTGCTATAGCTATACAGTAATTATAGGATACATTTGATATATAAGGTTCCGTGGTGAAATTCCTGCCAAGCACTGCCTCTTTAAAGTATGGCCTGAAGGAAAAATCATTGTGATTCTTATCTACAGGCATATTAGCTGACCTCATAATACCATTGCCATCAATCAAGCCAATATATTCAAACTGGCTGTAGGTTTTGGCCATAGACTCCAGAAAGCTTCCGGCATCGTCCATACTGATTCCCTTTGAATTAAGCTCAGAGGTTATGGTCTTTAGAATATCAAAGCCTTCTCTTATGATCTTATTTTCATTTTCTCCAACCTTCATATTATTGATGTATTCATTCAGCTTCAGGTCAATATCATCTGCTGCTTCATCCATTTTTTCAACGAGCTTGGACATTTCCTGCATAGATGCCGATTGCTCCTCTGCAGCAGCAGAAACCTCCTCTGTAAAAGCAACCGCCTCCTGGGTGCTAAGTACGATATTTTCAACCAGTTTGCTGACACTGCTGGTCATGTTTGATGTTTCCGCGGCCAAAGCTTCAATTTCATTTATGGACTGCACCGTGAGCCTTGTGGACTTCACTATATTTTCATAGGACTCCCTTGAGCTGTCAGCATATTTTATGTCCTCATCAATTTCACTAACCTGAGTTTGTGTCTCCTGTGTTATTTTCTCTATGGTTTTTGTTATGTTTTCTATAAGCTTTCTAATTTCATCAGCTGATTCCGAAGACTGCTCAGCAAGCTTTCTTACCTCATCTGCAACCACAGAGAAGCCTCTTCCCTGTTCACCTGCCCTGGCAGCCTCTATGGCTGCATTTAAAGCCAAGAGGTTTGTCCTTTCACTTATTTCAGTTACCACAGCTGTAATATTATTTATCTTATCCGCTTCCGCCTGGAGCTGCTGCACATTAACCGCCAGGCTGGAGCTCATCTGACCTGTCTTTCTTAGCTTATCAATTAAGCTGATAAATACTTTTTCATTATCTTGAATGGTACTAACCATTTCTTCAGCAACGGTTTGGGTTTTCTTTGCGTGATCCACTATTTTAAGTGTATCCTCCGCCATTCTTTTTGAGCTGTCTCCAGCCATGGCCGCTGCTTCAGACTGTGTATTTGCATTTTCGGCAATTGACATAACAGAGGTTGCAATTTCCTCAGAAGCCTTCTGGGTATGTTCAGTATTTATCTGTATAGTATCCGCCAGCGTCCTGTTCTGTTCAGAAACCTGAGAAATTTCACATAATATCTTTTTGGTATTTTGGGTGGTACTATTAATATTATCTGCCAGTACCCTGGATAAACCATGTCCTTTTACCCTAACTGCCAATTCACCTTTTGATATTCTGCCTATCTTTTCTTTAAAGTCCATCAGGTCGTTTATAACAGAGTTAACGTAAATTCCAACCAGCACCACACCCACAATTGTGCCAACAACAGCTATTACCGCAAACATAAGGGTGAGCCTTGAACTGATTTGGGCTGTAAGTCCGCTGTTCAGGGACATCTCCAACAAAGTTTTTCTTGTAATAGCAGATAGTACCGCTCCGGAGACAACAAATATTCCTCCGATAATTAAAGCTGCAGCTCCTATAATTTTAGCTTTCATTTGTACCACGCCCTCTCTAGTCAAAAAATTAACTTTCAATAATTATTTTAGTTAGACTCAATAATTAATTATACCATATTTTTCATATTAAAACAGTAACGCAGCATAATTTCAATGTATTTCTAACAATTATTTAAAAATATACTTATTTTTTATTTAACAAAGAATTTTTTATATATCAATTATTTCACCAGTGTGAAAAAGGTACAAATATTTTTCTTTTATTTTTTTCCCGGTTACCTTAGCCAATGCATTTGCATACAGCTCAACCTGCCTCTTGTATTTTTCAGCAATTTCAGCGCTATTATCCACATAGTCAGTTTTATAGTCCAGCAGCACCAATCCGTCCTGCTCCTCAAAATAGCAGTCTATAATACCCTGAAGAACTATTTTTTCATTTTTATACTCTTCCGAATCAAGCTCAGGATAAACCTCTGCTGCTGATAGCTCTATAAAGAAGGGAACTTCTCTTTTTAAATTCACAGAGGCAGCCATCCTTTTGCCTAGATTAGTATTAAAGAAATCCATAATTTTTTCTGCAGATACCCAGTTCATCTCTTCCTTTGTGATGAACTCCTTATTAACCATATCCAGCAGTTGTTCCCGGATTTCCTCTATAGCGATCCTGTCCAAATTCAAGTGCTGCATCACAAGATGCATTATAGTTCCTCTTTCAGCTCCTGAAGGACCTCTTCTCTTTTCCAGGAAGGAAGGCTTTTTTAGATTCTGCTGCTGAATTTGATCTCCAGCTTTTAACTCTGAAACGGAAATTTTTGCTGGTATCCTTCCAAGCTTAAGGTATTTATATTCCCACTGCAGCCTTCTATTTACCTCCTTGTCAATTCCCCCATCGGTAATTTCCATATCTAGATCTAAAACAGGTATAATTTCCTTATCTTCCCCGCAGCCCTTTGTAACTTCATGTTTATCCCACATTTTTATGCTCCAGTCTGATTTAATTCCTGAAGCAAGAGCAGTAAGTTCCGATCCTCCTCCAAGCTCTCTGATTATTCCTCCTCCTGTGCTACGTGCAGCAACAGCACCAAGCCAATCCATAAAGCTTTTTGAGTTTAAAAGATAATATTCCGATATTTTTTCCGCGGTTTTATCAACACCGTCACACCACTTTTCACACTGTCTGCCAAGATTCTTTACTGTGCCTGTTATTATCAGCTTTTCTTTAGCCCTTGTAAAGGCTACGTATAGTATCCTCATTTCTTCAGACAGGGTCTCTTTTTTAATTTGTTTTCTTATTACCTGCTTCACCAGGGTTGGATAGCTTATTCTCCTGCCATAATCCACATAGTCAGGTCCAAACCCTAATTCCTGATGGAATAATATGCTTTGGTTCATATCCATCAAATTAAACCCCTTTCCTGTGCCAGCCAGGATAACTACTGGGAATTCAAGCCCTTTGCTTTTATGTATGCTCATTATTCGCACCACATCTTCATTTTCCCCCAGTATTTTTGCACTGCCCATATCTCCGCTGCTGTTCTTTAGTTTATCTATAAAATTTATGAAGTTAAACAAGCCCTTGTAGCTGGTTTTTTCAAACTCTCGTGCTCTTTGAAACAGCAGTCTTAAATTTGCCTGCCGCTGAACACCCTGAGGAAGGGACCCCACATAGCTGTAATAGGAGGTTTCAGAATATAAATACCATATAAATTCGTCTACAGGAACATATAAAGCTCTTTTTCTCCATGTCCTTAGCCTGTTTAAAAAGGATTCCACCTTGTTTTTCAGGCTTTCATCAGATATCTCACAGCCCCTGCAAATTTCGTAAAAGCTTAATTTATTGTCAAGACTTCTTAAATCTATAAGCTCCTCAGGACTGAATGCAAATATGGGTGACCTCATTAAGGCTATCAATGGTATATCCTGCAGAGGATTGTCTATAGCCTGCAGCAGTGACATAATGGTCTTTATTTCTGTGGTTTCAAAATAACCTGTGGAGGTATCTGCAAATACAGGAATACCTTCTGCAGATAATTCCTCTAAATAAACCTTAGCCCATTTTTCTGTAGCTCTCATCAGGATAACTATATCCCTCCAGGTTACCTTTCTTGAATTTTTCAAAGACCTGTCATAAACCTGAAAGTCGGAATCCATTAGTTCCTTTATCCTTATAGCTGCCATTCTGGCTTCCAGCTGAATGCTGTCCAGGTCCTCCTCTTCACCTTCATCATTATCCAAAGCTTCCCCATCAGTATTTGCTGTGCCATTTCTATCCATTATATGGAGCTCAATGTGGTACTGGTTTTCCGGATAGTCAGCACCTGCCTCCAGCATTTCTCCACTGTTATATTCAAGTTCTCCAAGGCTTTCTGACATAAGCTGCCTGAAAACAAAATTTACGCCGTCAATAATCTCTCTTCTGCTTCTAAAATTTTTAAACAGCTTTATTTTCTTTCCAGGTTCACCAACACTGGTGCCATATTCATTGTATTTACTAAGGAACAGCTCCGGCCTTGCATGTCTGAACCTGTAAATGCTCTGCTTAACATCTCCCACCATGAATATGTTGCCAGGCTCCTTCCTGCTTATCATATTCATAATAACCTCCTGCACCATATTGCTGTCCTGGTACTCGTCAATGAGTATCTCTTCAAACATATTCCTGTAAACACGAGCTGTTTCGGAAGGTTCTCCGTTATCACTGAAAATGTTAAGGGTAAAATGTTCGATATCATTAAAGTCAATAATTCCTCTTTCCCTCTTTTTAAGTGAAAACCTTCTGTTAAATTCAACAGTGAGGTTTGAAAGGGTCTTAAGATTAGGATACATTTCCCTCAGTTTGCCTTCAACCTCCAGGCCATAATTGAAAATACCTGAAGCTGTATTCACCAGGGTCTTTTTCACATCATCACGGATAGCTTTAACCTTTTCTCTTAATTCCCTGGCTGTGCCCTCAAGCTTCCTGGAGGGCATTGTATCAAAGCTAAGTTTTCTGAAGCCTTCCTGAAACTCCTTCCAGCATTGACACTGACACAGCATGGTTACTGCTGATACATCCTTTTCCAGCACAGCTCTGTAGAAATCAAGAACTTCGCAGCCCTTAATGATGTCCAGGGCCTTGTATAGCCTCTTAAGACAACCTTGAAGCTCCAGTTTTAAATCCTTTATAATTATTTTGGCCCAGCTTGAACAGCCAAATTGAAACTCCTCACTTAAGTTGAAATCCTCAGCTATGTCTTCCAGCCACTGCTCTGGCCAG
Organism: uncultured Clostridium sp.; assembly: GCA_937927335.1. Classification (GTDB taxonomy): domain Bacteria; phylum Bacillota; class Clostridia; order Clostridiales; family Clostridiaceae; genus UBA699. The sequence goes on from CALBDU010000035.1 coordinate 161,432, forward strand.
GGTGTGCTGATGGCAAACCTGTAAAGGTTCAGGATTATTTTCTGTACCTTTCTGTCATCCCTTTCACCGTAAGCATTTATCAGGTTGATAAATTCCGGGGAGCTATGTTCAAAGCTATCCTCAAAGAGCTCCTCCATAACCTCCTCTTTTAGAAGTACGGACTCTGTTTCATCGCAAACTCTGAAATTAGGATCAATATCCAATAAATGATAATTACTTCTTATCACACTGAGACAGAAGGAATGTATTGTCATAACATTAGCCCTGTTTAATAAAGCAAGCTGTCTTTGTAGTGCCTTTTCCTCCGGCCTTTTTTCCAGCTCACGGATTAAGGCATCTCCGATTCTTTCCCTCATTTCAGCTGCAGCGGCATTTGTAAATGTAACCACTAAAAGCCTGTCGATATCCACCGGGTTCTTATCATCCAAAAGCTTTTGGATTATCCTTTCAACCAAAACTGCTGTTTTGCCGGCCCCTGCCCCTGCTGCTACCAGCAGGTTGCAGCCAGCGTCACTGATTGCTTCCATTTGTTCTTTTGTCCATTTTGTTGTTTCCATATTAACCACCCTTAAAGCCTCCTTAGAAGCCTCCTGCTCCCCCGCCACCAGCACCGCCGCTTGAGCTGCTGCTTCCGGAGTCGGATGATCCGCTTGAGCCAAAGGCCGAATTAAAGCTGTCATTGAATGCATTGCTGTTACTATCAGTACTCATTGCAAAGTACCAGTACAGCCAAAAATAATTTGCATTATTATACTGTTGTTGTGTATATTTATTCTTGTACCTGATAAATGTATTTTTATCCATTCCTAACGCTAATGCATATGGAAGATACGCCTCCATTATATAGGAATCCTCATTTTCCTTGTAGTATTTTCTGAATTTCCTCCATCTATGGTAAAGTATCTCTCCATAGTCACTACGTCGATAAATAGTTCTCATACCATATATAAACATTGCTATGCTGAGGAATGTACATATTACTCCGTAATTGCTCCCAAGTACTATAAACACAAAGGATAGCACAAACATCACTGCAGAAAATACTACTGTTCCAACACCATATTTTTTACCTGCCTCATGAAAATATCCGCGCTTTTGAGCTTCATTTTTAACAAGGGTTTTCCATTGGTTAAAATTTGCTGTAAAGCCTTTGATGTTTTTCTTGCTGTTTTCCTGTATATCTGACAGCCACACCGTGCTGCCATCCCCTATTTTTTCTATGAGCCAGGCTATGAGAAATCTCTCATGGTCCAGCAGCTCAATATCTGCAGGTTTATCCTTAGTTATAGCAAAGTCTGAATACTTATTATTTCTGCCAAAGTTCCCTTCAGTGTTTTCCAGCTTTATATAACCCTTCCTGCTCAAATCCAGCAGTGTTGCCAGTATATCCCCGGTGCCGGTAAAATTGGAATAAAGTCTTTTCATAACTGCAGGTGTGCAATCCTCTGGCAATATATCGTAGAAATTATCAGGATTATATTTATCCTTTCTTCTTAGTTTCATGGAAACAAATAAAAATGCAGCTGCTGCACATATGATTAAGACAATTACCCCGAAATCGGCCAGCTTCCTTAATTGAGTTTTTTGGGCTGCATCCTGCTGAAGCTGGTGTGAATATGTATTTTCCTCAGAAATAATTCTGTTGTATCCGTCCGTATCAACAAACCTCGAAGACAGCCCCACATATTCTGCAGGAAAAACAGTTCTTATTGCCGCCGGCTGCCCTGAATCAACTGCTGAAGCCCTGGCTTTGATTAAATTACCTGACTGCTCCAAAATTCCTCCTTCAGGTCCATGCCAAAAGGCCTTTATATCCCTGCCAGCCTCAGGAAGCTGCAGTGTTATAGCAAACTTTTCTATTTTAGTTTTGTTTTCAGCTCCAATGTAGTTGTAGTACAATTCTCCTGTATCCCTGTATTTAACTGCCACATTCAAAACCCGGTATCGGAGCCTGAAGGTTTTTTCTTCATTATTAGAAGGAGAATAAATTTTAACCTGATCATAGGTATTGTTTTTAATTACCTGATAAACTGCAGAATCACCGTTAGCTGCATCTTCAACCCTTTTGAAAGAGGTTTCTGTGCCGCCATTGATCTGGCTCACGCTTATATCAGCCACTCCTGAAGTATCCTTCAGGTATATTTCCCTGAAAACACCGTTATATTTTGAACTGAACTTAAAGCTTATATCTTCAGTTATGCTCAGCGATCCATCTCTATTCAAAACGGAACCAACGGTCCAGGATGTAATTTTAAGTCCATCCTCTGCAGCTGCAGTGGAATTAATAGAAAATATTAATATTAAGCATAGTATGGAAAATAATACTGCCTGGCGGATTTTTTTCAAATCGACACCTCCAAATCGTAAATATTGTTATCTTATTTAATTATACCACAGAAAATTTACGAATTTTTTTTATTTAAATATATTGCATTAGTATTAAGTATATCGTATAATTATTCATATTAATATATATATTGGGGGTAGATACATGGAAAATATATTCGTTGTAAGAAAAGCTAAAATTGAAGATGCGCCATACATTCACGAGATAACAAAGGAAGTTTTCAAAAATTATCAGGATCAGGTAGGTATTTCGGGAAATATTGCTGCTCTTAATGAAACTATAGATGACATAATTAATGACATAAAAACCAAAGAGGTTTTCACTGCATTTTATGAAGGAAAACTGGTTGGAAGTGTGCGAATCAAGGTCAATGAGGATAAGACAGCTTATCTCAGCCGTTTTGGAGTAAATACGGATTTCCAGAGCAAAGGTGTTGGAAGAATGTTGATGGCATCTGTGGACAAGGCCATGGAGGATCTTGGAGTAACCAGCATGTCGCTGCACACTGCATCAAAAATGTTTTCACTTGTTCGTTTCTATTACGGTCAGGGGTTCTATATAGAGTCAACCTGCAAGGATAGTGGTTATATACGAGCTTTGCTGTGTAAGGAATACAAAGCTGTGGGTATAGATGAAAATTATAACAAAGTAGTTTAAGGGGTCTGACCCCATTCCATAAATTGGAATGGGGTCAGACCCCCAATCCGTTTTTGATGATATTGTATACAATATCTGAAAGGTCCTTTTTATCCCCGGCGCTCAATTGGTCAACGTATATAGGCTTGTGCACAGTGAGCTTAAGCTGGTTGCCTCGGACCTGGTTTCCTGTTTCCAGTACCTTATAGGTTCCGTCAATGGTTACAGGTACTATTGGCGCATTAGCTTTAAGGGCAAGCTTCAGGCTTCCCTTTTTGAATTCCCCCATTTCAGAGCTGAGGCTTCTGGTGCCCTCAGGGAATAATATCATGGAGTAACCTCTTTTTATGTTTTCCGCCCCCTCATTTATAGCCTTCATACCTTCCCTCACATTGCTTCTGTCAAGATAGACCGAATGCATAGCAGTTATCCAAAAGCCTATAAGAGGATAGCTTTTAATCTCCTTCTTGGCTATAAAGGCTGCAATTTGCTCTATGTTTGGTATTAAAAGAAAAACATCAAAAATTGCCTGATGGTTGCAGATGAATATGCAGGGTTCCTTCGGTATGTTTTCCAGTCCCTTTACAATGGAGCTGGTATTAGATATCCTCATAAAATGCCTGCACATGCCCTGAGCTGTATGATATATATACTCATCCACAGCCTTTTGGGATTCTTTCTTTAGAAATAATGTTTTAACTTTTGCTATAATGGTTTTAATAAATAAATATATTCCAAAATATATATAATAAAGTATTTTTAACATGCTGCTACCTTCCTCTTTGAAAAGGAACAATAAATTTAATGCCCTTTTCTATAATCTCAAAATTTATACTGCTGTTCTTTATAAGCTCGCCATCCACATTTATCACCATGTCACGGCTGGAGTTGATTTTTATGCTTTTGCCACGAAAAAAAGATACTTCACTGATTTCATCATGGGTTCCCTTAAGAAGCTTTGGAAAAAGCACCAGCATTCTAAGCCTGCTGATCCTTGATACTGCGCATATGTCAAAGGTGCCGTCCGTTAAGTCAGCTTCCGGAGCTACCATGAACCCTCCGCCGTAAAACTTTCCGTTAGCCACCGCCAGCAAGGCGGCATTCATTTTAAAAACCCTGTTGTCTATTGATATTTCCAGGTTCCCTGCCTTATATTTTAGTATGGTAAAAATTACGCTCATCAGATATGCAAAGGCTCCTGGGAGTATTGGCATCCTTTTAAATCTACGGACATTATTTGCCACCTCAGCATCTATCCCTGCAGATGCTATATTTAGAAAATATCTGTCCTGGACCCTTCCAATATCCAGCAGCTGAACCTCTCCATTGATGGTTTCACCCAGGATATCAATATCCTTATCCAGCTTGTGCAGACTTTTTATGAAATCATTACCGCTGCCGCAGGGAATAACCCCAAGGCTGCTTCCTGAACCTGCCATGCCGTTTAAAACCTCATTTAAGGTACCGTCTCCACCTACTGCATATATTCTATAGTTTCCAAGGCTGGTATAATGGCTTGCTATTTCAGTGGCATGCCCCGGATATTTTGTAATTTCAATGATACATGTATTTCCGGCTTCCTTAAAATGTTCCTTAATCCTGGGAAGTATTTTTAAGGTTTTGCCCTTCTCTGCCTTTGGATTTACAATAAATAAATGCATTTGGTTTTCCATCATGACTTTCCCTTAAACCTTGTACCACATTTGCTGCAGGTAATGGTAATGTTACCTTTTTTTCTAGGCACCCTTAATTTCTGGGAGCAGTTTGGGCAGGTAAAAACCTTATAATTTTTTGTACTTTTAAGCTTTGCCGTAAGCCTGTAAAAACTTTGCCGCACGGAATAGAGCATGCTTTCAAAGGCCATAAGCTCCTGCCGGCGTTTATATTTATTTTTTGAAAAGCCCCGCCATATGGCATATATCACCACAATAAAACCAAAAATCCTGAAATGTCTGTCCAATAACAACAAAGCACCCAGGATTATAAGATATTTCGACAGAGCATCGAAGTCTGCTTTCAATCAAGTTCACCTCACTAAAAATACATTTCATAGTTACACTATCATATCCGTGAAAGCAATTCAAGAGCAAATACAATGCTGCCTGTAATTACATTAAGAGCATTTACCGGCAGCAAGGTGCTTAAGCTCCTGAATGAGGACTTATTTAGAAAGGCAGTCATTGTCATGACTGCCTTATCATCCTTGAAGCTGCTGTTTTAATGTTATTATTTCATAGTACGCTTTGGATTTAAACGGGGGGCATTTTACCCCCCGTTAATTATTTTACTATACTTTAAACTGTTGTACCATCTCGTGAAGTTTTTGTGCAAGCTCAGCCTGGCTCTGTGCTGTCTGGGCCACCTGCTCAATTGCCTTTGTAGCTTCCTCCATGCTGTCCTTGATCATATAAGATTGTTCATTTGATTCCTGTGCTGTATGTGACATGTTAGTTACAGCTCCGCTTACCTGTCCAACAGTAGCAGCAATTTCTTCTGACATGGCAGCAATCTCCTCTGACATTTTGCTTACAAAATCAGAATCATTATAGTATTTATTTCCAGCCTCAGACATTGCATTTATCAACTGACCCACTTCATTGTCTATGAAGGCTAAAATTTCGCTTCCGGTATCAATACTGCTCTTGAAGGCAGCCTGTACCTTAACAATTGTTTCCTGTATTCCAATTACAGCCTGGGAGGACTGCTCAGCAAGCTTTCTTACTTCTTCAGCAACCACTGCAAAGCCTCTGCCTTGTTCCCCAGCTCTTGCCGCCTCTATGGCTGCATTAAGTGCCAGCAGATTGGTCTGCTCTGATATACTTGCTATAGTATCCGCCATAACCTTAATATTATCCACTACTTTTCCGTCTTCGATAGCTTTAAGCATCTTTGTTTGTTTTTCATTATATATACGCTTTGTTCCATCAATAGCATCCTGGCTGTCATTTTTAACCACAGTTGCCCTTCCCTTTGCGTCGTTGGCATTTTCACTGCCTTCCATGGCTTTTTGTGAAAGCTCGTTAATACTTGAATCCACTTCTTCTATTGATGCGGTAAGCTGCTGTGAAGCTGCGCTGGAATCCTGCATGCCGTTGGCTATGCTGTTTACTGAATCACTTATACTTATAACCTTTGATGTAAGTTCCTCCACCGTAGCTGAAAGCTCTTCCGCTGATGCGCTGAGGTTCTCTGAATTGTTGGTTATCCCTTTAATCAGGCCTGTTATTTCATCCTGCATGCTTATAATAGATTTATTAAGCAGTCCAATTTCATCATTCCTGTTTACATCCAGTTCGGAATCATCCTTGCTGAAGTCGCCTTTACCAAGCTTTTCAAGCTTTTTCGCCATTGCTCCGATAGGCTTGAAGGTTTTATCCAGGAATAGTATCAGCAGTACAATCATCACTGCCGATGAGACAACTATTGAAAAAACAAACCTTATAAGCAGTGCATTCATATGTTTGTTGATATTTGCTTTTGGTTCTGCAAAGCCAAAAGTCCAGCCAGTAGCTGTTATCTTTGATGTTACATAGTATTTATCTACATTATCGTAATCCTTAACTGAAGTTACGCTCTTATCACTTTTACCAAGCTGTTCAGCTACTGAATTGTACCTTCCATCCAGCACCTTTGCAAGGTTTGGTGTGTTTTTATCTGTAGGCTGGAATTCCTTGTTGTTGTGGATAATAAAGTTTTTATCACCATCCACCAGGAAACCATAGGAATTTTCCCCTGCCTTAGCTTTTTTAGTAAGCTCTGTAATATAATCCAGCAGTATATCAGACCCTGCTACACCTACAATTGTTCCATTAACCTTTATTGGCTTACAGATTGTAACTACCATCTTACCTGTAAATGCATCCACATATGGCGCAGTGTACAAAAGCTTGTCATCTTTTATGGCAGTTTTATACCAGCCTCTGGAGGTACAGTCAAAACCTGCAGATACAGTTGTAGTGGAATTTGCAATGAACCTTTTGTCATTAAACCCTACATAAAGGGCAGCAAATTCAGGGTTGTTCTTTATCATCTGATCGAAATAAGGCACCAGTGCTGCCTGATTGTTTATTTTTTCCGTTTCAATTTCGCTGGCCATCTGGTTTATCAGCTTGCCCTCCATCTCCAGCCATCCATTAAAAGTAGCTGCATAAGTATCTGATTGTGACTGGATGTTTGCCAGATTTTCTTCAGTTAGATTCTGCTTGGCGCTGAAAAATGCTATAGCAGATGACATAATAAGGCATATGGTCGATATAACCACAGCCAGCATTGTAATTTTTCCTTTTATTGAATTTCTGTTCAAATATGTTACCCCCTTATATGTAATTAAAATCATTTCCAATGTGTACTATGAAATAACAGCATTCGACTAATTTATAAATTTAAATATTCAATATTCAAAGAACGTATCACTATAATACATTATATATCGTTTTAATTAACAAAAACTTAATAATTATTACAAAAATAATATAAAAAAATATACAACTATAATTAGATTTTTATTTTAATTATAATTGTATATAAAAATATACTATATTTAATTATTAAAATCAATAACCCAATCTAATTTAAGCTCCCATAAGCCTGCCTGAATATGGAATCTTTCCTTGGTTCCATCCTTCACTTCATTATGGTATTGGAATAAATTGTCCCAGCTTTTTTTAATTTTCTGCTTTAAATCAGGGTAAAATGGTTTGGTGAATATTTCCATTTTGTTTTTTATACCGTAATTATCCAGCAGCCTGTCAAAGCTTTGACCATCTTTTTCATCCCTAGGAAGGTAGCTTAGGTTTAATATTTTGTACCAGTCCTCTACTCTGAAAAACACAGCTTCCTCAACAGGAACCTCTAAAGTAAGCATAGCGCACTCCGGGGTCCAGCTTGTATACTCAGGATCTGTAAAGGCCCAATAGGGATAACCGGCACCCTGAGGCTTTTCTACTATAGAGGGAGCTTTATTCACAAACCAGTCATAGCCTTCAAGAAACACATGAGACACCTCTTCATATTTCTTGATAATATATTCCCTTTTAACATGGATTACCTTCTGTTCCTTTAAGAGATTAACAACTTCATGGCTTTGTGATGTATAAAGTCTTATCTTACCACCTTCTGCACCCATTCCTTTTTCACCTCCCAGATTGTTCCCTGTCGTAAGTCTGATAAAGTGTATGAATTATCAAAAAGCCTATCCCAGCTTTTAAGGATTTCCGTTTTGAAATGTGGATAAAAACTGGTCATAAATATTTTGGAGCTATTGGCTATTCCATAATTTTTAAGCTTTTTGTCATAGTTCTCTTCATCCTCTTTATTTAAAGGCACATACCAGTAATTAACTATCCTATCCCACTTTTCAGTGTCCATTACAATAACTAAATCCCTGTCAATGCAAAGCTCAAGTATAACAGTTCCAGGAACATGCTGAAGCATAAAGTCATCGCTTACAGAAACCCACACCGGATACTGTACATCAGATGGTTTAGGAACTATATCCCTGGCTTTTCCAGTATACCATGTATATACTTCAAGATAGAACTTAGCACAATCCTCCATTTTCTGTTCAATATATTCTTTCTTTACTATATATCTTCCATCCCGGTCCAATATATCAAGAATGCTTTCATCTTGTCTTGTCCAAACCTTGATTTTGTTCTCCATCGGATACCTCCATCATACATTGGGTCTAAATTATATGTGAAATATTACATTTAGTATAGCAGATACCTGCCATACAATAAATATCTATGCATTAAGCATTTCATCAATAGCTTTGGCAGCCTTTTTACCTGCACCCATAGCAAGTATTACAGTGGCGGCTCCTGTTACAGCGTCTCCTCCTGCATATACCTTTTCTT
>CALBDU010000036.1 GCA_937927335.1 uncultured Clostridium sp.
GTGCTGTTTTCTGACAGCTTTTATATAATATCACTTATCTAAAACTCTGTCAACAACTTTTTTCCCTGATGTTATTCAGTGGTTTTATACACCGGAACAACGAAAATTATTGTACCACAGAATTAGACACGCTTGTAATAATTAAAATCCTTTTCATTAAATTAACCTTATTATTCTTTATAATTCTAATTTTTCCTCACGTTTTTATATATTGATACACCAGGATAGGTTAATTATATTTAGACATAAAAAAACAGGCATTATCCATGCCTGATTGCTGTAACTACAGCTTATTTACAATATCCTTAAAGACATTACCCCTCTTTTCAAAATTAGGGAATAAATCAAAGCTTGCACAAGCGGGTGACAATGTTACGATGTCGCCGGGTTGTGCGTTTTCTCTAGCCTTCAATACAGCTTCTTCAAAGGAATCTGCCATATAAATCGGAATTGAATTTCCTGTCTTTGCAAATTCATTTTCAAAAGCTTCTTTTATTTTGAACTTAGTGGCTCCTACAAGTATCAAAGTTTTAATATATTTTAATCCATTTTCAGCCAAGGGTTCAAAAGGGATTTTTTTATCATAACCTCCTGCTATGAGAATAACAGGTTTCTCAAAAGCTGCAAGGCCTGCTAGGGTTCTAGTGGGGCTTGATGCTATGGAATCATTATAATATTCAACACCATCCAGCATTCGGACGAACTCGCACCTGTGCTCCACACCTGCAAAGGTTGCTGCTACTTTTTTCATATTTTCAATTTTAACATCCTCAAATAATCCACAGAAGGCAGCTAAATAGTTTTCCACATTGTGCATACCTTTGATTTTAATTTCACTTTTTCTGCACACTTCCTGCCCGTTTAAATATAATATGCCGTCATCATAATAAGCTCCCTTGGTTATTTTTTCTTTTGTACTGAACTGGAGCACTCTGCCGTTAGCTTTTTTCACCATGGAATTTGTTATTTCATTATCCTTGTTTAATACCAAAACACCATCTTCATCCTGGTATCTATAAATATTCTCCTTAGCATTTATATATTCATCCATACTCTTATGCATATCTAAATGATTTGGAGTTAAATTCGTAATGATTGCTACCTCTGGAGAAACATTCATTGTCATTAGTTGAAAGCTTGAAAGCTCAAGCACAACCATATGGGAGCTTTCCATTTCTTCGATTTTTGTAAAAAGCGGGGTCCCTATATTTCCTCCTACCCAGGTTGTATAACCTTCATTTACCAGCATATTATAAATTAAAGTGGTGGTGGTAGTTTTTCCATCACTGCCTGTGATCCCAAATACTTTGGCAGGGCAGTATCTTACGAACTCCTCCATCTCTGATGTTATATAGGCGCCTTCTTTAGCTGCTTTTTGCAATGCTTCACAGTCAATTCTCATGGAAGGTGTTTTAAATATAACATCATAGCCCACCAAATTATCAAGATAGTTATCGCCCAGCACAAGTTTAACACCTTTTCTTTTTAACTCAGCTGCGGTTTCACAAAACTTATCTTCGCTTTTTTTGTCAAAACCGCTGACATCAGCACCAAGATTAATTAGAAAATCTATCAAAGGCATATTGCTTACTCCCAAACCTACAACGGCTGTCTTCTTACCTCTGATAAAGTGCTTAAATTCACTGAAATCTCTTTTCATAAAATTGCCCCCAAATTGATTTTATTATAATTATATCCATTTTTTATATTATAATAATTGAAAATTGAGTGCAAGCATATAAATTCCGCCTGCACTCAGAAATGCTATTTAAAACTCAATTTTTTCGTCTAAAAATGCTTTAAGTTCTTCAATTTTGATTCTAAATTGCTCCATAGTATCTCTGTCACGTATGGTAACAGTGTCATCTTCCAAAGTATCAAAATCTACAGTTATGCAGTATGGAGTTCCTATTTCGTCTTCTCTCCTGTATCTCTTTCCTATACTGCCTGCTTCATCATAATCTACATTGAAATCCTTTCTAAGCTTATCGTATACTTCTTCAGCCTTATCTGAAAGTTTTTTGCTAAGAGGCAGTACTGCAGCTTTAAATGGTGCTAATGCAGGATGGAATCTTAATACTGTCCTTGAATCACCATCCTCAAGCTGTTCTTCATCATATGCATCAACCAGGAATGCCAAAGCTGCCCTGTCTGCTCCCAATGACGGCTCGATGCAAAATGGTATGAATCTTTCATTAGTCTCAGGATCCAGGTAGGTTAAATCCTTTCCTGAATGTTCATGGTGCTGCTTAACATCAAAGTTTGTTCTGTCTGCTATGCCCCAAAGCTCGCCCCATCCAAACGGGAACAAATACTCAATGTCTGATGTGGCACTGCTGTAGTGTGATAATTCTTCCTTCTGATGATCTCTAAACCTAATACTCTTTTCATTTATACCTAAGTTAAGCAGGAAGCTCCAGCAGTATTCCTTCCAGTAGCTGTGCCATTCAAGATCGGTACCTGGCTTGCAGAAGAATTCAAGTTCCATTTGTTCAAACTCCCTGGTTCTGAATGTAAAGTTACCTGGGGTTATCTCATTTCTGAATGCCTTACCGATTTGTCCTATACCGAATGGAAGTTTTTTTCTTGTAGTTCTTTGAACATTTTTAAAGTTAACAAATATACCCTGAGCTGTTTCAGGTCTTAAGAATAGTTCTGCAGTGCTATCCTCTGTTACACCCTGGTAAGTTTTAAACATAAGGTTGAACTTTCTAATATCAGTAAAGTTCTTCTTTCCGCAGTTTGGACAAACAATATCGTTGTCATCTATATATTTTTTAAGCTTTTCGTTGCTCCAGCCATCTGCACTTGCCTTTTCAACACCAGATGCAGTAAGATGTTCTTCCACAAGCTTATCTGCCCTTATCCTGCCTTTGCATTCCCTGCAGTCCATCAGCGGATCTGAAAAGTTTCCTACATGACCTGATGCCACCCATACTTCCCTGTTCATAAGTATTGCACAATCAATACCTACATTATATTTGCTTTCATGGATGAATTTCTTCCACCAGGCCTTTTTAACATTGTTTTTGAACTCTACACCTAAAGGACCATAGTCCCAGGAGTTTGCAAGGCCACCATATATTTCTGAGCCAGGGTAAACAAATCCTCTGTTTTTTGCTAATGCTACAACTTTATCCATAGTCTTTTCTACTGTCATAATAATTACCTCCTATATTATTATTTTTATAATAAAAGGCCTATACCATAAAAGGGACGAAATTACATTCCGCGGTTCCACCCTTCTTGGCATAAGCCCATCTTTCAACACTTCACTCAAAAGCTCCCTTCATAATAAACTCTTAGCTGCTTTCACCACACGCAGCCTCTCTTAAAAAAATTTACTATTACTGTTCTTTATCATCGCAACTATTTAATTGTAAATAAAAAAACCTATACCATAAAAGGGACGAAATTATATTCCGCGGTTCCACCCTTCTTGGCACAAGCCCATCTCTCAACTTTTCACTCAGAAGCTCCTTTCACAATAAATCCTTAGCTGCTTCCACCATCCGCAGCCTCTCTTAAAAAACTTATTATTACTCTTCTCCATCATAGTGACTTATTTAATTTAAATATATGATATCATATTTTCTGCAATTGTCAACAATATATACAAAAAAATAAAATGGCTCCGCGAAAAGGATTCGAACCTTCAACCTATCGGTTAACAGCCGAGTGCTCCACCGTTGAGCTATCGCGGAACGACTTACATGTTT
>CALBDU010000037.1 GCA_937927335.1 uncultured Clostridium sp.
TGATTTACAGAAGATACAAACTTCCTATTATAGGATCTGTATGGGGAATTAAGGGCGTTTCAATTAAATACATGTAGGAAACAATTTATTTAAATTAATTTAATATATCAGCACATATGCACCAAACTCTTATCTAAAGGCATATGGATATTTGATAAAGCCATAACGATAGATGATGGCATAAAGGCGGTGCAACGAAGATAATAAATTAAACATGAACGTAAGAATTGAAATCCTTGGTTACCGCAAAGTGAATCCGAAATTATGTAAGCTAATAAAAATATTGAGTCTATGAAAAAAGATTTATTGTCGAAGCCTTTGAAAAATTACGTACTTTGGCAACCTAATGAACATTTGCATTATATGTATAAAGACGAAATACAAAGATAAACTAAGGAAAAAACGAAGGAGTTTACTATGAAATTAAAAATTTGGCAAGCAATTTCTAAAAAAAATATCTTTGGTGCGTATCATTAATATTTGACGTAAAAGGAACTCATTAAAAATAGGTTCTTTCAATATTTCATTTTGTATCATCACTATTCTTAAACACAGCAATTTTTTAAAGGTATTATTGATTATTAGAAACATATAGAGTATACTATAACATATAAATACATGCTTATATATTTATATGTTATAGTTGGGGAGGAAAAACAATTATGAAATGTGATAAGGAAAATATTGAAGTTTGCAGTTGCAATATTATTCATGAGGATGTAGTTTATATGGCTAAAGAAAATATAACTGACGATACTTCAATATGTAATATGGCAGAGTTTTTTAAGGTATTAAATGACCCAACCAGATTAAAAATAATTAACGCATTAATGTTGTCTGAAATGTGCGTATGTGACATTTGTGCTGTGCTTGGTATGAGTCAACCTGCGATATCGCATCATCTAAAAGTATTGAGACAATCAAAATTAATTGAATATAGAAGAGATGGGAAAATTACATACTATTCATTAGATGATGAACATATTAAACCAATTTTTAATCAATGCTTAGAACATGTTGATGGGAAATTAGCTGGAGAAATATAGGAGGTAAAGTATCATGAAGTCTGAAAATAAAAAAGTATTAATACTTGATGGTCTTGGCTGAGCAAACTGTGCCAGCAAAATGGAGTCTGGCATAAAATCCCTGGAAGGGATTAAGGATGTTTCAATTGATTTTGTATCAAGAAAATTGACAATGGAAGTTGTTGATAAGCAGGAATTGAATAGGATTCTCGAAGAAGTTACAGGTATAGTTAAAAGGATTGAGCCTCATGTTAAGATAGTTGATACGGATAGAAATAAGGGTAATAAAAGTATAATAACGCTTGAAGGACTTGGCTGAGCAAACTGTGCCAGCAAAATGGAGGCTGGTATAAAATCCCTGGAAGGGATTAAGGACGCTTCAATTGATTTTGTATCAAAAAAACTTACTGTGGAAACTGATGGTAGTATTAGTATTTCCAAGTTAAGCGAAAAGATAGAAGCTATCGTAAAAAAAATAGAGCCCGATGTTAAGGTTGTTTTTGAAGAAGAAACCTTCAAGGATAAGACAAAAGAAAATGATAACGACGAAGACGAAAATAATCACAAGAAGGAAATAGCAAGACTTGTGATTGGTGGAGCCATATTTGCAGTAGGTATGATTTTCAGCTTTCAGAATTGGCTGGAACTAACTTTATATTTAATAAGCTATATTATAGTTGGCGGAAATGTTGTTTTGCGAGCAGTAAAAGGTATTGCTAGAGGCCAGGTGTTTAGTGAGCATTTCCTTATGAGTATTGCTACTATTGGTGCTTTCTTTGTGGGAGAGTATCCAGAAGGTGTAGCAGTTATGCTATTTTATTTAGTTGGTGAGTTGTTCCAGGATATGGCTGTGAATCATTCTAGAAAATCTATCAGTTCATTAATGGACATAAGACCTGATTACGCAAATTTAAAGGTTGGCGAAGAGCTTAAAAAGGTATCTCCAGAAGATGTAAATATTGGTGATATTATCATTGTAAAACCAGGGGAAAAAGTTCCATTAGATGGTAAGGTAATAGAAGGAACTTCTATGGTTGATACATCTGCATTAACAGGTGAATCTATTCCAAGGGAATTAGAGCCAGGAAAAGATGCTTTAAGTGGATTTATCAATAAGAATGGTGTCCTAACAGTTGAGGTAACAAAAGAATTCGGGGAATCTACTGTATCCAAGATTCTGGATTTAGTTCAAAATGCCAGCAGTAGAAAAGCTCCAACTGAAAACTTTATAACAAAATTTGCAAGATATTATACTCCAGTTGTAGTATTTGGAGCCTTAGCACTTGCAGTTATACCTCCGTTGGTAATTCAAGGAGCAACCTTCTCTGACTGGATTTATAGGGCTTTAGTGTTCTTAGTTGTGTCTTGCCCATGTGCATTAGTAATATCAATACCTTTAGGATTCTTCGGTGGTATTGGAGGAGCTTCAAAGAAGGGTATCTTGGTAAAAGGCAGCAACTATCTTGAAGCTTTAAACAATGTTGAAGCAGTTGTCTTTGATAAGACAGGTACTTTAACAAAAGGTGTATTTAAAGTAACAGAAACAAATCCTCAAAATGGCTATACAAGTGAAGAACTAATAGAACATGCAGCTTATGCAGAAAGTTATTCAAATCATCCGATTGCACTTTCAATTATAAGTGCTTACAATACAGAAATAGATAAGAATAAAGTTGAAAACTATGAAGAAATAGCAGGGCATGGTATTAAAGTGAATGTCAATGGCAGAGAAGTTCTCGCTGGTAATACCAGATTAATGATTAAAGAAGATATAAAATATAAAGATGTTGAGACGTCAGGGACTATAGTGCATGTAGCAATAGATAAGAAATATGCTGGTAATATTGTAATTTCAGATGAAGTGAAGGAAGATTCAGCACATGCGATTAAAGAGCTAAAATCACTGGGTGTTAAAAAAACTGTAATGCTTACTGGTGATTTAAAGGCTGTAGGCGACAAAATCGGAAAACAGTTAGGCTTAGATGAAGTATATTCAGAATTGCTTCCTACCGACAAGGTTGATAAGCTAGAATTACTGGAAGGTGAAAAATCAGCCAAAGGAAATCTTGTATTTGTTGGCGATGGTATCAACGATGCACCGGTACTTGCAAGAGCCGACATCGGAATGGCTATGGGTGGTCTGGGTTCCGATGCAGCGATTGAGGCTGCGGATATCGTAATAATGACTGATGAGCCATCTAAGATAGCATCTGCCATAAAAATTGCAAAAAGAACAAAAGGTATCGTATATCAAAACATTGTATTTGCATTAGGTATTAAACTTGTATTTCTAGTATTAGGGGCATTGGGAGTAGCTACAATGTGGGAAGCAGTCTTTGGAGATATGGGAGTTGCTATTCTTGCAATTCTTAATGCAATGAGAGTAATGAATACAAAAGACTTATAAAAGAAACAAATGATAAAGGTGGTTACAAAAATATAATCTGTGATATCTTTCCACAGATTATATTTTTTAACACTATAACTTGGAGGATAAAATACATGAATTTATTTTTGTTTAGATTAATAAATGGACTAGCGTATAAAAATATTTTTTTAGATAAAATTATGATGTTTTCATCTAAATATATTACATACATATATGGGCTAATAATCTTTTTATATTTTATATATGGCGTTATCAAAAATAATAGAAAAGTTAAATATATGGCCATATCTATATTTATATTGCTTCTAATTAATATTTCAATTAGCTATATTATTGGCTTAGTTTACTATGTTCCCAGGCCATTTGTCGGCAATAAAGTAAATCTATTATACCCCCATAGTACAAGCTCATCATTTCCAAGTAGCCATGCTATAGGTGTAATGACTATTGCCTTAGGGATACGTAACAGAGTTAAAAAGTTTGGATATTCATTAATTTTAATTTCGATTTTGGTTGGAATTTCTAGAGTGTACGTAGGACATCACTATCCTTCAGATGTAATAGCTGGATTCATCATAGCATTTTCCAGTAATTATATTTATCGAAAAGTAATAGAGGGTAAAGTTTTTAAATCCCTTAAAGTGAATCTCTTTGCAATAGGAAAATAGGAATTTAGTCAGAGAAATATTATAATGTTTTCATGAATAGACATAAGTGTTTATGATGAAGTGTTTTCATTAAAGGTATGACACATAGTAACAAAATTAAATCTGGAAGTTAAATAAATATGCCATGAAATATTTAGATTTAAGGGGGAGAAAATATGCTAACAATTAATGATAAGGCTTTAAACTATGTAAAAACTAGAAATTTTGCTTTTGTTGTAAGTATTATCACTAATACAATTGAATGTGATTGAGGTGCGTGTACAAGAACTCTCGTGAAGAGTTATAGTATTAAGGCTTTACATGAAAGCGAAGTTGACAAGAGTTGTTATAATGTTTACGAGTACCAAGGAATCAAGGTGTTTCTCTCAAAGGAATTAAAGGTTAAAGATAATATACATGTTTATCAGAAATTAAAGCTACCCTTTATGGCATGTACATTTGGTATTAAAGGGGTTGAAGTTTAATCGTTAAAATCCAATTTTTCGATTTTCAAAGAGCGTGTGAAACTTTCTCTGTAAATTAGATTTCTATGATAAAAATTTATTATG